>JAHIQI010000039.1 GCA_018902755.1 Pseudomonadota bacterium | reverse complement strand
AAGCCACGAAGCTGGCCCCCCCACGGGTGGAAAGGCACTTGGTAATCGCGGCCGTCAACGTGGTCTTGCCGTGGTCGATGTGACCGATGGTGCCAACGTTACAATGCGGCTTGTTTCGCTCAAACTTTGCCTTGGCCATGACGACACTCCTTGGGGAGTTAGGGTTTGCGGTACCGGGGGCCGCCGGCTACCGCCACCAAATTCAAAAAATTTTGGAGCCCACGATCGGGCTTGAACCGATGAACCTCTTCCTTACCAAGGAAGTGCTCTACCTGCTGAGCTACGTGGGCTTATGTATTCCTCGCTGTATATCCGTACCGCCCGCGGCACGCGCCCGGGCAGAGCAAACGCTTTTTGGTGGTGAGGGGAGGATTCGAACCTCCGAAGGCGTTGCCGGCAGATTTACAGTCTGCTCCCTTTGGCCACTCGGGAACCTCACCATATATGTTCTTGCGCCTCGCGGCCGCCGCCATCGGAGCAGGCTCCAACCGACGCCGGGCCTGGGGCCCGCAGTCAGCCAGGGAGCCTTGCTTTCCGCTCACCGTCTCGCCGCGCCGCCTGCTTGGCTGGAGCTGGCGATGGGACTTGAACCCGCAACCTTCTGATTACAAATCAGATGCTCTGCCAGTTGAGCTACGCCAGCGATTAAGTGCGCAGAAATATACCCCACCGTTCACCCGGAGGCAACCTTTTGCCGCCCTAAAGGGCCGACCCTCCGGCTGTGGACGGGTGGCTAACCAGTGGATTATTACACCAAGGCCGAATCATTTTCAAGGCCGCAGGCCTAAAAAATATACGGCAACCCGCCGCCTTGCGACCAGAGCCCAGGATTCTTATATTGGAAGTATAACCAACTCGCCGGGGCCGGGCCAGACCCTTGCGGGTGGAAACTCCATCTACGAAAGTAGGACCCCTCATGAGCCAGAGCAAAAACAACTTGGACAACGGCGACAAGACCAAGCGCAACGCTCCGGACCCCAAGCACCTGGAACAGCAGCTCACCGACTACCTTGCCAAAAAATATTCCGACAAGGCCCGCCAGGCCGCGCCCGAGTTTTGCCCCCTGCCCGACCTGGAGGACGGCGGCGGCGACGACGGGGTGTGGTCGCGCATCAACTTCGACATGCGCCCCGAGGAGTTGGTGGCCTACCTTGACCAATATATAGTGCGCCAGGACGAGGCCAAGGCCGTCTTGGCCACCAAGATATGCACCCACTTCAACCGAGCCAAATACCTTAGCAAACGCCTGGGCGACGACCCGGCCGACGGCGTGGGGATCATCAAGAACAACGTGCTGCTCATAGGCCCCACCGGGGTGGGCAAGACCTACCTGGTCAAGCTCATCGCCGCCAAGCTGGGGGTGCCGTTCGTCAAGGGCGACGCCACCAAGTTCAGCGAGACCGGCTATGTGGGCGGCGACGTTGAGGATTTGGTGCGCGACCTGGTGCACGAGGCCGACGAGGACATCGAGCTGGCCCAGTACGGCATCGTCTACGTGGACGAGATCGACAAGATCGCGGCCAGCCACAACCTGGTGGGCCCGGACGTGAGCCGCACCGGGGTGCAGCGGGCCCTACTCAAGCCCATGGAAGAAACCGAGGTGGACCTAAAGGTGGCCCACGACCCCATAAGTCAGATCCAGGCCATAGAGAACTACCGCAAGACCGGCAAGCGCGAGAAGCGGGCCGTGAACACCCGCCACATCCTGTTCGTGATGTCCGGGGCCTTCGGCGACCTGCCCGAGGTCATCAAGCGGCGCCTGAACAAGAAGGAGCTGGGCTTCGGGGCCAAGGTGGCCGACCCGGCCCTGGACCAGGAATACATGCACGAGATCACTCCCCAGGATCTGGTGGAGTACGGCTTTGAAACCGAGTTCGTGGGCCGTCTGCCGGTGAGCGTTATATTGGATGAGCTGACCGCCGACGACCTCCACCAGATTTTGCGCAACCCCAACAACCCGGTGATCATCAGCAAAAAGCGCGACTTCGCGGCCTACAACATCGACCTGCGCTTTGAGGACGAGGCCCTGAAGGAGCTGGCCCGGCGGGCCGCCCAGATGAAGACCGGGGCCCGGGCCCTGGTGACCGTGGTGGAAAAGGCGCTGCTGCCCTTTGAGCGCAAGCTGCCCAGCACCGACATCGCCCAGCTTTTGGTGACCCCGGAGCTGGTGGCCGACCCCAAGGCCGAGCTGGAGCGGGTACTGGCCCTGGCCGAAGACCCGGCCGAGGACCAGCGCTTTGAAACCGCCGGGCGGGCCGAGCGCATGGAACTACTAAAGATGATAGCCCGGCGCGAGGCCATGTACGCCGACCAGCTGGAGGCCGAGCTGACCCCGGCGCGCATGGACCTGATCGCCGACGAGTACTACCGCAGCGGCATGAGCCTGGGCGCGGCTTTCGACCAGGTGATCGAGCGCCTGCACCAGGTGCGGGAGTTCGAGGTCGCCTTCTTCGACCGCTATGGTATAAAGATCAAGTTCAGCGAGGCCGCCGAAGTGGCCATTTTGGCCGGGGCCGCCGCCGAGGGATGTGGAGTGCAGCCCTACTGCGCGCGCCTCAGCCAGGTGTTGGAGCCGGGGCTCAGGCTGGCCAAGGAACGCACCGGCCAGCAGGAGTTCACCCTGCCCGAGGACGCGGTCTTCGACACCGAGCAATACTTGCACGGCCTGTTCCAGGCGCACTACAGCGCCACCTTGGAGTCGCGCACCAGTTAGAGCGCATGCTTTAACTTAGACGGAAGCAAAACTCAACCTCTCCCTGGCCGCGGCCCGCGCCGTGGCCGGGGTTCTTTGCGAAGGGAGCAGCGGAGGGAAGGCCCAGACACCCAGGCCCGCCCTTCCACGTCCACAGCCTATGATCGGCATATCCAAGCTATATTGCGGTACGGTGGAGCCCAGCGACGCGCTGCGTTACGGGCGCAATTCCAAGGACTTGCCCAGCCACTTGCTTCAGTTCGCCGAGGACAAGAAGCCGGTGGTGGTCTGGAACATGACCAAGGCCTGCAACCTGAAGTGCATGCACTGCTATGCCCACGCCACCGCGGGCCCGGCCGAGAAGGAGCTTTCCACCGCCGAGGCCAAGGCCATGATCGACGACCTGGCCATGTACGGCGCGCCGGTCATTCTCTTCTCCGGCGGCGAGCCGCTGATGCGCCCGGACCTGCCCGATCTGGCCCGCTACGCGGTCGCTAAGGGCATGCGGGCGGTGATCAGCACCAACGGCACCCTGATTACCAAGGACAAGGCCAAGGAACTCAAGGACATAGGCCTGTCTTATGTAGGCGTGAGCCTGGACGGCACCAAGGCCATCCACGACAAGTTCCGGGGGGTGGACGGTGCCTTCGAGCAAGCGCTTGAAGGCATACGCAACTCCATGGCCGCCGGGCTGAAGGTGGGCCTTCGCTTCACCGTGTTCCAGCACAACGCCGCCGAGGTGCCCGCCCTGTTCGATATCCTGGAAACCGAAGGCATCCCGCGCATTTGCTTCTACCACCTGGTCTACGCTGGGCGGGGCAGCAAGCTGATGGACGAGGACCTGGGCCACCAGGGCACCCGCGAGTTGCTGGACCTGATCATGGACCGCACCAAGGCGCTGTTTGACAAGGGCATGTGTCCCGAGGTGCTCACCGTGGACAACCACGCCGACGGCCCCTACGTGTACCAACGGCTTTTGCGCGAGGACCCGGCGCGGGCCGCCGAGGTGCTGGAACTGCTCAACTGGAACGAGGGCAACAGCTCGGGGCGGGGCATCGGGTGCATATCCTGGGACGGCAAGGTGCACCCGGATCAGTTCTGGCGGCACCTTGACCTGGGCAACGTGCGCGAGCGGCCCTTCAGCGAGATATGGAGTGACGTCAGCCACCCGGTGCTGGGCAAGCTAAAGGACAAGCGACCTTACGTAACCGGGCGCTGCGCCACCTGCCGTTGGCTGGACATCTGCGGGGGCAACTTCCGGGTGCGGGCCGAGGCCGCCACCGGCGACCTGTGGGCCCCGGACCCGGCGTGCTACCTCACCGATGAGGAGATAGCCCCGGTCGAATAGCTTTGTCGTGTCAGGGGGATGGCGCTCGGGATCAGCCTAGCGCGACATCCACTGGATGCCCCAGTGGCCGGCATCGTTGGTCACAATCCACAAGGCTTCCATGGTTGAGTACTTGGCGCCGTCGGCCTTGAAGCGGCTGAACACCACCTTGCAATGCACCTTGCCTTCCAAGACCTGCAAAGCACTGCACTCGTCTAATACGCTGTGATGCCAACCCTCCTCCCGGCGGATTCTTCCCGTGGGAGGCACGAAGTCTTCCGCCTTGGCCACGCCGATCACCTTGGTGCCGAGCAACCAGGCGAAAGGGAAGTTGAGCTTGGCGGTCATGGCCGCCACGTCGTCGGCGTTGAAGGCGTCGATATAATCTTGGACAATCCGGCAGGCTATTTCTGCTGACATGCAATCCTCCTAATTTTTCAAACGATACTAGGAAATATGGGCGAGGGTTGTCAATGTGAGGGGTGCGGGTAAGGGGGTGAGGCGGCTTGTTATCCGACGGGGGAGAGAATAGTTAAGCCAGGGGCTTAGGCGTAAGCCAACTTTTTGCCAAACAGAGGCATGCCATCCCAGGTCCGGCCGTCCAACAGGCGGCCGGCCTTCTTTTTGTTGACCCCGCCCCATTGTTTGAAAAAGAACGGCACGCCCTCCGCCAGGCAGCGGGTTTGAATCTGGCGCACCCACTCTTCGCGCATGGGCCGAGCCCCCGGGCCGGACTCGCCGCCCACGATGACCCAATCGATGCCCTTTAGGTTCAGGTTTGGAAGGGGGCCAAGCAGGGGCTCCAGAGACAGGAACCGCACCTTGGCCGGTATTTCGCGCAGGCGGTCTATGCGGTCCGCGACTTCCTGGTTTTCTACCGTCACCCCGGCCCAAATGTGCTCCGGCCAAGGGAGCTTCGGCGCCAGCTCGGCCATACGGTCGGCCCGTTTGGTCAGCACCTGATAGTGGTGTTGATCGGCCAGGAACATGACCTGGAACACCTTTTTTATAAAAGACGTGGGCACATCCTTATGGAACAGGTCGCTCATTGAGTTGACGAAAATCATCTTGTGCTTTTTCCAGCCCATGGGAGCATTGAGCATATGCGGCTGGAGGGTGACTTCGAAACCATTGGCATAGTTGGGGTTGCCCATGGCCTTCAATCGCTTGGCCAAGCGCTCGGCATAGCAGTAGCGGCAGCCCTCGCTGATTTTGGTGCAGCCGGTGACCGGGTTCCAAGTCGCCTCGGTCCATTCGATTTTAGACAAGCTGGCCATCATTTTATCCTGATTTTGTGGTGCTTTTTAAATAGATGAGTGGCTAGCTTATTTGCCACCTGTTTTTGGGAAGCAAAAAGCAGATAATAGACCACTTTGTCTATTTTATTTACCATGGGTACAGGGGTTGCCACATATTTGAACCCAGCAACCTCCTTCAGCCTAGTCCTATAAGCCTCTACTATGGCTTGATTGTCAGCTGTCTTTATTCTATCCTCACCTGCAAATAAATTCCCTTGTCCTGTATACGCCATCTTTTGCCAAGAAGTATCCCCCCAAAACTTGTTAAATCTATCAATCTGTTTTTGATCAGATTTTTCCAGTACGTCTCTTAGAACATTTCTATTCATGTCCATAATTGAGAAGTTGATAAATACATCTATGATACCTTTCTTCCCTGCTTCTCTTAAAACTGACCAGTCTATGTCTATGCCATACGGATCAAGTATACATAGCGCCCGCATATATTTTTCATATTTCAGTTCAGGAAATATTTCGTCGAGTAAAACTTTGTTACAGTCATTATGATAAATATGAACATTATTATAGTTCCTTGAAATGGACTTCAGGCTTTCAATTTTCTGCGGATTCAAATCAATGAAATGATATTCTTTAAACCTTGGCTCTAATTTTAACGCATTTTCTGGACTTCCAGAAATTACTTCTCCCGTTTCGCGTAGCACATGTTTGCCTCCTCCTGCAAAGGCGTCAATATAGACATGAAACAGCTTAAATTTATTAAGGAGACCTGTGTAAAACTCAGCATATTCCTTAATTATCTCTAATTTTACCTGGGACCAGTCCCCAATTTGATCAAATATTTTGTCTGCCATAACACCCCCCCAGGTTTTACTTTGAAGCCTTCCCTAGCATTTAATACCATACTTCTGTCTAGGTTAGCAACATCCCATTGACCCCTACCCCCCTCTCCGGTAATACTGTGCTCACGCACACTTAAACGACATTTGGAGGCATCTCATGTCTTTCCCCTTGGTGCGCATGCGCCGCCTGCGCAAGACCGCTGCCATGCGGCGGCTGGTCGCCGAGACGGTCCTCACCCCGGCGGACCTCATCTACCCCATGTTCGTCTGCCCCGGCAACGACGTCTGCCAGGGCATCGGCTCCATGCCGGGCGTAAACCGCTACAGCATCGACGCCCTGGTGGAGGAGTGCCGCAAGGTGGCCGACCTGGGCATACCGGGCGTGATCCTCTTCGGCATCCCGGAGAAAAAAGACGCCCTGGGCACCGAGGGCTACTCGCCCAAGGGCATCATCCCCCAGGCGGTGCGCGCCGTGAAAAAGGCGGTGCCGGGCCTGCTGGTGATGTGCGACGTGTGCCTGTGCGAATACACCAGCCACGGCCACTGCGGGGTGTTGGAAAAAGGCCACGTGCACAACGACGCCACCCTGGAGCTGCTGGCCCGCGCCTCGGTGGTCTACGCCCAGGCCGGGGCCGACGTGGTGGCCCCCAGCGACATGATGGACGGCCGGGTCTACGCCATCCGCGAGGGCCTGGACGAGGCCGGGCTGGACGACATCATCATCCTTTCCTATGCCGCCAAGTACGCCAGCGCCTATTACGGCCCCTTCCGCGAGGCGGCGGGCAGCACCCCCCAGCAGGGCGACCGCAAGGGCTACCAGATGGACCCGCCCAACTTCCGCGAGGCCCTGCGCGAGGTGGCCATGGACGTGGAGGAGGGCGCGGACATGATCATGGTCAAGCCCGCGCTGCCCTACCTGGACGTCTTGAGCGCCGTGCGCCAGGAGTTCGACCTGCCGCTGAGCGCCTATCAGGTGAGCGGCGAATACGCGGTGATCAAGGCCGGCGGGCAGATGGGCTGGATCGACGAGGAAAAGGTGATGCTGGAGAGCCTGATTTGCATCAAGCGGGCCGGGGCTGATTTCATCTTCACCTACTTCGCCAAGGAAGCCGCCGCCCTGGTGGGAGGCCGCTGATGCGCCTGGCCCTTTGCGGCATGCCCAGCGCGGGCAAGTCCACCCTGTTCGCCGCCCTGGCCGGTCGGCGCAACGCGGGCGCGGGACGCAGCGAGGCCAACCTGGCCTTGCTCAACGTGCCCGACGAGCGGGTGGACAAGCTGAGCGCTCTGTACAGCCCCAAGAAGACCACCTACGCCCAGATAAACTTCGTGGACCCGCCGCCGCCCCCGGCCAAGCCCGAGGACCCGGCGGCCAAGCTTCCGGCGGAGCTGGGCCACGCCGACGGCCTGGTGCAGGTGGTGCGCAACTTCGACGGCGGCCTGGGCGCGCCCGATGCGGCCGGGGAGTACCGCGCCTTTCTGGACGAGCTGATCCTGCACGACCTCATCATGGTGGAGCGCCGCCTGGAGCGCATCGCCGCCGAGCGCAAGCGGGGCCGGGACATCGACAACGAGGAGATCGGGCTACTCAACCGCGCTCTGGAGATGCTCAACGCCGAGCAGATGCTGGACGCGGACCCGGAGATACCCGACCACCCCAAGCTCAGGGGCTTCGGCCTGCTGACCGCCAAGCCCCGGGTGGTGGTGGCCAACAACGCCGAGGACGACCCCGAGCCCCCGGATTTAGGCGCGGAGGCCCCGCCGGTGGTGGTGCGCGCGGCCATCGAGGCCGAGCTGGCCGAGCTGGAGCCCGAGGAGGCGGCGGAGTTCATGGCCGACCTGGGCATGGCCGAAAGCGCCCTGGACCGCCTGATCTTCGCGGCCTACGCAGCGTGCAGGCTCATCAGCTTCTTCACGGTGGGCGAGGACGAGGTGCGCGCCTGGACCATCACCCAGGGCACCCTGGCCCAGCAGGCCGCCGGGGTCATCCACTCCGACCTGGAGCGGGGCTTCATCCGCGCGGAGATCATGCGCCACCAGGACATCCTGGACATGGGCTCCGAGGCGGCGGTCAAGAAGGCGGGTCTCATGAAGGTGGTGGGCAAGGAGCACCTGGTGAGCGACGGCGAGGTCCTGCACGTGCGTTTCAACGTATAATAGGGCTTGAGGGCGTCTAACACTTGACAGAAGCGCCCCCACGCACTAAATATTAGCCTCTCTGGCGATGTAGCTCAGATGGTGAGAGCATGCGGCTCATATCCGCAGTGTCCGGGGTTCAAGTCCCTGCATCGCCACCACTAAGTCTTTTAAGGCTCTTTTCGGGCACGCCCCGGAAAGAGCCTTTTTCTTTAGGGCACAAAGCCCCCTCCCACCCACCCCGCGATTATCGTTTTACTTCGCCGCCGTCCTTGGGTCGCTTGAGTAGATCGACAAGATTCAGGTGATCGGGGTGTTAGGGGTCGTGGTGGATCTGGTATTCTGGACGGCGTTCCGCAACAAGTTCGTGCTCAAGGGCCTAGGGCGGGGGCGCAAAAAAAGGGAGCGGCCAATGGCCGCCCCCTGTGGCTTGCGAGCTAAGGGGTTACTCTTCCCCTAGGATCACCAGCGCCTCCTGCTCGGCCTCCTCGTCATCGTCCTCGGGCATGATCTCGTAGACGATGATGCCGTCGCTCTCTTCGCTGAAGGGGGCCATGCCGCCCACGAAGCTGTAGTCGCCCTGCATCACCTTGCAGTCGAGCATCACGCCCTGGGCGGGGAGGTCCTCGATCTCCACGATCTCCTCGATGGCGATGGCGTCGCCCTTCTGGAAGGGCTCGCCGTCCAGGGGGAACTTGGCGAACTCGGCGGCGCAGATGTCGCCCACCTCTTCCACCGAACCGGCCCGGAGCAGATAGCTGAAGTAGCAGGAGCGGTCTTCGCCCTCCTCGCTGGGTTGCATGTCGGCATAGCAATAGACCATGAACAGCTTGCCGGACTCTTGATTTGCAGACGCCATATGGCACCGCCTTTTTTCTTTTAGATGTTATGAACCGCAGTGCGGTTGGTTTGCATTTGCCGGTACTATATACCCTGAGGGCTGGGGCGCAACACATGCAACGTCTTTAAAGATGTCGAGAAAGTGAAAAAATGCTGTCCTGGGACGAGTTGAAGACACGCCCGGAGATCGTGGGCAACATCGATTGGGAGATAACTCCGGCCCAGGCCTTCGAGGCCTATCAGATAAAGTCCACCACCGCCCGGCGGGGGCTGGAGTCGGTGCATTACTTCTATCTGTCCACTTGGCGGGGGGAAAACAAGGTGCTGCTGGTGGAGCGCACCTATGTGGACAGCCGGGAGGTGGCCCAGGCCCCTGCCCCGGCTGAGTTGGTAAAGGCGGCGGCCCAGGAGGGCGAGGGCCAGGACATGCCTCGGGGGCAGTTGCCCCTCAGCCCGGCGCTCAAGCGGTGGCTGCGCCGGGAACTTGGCCTGGAGGCCTAGGCCGGGCTAGCTAGCGGCCCTGGCAGGGGGCGACCCAGGCGCAATCGTCCTGGCCGCAATCTTGTATCTGCCCGTAACAGGGCTGGTTGCCCTCGGCCACCTGCACCGCGCGGATCAATTCTTCCTCGGGCATCTGGGCGTAGTTCTTCACCTTCAGCTTGCGGGCGCATTCATAAAGCTGCACGGCGCGGCTGAGGTCGGTTTTATTGAGTTTGCTGTACCCGGGTATTTGCAGCTTGCGGGCGGTTTCTTTAAGCTCTTTGACCGTAGCCATTATCTCGTCCCCCTTGTAAGGCCAAGCGCAATCTTCACGCCTCTATCTCTTAAGAAGTATCCGGCCATAATCGCCACCTGGCAAGGGTCAATTACGTAGCCGCGGGTTGGGGGTATAGCGGTTCGGAGAGAATGCTTCGGTTGCACGGCAGCGTTCTCAAAACAGATATCCAACGCCCGCACCTAGACGGAATCGCCCCCCGAATTGGGCGAATTCGCCTGGATTCTGGTGCGGCCAGGCCCAGCAAGGCCAGGCAAGCCAGGGTCAACAGTACGTAGCGGCCCAACGCCAAAGCGCGCCTGGAGTTAAGGACAACTTCGGCCCTGCTCATGAAAGCCTCCCCTCAACCATCCGAAACCACCCGGTTGCGCCCGCCCTCCTTGGCCATGTACAAGGCCTCATCGGCCCGCTTGATGACATCTTCCAGGGTTTGATCCTCTGATTTGACTTGGGACACCCCGATGCTGACCGTGAAATTGAATGATCCCTTTTCCGTTTCCATGGTGAGCTCGCTCAGCATTACCCTCAACTGCTCGGCCGCGTTCAAGGCGCCCGCGCTTTCAGTGTGGGTCAGGAACGCCACGAACTCTTCCCCGCCATACCGCCCGAAAATATCCGTTTGGCGGAGGTTGGCCGAGATTCTCGCCACCATCCTTTTCAACACCTCATCGCCCACATGGTGCCCGTAGGTGTCGTTGACCTTCTTGAAGTGATCGATGTCTATCATCAAGGCCGAAAAAGGTATTTGGTAGCGCTTGTACCTGGCGAACTCCTCCGCGCCCCGGTCCATCAGGTTGCCCCGGTTATAGGCGCCGGTCAGCGGGTCGGTGGTGGCTAGGCGATAGAGGGTCAACGCCGTCCGGTGGCGCTCGTTCAGGCGGGAATTGAGCGTGTGGACCAAAAAGACCAGCCCGCCGGCCCCCAGCAGCCATAAGGCCAAATGGGTGAGCACCAGCAGCAGGCGGCTCTCCTGGGCCCGGCTCCTGAGGGGGGCCATGGGCACGGATATGCAGATGCCGCCACGCACATCTCCCAGCTTGTAACCCTGCTTGGCATGGCAGGCCAGACAGCCCTGCTCGACGAACAGGGGCTTCATCAACCGCAGGTATTGCTGTCCCCCAAGCTCCACCGTGCCGGAAACTTCCTTGGCGCCACCCTCTATCCGCCCGAGGGTCCGCGCCTCCCACTGGTCGGGCCTGTTCTCGGGCCTCAAGGGCCTCAGGCTGGTGATGTGTCCCAACACCCCCGTGCTTAGGGTGCCCAACTCGTGCGCCTGCCTGGTCATGTAGGCGGGGTTGACCATGGTCAGCATGCCTCCCCCCGGAATGGGAATGTCCCGGTGGGGCACCTTGAGATAAGGGTTCGCCGGAGTGCGCTCGGAAAGCCTGGCGTACACCCCACCGCGCTGGGTGTTCCAGCGGCGGTAAAGCACGTCTTTTTCAAAAGCCGTCCGGGCCTGAATCCTGGCCGCGTCCACCAAAAGCGCGCTGGTTTGGTGTAAGTGCCAAAACAGTGATCCCCCTACCGCAGCCGTCCAAGCCGACAAAAGCACCCAAAAGAAAATACCCAGCTTAATCTTGGACTGCATGGGAGCAGGTGAACGCCAGACCTCTTCGTTAGGTGGGCAGGCGGCTGTTTTCATGGCCCTACATTCGACTCTTGACCGTCGGGGGCAGGAAAGGAGTTTTCCAGACGCATGCTTCAGACCTCCATTCGCGGCCTTTACTCGCAGCCCGAGGCCCCGCAGAAGGAGCAGGCGAGGCAGCCGCCGTCGGTTTTGAGGAGCCCGCCGCAGCGGGGGCAGTGGCCCGAGCGATGCACCGCCGGCGGGGCCTCCCGGCCCGGCAGGGGCAACAGCTCCAACACCTGGCGGCCCCGGCAGCCGGAACGGAACACGGTGACTCCCTTCAGCCCCAGGGCGTGGGCCCGGGTGAAGACCCGGCGCACTTGCTCCGGAGCGGCCTCGGCGGCCAGGTTCACCGTCTTGCTCACCCCGTTGTCGGTGGAGGCCTGGAAGGCGGCCTGCATGTCCAGGTGGGCGTCAGGGGAAATCTCGTGGGCCGTGGCGAACACGGCGGCCAGCTCCGGCGGCAGGCCGGCAACGGCCCCCGCCGCGCCACGGGCGGCCAGAGCCCGGCGGCTCTCCGAGGTGTCCAGACCCAGGGCGGCCAAGCGGGCCAAAAAGCGGGGGTTGAACTCCACCAGCTCCTGGTCCTCCAGCATCCGGCGGGTGTAGGCCAGGGCGAAGTATGGCTCGATGCCCGAGGAGCAGTCCATCAAAAGCGACAGGGTGCCGGTGGGGGCCACGGTGGTCACGGTGGCGTTACGCATGGCGGGCCAGCGCCCGGCCAGGCGGCTGGCCGCGAAGGCGGGGAAACTGCCCCGCTCTTGGCCCAGCTCGGCGCTGGCCGCCCGCGCGGCTGCGGCGATGCGGGCCATGATCTCCCGCCCCAGCTCCACCGCCGCCGGCGAGTCATAGGCCAGGCCCAGGTCGGCCAACAGATCGGCCAGGCCCATGACCCCCAGGCCGATCTTGCGGGTGAGGCGCGAGGCCCTGGCCACCTCGGGCAGGGGGTGGCGGGTGATCTCGATCACGTCGTCCAAAAAGCGCACCGCCAAGGCCGCGGCCTCCTCCAAGGCCGCGAAGTCCACCTCGCCGTGGCACACGAAACGGGTCAGCACCAACGAGCCCAGATTGCAGGACTCGTGGGGCAGCAGCGGCTGCTCGCCGCAGGGGTTGGTGGCCTCCAGGGGGCCCAGCTCCGGGGTGGGGTTGGCCCGGTTGATGGCCTCGTAAAAGGCCAGGCCCGGTTCGCCGCTCAGGTGGGCCGCCTCCACGATCCGCTCCAGCAGGGCGTCCGCCGCCACGGTGCGCATCACCGCGCCGTCGCGGGGATTGACCAGATCCCAGGTAGCCCCGGCCCGGGCGGCGGCCATGAAGGCGTCGCTCACCATCACCGAGATGTTGAAGTTCTCCAGCACGCCGGGGCGGCGCTTGGCGTCGATGAAGGCCTCGATGTCCGGGTGGCTCACCGAGAGTAGGCCCATGTTGGCCCCCCGGCGGGTGCCGCCCTGCTTCACCGCCTCGGTGGCCATGTCGAAAACCTGCATGAAGCTCACCGGCCCGGAGCTGACCCCCTGGGTGGAGGCCACCACGTCGCCAGCGGGGCGTAGGTGGGAAAAGCTGAAGCCGGTGCCCCCGCCGGACTTGTGGATCAGGGCGGTCTGTTTCACCGCCTCGAAGATGCTCTCCAGGCTGTCATGTACCGGGATGACGAAGCAGGCGCTGAGCTGGCCCAGCTCCCGGCCCGCGTTCATCAGGGTGGGGCTGTTGGGCAAGAACAGGCCCTCGCTCATCAGGCGCAGGAAGGCCCGCTGCCTCCGGCGCACCGCCGCCTCCCCGCCCCAGGGCTCCTCGCCCCGGGCCACGGCCCCGGCCACCCGCTCCAGCATGCGCTCCGGGGTCTCGCTCACCCGGCCCACCGCGTCCCGCGCCAGGTAGCGGCGCTCCAGAACCGGCAGGGCGCTCTGCCCAAAAGGAAAAGTTGGCGCGCTCATGCTTCAACCTTAACCCCAACAAGGGGGGCCAATGCAATAGGCAGCGCTTGCCCATGGTGGCCCCAGGCCCCATGATGGGAATATCACTTGGAGGTATTTATGATCGCCTTGCTATACCTGGCCGTGTTCATCGGCGGGGCCTGGCTGAGCATGAGCCTGGCCGCCAGCCCCTTGAGCTTCGACGCCGGGGTCAATATCCTGGTCAAATGGCTGCTGTTGGCCTTCCCCGGCGTGGGGGGTCTGTTGGCCGCCTATGCCCACACCGCCCGGGCCGAAAAGACCGCCGCCTACATCGGCTGGCAGGCGGGCAGCCCCTTCCAGTTCGAGGTGGCCATGGCCAACCTGGCCCTGGGTGTGGCCGGGGTGATGTGCCTGTGGATGGGCCACGGCTTCCAGGCCGCCACCGGGGTGGTGTTCAGCATCTTCGTATTGGGCGCGGCCCGGGGGCACCTGGACCAGCGCAAAAAGAGCGGCGACAAGTCGCCGGGCAACTCCGGCATCTTCCTGTGGGTCAACGACATAGCCGCCCCGGCGGCTATTTTGGTGCTCCTGGCCATTCGGGGCATTTTCGGCTCCTGAAATAAAAAAGAGGGCGGGGATAAACCCCGCCCCTACACTAAGAGCCTTTTTCCGGGTGTAGGGGCGGGGTTTATCCCCGCCCTCTCTCATGAGCGACACAACCAGGTCTCGCGGGGACCTGTAATGCCGTTGTATAAGCGCCTGCTCGCGCCCCGGCACAGCCGTACGCCGCAGGGCAAGGCGGCAGGCGAACGAGGGACGCAGGCGTAGCCTAAGCGAAGTCGATGAATAGCCCCTGCACTCGCCGCCCGGCACAGCCAGGCGGCGGCAAGCAAGGCGCCGGCGAGCGATGGACGCAGGCGTAGTCTACCTACGCCGAGGACCGAGTGACGCCGGCAACGCAGCATCCCGCCGTCTGGCGAAGCCGGAGAAATAAAAGGAGCCCCGGACGGGGCTCCTAAGCGTGGCCGCCTGCCTGAGTCTATGATTTCAGGTTTTGGGCCGCGAAGTCCCAGTTGATAAGGTGGTCCATGACCCCTTTCAAATAGTCCCCCCGGCGATTCTGATAATCCAGATAATAGGCGTGCTCCCACACGTCGATGGTCAACAGCGGCTTCATGCCATCGACCATGGGGTTGAGCGCGTTGCTGCTGCTGGCTACCACCAGCTTGCCGTCCTTTAGGCACAGCCAGCCCCAACCCGAGCCGAAGCGCTTGGCCGAGGCATCCAAGAGATGCTTGGCGCACTCATCCACCGAGCCGAACTGGGCGGTCATGGCCTGGGCCAAATCCCCGCCCGGCTTGCCCCCGCCGCCCGGCTTCAGGCTGTTCCAATAGAAGACGTGGTTCCACACCTGGGCCGCGTTGTTGAACAGGTAGTCGTCCTTGCCGTAGGAGCCCTTGATGATCTCCACCAGGCTTTTGCTGGCCCAGGGCGTGCCCTTGATGGCCGCGTTGAGGTTTTTCACGTAACCGGCGTGGTGCTTGCCGTAGTGGAACTTGATGGTGCGGGCGCTGATGTAGGGCTCCAGGGCGTTCTCGGCCCAGGGCAGGGGCGACAGGGTGAAGGTCTCGGCCTGGGCCACGCCGGGCAGGGAAGCCCCCAGGCCCACGGCCACGGCTCCCAGGGCGGCGGTCTTGATGAAACTGCGGCGGTCCATGCCTCCGGCGGGCTTGGCTTGCATTCGGGTCCTCCAAATTGTTGCGCGGCCCCTGCGGGCCTGGTTGCACCCTCTCTCTATTCAGCTTAAGGCCGCTGGGAGTCTGACTACAAATAATTTTTCTATTTAGAAAATTTCATGAGGACATACAGCTTCAGACAAAAAAACGGTATTTACGACGTTGCGCGGCACAGCCAGACGTCGCAGGGCAAGGCGTCCGGCGAGCGCAGGCCGCAGGCGTATTCTTAAATACGCCGAGGTCTAAGCGATGCCGGCAACACAGCCCACGGGCAGCTGGCGCAGCCGATTTATTTTGAGCGGGGGCGTCCCAGGCGCTGGGTGCTGGGCGGAGTGGGCAGACGGGCCGAGCCGGAATGGGTCAGGGCGTGCCACAGGTTGGGGCGGAGCTTCTTGTTCTCCCGGTGCAAATCTTCCAGCAGCTCGCGCACCCGGCCCCGGCGGCTTTCCCCGGCGCTGGGGCAGCAGGACGGCTGCACCGGCAGCTCCTTGGCGGCGCAGAAGCGGCGGGTGATGTCGGCGCTCATCAGGCTGAGCGGGCGGATGAGCACCAGGTCGCCGTGGAACAGGGGCTGCACCGGCAGCATGGTGGAGATGCTGCCCGAGTAGAACATGTTCATCAGGGTGGTCTCGAAGATGTCGTCCTGGTGATGGGCCAAGGCCAGCTTGCGGCAGCCCGCCTCCCCGGCGGCCTGGAACAGCTCCTGGCGGCGCTTCAGGGCGCAGAAAAAACAGGGGCTGTTCTCGCGGTTCTCGGGGCTGTGGGCCCTGGGGCCGTAGTCGGTGGCGATGAGGCGGAACTCCACCCTCAGGCCCTCGCAAAATTCCCGGAGGACCTGGTGGTCGGTGGCTCCGAAGCCCATCTCCACGTGGAAGGCGATGAGTTTGTAGTCGATGGGCACCCGGCGCAGGCGCTCGGCCAACAGCCAGGTGAGGCACAGGCTGTCCTTGCCCCCGGAGAGCCCGATGGCCACCCGGTCCTGGTCCTTGATCATGGACCAGCCGTGCACCGCCTTGCCGCACAGACTAATCGCTTGGCGTTCTACGTAAGCCATTAGCCTATCCCGGATGCTTCATGAGAGTTGGGCGACATTTGCTCACTGACCAGTATTTCATGGAGCCGTCATGAAAAAAACGATTTGCGCCCATAACCGGCACAGCCAGGGAGTGCCAGGCAAGGCGGCGGCGAGCGCAGGCCGCAGGCGTATTTTTCATACGCCGAGGTCTAAGCGATGCCGCCAACGCAGCATGGCGCTTTTTGGCGAAGCCGGGCGCGCGGCTCTAATACAAGCTATACCTCCAGGACGGTGCCCACCCCCAAATAGGAAAAGCGCTCGCCCAGGGCCTGTTGCATGCGCCCGGCCATGACCGGTCCGGTGCAGTGCCCGGCCACCACCTTCAGGCTCTCGCGCGAAGCCAGCTCGGCCAGGGCGGCCTTTTGCTGGGCCTCGGGGGCTGGTCCCAGGTGGGTGCCGCCCACCACCAGGTCCACCGGGCCGCCCGCCTTCTGCTCGGCGTCCAGGAGCACGTTGATCACCCCGGAGTGGGCGCAGCCGGTGAGCACCGCGTTCATCTTTTCGCCCTGGACCAGGATGGCCATGTCGTCGTGGAAGGGGTCGGGGGACACCTGGCCATCGTGCACGGTGATGAGGGTGGGCGCGGGCACCTCGAAATCGGTTAGCCGGGGGATGTCGGCCAGCAGGGTTATGCCCGGCCAGGGCTCGGCCCAGCGGTCCACGAAGGTGAAGCGGGCGCCCAGGGACTCGTAGGCCATGAGGGTGAGCGGCGGGCCCACCTCCCGGCGTTGGCCTTGGTGGTCGGCCAGGTGGGGGGCGAACACCCCCAAATGGCAGTACACCGGCAGGGGCTCGGTGCGGGCCCCCAGCAGGGCCTCGATGCCGCCGGTGTGGTCGTAGTGGCCGTGGCTCAGCACCAGGGCGTCCAGGCGGTCGGGGTCCAGGCCCAGGGTCTTGAGGTTGGGCAGCAGGGCCCGGCCCATGCCGGTGTCGTAGAGAATGTTCTTGCCCCGGTGCTCCAGCCACACGCTGAGGCCGTGCTCGCCGAACAGGGGACTGACGTGACCCACCAGGTTGTCCACCACCACGGTGATGCGGCTCATTTGTCTTCCCCTTGTTGATCCTGGCGCACCTTTTCCAAGGTGTCCAACACCCGCTCCACCCGGCCCTTGGCCGGGGCCAGGAAGCGCTCGCGCTCCTCGGGGGTGTAATGCTCTTCGATGAAGGCGGCCACGTCGAAGTGGGGCGTGAAGCAGGTGAGCACCCGGGTGCAGGGCAGGCCCCCTTGCACTTGACGGCAGTAGCCGAAATTTATGGTCTGGCCCAACTGGGGGCACCAGAAGTGCTGCACCGCGTCGTGCTGGTCGATGCCGCTCATGATTATTCTCCTCGGGGCTGGTCTATGCCCGCCGCCCAGGGCTTGATGTCCAGCACCGGGGTGCCGTCGATCATCTCCAGGCCACGCACCGTGAGCCGGTTGCCCTCCAGGGCTTCCAGGCGCACCAGGGTGAGCGATATGGGGTTTACGCGGTGGGGGCTGCGGGTGTTGAACATGCCGGTGACCGGCCGGGAGCGGTCCCCCCGGGGATGCACCTTGAGCTTGGGCTCCTTGGCCTGGTCGAAAAAGCACAGCACCCACAACCAGCGGCCGGGGGCGAGTCCCTCCAGGCCCTCGGTCCAGGCCGGGTCCAGCTCGATCACCGCCGTGGTCCCGGCCTCGGGGCCCTGGGAGGGGGCCGCGTCCAGATCGTCCAGGGCGCTTTTCACCACCCCGATGGGCCGAAAGGACGCGGCCTGGCTCATGGCCCTACTTGGCCGCGGCCTTTGGGCTGCCCATGGGCACCCATTCAATGGTGCTGCGCGAATCGCAGCCGGGTATGGGGCTGCTGGCGGATCCCTGCACCGGCACCAGGATCTCGGCCCTGGCCCTCAGGTCTCCCAGGAAGCCCTGCACCGTCTGGCGGCGCTCCTGGGCCAGCAGGATCTCCTTGAACTGCTCGCGCTTGTCGGCGATCTCCTGCTTGTCGGCGGGCTTGCGCCCCGCCAGCACCGCGGCGGCGAACGCATCGCCCACCTGCACCGGCTGGGTAAGCACCGGCTTGGCGTCCGGGCGCAGGAACATGGCCCGCACCAGGGCCGAGCTGCCGGCCA
Source organism: Pseudomonadota bacterium (assembly GCA_018902755.1). GTDB lineage: Bacteria > Desulfobacterota > Desulfarculia > Desulfarculales > Desulfarculaceae > Desulfoferula. Next base: position 34,162 of record JAHIQI010000039.1, on the reverse strand, counting down.
GGTCCTTGACCTCGCCGCCCTTGTTCAGCCATCCGGTCTCCACGCTGCCGGGCATGCGCTTAAGCTCGACCGCCGGGTCCTTGACCTTGGCCAGGTCGGTCAACAGCTTGGCCGCCTCCTGGCGGGCCTTGTCCGCGGCCAACTGCTCTTCCACCGCCACTCGCACGTCCTCGATCACGTCCTTGAGGGGCTTGGCGTGGGCGGGCACCCGGTCCTTGATGACCGCCACGATGGAGCCATTGTCAAAGGCCACCGCGGGCACCGGCTGTCCCTTGTCCAGGTCCTTGGCCGCGGCGAAGAAACTCTTGAGTCCCGGCAGGCCTTCCACCTTGCCGCCCTCGGTCACCTTGGGGGAGGTAAGCACCGCGCCGCCGCTATCCTTGGCCAGCTTGGCCAGGCTCTGACCCATGGCCAGGCGGTCAAAGGCGCGCTCGGCCGCCGCCTGGGCCAGGTCCTTGGCCTGACGGTCCACCAGGCCTTTCTTGATCTCCGCCTTGACCTCGCTGAGGGGGGTCACCGAAGGCTGCTCGTGGGCCTCCACCTTGATCACGTGCCACCCGAACTGGGTGCGCACCAGGCCGATATCGCCGGGCTTAAGCTTGAAGGCCAGGTCCTCGAAGGGGCCCACCATGGTGCCGCGCCGGAACCAGCCCAGGTCGCCGCCCTTGGGGGCGCTGGGGCCCTGGGAATATTTCTTGGCCAGGGCGGCGAAGTCGGCGCCCTTCTTCTTGGCCAGGGCCAGGACCTTGTCGGCCTTTTGTTTGGCCGCCTCTATCTCGGCGGGCGAGGGCTTCTCGGGCAGGGTGAACAGGATGTGGCTGGCCTTGACCCGCTCGGGCTTGGAGTAGCGGTCCCGCTCCATGTCGTAGGTGTCGGCCACGTCGCGGTCGGTTATCTGCACCTGGTCGCGCTGGGCGCTGATGGGGAAGACCACATAGTCGAAGGTCACCGTGGCCGGGGCCATGTAGGCGCTCTGGTTCTTCTTGTAGTAGTCGCTGATCTGCTGGTCGGTGGCCTTGACCTCCTTGCGGAAGTCCTCGGGCTTGAACATGCGGTACACGCCCTTGACCTTGGCCAGCTGGGAGGCCAGCACCTCGTCCACTTGCAGGGGGGTCACCTGACCGGCTCCGGCCACCAGGGCGGCCAGCTTTTCCATGCGAACCTCCTGGCGCAGGCCCGCCTCGTAGTCGGCCGGGGTCAGGCGGTTGCGCTCCAGGATGATCCGGTAGAGCCGCTCGTCGAAGGCGCCGTTCTTTTGGAACATGGGGGTGGCGGCCACCCTGGCGGCGACTTCCTGGTTGCTGGTCTGCACGGCCAACTGGTTGGCGGCCTGGGTCAAGAGCACCTGGTCCACCAATTGGTCCAAAGCCTGTTGGCGAAGGTTGAGCAGAGGGGCTATCTGGTCGAACTGGGCGCCGAAGCGCTGTTTGCTCTGCTCCACCAGATTGGCGTACACCTCCGAGGCCCTGACCTCGGAAATGGTCTCTCCGTTGACCTTGACCGCCACGCGGGCCGGTCCGTCGCCGTAGTTGTAAACGCCCCAACTCAGGGCAAAAGCCAGGGCGATGGCGCCCAAAAGGATTTTGATCATCCAGTTGCCGGCGTGCTTGCGCATCAATTGCAGCATGGCAGGTGGTCTCCCGCTGGTTTGCCAGTTCTGTCGGGCCGTTATCAGTAAGAGGCCAAAACTATCACGCCGTTGCCTTTCAGTCAACGAGCCAAGCCCTCAACCTGTGCTTGGCCCTGGCGCGCACCTGGCATATAATTGCTCCACTATACAAGGAGAAGGAGGAGCAACCTCAATGGCCCGCCGCACCGACATCTGCGCTCAAGACATGCCCAAGGTGGCCCTGGCCCTGGTGGAGGCGGGAACCATGGCCCCCCTCACCTCCGAAGCCACCGCCCGCCTGTACGCCATCACCAAGACCGGGGTGGAGCTGATCCTCAAGCGGCCCTTCATCGACGGCTTCCACGTTTTGATGGACGTGCACAACATCACCCAAAAGCTGGTCCAGGTGACCCTGCCCGGCGAGGGCGGCGAGGCTCCCGAGGGCCTGCGCCTGTGGGGAGACATCGTGCGCTTCAACCGCCTGGAAGGGGCGGCCGGGCCCTGCTTCCTGGTGGAGTTGGCCTGGATCAAGGACAAGCCGGCCAAGGAGCCCCGCCAGCGTCTGCTCAAGCGCCTGGGAAGGCTGAGCAAAAGCGGGGGGGAGCGGTCGGCTTGATGCTTCGCCGGACCCCGGTCCTGTTGTTGTGCCTCGCCGCCCTTTGCCTGACGGCCCTGCCCGCCTGGGCCGCTCCCAAGCAAGACTTTTACTTCCGGGTTATGGACAGCCACGACCGCGTGCTGTCCCAGGCCCGCATGGACGTAAGGCCCCTGGCCGGAAAGCCGGAGGGCGGCCCGGAGTTCGCCGCCGACCAGGCAGGGGTCATTCGCCTTGAGTGGCTGCCCCTGGGCAAGGAGGCCCTGCCGGGCAGCCACGACAAGGTGACCCGCTGGACCAGCGCCTTTCACTGGCGCATCTCCGCCCCGGGCTTCTTGCCCGCCGTGGGGGCCATCAACCAGGAAACCACCAGCCGCACCATGGCCGACCCCCTGTTGGCCAAGCTTAACCAGCAGGCCAACGCCGCCCCCCACGGGGAGACGGTGTTGCTGCGCCGCCCCGGCGAGATGTTCGCCTGGAGCGAGAAGCAGCACCCGCCCCAGAGCCCCCTGAGCGTGGCCTGTAAGGAACTGCACCTCAAGAACGCCCGGGTGGCCCGCCGCCTGGGGGCCTCCTTCGCCTGGCCCGCCTTCGCCCTTAGCGGCGACACCCTGGAGATCCGTTTCGACTGGGTGGGAGCCCCCTGGGGCAACCAGGCCGCCGCCCCGCTCACCGGCAAGGTGGCCCTGTTGACCGGCATGCCCCTGATGATCGCGATGGGCCAGGATATCCCCCCCCTGCCCATGGTGAAAAACCTGCGCCTGGTGTTCAACAGCGCCATCGCCCCCCCTGACGACGACTACGCCATGCCAGTGCCCGCCCAGGTGATCATGCAAGCCCCCCTGGAGGTGGTGCGCCGCCTGGGCATGGGCGAGATGGGCGCGCGGGAGTTCATGGGCCAATACCCGCCCCGCCTGGAGGGCGGCCCCCCGCCCAAGAGGGAAACCGCCCCGGACAAGGCCAAGGGCCCAGGGAGGAAGCAACCATGAAGCAAGACGTGCTGCAAAAAGCCCATCTGCTTTATGAGTTGGAAGGCGACTACCTGGAGCGCATACTGGAAAACGATGCCACCTATGCCGGGATTTTGGAGCGCCTGGGCCAAACCGAGCGCCGCCTGGCGGGCAGCGACAAGGCCGGGGCCGAGGCCATGGCTGAGGCGCGGCGGCTGTTGTTGGAGATGACCCGCGAGACCAGCTTCAAAATGGGCTTTTTGATGGCCCACGATTATCCCCTGGAAGAAGTGTTCAAGATGTAACCTTCGCGCCCGCCCCCTGGGAGAGCATCCCATGCTGTACAGCTTCGAACCAATGCAACCCGAGCACGGCCCGGCAGTGCTGGCCGTACTGAACCACCACATCGCCAGCGGCTTTGCCGCCTACCCCAGCATGTCCCTGCCCGACGGGCTCTGGGAGCGGTTTTTCCAGGCCCTGGACGGCTACCCCGCCTACGTGGTCAAGCACCATGGCGAAGTGGTGGGTTTCGGCGCGCTCAAGCCCTACCTGCTGCCCGACACCCTGTCCCGCACCGCCGAGGTGAGCTATTTCCTCCTGCCCGACCACACCGGGCAGGGCCTGGGCTCGCGCCTGCTGGAAATCCTGAGCGCCGAGGCCCTGGAGCGGGGGGTGGACAACCTCCTGGCCAACGTGTCCTCGCTCAACGAGGGCAGCCAGCGCTTTCATCAGCGCCACGGCTTCGTCCAGGTGGGGCGCTTCCCCAAGGTGGGGCGCAAGTGGGGCCAGGACTTCGATCTGATTTGGTTGCAGAAGGCGCTGACACCGCGCCCCAAGGACAAGAACGCCATAAAAGGGGGGTAGCTCATGGCAAAGATGGTCACCTGCGCGCGTTGCAAGGGTAAAGGCTCTATCAGGGAGAAGGGCCTCCTGGGTCCGGGCAAGGAGAAGCCCTGCCCGGTGTGCGGCGGCTCGGGCAAGGTGAAGCAGAAGTAGGCTGCCACTGCCGAACAAAGATGTTGGGTTTCGGGCTGGGAAGCCCTCTGCCCAACCTACATGGTTACCAAATAAAGTTGATGGCGTAGGTTGGGTAGAGCGAAGCGAAACCCAACAATTCCGCTGTTCGCTGTAAAGCGACGAGCCCGGACCCCAATAAAAACGCCCCGCCCGATACCGGGCGGGGCGCTGATATTTCCAGAGAGAGGGTCTACAGCTTGCGGGCGTCGAACACGCGCTTGGCCTTGCCCTCGGAACGCTCGATGCTCTTGGGCGGCACGCAGCGCACCTTGACCCCGATGCCGATGGTGCCCCGGATGCGGCTCTCGATGTCCTTTTCCACCTCGCGCAGCTTTTCCTCGCCCAGGTCGTAGACCTCGGGCTTGGCTTCCACGTCCACGCTCAGCGCGTCCAGGTAGCCCTTCTTGCGGATGATCAGGACGTACTGCGGCTCCACCTCGGGAACCTCCAGCAGGATGGACTCGATCTGGCTGGGGAAGACGTTGACCCCGCTGATGATGAGCATGTCGTCGGAGCGGCCGAAGACCTTCTTCATCTTGAGCAGGGTGCGGCCGCAGGAGCACTGCTCGCGCTTGAGCTGGGTGATGTCCCGGGTGCGGTAGCGGATCATGGGCATGGCCCGGCGCTGGATGGCGGTGAACACCAGCTCGCCCTTTTCGCCCAGGGGCAGGACCTCTTCGGTGACCGGATCGATGATCTCGGCCATGATGTGGTCCTCGTTGATGTGCAGATAGCCGTCCTTGGCCGGACAGGAGAAGGAGGTGCCGGGCCCGCCCAGCTCGGTGAGGCCGTAGGCCTCGCAGGCGTCGATGCCCATGCGCTGCTCGATCTCGTCGCGCATCTCCACCGACCAGGGCTCGGCCCCGAACACGCCCACCCTCAGCGGCAGCTCGCGGATGTCCACGCCCATGTCCGCGGCCTTCTCGGCGATGGTCAGGGCGTAGGAGGGGGTGCTGAACAGCACCGTTGAGCCGAAGTCCTTCATCAGGGTTATCTGGCGCTCGGTCATGCCCGAGGAGGCGGGGATGACGGTGCAGCCCAGCTTCTCCGCACCCTGGTGGAAGCCCAGGCCGCCGGTGAACAGGCCCAGGCCGTAGGCGTTTTGCACGATGTCGTCGCCGCTGATGCCCGCGGCCACCATGTTGCGGGCCATGCACTCGGCCCACTGGTCCAGGTCCTCGGCGGTGTAGGGTCCGGTGATGGGTTTGCCGGTGGTGCCCGAGGAGGCGTGCACCCGAACCACCTGGTTCATGGGCACCGCGCACAGGCCGAAGGGATAGTTGTCCCTAAGGTCCGTCTTCACCGTGAAGGGCAAGCGCCCCAGGTCCTCCAGGGTCTTGATGTCCTCCGGCTTGACCCCCACCTCGTCGAATTTCTTTTTGTAAAAAGGAATTCGCTCATAGACCCAGGCGGTGGTTTCCTTCAGCTTGTCCAGCTGAAAGGCCTGCATCTCGTCGGTGGACATGGTTTCGAATTTCTCGTCCCACATAAACCCATCCCTCCCTGAGGCTGAAGGTGCACAAGGGCCTTATCGGCGGCTCCCGGCCGCCCCGGCCCTACGCGATATGACTAGAGACTACTCGCCCTCCTGGCCTCTTGTAGCACAAGGCTCTAGAAATGGGCAAGCTACTTTTTAGCTAAAATGTAACTTCTGGACTTCCAGGGTCCTTAGTGGCTGTTTTTTGGCATACCCTTAAATATCAATGATTTAATCAACTACTTCCCTATGGGGGCGCCTTGCTCCAAAAGAGCGGCATTGTCCATGAGCGCGGCCACCGGCTCCAGGCCGTAGGCGCTGTGCTGCTCGATGGCCTTGAGCACCGAGCCGCCGCCGGTGAAGAAGTAATACTGCGCGTTGTCCAGCACCGAAAGGTACAGGCCGGGGCACAGGTCCTTGAACTCCTGCAGGGTGTCGCCGCCGCCGTAGAGCTTGGCCGCCGCCCGGTTGGCGTCGATGGTGGTGTCCAGGGCCCGGCTGCCGTCGGTGAAGTGGGGGGTGAAGCCCATCACCGCGTTGACGAAGATGCTGGCCGCGCTGCCCAGGGCCTGGCTCACCGCCGGGGCCTCGAAGCTCTTGGGGTCGATGTCCAATACGTAGCCCAGCTCCATGCCCGGCTTCAGGTCCTCCAGGGCCAGGGTGCGGTACTTGCCCTCTTCCCGGCCCAAGACCTGGCTCTCCACGATGTAGGGTAGCTCGATGATCTTGCCCGCCTTGGCGTCGGCCTTCACCAGGTCCCCCGCCGCGGCGATGTCCTCATCGGCCACCCCGGCGATCTTCACCCCGTACTTGGCGCAGAGGTAGGTGTTGTAAATTACCCCGCCCAGGATGAGCTGGTCCACCTGCTCGTACAGGGCCTGCAAGGGGCCGATCTTGGTGTCGTACTTGGCCCCGGCCACCACGGCCACGAAGGGCCGGGCCGGGTTGAGCACCAGCTCCAGATGGCGCATCTCGTCCTGCAACAAATAGCCCGCGTAGGAGGGCAGGTGTTTGGTCACGTCAAAGGTGGAGGCGTGGGGCTGCCAGGAGCCGAAGGCGTCGTTGACGTAGACGTCGGCCAGCCCGGCCAGTTGCAGGGCGAAGTCCTCGCGCACCTCGCCTCCCGCCTCCTCGCCCGCGAACCAGCGGGTGTTGGGCAGGTAGATGCCCGCGATCTCGCCCTGGCGCAGGCGGCGGATGTTGTGGTTGATGCTGGTGTCTATGGCCGCGATGCCCTTGTCCCCGGCCGGGAAGGAAGGCACCTCGATCTTGACGTGCAGCTTGCTCTTAAGATAGTCCACGATGGGCTCCACCCCAGAGTCCTCGCTAACCTTTATGTCGCCGGTCTTCTTGTCCTTGGGGCGGCCCACGTGGGTCATCATGATGGGCTTGCCGCCCTGGGCCACGATGTAAAACAGGGTGCCCAGGGTGCGGTCGATGCGGAATGGGTCGTTGATAACGCCCTTTTTGACCACGTTGTGGTCGAAGCGCACCAGGACCACCTTGTCTTTCAGCGAAGCCTGCTGCACCAGGGGCAGCCGCCGGTCCAAACTGGCCAACTCCATGGCTAACTTCTCCTTCTCAGCCCCTATGCCCCCGGGGCGTTGTGCGCGGTTGGGTTTTCAACCATTGTAAAGCAAGCGCCCGGTCAAGCGAAGCATATCCGGCCCGGATATCGGCTAATAAGGCAAGATTCGGTCATACGGTCGGGCGGGCCCAGGCACAGCCAGGCGGTCGAGAGCAAGGCGTCCGGCGAGCGCGGGCCGCAAGCGTGGCAAAGTCACGCTGAGGCCCAAGCGATGCCGGCAACGCAGCTATCGGCCGCCAGGCGAAGCTGGACGCAGAAACAAAAAAAGGCCCCGCCCGTATATGGGCGGGGCCTTGATACTACGAAGTTTGGGCTAGGCTTTGGCGTCCAGCTTTTTGATGAGGTCGCCGGCCACGGCCATGGCCAGCACCGAGATCACGAACAGGGGGAAGGCCACCCAAAAGCGCTCCAGGCTGCTGGCCAGAATGTAGATGCCCGCGAACACGGCCGAGCCCACCAGGCCATATACCAACTGCATCGCTTTCATGGGGCCGCCTCCTTTGCCGAGAAGTGATTTTCTACCTGTTGGCTAAACTATAACACATCAGCGGACCGGCTCCAAAGGCACCCGCCCGCCCACGGGCATCAAGAGCACCCGGCCGCGCCACTGGGGATGCCCCTCCAGGTAGCGGCGGATGTCCTCGGCGGGCCATCCGGCGGGGCCGTCGCCCAGGGGCAGCACCCCCCACTGGGTGGGCACCAGGCGGCGCGCCCCCAGATCGGCGAAGGCCTTAAACAGCTCGGGCACGTCCATGTGGGCGTAGTGCATGAACCAGCGCGGCTCGTAGGCCCCGGTGCCCAGCAGGGCCAGGTCGATCTTCGGCCAGCGGCGTCCGAACTCCTTGAAGCCCTTGAAATAGCCGCTGTCCGCCCCGTAGTAGATCGTCTCCCCGCCCCGCTCGAGCATCCACGATCCCCACAGGCTCTGGTTGTAGCCCTGGCCGAAGCGGCGGCTCCAGTGCTGGGTGGGCAGGAAGGTGAAGGTGGCGCCGCCCACCACCGCGCTCTGCCACCAGTCCAACTCCTTTACCCGCTTGGCCCCCATCTCCTTTAGCAACTCGCCCAGGCCCAGGGGGCACAGGAACAGAGCGTCCTTGCCCGCCAGGGCGGCCACCGCGTCCGAATCCAGGTGGTCGTAGTGGTTGTGGCTGATGAGCACCACCACCCCCCGGGGCAGGGCCTCGGGCCCGAAGGCGGGCGGCGCATGGCGGCTCACCACCGCAGCGCTGTCCGAGAAAAAGGGGTCGGTGACCACCACCTGGCCGCCCCACTGCACCACGTAGGTGGCGTGCCCCACCCAGGTCAGGCTGGGCGGGGCCCCCGGGTCGCGCAGGTAGGCCCCATCATTGACCACCCTGGGCGCGGGGTAGTCCTCGTCTTTCATGTCCCCCAGGCTGGAGCTGCTCAGCCACCAGCGGAACAGATCCCAGGTGGACTTGTCCTGTTGCAGCCAGGGGTTGAAAAAGCGGCCGTCCGCGTCCCGGTGGGGGGCGTGCAGCTTGGCCGGGTCGGTGGCGGCCACGGTCTTTTGCCAGGCCGCCTCGTCAAAGGGCTGGGGGCTCAGGCAGCCCGCGCCAAATAACAGCGCGGCCAACAGAAGCGCTCCGGCCATGCGGTGGGTTATGTAAGCGGCGGCTTGCATTATTAATCCTGAATCAGGAGGTACGGCGGCTGGCCAAAGGCCTTCACCACAGGTTAACAAAAAAACAAACCGCCCAAAACGAGCGTTTTTCATCTGTCCAGGCTTGTTCTCGGCGGCGGCGCTGACATACCATGAACTGAAACCGACGGCCCGGAGCAGACAGGAGTTGGGAGCAAAGAGGTGGCGGCAGTGGCCCAAGGGTTGGCAGGATGGTTGGCTCATACCAAGTACGGGCGAAAAGTCCTCGCCGCCCAGGCCGACTTCTCCGCCTTCCGCCGCAGGCCGCCCTTTTCTCTTTATGCCGGCCTGGTCCTCATTGCCGCCAGCTACCTCATGGGATGGGCCGCTCTGATCCTGGGGGGCTACCTGGCGGTCGAGGGGAAACAGCCCTTGTTGCTGGCCCTGGGAGCGGCGGGGGTTTTTCTGCTGGTGCATCTTGTCTTCGTTGCTGGGGTCTGGCTGGCCGGGGCCAATTACGCGGCGGTCTTGCTGCACTGGGCCACCAGAAAATTTCTCCTGAAGCACATTGAGGACGAAACCGATACCGCGTGACCTAACAGCTATGATCTCCCTCAAGCGCAGCCGGTCATGCTTTCCAGCGCCCCCTATCCAACTCTCGGAGTTTCCCCTCCAACAAGCGGGCTAAATCCTCCAGGTTGTCGCGGCTGCCCAGCATGTTGCCGTGGATCTCCACGTGCAGGTTCACCGCCGGGTAGGCGGCCTGGAGCGCGGCCCCCTGGTTCAGGGCCTTGAGCGCGGGCAACGTCGCCGGGGTCACCGCCTCGGCGCGCACCACGTACTCGCCCCGGCGGGCGATGAGCGGCACCTCGTCATGGGCCAGGGAGCTTATCAAAGCCCCGGCGTGGGCCTTGGGCCAGCCCATTACGTAGCCGCCGCCGTGCATCACCCCGATGTTCACCGACTCGTCGGAGGAGTCTTCGCCCCCGCCGGACCTCGTGGAGCCGCCCTTGGAGCCGCCGCCTCCGGTGGTGCCCAGGCCGGTCAGGCCCTCCCGCATGCCCTGGGCCTCGCCCATGCTGTCGATGAGGTTGTTGATGGCCTCGGTGCCGTCCTCGGCCCCTTCGGTGAGGCTGCCCAGGGTGTTGCCGATAAAATCGCTCAACGCCCGGTCGAACTGCTCCGCCTCCTCGCCGCCGCTGCTGAAGCCCTCGGCCAGGTCCCATATCTCGTCGCGGAAGGCGCGTGCCGCCTCGCCGCTCAGCCCCAGGCGCTCGGCCAGGGCGTCGATGCGCCCGTTGTACAGGTTCACCGCGTCGCTGGTCATGGTGTAGCTGTTGATGGCCGCGTTCATCTCCTGCACCAGCCCGCCTACCTGGCCCTCCATGTCGATGGCCGCCTGGCCCGAGGCCAAAAACTCCTGGGTCAGGGGGTCCAGGGAGGCCACCAGGGCGTCGATCTGCTCCTGGGAATAACCGGCCACGGTGCGCAGGCGCTCCAGGGCCTGGGCCGCCTCCTGGGCGCTCTGGCCGAACAGGCCGAAGCTGCTCTCGCCCACCCCCTGTTGCACCTGGTCGAAGCTCACCCCCAGGGCCTCCATCTGGGCGGTCATCTGCTCCATGTAGCCCAGGGTGCCCTCCCAGTTGCCCTCGGCCTCCTCGGGGGTCATGGGGTCGCCGAAGCCGAACAGGGAGTTGATCTGGTCGTTGAACATCATCCCCACCAGGCCCGGACCGAGGGCCATGGCCATGCCCGGGCCGGCCAGCCCCGCGGCCAAGGCCCCGGTGGCCATGCTTTGACTAGCCCCGGTTCCGGCCGCGACGCCCATATCCGTTACACCGGCGGTGATGCCCCACCCTTCGGCGATGGCCGCCGGCACCCCGCCGCCGGTGACCGCGCTGGTGACCGCCGCCGTGGTGCCTCCCCCAAACAGAGAGCTGACCCAGGAGGTGACGCCCTCCAGCGCCCCAGCCCCCGGCAGGCCCGCGAACTCCCAGGCCTCGCTGAGGGAGGCCCCGGATTGCAGGGCGTCCAGCAGGCTGCCCGAGCCGCCGTCCCAGCCGCTGCCCGAGAAAAGCCCGGTGAACCATTTGGTCACCGGGTCCATAATCATTTCCTTGAACATGTTGCTCAGGCCGGTCATGGCCCGGTTCAGGGGCTCGGTCAACAGCTTGTCCCACAGGCCGTCCACCTTGGTGACCATGTCGTCCCAGGATTTTTCCCAGATGTCGCCCACCTGGTCCATCTCGCCGTCAAAGGCGGCCACCACCGTGCCCTTGAGGGCGTTTTTGGTGGAGTCGGCCAGGGTTTTGCCCGTGTTGTCCCAGGTTTTTTGGACGTCAGTGGCCATGCCGGCAACGAAGACGTCGAATTGGCGGTCTATGGAACCCCAAACCGCGCCAGCGCGCCTTCAAATGTATTTAATATATTTTGTAGGCCGGACAGGGTGCTATTCACGCTTGGCTGATTAAGTTGCAAATTAATTTGCATATTCATTGTATTTGTAGTGACTGGGCTCATAGAGCATTCTCCCGTCATGGTTTATTATTCTTTTCCACAACTTTTGCTCCCTACCTACCGCGCTGGCTCACAAAGATATTTCCTCGACAAATATGTAGTGTTATATTTTTATAGTCTCATATCATTCCACTTGCATCCGTCTATAGGGGGGATTTAATGAAAGCCATCCATATCATTGCCATAATAGCTATCGCCTTCGTGGCGGGAATGTTCGGTGGAGCTTTTTCGGAAAGAGTTTTCGCAAACCCCAAGGCCGACGAGAAGATCCCTGAGCAAATCACCGCGAGGGGGTTTAATTTGGTTGATGAAAACAATAAATCTAGAGCAAGTATGGGCTTTTCTGCTGACGGGCAACCCATATTTTGCGTGGCTGATTCATCTGGAAAAGCCAGAGGTTACCTTGGATGCGGACCAGATGGCCCCACTTTGGCTTTACTGGACAAACAAGGCCGAGTTTCGATCAATATAGCAGCCGATAATAGTGGAGGATCAACCATAGCAATGGTGGCCGAGGGCGACAAGCCTCGCTTGGGGATTAATTACAAACCTGGCCGTGGACCGGTAGTTGGGCTTTTCGATGAAAACAGCGTGGGCAAGGCTGTAATGGCGGTCACTAAAGAAAAGGCTTATATCGGCCTTGCCCAAAATAAACAAAACCCGGCTATCACTCTAATTAGCGAACCTGGAAAGGGCGCGATGCTGGCCGCTTGGAACAGCCAAGGCCAACATCGCCTGTCCCTCGGCCTCATGCACGACAAACCAATCTTGTTCGCCTACAACCCCGACGACACCGGCCTGCTGTTCAACACCCAGCGCGACGGCCGCCCGGCCCTGGGCCTGCTCAGCGAGGGCAGCGTGGTGTGGTCCGCCAGCGGCGTGGCACCCGAGATGCCCGCCATGGACGGCATTCTAGATCAGATAATGCGTTAGCACACACATCAGGGGGACATCATGAAAGCCATCCATATCATTGCCATAATAGCTATCGCCTTCGTGGCCGGCATGTTCGGAGGGGCCTTTTCCGAGCGCGTCTTTGCGAATCCTAAAGTGGACGAGAAAATCCCCGAGCAGGTCACCGCTCACGCCTTCCATTTGGTTGATGAAAATAATCAGAGAAGAGCAAGCATGGGATTTTCTCGAGACGGCCACCCCCTCCTTTGCGTAAATGACCAAGACGGGAAACCGAGAGGGTACCTTGGCTCCTCCAAAGATGGCCCCCTTCTTGCCCTCGTCGACAAAGCCGGCGAGTCGAATATTATTCTCAAAGCCAATGACGATGGCAGTTCAATCATGGCGCTCATGAAAGACGCGAATCACGCGCGCTTAATGATAAAGTACAAACTTGGCAGTGGCCCCGCTTTGGGTCTTTATGACGATGATAATTTGGTCAAAGCGTTTATGTTGGTTAAGCAAGGCAATCCAAGCATAAACCTACTTCAGGGCAACCAGAAGCCAGCTATTTCCCTTCTCAGCGACCCCCAAAAAGGCGCGATGCTGGCCGCTTGGAACAGCCAAGGTCAACACCGCCTGTCCCTCGGCCTCATGCACGACAAACCAATCTTGTTCGCCTACAACCCTGACGACACCGGCCTGCTGTTCAACACCCAGCGCGATGGCCGCCCGGCCCTGGGCCTGCTGAGCGAGGGCAGTGTGGTGTGGTCCGCTAGCGGCGTGGCACCCCAGATGCCCGCCATGGACGGCATCCTAGACCAGATATTGCGCTAGACCAACTCCCGCCAGCGGGCCAGGTCCGTGGAGCGCACCCGGCGGCGGTTGCTGAGGTTTTGCCAGGCACGGGCCTCCCACTCGCCGCACAGGGTGTGCAGCGCCTGGCCCTGCTCCATGGGTGGGACCGGACCCAGCCGCTGGGCCAGGGCCTGGGCCTCGCCTGCCAGGCGGGCCGCCAGGTCGGCGCTTGCCATCGCCGCCGCGCCCCAGTCCTCCAGCCGCCGGGCCAAAAGCCAACCCCAGGCGGGCGGCGTCTCGTGCAACCAGGGCCAGGCGGCCAGTTCCTCCCGGCTGCCCAGGCCCAACCCCGCAGCGGCAGCGGCCACCTCGGGGCCAAAGGTCAACAGGCGCATCACCGGGTTCAGGCGTGGGCTGCCGAAGCTCAGGCTGTCCATGCCCTGGCACAGCTCCAGCAGGGCGTCGCGCTGGTCTTCGGCCAGGGTGGCGAAAGCCCTGGCCGGGGGGCAGCTCTCCCTGGCGCATTTTTCCTGAAAACCGGTGGGGCCGCGCAGGTCCTGGCCCTGGTTCAGGGCCGGGTGCAGCAGGCACCCCGCCTGGCGGCCCGCGCTATCGAGGTAGCCCAGGCCGGGGCACCAGTACCCGGTGATGGGTTTGGTGGGCGGCCCCTGCTCGCGGAGTTGGCGGGTGTTTTCGGCCAGCAGACGGCGCAGGCTGCCCAGATGGTCGGCGTGGTCGTAGCCCGCCGGGCGGATGGGCGGGCAGCAGGCCACGCAGCTAAGCCCCCGCCCCGGCGAGCACAACAGCAACCCGCTGTGCTTCACAGGTCGTCCTGGGCAAGGCGCACCCGCTCCGGGGCCAACCCTTGGTCGGCCAGCCAGCGGCGCACCGCGTTCAGGTAGCGCTGCAAGAAAACCTCGTGCCCGCCCAGGGCCCGGCGGCCGAAGAAAAAGTTCACCTCGATGAGCAACGGCTCGCCCTCGGCGGTGATCAGCACATCCACCCCGGCCAGGTCCAGATGCGCCGCCTTTTGCAGCCGCCGGGCCAGGTCCACCGCTATCCGGCGCTCCTCGGGCGGCCCGTCCTTGATGAGCGTCCCGCCCTGGCACAGGTTGGCCCGGAACTCCTCGTGCCGGGCCCTGCGCCAGTACACGTCCGCCGCGTCGTAGAGTAGCTCCACCCGCATGTCCACCGCGCCGGGGAAGTAGCGCTGCAACACCAATCCCGAGGGCCCCCGGTGGCACCAGGTCTCCAGCCGCCCGGCCAGGTCCCGCAGCTCGGCGGGGTCGCGCACCAAAAACACGTTGTCGCCCATGCCGCCGCCCGCGCCCTTGGCCACCAGGGGCGCGCCCAGGGCGGCCACATCAGCCCGGCCCTCTTCCCAGGCCCGCGCCGCGCTCTCTAGGTCGTCGAACTCCACCGTGGGGGGATGGGGCAGGCCCAGGTCCCTGAACAGGCGGTAGTTTCCCACCTTGCCGTCCAGGCTCAGATGCACCGCCGGGTTGGGAAAAAAGGGCGCCCCGCTGTCCTGGGCCAGAGCGAAAAGGTCGGCCCGGCAGATTTGGGGCAAGAGGATGGCCGCCGCCTGCCCGGCAACCTCGCGGTCGTGGTCGTCCAGGGGCCGCTGGGACACCAGCACCAGATTGATATCGGCTTCCAGGCCGGGATGATAGCTGACGATGGGCCGGGGCATTTCTTCCTCCCGGCCGGGAGTATACCGCGCCCTAGCGCCCCTGGGCCAGCCGGGGAGCCGTGGCCCCCAGACCCGCCTCGCCCAGCAGCCGGGACTCGGCCTCGATGTCCCACTCCAGGCGCACGATCTCGGCGCTGGGCTGGGCGCTCAGCTCTAGGATGGCGTAGGAGGCCCGTGGGTCGCCGTCCTTGGCCTTGCCCACACTGCCGGGGTTCACCACTAGGCCGTGGCCCACCCGGCGAACGAAGGGTATGTGGGTGTGGCCCATGCACAAAATCGCCGCCCCGGCTTCTTGCAGCCAGGCGGCCAACTCGTCCTCGGGGTGATCTGGGTACACGTACTGGCGCACCGCCAGGGGGCTGCCGTGCACCGCCAGGAGGCGGCCCGCCGGGGTGTCCATCTCTATCTCGCGGGGAAGTTTGGACAAAAAAGAGCGGGCGCTTTGGCGCACCCGCCGTTCGGTCCAGGAAAAAACCGCCCTGGGCTCCGGCCCTATGCCCCGGCGCAGGAAGTTGTCCACCCCCTCGTTGCCCCCGGCCAGCACCGCCAGGTCGTAGTTGCCGGCCAGGCAGTCCCACCCGGCCTGGGCCACCGCTCCGGCCACCCGGTTGGGCCGGGCCAGATACCCCACCAGATCGCCCAGGACAAGGACCTGGTCCACGCCTCGCCGCGCGAGGTCGGCCTTCACCGCCTCCAGGGCGCTGAGGTTGGCGTGCAGGTCGCTAAGGACCGCCAGGCAGGGCACGACAGGGTCTAGAAGTAGCCGGGGCGAAACACCTTGCCCGCCGGCTGCTGGCCGTCGGACGCGCCGGAGGCACCACCGGACATCCTATCGTCGTACTGCGCCTGCACTTTCGCCTTTAGCACCCGGGAGGGCCGGAAGGTCACCACCTTGCGCGGCGGCAAAAGCAGCGGGTCCCCGGTTTGGGGGTTGCGTCCGCGCCTTTCGGCCTTTTCGCGCACCGACCACTTGCCGAAGCCGCTCACCAGCACCTCGTCGCCGGTGGACAGGGCCTGCTTTATCAACTCAAGGCCTCGCTCCACCGCGTCGGCGGCCTCGGCTTTGGTCAACTGCCCTTGTGCATAGACTTGGGCTACAATGTCCGCTTTGGTCAAGGTCATTGCCTGCCGCTCCTGAAAAGTTACCCAGAGTTTAGTAAGTTTAGGACGTTATCTAAGATAAAGTCAAGAGGGGGGTCGCCGGGGGCGACAAGCCGCCCAGGTTCCGGGAGCGCGCGGGGGAAAGCTTGTCTTGACTGAAACGACGGCGAAGTGTAGATAATGCCTTCATCATTGCCGGGCTCCGGCCCGAGCGATGACAAACTGAGGTCAGAACTCCTACAACTAAGGAGGTCCCCATGGGGCGGCCTCGCTGCCCCGGCGATGGTCCTTAAAGACCGGCGCCGGTCGGGGCGGGGTTGATTTACGTTTAATATCCTGCTGCTGGACTACCGGCAGGCTCTCCGCGCCGGCTCATGGAGCCGGGCGGCGGTCGTGGCGCCCTGCGTTGCGGACCGGGAGGGAGGCAAGCTATGAAAGCCCTCGGAAGCCACCTAATCCTAGAACTCTACTCCTGCCCGGCCGCCTTGTTGGACGATCCGCAGCACGTCGCCTCGGTGATGACTTCTGCGGTGGAGGCCTCCGGCGCAACCCTCATCAAACCATTTTTCCATCAGTTCGCCCCCCAAGGGGTCAGCGGCGTCATCATCATCAGCGAGTCCCACTTCACCATCCACACCTGGCCGGAATACGGTTACGCCGCCTTGGACGTGTTCACCTGCGGCGACGTGATCGACATGGACGCCGCGGCCAATGCCCTGCGCAAGGGTTTCAGGGCCAAATCCATGCAGAAGATGATGTTCAGCCGGGGCATGCTCGACCTGCCGCCGGATATGATAAGGCACAAGCCCGACGCCCAGTCCCTTTCCCGCCCCCTGGAGAACTAGCCCCGTTTCAACCATGGGTCCGGCCGGGGGGACAGCCGCCGGACTTAGCCAAAGCCCTGGGGAGTAACCATGCCTGAATACAGCCAACCCACGGATGGTGCCCTGTACCTGGAGCCCGCCGACCTGGGGGGCTCCCTGGGCCTGGCCCTCAAGGTGGACCGGGTGCTGCATCACGAGCAAACCAAATACCAGGAGTTGCACGTCATCGAGTGCGGCCCCCTGGGGCGGGTGCTCCTGCTGGACGGCATCATCCAGACCGCCGAGTTCGACGAGCCGGGCTATCACGAGATGCTGGCCCACGTGCCGCTGTTGACCCACCCCGCCCCCAGCCGGGTGCTGATCATCGGCGGGGGCGACGGCGGCACCCTGCGCGAGGTGCTAAGACACCCCACGGTGCAGCGTGTGGACCTGTGCGAGATCGACGGGGGCGTGGTGGAGGCGGCCAAGCGCTTTTTCCCCGGCCTGGCCGCTGGCTTCGAGGACCCGCGCCTGAAGCTGACCATCGGCGACGGCGTGGCCTATTTGAATGAGACCCGGGAGCGTTACGACGCCATCTTGATCGACAGCTCCGACCCCGACGGCCCGGCCCAAGGGCTGTTTGGCGAGGCGTTCTACCAGAGCGTTAAAAAGGCCCTGGCCCCCGGCGGGGTGGCCGCCGCCCTGGCCGAGTCCTACTTCCTCTACCCGGAGCTGATTCGCGACACCTTCGCGGTGCTGGAAGGCATCTTCCCCCACGCCTGCTACTACACCGCCCAGGTGCCCACCTACAACAGCGGCGTCATGGGCTTCGCCCTGATGACCACCCTGGCCTACCCCCTGAGCCCGCCGGACGCCATGCGGGTGGGCGAGTTGATGCCGCTCAAGTACTACACCGAGGCGGTGCACCGGGCGGCCTTCGCCCTGCCCCGCCCGGCCCTGAACCTGCTGCCCCCGCGCATCGCCGCGCTCCAGGAGAACATCTTCGCCTCGGGCCGGGGCGGCCTGGCCGGCCTGGCCGACTTCTAGGCCACGCGACCAGACGCCAAAAGGCCGTGGGCCAATCGCCCACGGCCTTTGCTGTTTCCCGTGATCGCGTAGGTTGGGTAGAGGGCATAGCCCGAAACCCAACAAATCCCTATGTCGTTGCGAGGAGCACAGCGACGAAGCAATCTCCGCCCGCAGAAGACGCTCACTCGCCGTGGACAACGCCCGGCCAGGACAAACCCTCCCCGCCATTCCTTCCAGCCATAGCCGTCATGGCGAGGAGCGGCGGAGGCAAGCGTCGGGAAAGCAAAGGTCGTTCTCCCGCCGCGACGTGGCCATCTTCCGTTTCCCTTGTCATGCCCGCGCTGGCCAGACACGGCCTTTGCTATTTTCGGCAATCGCGTAGGTTGGGTAGAGCAAAGCGAAACCCAACAATTCCTTCTACTGACCGTGCCGTTAACGGCCTAGGGGGGGGGGGGGAAACCCCCCCACCCCTTACTTGATTTTTGAGGGCTGGAAATGTAAAGTAATGGGAGTATCTTCGGTAAGGAGGCTTGACCTTTGCCGTTTCGCCTGTGTGCTGCCGTATGGGCCGGGAAGACAGTTGCCGCTTTGAGCCGGATGCTTGGACACCGCGGTTCCTCGCTACCGGGGCATGTCGCCCTGCGCATTTATCCCGGTACCCTGAGGGCCCTGGCACGCAGGGCGAAAAAGGGTGTAATCCTGGTTACCGGGACCAACGGCAAGACCACCACCAACAACATGATCGCCCAGATGTTGAGCGACGCCGGTCACAGTGTGATCATCAACCGGGAGGGGGCCAATATGCTTCCCGGGATTGCCACTGCCTTCGTCCGGAGTGCTGGGGTAAATCCGGCGTACTCCTTTGATTATGCCGTGCTCGAAGTGGACGAGGCCAGCTTTCCCAGGGTGGTGGAGCAGGTCAACCCGGACGTGGTTGTGGTCACTAACTTCTTTCGGGATCAGCTGGACCGGTATGGCGAGTTGGACCAGACCATTTCCTTCATCCGCGACGCCCTGCGGAAGCTTCCCAAAACACGATTGGTACTAAACGGCGACGATCCGCTGGTCGCCCAGCTAGGCCGGATCGGTCCGGAGACGACCTATTTCGGTTTGGCGCCGCACGGGCGGGTCCTGGACACTTCGGGTGCTTCGCGTGAGGCCCGCTTCTGTCCCCTGTGCGGGACGGACCTCCACTATTCCTTCTACCATTACAGTCAACTGGGTTTGTACGAGTGTACTGGTTGCGGGTTCGAGCGGCCTGAACCCGCGGTTCAGGGCTGGGAGGCTGTCTCGAGTGTAGATGAAACCACCTGCCGGGTGGTTCTCGACGGCCGGGACTTCCGGCTGAACCTGCCGACCCAGGGCTTCTACAACCTGTACAATGCCCTAGCCGCCCTATGTGCCGGGTCGGGCCTTAGACTAGAACCGGAAACCATGCTGAAAAGCCTTTATCACTATAAACCTGAGATCGGGCGTCTACAGCACTTCCGACACCGAGGGCGCCCCCTATACCTGAACCTGGTGAAAAACCCGGCCGGTTTCAATGAGAGTCTGGCGATCCTACTCGCTGCACGGGGAAGCAAGGATCTGTACATCGCCATCAACGACAACGCTGCTGATGGACGGGACATTTCCTGGCTATGGGACGTTGATGTTGAACTATTGGCTGAACCGGACTTGGAGATTAACCGGTTTCTTTGCAGCGGTGAGCGGGCCGCCGAGATGGCCGTGCGCTTGAAGTATGCCGGTGTCAGTGCGCGCAAGATCGGGGTCGAACCCCGGGTACAGGATGCGGTTGGAGAGATGGTACGTGGAGGTGGAGATGCCGCCTATCTTCTGGCTACCTACACCGCTCTCTGGCCGACCGAGAAGGCCTTGAGCACTATGAGTGACGGGAAGTGACCGACGTGATGCTCACGGTATATCACCTTTATCCAGATCTGCTCAACCTGTATGGGGATCGTGGGAATATCATCGCTTTTCGCCGTCGTTGTGAGTGGCGGGGTATCGCTGTGCAGGTGCGGGAGATTAACCTGGGAGAGCGCATCGACTTCACGGATGCGGATTTCCTGTTCCTTGGCGGGGGCTCCGACCGGGAACAGGACTTAATGGCGGAAGACCTTTCGAGCCGGAGGGCCAACCTCAGGGACGCCTTTGAGGACGGTATGGTCACCTTAGCGATCTGCGGGGGATATCAGCTGCTTGGCCGGTATTACCGTTCCTTGAGCGGCCGGGTTATCCCGGGATTGGATCTGCTGGACTTCTATACCCAAGCCGGGACCACCCGTTTGATCGGCAATGTGGCAGTCGGAATCTCCGTGCCGGGGCGAATCGTACACGTCTCCGGCTTCGAGAACCATTCCGGCCAGACTTTCCTCGGTGAAATTAAGCCCTTCGGCCGGGTACTGTCCGGTCACGGCAACAACGGTGCTGACGGAACCGAAGGTGCACGGTACAAGAACGTCTTCTGTTCATACATGCATGGTCCCCTGCTACCCAAGAATCCAGCGCTCACCGACTATTTCATCCGACTGGCGCTGGAAAGGCGGGGACGGGATGGCTTTCTCGCGCCCCTAGATGATGGTTTTGAGGACGCTGCGAACCAGGTCATGCTTTCCCGCTTAAAAATCCTCTAGAATATTTTTCATATTGGTTTTCATTTCGCCCTTGTAACGAGGGGTGCATTCTGTTAAGATCGGATTAAGTATAACGTATACAGGGATACACCCTGAAGGGAGCGGGAGAGATGGAATACCTTGTGACCTGGTCGGACGGTAATGACGTGAACTACCGGATCGTACCCGCCGACGAGCTTCCGGCCCTCCTCGAAGACGATCGTCCATATATCGTGGTACCCTTGGTTAACTAGTTCACGTTGCAAACGATACTGTAGAGATTGCTAGGACCGCCTTTTGGCGGTCTTTTGTTTTGGGTACGGCATCGTTTTTGGCCGAAGGCGGTCGTACTAGAAAACTGTTTAGCCCTGCCGAACGTCAGCATTACAAGAAGGTAACAGCAGAATTGGGAAGGAGTGGGCCGATGTACCGGTGGATCGGGGTGCTGATGTTTATGGTGGCGGCGTTGGCGATGGGGTTTACAAAACTGCCCGGTGAGGCAAAGGTTGCACCGGAGCCGTTAGCACTACCGTCGGTGGGGTCCTGCGCCGAGTTGACCCGGCTGCTGGAAGAGAGGCAGCAATACCAGGGGTATTTTCCCCTAAGGGTAGGTATGAATGAGAGAATGTTGGCCGAGGACAGCGGCATGGCCGCAGCCCCTTCGGAAAAACAGGCGGCACCAAGCCGAGACGAGTATTCGACTACCAACGTGCAGGTGGAAGGCGTGGACGAGGCCGACATCATCAAGACGGACGGAGAGTTTATATACCAGGTTAACAACAGCCGGGTACTGGTGATCCGGGCTAATCCGGCAGACCAAATGACGGTGCAGAAGGTGCTAACCTTTGCCGACCCGAACTTCAACCCTCGGGAAATGTATGTGGATCGGGAACACCTGGTCGTGGTCGGTACGTCCTACCCCATGCGTTCCGGGACTTATCCTTCCATCATCCTTCCGGTGAGCGGTACCGTCAAAGCAGTAGTCTTTGACATTCGGGACAAGAATCGAATCACCGAGACCAGAACCGTGGAGATTGAGGGTGACTACTTGTCCTCGCGAAAGATCGGGAAGGACGTCTATCTGGTTGCAAACCGGTATCTGAACGTGTATCTCCTACGCGATTCGGCCGCACCCGCATCCTCGGTCGTTACCCCCGTCTACCGGGACACCCGGGCCGGAGAGGACTACAAACGGGTCAAGTGTGCAGACATCTGCTATTTCCCCGGGTTCGTCGAACCCAACTTCTTGATTGTCGGTGGATTCAGCCTGGATACGGCAGAAGGGGTGCAGGTGGGTACTTATCTCGGCGCGGGCACCAACGTCTATGTGTCCACTGCTAACCTGTACGTTGCGGCGACAAGGTATGACCACGGCCCAATCCAACCGATGCCCGTGATCCTGCCCGAATCCCCCCGCCTGCCGGGTATAGCGCCGCCGATCGCAAATCAAGAAGAAACCACGGTCTACCGCTTTGCGTTGGAAAAGGGCAAAGCTGTTTACAACGGACAGGGGGCTGTTTCGGGAACGGTGCTAAACCAGTTCTCCATGGACGAATTCGACGGGTTCTTCCGTATTGCAACCACCCAAAGTCACTGGCAGAGCGGCATTTCCAGCAACAATCTGTTCATATTGGACAAGGGCCTCGGTATAGCAGGGAAGATTGAAGACATTGCTCCGGGCGAACGGATTTACTCGGCACGGTTCATGGGCCAGAGGGGTTACATGGTCACCTTCAAAACCACCGACCCCCTATTTGTCTTTGACCTTTCAGACCCTAATGAACCCACGATACTGGGAGTCCTGAAAATTCCCGGATTCAGCAACTACTTGCATCCTTACGACGAGCACCACCTGATTGGGTTCGGCAAGGACGCGGTGGAGGCAGTACAAAAGAACCGTGACGGGACGCCGGTTCGCCAGGGTTTTGCCTACGCGCAGGGGATGAAAGTAGCGCTTTTTGACATTACCGACGTGAATCATCCGGTGGAGAAGTATGCGGTGCAGATTGGGGATCGGGGGACTCATTCGGAGGTGCTGAACAATCACCGGGCCCTGCTGTTCAACAGGGAGCAAAATCTCCTGGCCTTCCCCATTATAGTGGCGGAGATTCAGAACAAGAGCACCTCAACCCCACAGTGGGAGTACGGTAGCTTTGTGTTTCAGGGAGCCTACGTCTACGACCTTAGCATCGACCGGGGCTTCACCCTTAGGGGGAAGCTGACCCATCGGTCGGACCAAGACTACCTGAAGGCCGGACTGGACTGGTACCCTGGCAACCGGGACATCAACCGGATCCTCTACATCAAGGACACGCTCTATACCCTGTCGGACGGGATGGTTCAGGCCAATGATCTGGGCAGTCTAGCCAGAAAGGGCGGCTTGGAGCTGCCCCGCGGTTGAGGAATTTAGCCCGATAAAGGATTCAAAATGTGATGGGACGGTTCCGGCGATGCCGGATACCGTCCCTTGCTTTTTTAGTAGTTGTGGATGCCGTAATCTACTTCAACCCTGCTGCGCGCTGCACGTTCAACTGATGGGCCGGGTTTTCAGCATTGGTATTGTGATTGCGGCTTTTCCAGAAGTGTACACAGAACATTCCATTGAAGTTATTGTTGGGCACAGTGTTGAAGGCGTGCGGCATACCGTTCATGGACGCGGCTAGCCGTCTTCCGTCGATTTCAACGATAACCGGGCGGGTATTCCAACTCCACTGACCACCGTAGATGGACTTCATGATCGCCGTGTCCTGAGCAGTAAGGGGTTCACAGTCGGCGTGGTTAGCGCCACCGATACGGTAGATGTTGAACCTTTTTCCCGACCAGAGATCATGAATAACCGCTGTACTGTGATGGTTAAATATCCAGTTAGCGTACTGCCATTCAATCAACTCTCCGTATCCGGTCTTGCTCCCCCTGCTGGGTACCGAGATGTTAGTCACGGGCTGTTTGCTGTTGGTTGGCACGAAGAGCAGTTGTCCGGGAGTGATCAGGTCACTTTTCAACTGATTAGTTTGCTTGATGGCGGCAACACTGGTCTTGAAACGGGCCGCGATTGTACCGAGGGTATCCCCGCTACTTACTCTGTATTCGGTGGCTGTCCCGGAGGCCGACGCCGGAGGCTTAGCACCGGCCAGCCTAATGCTGACCGAACGGTTATCGTAGCGGACATCAGCACCCAAGGCTGTAGCCACAAACCGGAGCGGAACGTAGGTGGTGCTGCCGACGAGGAACGGAGGAGCATCCAGGCCAATTCTTCTGGCGTTCATATAGCCAAAAGCCTCATTTAGAAATAGGCGAATCTCGGAGTGCCCGTTTGAGATATCAATGGTGCGGCGGGACTGGTTCCATTGAACCTTTGCATTGAGACTCTCCGATACCAAGCGGAGGGGAACGTAGGCACGGTCATTTCGGATCAAAGAGGCTTCACCTGCAATGCGCTGACCATTGATCATTAAAGCGGCGGATGGATTAGCCTCGGCCACCGATGGTATACAGAACAGGAAGATTGTTGCAGCCAGTGCAATTGAGGCAAAATTCCGCATTGTGTCACGTCCTTAGTAATGATGGGAGTAGCAAGCATATCTCCCACTTAGTTCAATTTGTATTATATAGCTGTAAGTTGTGTCACTCAATGCCTATGACTCAGCCAATTTTTGCTAATTGGTTAACCAATGAAGTTTTATGGCAACGGCCCCTTGTTGTGGCAGTTCTGTTCGGACGTCCTCGAAAGGCGGTGGTTCTTCTATGTTTGGTACTTTAAGCATATATTTCAAGGAGTTAAACCCAGCGGGGGCGAGCTTGAGATGCTTGGAGGTGCGGGGATATTGGAATTTCTCAGGCGTCTGGAGGATTATTCCCGGGAGGAGAAGGAATTGGCTTGGGACGGTACGTTTCAGGACTACCTGGAACTGGTGCGTGAGCATCCCCGGGTTGCCCAACTCGCGCATACCCGGATCTATAATATGGTCGAGGCCTTCGGCATTGAGGCTGCCGCTGATGGAAGGCGTTATAAGTTCTTCACCCGTGAACTCTTCGGCCTTGACGGCACGCTGGAGGGACTGGTGGACGATTATCTGCATCCGGCTGCCCGGCGTCTTGATGTGCGCAAGAGAATTCTGTTACTGATGGGGCCGGTGAGCGGCGGCAAATCCACTCTGGTCACCCTGCTGAAGCGCGGTTTGGAGGCGTACAGTCGTACGCCGGACGGTGCGGTTTTCGCTATCAGGGGCTGTCCCATGCACGAGGACCCCCTGCATTTGATCCCCCGGAAACTGCGCCCGGCGTTTGAAAAGGAATACGGCGTACACGTGGAAGGGGAACTGTGTCCGGCCTGCCGTCTGCGGTTAAAGACGGAGTATAGCGGTCGGATTGAGGAGTTTCCGGTAGAGCGGATTCTCTTTTCGGAGGAAAACCGCACAGGCATCGGAACCTTTACCCCTTCCGATCCCAAGTCTCAGGATATTGCTGAACTCACCGGCAGCATTGACTTCTCGACGATCGCAGACTACGGTGCCGAATCTGATCCCCGGGCATATCGGTTTGACGGGGAGTTGAACATTGCCAACCGGGGACTCATGGAGTTTCAGGAGCTGTTAAAATGCGACGAACGGTTTCTCTGGAACCTGCTAAGCTTGTCCCAGGAAGGTAATTTCAAGGCCGGGCGGTATGCTCTGATCTATGCGGATGAGATGATTGTGGCACACACCAACGAAGCGGAATACCGGGCCTTTGTGAGCAATCGGAAAAACGAGGCCCTGGTTTCCCGGATGATCGTAGTGAAAATTCCCTATAACCTGCGAGTGACCGAAGAGATCCGGATTTACGAGAAGCTGATCGGGCAAAGCGATGTTCAGAGCATCCACCTGGCGCCACACGCCCTGCGGGTGGCGGCGATGTTCTCGGTCTTATCCCGACTTAAGGATTCCCGCAAACAGGGCGTGGACCTGCTCGCCAAGATGAAGCTGTACGACGGCGAGGAAGTTGACAACCTCAAGCAGGCGGATTTGCGGGAACTCCAGTGTGAACACCCTGAGGAGGGGATGAGCGGGGTGGATCCGCGGTTCGTTGTGAACCGCCTGTCGTCGGCGATAATCCGTAACGAGGCCGAATGCCTAAACGCTCTGGACATTTTGCGGGCGATTAAGAATGGGATGGACCAGCATCCTTCGATCGGCCGCGAGGAACGTGAGCGCTATCTCAACCACATCTCGCAGGTACGGCGTGAGTATGACGAGATGGCAAAGCGTGAAGTCCGGAAGGCCTTTGTGCAGTCCTATGAGGAAGCGGCACGGATCCTTTTCGATAATTATCTGGACAACGTGGAGGCCTATTGCAGCGGGATACGGAACCACGACTTGTTTACAGACGAGGAAATTGAGCCCGACGAACAGTTGATGCGGGCCATCGAGGAGCAGATCGGGGTGTCGGAGAACGCCAAACGAACCTTCCGCGAGGAAGTCCTGATCCGTATCTCCAGTTATGCACGGAGAGGGATCCGTTTTGACTACAAGAACCATACCCGGTTACGGGATGCCATCGAGCGTAAGCTGTTCGCAGACTTGAAGGACGTCATTAAGATCACCACCTCCGCCCGGAGCCCCGACCCGGAGCAACTGCGCCGCATCAATAAGGTCGGCGAGGAGCTCATTGCTGAACATGGGTACTGTCCGGTCTGTGCTACCGAGCTTTTGAGATACGTGGGCAGTATGCTGAACCGATAGTAGTCAGTAGTCAGGAGTCGGGTTGCAGGGGTAGCTATGAGTTACTGGATGTTCGTTAGGGAGTTGGACCGAGGATGACTAGGTTTACGGTTTGTCGTGAAGACTGGAGTCTACACCGGAAAGGCCGCTTGGATCAGGAACGGCACCGGGAGAAGGTGCGTGAGGCGATAAAGAATAACCTGTCTGAGATCATCAGCGAGGAAAGCATCGTGCTTTCAGGCGGACAGAAAGTGATTAAAGTTCCAGTTCGGGCTATTGAGGAGTACCGGTTCCGTTTTGACCCGGATAAGCGAAATCTGGTCGGTCAGGGTTACGGAAGCAGTCTGCCGGGCGACCTGGTGGCCGGTGGGAGGCCTAGCGGCGGTGCTAAGGGCCGGACACCAGGGACAGAAGCCGGAAGTGATTATTTCGAGGCGGAGGTCAGCATTGAGGAAGTCTCCGAGATAATGTTTGAAGAACTGAGCCTTCCCAACCTGGAAACAAAGGCCCGGCCGCACCTGACGGCCGAGGGCTCCGATTTCCGGGATGTGCGCAAAAAGGGGATGGCCGCAAACATTGATCGCCGCCGGACGGTCTTAAACGTCCTGCGCAAAAACCTGTCGCAGGGACAACCGGGGTTTCATTCGGTTACACCGGAAGACCTACGCTACCGCACCTGGGATATCTATGAGCAGCCGGAATCGGGGGCGGTGGTCTTGGCGATGATGGATACTTCCGGCTCGATGGGGCCCTTTGAAAAATACATTGCACGCACCTATTTCTTCTGGATGACCCGGTTTCTCCGCAGCAAGTACAAGAACGTGGATGTGGTATTCCTGTCCCACCATACCGAAGCCCGCGAGAGTACCGACGATGAGTTCTTTACCAAAGGGGAGAGCGGAGGCACTCGCTGTTCGTCGGTCTACAGACTGGCGCTTCAGGTGATCGAGGAGCGTTACCCGCCGCAGGACTACAATGTTTACGCTTTTCACTTTTCAGACGGAGACAACCTTACGTCTGATAATGACCAGTGCGTCGAGCTAGTCGGGAAGCTTACCGAGATCTCTAGCCTAGTCGGATACGGCGAGATTGAGGGCCCCTATTACTATTCGAGTACCCTTCGTTCCACCTACAAGCGCATTCGGCACCCCAAGTTTAGAACCGTAGTTATCCGGGACAAGGGGGACGTCTTAGCTGCCCTGAAAACCTTCTTCGGGGGCGACCCCACGTAACTCCCACCACCCCAAACAAATCACCCGCATGGGTGTTATTTGTATGAACATTTGTACGAATCGGACGATTGATTGGGAGAAATGATGACCAATAAGACAAATAATCAACTAAATAGGTTTTAATGGGTGTACTCTACGTCCCGGAATGGCCCGAAAGAGTGATCTTTTCCCATCCCGAGTCAGGTGTAACGTACATCCTGGGAACCGACTACTTTGGCGAGTGCAAGAAATCTTTCCTGCGTAAGGCCATGTATATCCAGAAGAAACGAGGCGGAATCGGCCTGCACGCGGGGAGCAAGGTGATTCGCGTTAGGGGCGAAAGGGCAAAACCCGCGAAGTGGGCTTCATTCTTTTTGGTCTAAGCGGTACCGAAAAAACGACCTTGACGATGCACGATCACGGCTTAACGGGTGACGAGGGCGTGGCCATCCGGCAAGACGACGTTATAATGTTGAATGCCGACGAATCTTGTATGGGTACCGAGAACGGGTTTTATATTAAGACCGATGGGCTCGATCGTTCCCAAGCGGTATTATATGACGCCGCCACCTCACCTAAGGCCATTTTTGAGAACATCAAGGTCTTGGAGGACGGGACCGTACTGTTTGATGACAAAGAACTCACCTCTAATGGGCGCGGAGTGGTGCTTCGTTTTGAGGTGATCGGAACGGACGACAAGATCGATCTGGTTCGGGCGGATCGCATCATCTTTATTACCCGGCGCGATGATGTGGTTCCCTTGGTTGTGAAACTCGACCCCGAGCAGGCGGCCGCGTTTTTCATGCTGGGCGAGTCCATCGAGACTTCGGCCGGCGACCCGACCAAAGCGGGGCAGGCCAAGCGGCAAGTGGGAACCAATCCGTTCATCGTGGGTCCCGAGGCTGAAGAGGGAAATCGCTTCTTGGAGATCGTACGGAGAAACCCGGGTATTGAATGCTACCTGTTAAATACCGGGAGTATCGGCAAGAACGCTGATTTTCCCGGAGTGAAGATTAAGATTAAGGACTCCACGGTCATTATGGAGCAGATTGCTCGTGGGACCGTCCGGTGGCAGGAAGACCCGGATTGGGGCTACCTGGTGCCGGCGGACGTACCGGGAATTGACATTAAGCCGCTAAATCCTCGGCAGTATTATTCCGAAGAGGAGTATCAATGGCGGAACGCCAAGTTGCGGGAAGAACGGCGGGCGTGGCTTGCCAAGTACGCCGGTCTGAAGCCGGAGATCATTATGGCGATCCAGCCCGAGCTCCCGGCCAAGGTGGCCGTGGGTGGAAAGCGTTAAGCAGTAGTTTTCAAACATGAAAGTGAAGGGGATGCGCAAGCATCCCCTTCACTTTTTCACCTTAGCCTCTGCCGTTGCAGAGGGAGGCCTTTTCCGGCAGGCGGGCTAGCAACATTAGGAGGAGGGGTCCGAATATCGCAACCAGCCCCAGGGACGAGAAGGCGAAGCCCCAGGCCAGGTTTGGTTGAGCGTGTTCTAGAATGAGGCCGAAGGTTATGGGAGCGATACTGGCGGCGGTGTATCCGAGAAAGGTCTGCCAGGCCATGATCCGACCCAGGCGTTCCGGATCAGAGAGTTCAGTGATCCCGGTGGAAACGATCGGGGTATCGGCCACGACCATAATGCTGTAGATAGCCCCAACGATAATGATTAGCCAGAGCGGGGAGCCGATCAGCCAGCCGAAAGCAAAGGAACAGACAACACTGGTCAGCATAATCATCGAAGCCGTCAGCAGGCGCCCGTACCGGTCTGAGATCGAGCCTGCGAGGAATGTAGCCGAAGCGCTGAGCATTATCAGGAACGAAGTGATGGTGGCGGCCAGAGACGTTGCGGCACCGGAGCCTTCACCGAGCACGTGGGCCAGGTACGGGGATATCCATGAGCGCATCCCGTAGAACTCCCACATATGCACCACGTAGACGCTAATCATCAGAATAACTGGGAGGTTCTGTCGGTACCTGACCCGCCATCCCGGTCTTGGGCCGGTTTCTGAAGTCTGTTTTTGGCGCCTAGGTAGCATGGTGGTATCGTCAATACGCATAATCAGGTAGAGTGCGACGGGAACGGAAAGAGCGGAGAAGAGGGCCACGGTTAGATAGGACTGCTGCCAAGTGTAATAGGAGACGAGGACGCCGGTGGCGAGGAAGGAGAAAGCGGTTCCAAACAAATAAAATGAAACGTAAAACCCAACAGCCCGGCCCCGGAGATTGTCGACTCTCGACACGATGCGCAGTCCGGGCATATAGATGCAACCGATCCCGGCTCCGGCCAGGCCCCGCAACACAGAGGCACTCATCGGATCCTTGGCGACTAAAGCGAACAAGATATGGCTTGCTACGGTCAGCAAGGCACCGCACATTACGATCCGCCTGGCGTCCAGCCGATCGGTAAGCGGTAGAGCGATAATTGCGGTCAGTATGTACCCGACCTGAAAAAACGCCATCACGGTGCCGGATTGTGACGGACGCATCCCCCAGTCCTGTTCGACTAGCGGGAGTACGGCCGGGAGGCTGAAACTCGGCAACAACGCCAGAAACAGCACCACAGCCATCAGGACAGCAGGTTGGTAGGTTGATCCTTCCTTTGACAAGAAATAGCCTCCAGAAGTGAACTCACAGTGGGAATTCGACGTGAAATCAGGTGTGTCCTGCGTCTATGAATCGGGAGATTTATAGGCAAACAATGCTCAACATTTTTGTATAAAGTTCGGGTTTTTTAACCCCTTGTGAGGGACAGCGGATGGGGGCTATGATGAACAAAGCAGAACGCAACCGTACAGATCGAAAAGGAGTGGACACACACGATGCAGTCTTTGGTCATCTTTGAAGTAGGCGGCGAAATGTACCAACTTCCCCAGGCTTGCGTTTCTAAGATTCTGCGTTTCTGGGAGTACTGTGAAGAGCCCGTGCCGGGTTCGGACGGGATGATTGTTTACAAGGGGCAGCGGGTCAAGGCTATTGATGTGCGCAGGCACGCGGGCGTGGAGCAGGTTCGCCCTACTTTTGACACCCGTATCATCCTACTAAACCGGATGAATGGTTTGGTCGGACTGCTGGTTGACCGGGTGATTAGCGATGAGGAAATGAGGGTGGGTACCGGAATCAGCCGAGTGGTTGGATAGCGCCCTTCCTTCACTGTCCGGGAAGAGTTTCCTGACAGACTAAGGGGGTGGAGGTTGTTGAAGGAAAGCATTCTTGAGCTTGAAAAGGCCATCGGCGAGGTGATGGACAAAGCCTCAGCCGAAGGCCTTGATTATTTTGACATGCGTTTTGAGATTTGTCCGGCCGAAGTGATTTACGGTTTTGGAGCGTACGGAATGCCGACTCGCTTTGCGCACTGGAGCTTCGGTAAGGGGTACAGCCGGATCAAAACGGAATACGACCTAAATCTCAGCCGGATCTACGAGATGGTCATCAATACCGATCCCTGTTATGCCTTCCTGCTGGATCGGAACACCCTGATTCAGAACAAACTGATCGTGGGGCACGCCCTGGCACACAGCGACTTTTTCAAAAACAACGCTTTCTTCCGGTCTACCTCCAGACGGATGCTCGACACCATGGAGGCTTCGGCCCGGCGCATCCAAGACTATGAGTTATCTTACGAGCAAAAGACCGTGGAGAGTTTTATCGACGCTGTCCTATCGATTCAGGAGCACGTGAATCCGTACGACCGCCTATCGGAATCGGTACATTCCAGTGGCAAAGGATCCCGGCAGGAGACCAAGGATGTACTCGGTTATCTCAAGGCACATAGCCCGATACTGGATGACTGGCAACGGGATATCGTAAACATCATCCGCGAGGAAACGCTTTACTTTTGGCCACAGCTGGAAACAAAAATCCTAAATGAGGGGTGGGCCACCTTCTGGCATCTTCGCTTGCTGAGGAGAATGGAACTGAGCGAAGCGGAAACCTTGGAACTTGCGGTGATGCAGTCCGAACTGATCACTCCAGGACGGTTTCGCATAAACCCCTATCATTTGGGTCTAAGGATCCTGGAGAGTATCGAGGCCCACTTCGGCACGGAAGAACTATGGGATGTACGTGCACGTGAAAACGACGTTTCACTGATTCGTAACTACCTGACCCCGGAGCTGGTCGATGAACTCGATCTATACCTCTACCGGCGTGTTGGTTATGAATGGCGGGTAGTCGATAAGAACTGGCACCGCATTCGGGACACGCTGGTGCAAAGTCTGATCAACGGCGGACATCCCTACATCGTGGTCATGGATGGTGATTTCAAAGGTTTGGGAGAGTTGTATTTGAGGCATGCCTATGAAGGTGTGGAACTGGACGTGCCGTATCTGGAGCGAACCCTTCCACACATACACAAACTGTGGAGTCGAACCGTGCATCTGGAAACCGTGCTCGATGAAAAAACGGTGCAGTTTTCATACGATGGAGAACGCATCGCCCGTAGCTTCCTCTAGACCCGGACTTCACCCTGCACAAATGTTATCCACCTCATTTTGGGCTTAAAAAACAAGGAGACGGCACACACTAAACCAACAGTAACGGGTGGAAACCGGGTTGCCGAAAGGCCGGTTCTACCGGTTAACATTGGGGAGGAGTGCAGTCAATGAGGCCGCTTTGGAAGGGTGCAATGACGTTCGGACTGGTCTATATTCCGGTTAAGTTGTACACGGCTACGGAACGTAAAGATATCAAGTTTAACATGCTGCACGCCAAGTGCAATACCCCTATCCAGTATCGAAAACACTGTCCACACTGTGAAGAAGAGGTTGGAATGGATGAAATCGTCCGTGGTTATGAATACGAGAAAGGACGCTACGTAGTCCTTTCGGATGAGGAGTTGGCCGGTACTCCTGCGGAAGGTACCCGAAACATCTCCCTGCTGGATTTTGTGGATCTCGGGGAAATCGATCCGGTCTACTTTGACAAGTCCTATTACCTGGCTCCGTCCGAGGGTGGCCAAAAGGTCTACGAACTGCTGCGTCAGGCCATGGAGCAAACCGGAAAAGTGGGCATTGCCCGGGTAATGATCAGAACCAAGGAGACGCTGGCCTGTGTTCGGGTCAGTAACCGCACGCTGGTGATGAACACAATGCTCTACCCGGATGAGGTGCGTAAGCCGGAGATGATGGCGGAATTGGATTATCAGGTGAACATTCACGACAATGAACGCAAGATGGCGCTCAGCCTGGTTGAGAACCTGGCTGCACCATTTGACCCGGGGAAGTACACCGATGAACGTCGTGAGGCGATCAGTGAGGTTATTCGGGCCAAGGTAGCAGGCGATGTGGCCGTGCGGCCACCGGAGGCGCAACCGGCTAAGGTTGTTGACCTGATGGAAGCACTTAAAACCAGTATCGAATTGGCGAAGAAGGAGCGGACATCGGACAAACCCCGCCGCAAGACGGCCAGGAAAAAGGAAGCGGGCGCCGGTTAGCGCCCGCTCCTGTCTTGTACAGCAAATTGTACTCAGGCATCCACTTTGTGCTTGTACTCAATCTTGGCTTTCTTCCACAAACTGTCCATCCATTCCGGGTATACGGTGGCCATTTTTTCCTCAAGGATGGCCTGCTGCACATCATCCTTAACTTCTTCAAAGGTCGGCTCCAGGGCGGGGATCAACTCGGTCACTTGTAGTACGTGGAATCCGTTCTCGCTTTCAATGACAGCACTCAGTTCATCGGCCTTAAGGTCAAAGGCGGTCAAAACCCATCCGGGCAGGTTCTCAGAGTAGGGAACCCTGCCCAACTCGCCTCCCCGGGGAGCGGTCATGTCATCAACGGAGTGCTCCCTGGCCGTTTCGGCAAAATCGGCACCATCGGCGACTGCAGTCCTGACGGCCTCAGCCTCGCTCCGGCTGTCGGTTTGAATATGGCGTACTTCGACAGTAACCGGTTCACCGAACAACTCCTGGTGCTCATCATAGTACTGTTTCAGGTCTTCATCGCCGAGGTTAAGCTCAGCCCAAAGGATCTTTTCGACGAGAAGCTGTGTTTTCAACTGCTCTTTGATATCAGTTCGGGTCAGATTGTACATCTGCAGGAGCTGATTAAAGTTCTCCTCCGATTGGAAGTCCTTTTCAATCATCCGGTCAAGACGTTCGTTTACGTCTGCATCGCTAACAGAAATGTTGGCGGCTTTAGCCTCCTGATTGATAAGCTTCTGCGTAATAATTCCGTGCAGGGATTCCTCTCCGGATTTTAGGAACATCTCATTATAGAGTTCAGCCTGAGAGACTTTTTCGCCGTTAACCACCGCCACTGCCATGCTTTCGGCCCGCCAAATGTTGGCTGAAATCAGGGCAGTAACCAGCACCAGAACCACACTCAGCGCCACGACTATCGCCGGTTTGATGCCGACCGAATAATTGGAATCCTGGTGGTTGCCCAACTGGGAAGCCGGCGGATGACTGATATCCTCTACAGGTGCAGTCTCCGGGTTTGCCCCGGTGTCCTCGGAGTTAGGTTCGGGGTTTTCCGGCTGATAAGGTTTTTCTTTTTCGTCCAATGTCATATCCTCACCTTCTTGCAGGTTGTGAAACACCCGTCCATTATAACACTTTACACCGGTGCGGTCATCCCAGGGTTAAACCCAGGGTTAATTAGGAAAAGCAACTCTGCTCATTACAACGAGGTCTCCAAAAAACCAATGATGAAAATTATAGTGTTGTGCTGTGCGCTTTCCTGAGGGATTGCCTCCACAAACACGTACGTGACAGAGGAATCTGCTCGGGGTGGGAATCGGGGACAGGCATCTTTTTCCCGATTGAACCTTTTCATAAAGCCTAATCCTTCACCACAATGCTGGCTAATAGTATATGAGCAATATTTCCTAGGAAAAACCAGCCTGTCCCCGATTCCCACCCCGAGCAGATTCCTCTGTCACGTACGTGTTTGTGGAGGCAATCCCTCAGGAAAGCGCACAGCACAACACTATAATTTTCATCATTGGTTTTTTGGAGACCTCGTT
>JAHIQI010000038.1 GCA_018902755.1 Pseudomonadota bacterium | reverse complement strand
GCCGCCCGGGCTTCTTCCTTGGTGGCCGTGGGGAACTCGGCGATCTCCACCCCCGTGGCCGGGTTGGTGGTCTTGTTGATGATCTCGGACTTGGACTCAACCCACTCGCCGCCGATCAACAACTTCAGGCGGCCGTAGTGGTTCTTGACTTCGGGTAATATGGCCATGGCAGGCCCTCTCCTAGATAAATGGTTGCGGGTTCGGCCCTTAACGCAGGCCGTCCTCGTATTTTGCGTCTTTGGTGGTAAGGCCGCCAATGCGGGGCAGCGGGCGGCCGGAGTCGGTGACCACCAGGGCCACCAGTATTTCGTCGGGCAGGGGCGCGTCTTCCACGCTGATGGTCATGCCGTCAAAGTGGGAGCGGATGAAAGCCGCGTCCTTGTGGTTCAGGGGCACGTCGATGGTGCAACCGGCCGGTCCCCGTTTTTTCACCGAGGGGATCAGGGCCAAGCCCCGGCCCAGGGCCTTGC
Organism: Pseudomonadota bacterium; assembly: GCA_018902755.1. GTDB lineage: Bacteria > Desulfobacterota > Desulfarculia > Desulfarculales > Desulfarculaceae > Desulfoferula. The sequence continues at coordinate 142,996 of JAHIQI010000038.1, read as the reverse complement.
GGAAAGGGGCGCCCAGCTTGGGGTGCAGGATGGCCCCGCCGTGCTCCAACTCGCCCCTGAGGCCCACGATGGCCGCCTTGCCGTAGCTCTCGCATTGCTCGGGGGTGATGCCCAGGACCTCGCGGGCCTTGTTGCCCAGAAGGCCGCCCAACTCTTCGCCCATGTCCATCAGCTCGCTGAGGTCCTCGGCGTATTCGTGGGCAAAGGGGTTGTGGATCACCGCGATAGCAGCTGCTTTGCGGGTGGCGGGCTCGATTTTCTTGCCGGCCTCCTGCAAGGTTTCCTCCACTATGGTTACCAGCTTGCGAATCTGCATGGCTTCATCTCCTAAAGGATAGACAAATAATTAAGCAACCACTTGGGCCTTGCGCATCGCCGGGGGAGTGTTGCGGCTGACCTTGGCCACCACCTTGCCGTCGATGAGGATCATGCTGATGCCCGGAGTGTCGCCTTCGGCCAGCGCCTGCAGCAAGTCCTCGCCGGGCGAACCGATGGGGGTGTCCATGAACACCAGGTCCGCTTCCAGGCCGGCGGCGATGCGGCCACGGTTGAGGCCGTAGAGCTTGGCGGTGTTGCCGCTGGCCATGGCCACGGTCAGCTCAGGAGCCACCCCGCCCAGGCCGGCCACCATGGCCATGTTGCGCAGGATGCCCAGGGTCACCACCCCGGTGCCGCTGGGGGCGTCGTTGCCGAAGATCACCCGGCCCCACTGCTTGGTCTCGTTCATGTAGCGGGCCACCTCGGCGGCGCGCTTCACGTTGCCGCACTGCACGATCTCAATGGCGATGTCGGTCTGGTCGATGATGCGCTTGGCCTCTTCCAGGCTCACTGCGGTGGGGCCGCCGTTGATGTGGCTGGCCACCGAGGGGCCGGTGCCGATGATTTGCTCGGCGCCCACCACCGAGGAGCCGGGGATGGAGGTGCCGCCGGTGTGCATCATCACGGTCATGCCCCGGGCCTTGGCCCAGGAGACCATCTCCGCCGCCTCGGCGGGCTCCTTAACCGAGCCCAGGCCCACCTCGCCGATCACCTTGACCCCGGCCTGGGCGCATTCCTCGATGTCCGCCTCGGTGAGGCCCTTTTCCAGGATCAGGGCGCCGCCCAAAACCTTCATGCCCCCGGGGCGAACCGCGGCCCAGCTCTTGGCGGCCACGATCGCCAGACACTTGGCGCCCAGGGCGTCCTTGGGGCGGCCGGGCAGGTGAACCTCGCCCGCGCTGATGGAGGTGGTGACGCCTCCGTGCAGGGAGGAGTCCAGGAAATTCATCATCTGCTGCCGGGGGGTCCAGTCGCCCAGGACCACGTGGCAGTGAGAGTCGATGAGGCCGGGAGTCAGTGCGCAACCTTGGGCGTCGATTACCGTGGCGCCTTGGGGAGCGCTGAGGCCGGAGCCGACCTCTTGTATCAGTCCGTCGGCGATGACGACGCTGTCAGCGTCCAGAATGGGGTTGTCAACTTCGCCGCTAAGCATAAGGCCGACGTTTTTTACCAATACCGAACTCATGTAATATGCTCCCTTCCTGAAATAGCCTTTACCAACTGGGTGGAGTGACCACCCACACCACCCGGCAGGGCTCCTTGCCGTCGTTGGTCCAGGCGTGGGGCTGATTGGATGAGTAGTAGAAGGAGGAACCGGCAGGCACCTCATGGATGTCTTGGCCCAGGCGCAAGGTAAGCTGTCCTTCCAGCACCAGGCCGAACTCTTCGCCCATGTGATGATAGTCTTCCTTGGTGCCGCCGCCCGGCTGGATTACGGTGTAAAATGGTTGCATGTGCCGGTGTTTGACCATGCGCACCATCTGCTTTATGTCCGCCTTCCAGCGGGGCAGGCTCACCCGCACCCATTGGGAGGGGTCGAGCACCACGGGATCGTCTTCGGTTCCGTCGTCAAAGAAGTCGACGATCCTGGCCTCCAGGACCGCGGCGATTTTTTTCAGGGTCGCGATGGAAGGGGAGGCCTTGTCGTTTTCTATTTGCGACAAATGGGCCGCCGTGCACTGGGCCTGCTTGGCCACCTGCTGCAAGGTCAGGTTTTTGGCCAGCCTTAGCGCCTTTAATTTGCACCCTAGTGTTTCCAATCCTTCTGTCTCGCCTCCCTGAAATAAAAACTGCTTGACGAAGCCTTTAATTTAAATATATTTTAAAAAATATACTATCTATTAAAAAGGACTTGGTCAAGGCAAAAAGGGAACAAGATGGCAGGCCATAACAAAATTGAAACATTGCCGCATCTTCCTCTGAACAAGACGCCTTGGGCATCCTCACCGGCCGAGCGGGCAATACCCTCGCGAAATCGCCGTCAAGATAAACAAACTAAATCAGCATGGTCGGCTAGATAGCTGCCACCGTCCCGTTGATAGGCCGTGCGGCTGATTACAATTAACTTGACGTCTCGGCAATTTTAACTATATTTTAATAAATAAAGCAAATATTAATTTAACGCTGGTGATGAGCCTTCATGGCTGTAGGTCAAAGGAATGAGCGCTTGATGGTAGACAAACAATTGAATAGCTTGATATCGGCTATTTTATTGCGCTTACAGACACGCGCCCTCCTGGGTGCGGCAGTTGGCGCTTCATCCATGTCACTCAGTTAAGGAGGGCGATTCAGATGAGAAAGTCCGTATGGTTGATAGGCCTGTTGGCGGCGCTCTTGGTCTGCTTCAGCGGCGTGACCAATGCCAAAGCCGCTGACGAGAAAAAGAGCATCCACCTGAAATTCTCCACCTGGCATCCTCCCGTAAGCCGCGAGGTCAAGACGGTGTGGATCCCCATGCTGGAGGAGCTCAAGAAGCGCAGCAACGGCCGCATCACTTACACCCTGTATGCCGGCGGCGCCTTGGGCAAGGGCCCTGAGCACTTCGACATCGTCAAGAACGGCCTGTCGGACATGGGTTACTTCACCGCCACCTGGACCCCCGGCCGCTTCCCGCTGACCGACGTGCTGTCCATGGCCGCGTGGGTGGACGGCAAGGACCTGGCCGCCAACATCGGCAACCAGGTTTACGCCAAGGCCCTGGAGAAGGAGTTCAGCGACGTCAAGGTCCTGGAGCTTAACGGCTGCATCCAGGCCTTCCTGTGGACCACCAAGCCGGTTCACACCCTGGAAGATCTTAAGGGTATGAAGATCCGCACCCCCGGCGGCATGCAGACCAACTACATCAAGTCCCTGGGCGCCGAGCCCGTGTTCATGCCCCTGGGCGACGTTTACCTGGCCATGGAGACCGGCACCATCGACGGTCTGGTCACCTGCCCCCCGCTGGTGCTGGCCTTCAAGCTCTATGAAGTGGCCAAGTACGGCGTGCAGGCCACCTTCGGCTGCGTGTCCGAGGGCGTGGTCATGAACAAGAAGTCCTGGGAGCGCACTCCCAAGGACCTCCAGAAGATAATCGAGGACGTGGTGGGCAACCCCTTCGCCACCACCCACGGCCTGGACAAGAAGACCTACGCCCAGATGATGAAAGAGATCGAGGGCAAGGGCGTGAAGGTTTACACCCTGCCTCCCAAGGAGGAAGAGCGCTGGTTCGCCCGCTTCCAGAACGTCACCCGCGAGTGGGTGGCCGCTTTGGAAAAGCAGGGAAAGCCCGCCAAGGAAGCCGTGCTGATGTACACCCAGATCGTGGAGCAGGCCGGTTCCAAGTGTGTGGCCACGCCTCCCGAGTGGCACACCGGCGGCAAGAAGTAACAACCTCATAAGCAGACTCATGCCCAGGACCTGGGAGATCCCATGGAAGCTTACGAAAACATCAAGGCCCTCATCCAGAAGGTCACTCGATTCCTGACCTACGTGGGCATGTTTCTGCTCATCCCCATGATGCTGTTGACGGCAGCCGAGGTGGTGGGCCGGGGCGTTTGGTCCCGGCCCATCCCCGGCACCTTGGAGCTTTCCAGCTACATGCTGTCGGTGTTCGTTTTGCTGGGCCTGGCCTACACCCACCAGGTGAAGGGCCACGTACGGGTAACCATGTTCACCGACCGCCTGCCGGAAAAGGTGTCCATGGGCCTGGACCTTATAACCACACTGTTGAGCATCATCATCATCGGCATACTCTGCTGGCAAGGCTACGTAGTGGCCATGGAAGAGGTTTCGGTCTCGGACATGTTGCGCGTTCCCCAGTATCCCTTCCGGTTGCTGGTGTCCGTGGCCGCCCTGTTCCTTTGTCTGGAGTTGATGTGCGACGTGGTGGATACGGTGCGAAAGCTGGCAGGTAAGTGATGTTGGATCCAATCACCGTCGGAGTCATCGGCACCATCGCCGTTTTCGTACTCCTGTTCCTGGGCATGCCCATAGCCTTCGCCCTGATGCTGGTGGGCTTTTCCGGCATCAGCTACCTGGCCTCCTTTGACGCTGCGCTGCCCAAGGTGGCCAGCACGGTCTGGGAGGTGGCCTCCTTCTATCCCTACACGGTGATACCCCTGTTCATCGTCATGGGCGGTTTCGCCAGCAGCTCGGGCATCACCCGCGAGCTTTACGGCACCTTCGACAAGTGGATGCGCCGCCTGCCCGGCGGCCTGGCCATCGCCACCATCGGGGCCTGCGGCGGTTTCGCGGCGGTTTCCGGCTCCTCGGTGGCCACGGCGGCCACCATGGGCACCGTGGCCCTGCCGGAGATGAAGCGCTTCAAATACGACCCCCGCCTGGCCACCGGCGCGGTGGCCGCGGGCGGCACCCTGGGATTTTTGATCCCCCCCAGCATCGGCTTCGTGGTCTACGGCATGCTCACCGAGCAGTCCATCGGCAAGCTCTTGGTGGCGGGCATGCTGCCGGGCTTGTTGCTTACGTTTGCCTACATCGGCATCGTCGTCGCTTGGGTGAAGATGAACCCGGCCATGGCCCCGGCCAGCCCGGAAAAGGTCACCTGGGCCCAAAAGATGGCCTCCCTCAAGGGCGTTTGGGAGCCTCTGGTGCTGTTCCTCATCGTCATGGGCGGCATCTACGCGGGCTTCTTCACCCCCACCGAGGCCGGCGCGGTGGGCGCCACGGTGCTGTTCATCGTGGCCATGGTCAAGGGCCGCCTCTCCTGGGAAGTGCTCATCGGCGCGTTGTTCGAGTCGGTGCGCATCTCGGTGATGGTGCTGTTCCTGGTGGCCGGAGCCAACGTGTTCAGCTACTTCCTGGCCCTGTCCACCATCCCCATGGCGGTGGCCGGTTGGGCGGCGGGCCTGGAGGTTTCCCCTTACCTGATCCACACGGTCATCATCCTCATCTACCTGTTCCTGGGCTGCTTCCTGGACGCCATCTCCATGATGGTGCTCACCCTGCCGGTGATTTATCCCATCATCACCGCCCTACATTTCGACCCCATCTGGTTCGGGGTCATCGCGGTGCTTATGATGGAAGCGGGCCTTATCACCCCGCCCATGGGCCTGAACATCTTCACCGTGGCCGGGGTGGCCAATGACGTCAAGGTGGAGACGATCTTCCGAGGGGTGGCGCCGTTCCTCTTGGCGATTTTCCTGGTGGTGTTGTTGATCACGGTCATCCCCGGCATTGCCACCGTGTTGCCGGATATGATGAATCGGTAGGGACGAACTGACATGCCCCTGAAGTTCACGCTCAACGGCAAAGAGGTTTGTCTGGAAGACGTGCCGGGCGAGGCCACCCTCCTGGAGGTGTTGCGCCAGAGGCTGGGCATGCTGGGAGCCAAGGAGGGCTGCGGGGTGGGCGAATGCGGGGCCTGCACCGTGCTGTTGGACGGCAAGGCGGTGGACTCCTGCCTCACCGCCGCTTGGCAGGCGGCCGGTCGCCAAGTCACCACGGTGGAAGGCCTGGCCCAGGGCGAGACGCTGCACCCCATTCAGCAGGGCTTTGCCGACACCGGCGCGGTGCAGTGCGGCTTTTGCACTCCGGGCATGATCCTCACCGCCCTGGATCTGGTGGAGCAAGCTCCTCAGCCCAGCGAAGATCAGATACGCCGGGCCATGTCCGGCAACCTGTGCCGCTGCACCGGCTACCACGACGTGGTGCGCGCGGTGCGGCGCGGGGCCAAGTACCTGCGCGGGGAAGGGGAGGAGCAATGAGCCGCTTCCTGACCCCCGCCACGGTGCAGGAGGCCCTGAAGGCCCTGGCCCAGCCTGGAGCCAAGGTGCTGGCCGGGGGCACCGACCTGATGATTTCCCTGCGCCAGGCCCGCATGAACGGCGCGGAGCTTCCCGAACTGCTGGTGGACGTAACCCGCTTGCCCGAGATTACGCGCATGGAACTGGATGGGCCGAACTGCTACCTGGGGGCCGGGCTCACCTTCCGCTTCTTGGACGAAAGCCTAGAGGCCAGGCGGCGTGTACCGGTGCTGGCCCAGGCGGCCTCCATGGTGGGCTCCATGCAGGTGCGCCAGACCGGCACCATCGGGGGCAACGTGGCCAATGGCTCCCCGGCGGCCGACGGCATGAGCGCCCTGGTGGCCCTGGACGCGGTGGCTGAGATCGCCTCCCTGGAGGGCGTGCGCCACTGCCCACTCAGCGAGCTGATCACCGCGCCCAACCAGACCACACTTGCTCCGGGCGAGCTGATTTTGGGTTACATCATCACCCCGCCGCCCGAGCCCGAAGGCCAGGTTTTTCTCAAGGTGGGCCGCCGCCACGAGGTGGCGGTGTCGCGGCTCAATATGGCCGCCTGTCTGGACCGAGAGCTGACCGACCCCCGGGTGGTGCTGGGCTCCTGCTTCCCCTCGCCGCGCCGCCTGGTCGATGTGGAGGCGCTTATCAAGAGCGGGAAGCCCGGCCCGGAGCTGTGGCAGGCGGCGGGCGAACAGGCGGCCAGCCATTTCACCGATGTGTGCGGCTGGCGCTCTTCGGCCACCTACAAGGTCCCGGCCATCACCCGCATCACCGCCAGGGCCCTCAAACGGGCCTGGGCCCAGTTGGAGGGCCGGTCATGAGCCTGGGACAGAGCCTCATCCGGGTGGGCACCCAGGGCAAGGTGCGCGGCGAGACCCGCTACGGCTTTGACATGCCCCAGGCCGGGGACCTGCACCTGGCCTGCGTGCGCGCCCCCAAGGCCCCGGCCAAGATACTGAGCATCGACCCGGCTCCGGCCATGGCCATCCCCGGCGTGGTACGGGTGTTCACCGCCGAGGACGTGCCCGGCGAGCACCGTTTGGGCATCATCGCGGTGACTCAGGACCAGGAGTTCATGGCCCCCGGTTGGGTGCGCCAACCATACCAATGCGTGGCCCTGGTGGCGGCCGAGACCCTGGAAGCGGCCCGCGCCGGAGCCCGCGCGGTCAAGGTGGAATACGATTTTCAGCCCGGGGTCTACTCCTTCGAGGAAGCAATGGCCCCGGACGCGCCCCTGGTGCAGCCGGAGCACGCGGGCGGCAACCTGCTGCGCGAGAACAAGATCAAGCAGGGCGACGCCGACGCGGCCATGAAGGACGCCGCCGTGGTGGTGGAAGCCACCTATACCACCGAGCGGGTGGAACACTGCGCCCTGGAGGTGGAGGGCGGCCGCGCCTGGTGGGAAGACGGCCGGGTGATGGTAAAGGCCTGCACCCAGAACCCCCACTACGACCAGGCCGACATCGCCAGGTTTTTGGGCGTGCCCGTGGACCGGGTGCGGGTGATCCAGGCCGAGACCGGCGGCGGCTTCGGCGGCAAGCTGGACCTGTCCATACAGCCTTTTCTGGCCCTGGCCGCCTGGCATTTGAAGCGTCCGGTGTGCCTGCGCTACAGCCGCGAAGAGTCCATCAGGGCCACCGGCAAGCGCCACGGCCTGTGGATGCACTTCATCTCCGGGGCCGACGAGCAAGGAAACATCCTGGCGCTCAAGGCGCGCATCACCGGCGACACCGGGGCCTTCGCCTCCTACGGCCTGGCGGTGAACCAAAGGGCGGCGGTGCACGCCACCGGCCCCTACCGCACCGCCAACGTGGACGTCATCGCCCGCATGGCCTACACCAACAACACCTTCAACGGGGCCATGCGCGGCTTCGGGTGCCCCCAGGTGGCCTTGGCCCACGAGGCCCAGATAGACGCCATCGCCGCCGGACTGGGCCTGGACCCCTTTGATCTGCGCAAGCAGAACGCCCTGCGCCAGGGCGACCACACCAGCACCGGCCAACTGCTCCGGGCGGGGGTGGGCCTGTTGGAGTGCCTGGAGCGCATCGAGCCCATCTATCGTAAGTGGAAGGCCGAGCTGAAGCACACCGATGACTACCTGGAAGGGGTGGGCGTGGGGGCCATGTTCTACGGCATCGGCAACACCGGGGCCTCCAACCCCTCCACCGCCCAAGTGGAGTGGATGCCAAATGGCCGGGTGACCCTGTTCACCGGCGCGGCGGACATCGGCCAGGGCAGCGACACTGTGCTGCTCCAGATAGCGGCCAGCCGACTGGCTCTGCCGGTGGAGCGGATAGACCTGTGCCGGGGCGACACCGACAAGACCACCAACGCGGGAGCCACCTCGGCCAGCCGCCAGACCTACATCAGCGGCAACGCGGTGATGGGCGCGGCGGACAACCTGGAGATGCAGCTTTTACAAGGCGCCAGGGATATGCTAAAAGAGCGCCACTTGGAGGTGGAACTCAGGGGCGGGCTTCTGAAGACCTCCGACGGACGGGAGATCGAGCCCGCCGAGGTGGTGCGGCATCTGGCCAAGTCCGGAGTGCGGACCATGGGCGAGGGCCGCTTCGACCCCAACTTCACCGCCCTGGACCCCCAGACCGGCCAGGGGCGGCCCTACGCGGCCTACGCCTACGCGGCCCAGTGCGCCAGGGTCAGGGTGGACACGGCCAGCGCCATGGTCAAGGTGACCGATGTGGCCGCGGCCCACGACGTGGGCCGGGCGGTGAACCCCCGGGCGGTGCAGGGCCAAATATGCGGAGGCGTGGTAATGGGCGTGGGCATGGCCCTCATGGAGGAATACGTGCAGGGACGCACCGACAACTTGCAATCCTACCACATCCCCACCGCGGCCGACGCCCCCAACATCACCCCGCTCATAGTGGAAGAGCCCGAGCCCACCGGCCCCTACGGGGCCAAGGGGGTCGGCGAGCCCGCCCTGATACCCACCGCTCCCGCCATCGCCGGCGCGGTGGGCCAGGCCCTGGGGCGGCCCATGCGTCATTTGCCCATCACCCTGGAACGGGTCATGGAAGCCCTCAACGCAGCCGAAGGAGACACCAACTGTGAAGATTGATCTGGAGCGTTGCAACGGTTGCGGGCTGTGCGTAAAGGACTGCCCGGTGGCGGCCATCACCTTGCAGGGCAAGAAGGCGGTCATCGGCCAGACCTGCGTGGAGTGCCACACCTGTTTTAAGGTGTGCCCGCGCGGCGCGGTGCACGACGAGCTGGTGCCGGTTGCCGGGGCCAAGGAGTGCAACCACTGCCCGGTGGGCTGCCGCATTCCCGAGGGGCTCACCGGGGCTTGCGGGCGCTACACCAACCGTAAGCGCGAGATGGTGCGCACCCGGCCCCTGCTCACCTTTGCCGAGGTGGCCCAGGAAGTGGGGCCCGAGCCTGAGATTCTCATAGAACGGCCCAGCATCACCGCCATCGGCGCGGGCGGCACCTACCCCGACTACATGCCCGCCCCTTACATCGTCACCCACGAGCGCGACGGGGTGGAGGTGGTCACCGTGGTCACCGAGGTCCCGCTGTCCTACTCCGGGCTCAAGGTGAAGATCGACACCGACCTGGAAGTGGGCCAAGAGGGCGCGGCCATCACCTTTGAAGGCCGCACCGTGGGCATGGTGGAGACCGAGGAGTACGGCTCCAAGATGCTGGCCATCGGCGGGGTCAACCGACTCACCGGACGCCACGGTTTCGCCGCGGCCAGGGCGGTGGCGGCCATCGCCAACCGCGAGGCAGTGCAACTCAAGGTAAAGGGCGGGGCCAAGCTGGAGATCCAGGTGGGCCAGCCGCCGGTCATCGACGGCCAGATAGTGGAAAAAATGCGGGTGGGCTGCGGCTCGGCCTCGGCCGGACTGTTCGCCACCTTCTTCCTGGACGCGGCCGACGAGGTGATCGTGCTGGACCAACACATCACCAGCCTGTTCAGCCATCACGCCTCGGGCCGCTGCCTGGGGCTCTCTCCCAGCGGGGTGGAGCTTTGCTTTAAGCAGTCCACTCCAGGGCGCTACTTCGGCACCCACGGCAAGGGCTGGGGCGGCACCGACTTGGCCGATCCCCTGGACATCGTGTCGCAGGTGGACATCAGCATTACCGCGCCGGGCTCAACCTTGCTCATCACCGAGACCACCGGCCAAAACGCGGCCATGTACGTGCTTGGCTGGGACGGCAAGTACCAACCCACCGAACTCACTCCCAAGGCCCGTTTGGCGGTGTCGGCCCTGGCCGAGACCTGCCAGCGCTCTCGGGTGGCGGCCGTGTACGTGGGCGGGGCTGGAGGTTCGGCCCGTGCCGGAGTGACCCGCTACCCTCTGCGCCTGACCCGCGCGGTGCACGCGGCCAAGGCGGTGCTCACCTGCGGCGGATCCAAGGTGTTCGTGCTGCCAGGTGGGGGCATCACCTTCTACGCGGACGTGGAAAAGGTGCGCGCCGGGTCCTTCACCTGGGTGCCCACTCCCGCCACCGTGGCTCCCATCGAGTACACCATGCGCCTGAGCGATTACGAGGAAATGGGCGGCCACATGGAGGCGGTGAAGCCTTTCACGGCCGAGGAACCGGTGCCTTGGAACCGGTGCAAGTAATACGCCCCGACCTGGTCCTGGTGGACTGGGGCCCCATGACTCTGACCATATCCGCCTGGCAAGGCGGACAAGCCCGCCCGGTGATGGCCGCCCAGGCCGCCCGGGCGGCTTTGCGTTGCCTAAAGGTGCTGGCCGAGTTCCAGGGCTACATGCGCCGCCGCATGAACGATTTGCCGGCCGGGCGGCCTTTGCCGATGGTGGTGGAGCGGGCCACCCAGGCCTGCCGCGCGGTGGACGTTGAGCTGACCCCCCTGGCGGCCGTGGCCGGGGCGGTGGCCGACGAGGTGGCCGACTTCGCCCTTGGCCTGGGAGCCGACCGGGTGGTGGTAAACAACGGCGGGGACATCGCGGTTCGCTTGTCGCCTGGGCAGAGCCTGCGGGTGGGGGTGAAGCCGCCGGAGCGGGAAGAGGGCGAGGCCTCGCCGATCATGGGGCGGCTGAACCTGCGCGGTGGCGACGGCATCGGCGGGGTGGCCAGTAGCGGCTGGCAGGGGCGCAGCCACAGCTCGGGCGTGGCCGATCTGGTCACGGTGTGGGCCGAGAGCGCGGCCCTGGCCGACGCGGCGGCCACCGCCCTGGGCAACGCGGCCCAGGCCCAAGGGCCGGAACTGGAGTCGGCTCCGGCGCGGGAGATAGATCCCGACAGCGGCTTGGGGGACCAGCGCATCACCACCAAGGTGGGGCCCATGCCCAGGGAGCAGCGCCTGGCTGCCCTGCGCGGGGCGCGGGAGGCCGCCCACCGCCTGCACGGCCAGGGGCTCATCACCGGATGCCTGGTGCTGGTGCAGGGCGAGGCCTTGCTTTTGGACCAAGGCCACCGCATCACCCTGGCCGGACCGGCGGCCTCGGCCAAACTACTGGCCGCCTAGTCCTCTTCCAGCAAAACTTCGCACTCGCCCCGGCGGAGGCTGGTTAGCAGCACCCTGAGCGATGGGTCTTGCTTGCTCACCAACTCGGCCACCTGCCGCGCCACCTCGCCCGCGCCGGGCAGTTCGCCCTGGTTGAGCACCAGCACTTTGCGGATGCGGGCCGGGGCCTTCTTGAAAAGGCCCCTGGGGTGGGTGGCCAAGGTCGCCAAATGGACGGGCTCCACCGGCTGGCCCGGCGAGGCTCCGGTAAGGGCGCAAAACTCGGACGCGCCCAGGACGTGCTCTTCATCCACCGGCTGACCCACGCCGGACAGGCCCAGCACCCCCACCAGCATGGTGGTGGTCATGGGGATCACCGGCTCGTGGGTGCGGGGGGCCTTTAGAGGCATGCGCCGCGCACCATCCGCTTCCACCAGGATAAGAGGGGCCACGACCGCTTCCCAAAGCCAGTCCACGCTGGAAGGCGCCAGGCCCTTGAGCTTGGCCCGGCCCTCCACCAGAGAAGACTCCGAAGCCACGGTAAGGCAAGCGCCGGGGGACAGCAGGCGCTCTATGCGCTCGGGAAGCCAGTCCTCGTGGGGCTCGATGAGCACCGCGCCGCTGGGGCGAAAGACCTGGGTGGTGGTGGTGGCCAGCACCGCCTTGCCGTCGGCGGCCTGCTCCGAGGCCAGGGCCTCCAGCAGGCTGGTCTTGCCGCCCGCGCCCACCAGGCTCACCAGGTCGCCGCGCTCCAGCTCCAGGGCCCCGCTGTAGCGCTGAGTTAGCACCGCCTCGGCCAGGCCCAGCTGCCCGGGGGTGTCCACGTCCAGGCCGGCCAGGGGGAAGTTGGGCGGCAGCAATACCGCTTCGTCCCGGTGCTCCTCGAACACGCTCCGCCCCCCGGCGTCGCCTCGTAGCGCTAGAAGCTCCAGCCAAAAGCGGCGGGCGAACAGGGTGGGCGGAGAAAAAGAGTTCTCCCCGGCCAGGGTGGCCAGGTCGCACCCGTCTTCTGCCGCATCGACGAAGCTGTCGATCAAGGCGGGACTAAGAAGGGGTTGGTCAGCCAACAGGAACAGAGCGTGGCTGTGGTCCTGGCCCAAGGCCTCCAGGCCCAGGCGAAGGGACGAGGCCTGTCCCTCCTGGGCCTGATGGTTGAGCACCACCTCCAGGCTGGCCGGGAGGTCGCCCAATTCCTGGGCCGTCTCCGGGCTGGTGACCAGCACCAATCGCCCCAGCCGGGAGGCCGACGCCGCCCCCAAAGCCCAGGAGGCCAGGGGGCGTCCGGCCAAGGGGGTGGTCAGTTTCTGTCCGCCGAAGCGGGTGGAAAATCCGGCGGCCAAAATTACGCCGGCGACTTCACTCTTGGGCAAAGCCATGACTGCACCTTGTTGCCTTAGGGAGCCAGCACGGGATCGGCCGCCCCGGCCTCGGCAAAGCCTTTGGCCCTGAGAAGGCAGGAGTCGCATTGGCCGCAGGGCCTGCCGTCGGGGGCGGGGTCATAACAGGAATGGGTCAGGCCGTAGTCCACGCCCAGCTTCAGCCCGGCCTGGATTATCTGGGCCTTGGTCATGCGGATCAAGGGGGCGTGAATCTTGATGCGCCGCCCCTGGGTGGTGGACATCTTGGTGGCCAAATTGGCCAGATTTTCAAAGGCCATGATGAACTCGGGACGGCAGTCGGGATAGCCCGAGTAGTCCAGGGCATTGACCCCGATGAACAGGTCGGAGCTGTCCAGGGTCTCGGCCCAGGCCAGGGCCAGGGACAGGAACACCGTGTTGCGCGCGGGCACGTAGGTGACAGGTATGCCGCCGGACATGTCGGCCTCGGAGCGGCCCTTGGGCACCTCGATGTCCGCGGTCAGCGCCGATCCGCCGAAGGCGCTGAGGTCCACCCCGATCTCCCGGTGCTGGGACGCGCCCAGGGCCTGGGCCACCCGGCGGGCCGCCTGAATCTCCACCTCGTGGCGCTGGCCGTAGAGCACGCTCAGGGCATGGCATTCAAAGCCCTGGGCCTTGGCCATGGCCAGGCAGGTGGTGGAGTCCAGGCCGCCGGATAAGAGCACCACGGCCCTGGGTTGGGTGTCGGCTTGGGTCATGGGGCCTTTATCACATCAGGGCTTCCACCCGGTTGATGCCGGGCAGTTGCTCCTTCAGGGATTTTTCGATGATATCCTTGAGGGTGACGTTGGCCGAGGCGCAGCCCGAGCAGGCGCCCATCAGCCGCACCAGGACCACGCCCTGGTCGTTCACTCCCACTAGATCCACGTTGCCGCCGTGCTTTTTCAGCTCGGCGCGGGCCACGCCCAGAGCCGCTTCCACCGACTCGCGGTTAACCTCGGCCATGCCTCAGCCTCCCTTGCAATTAGTCCTGGCTATTGAGCTGGTTCAGAACCTTCTTGGCCAACTCGCGGTAGGGCTCCCCGGCCGGGCTTTCCAGCACCGTCTTGGGCTGGCCCAGGTCGGCCAATTGGCGCAGGGCGGGGTCCAGGGGGATCTCGCCCAGATAAGGCACGCCCAGCTTGGCGCACAGGGGCTTCACCGAGCCGTGTCCGAATATCTCATGACGGCTGCCGCAGTCGGGGCAGTTGAAGTAGCTCATGTTCTCCACGATGCCCATGAGCGGCGCGCCCACCTGGCGGAACATGTCCACGCCCTTGATGGCGTCGGTCAGGGCCACGTCCTGGGGAGTGGTTACCACCACCGCCCCGGTGATGGGCACTTCCTGGGCCATGGTGATCTGCACGTCGCCGGTGCCGGGAGGGAGGTCCAGAACCAGCACGTCCAGGGGAGCCCAGGCCACGTCGTGCAGAAGCTGGCGCACCGCCTTCATAACCAAGGGGCCGCGCCAAATGAGGGCGGTGTCGGCCTTGATCAGGAAGCCCACGGACATGGCCTTGAGGCCGTGCGCCATGATTGGGCCGATCTTGTCGCCCACCGCGTCGGGCTGCATCCCGGTGACGCCCAGCATCATGGGCACCGAGGGGCCGTAGAGATCCAGGTCCAGGATGCCCACCTTGAGCCCCATGCTGGACAGGGCCATGGCCAGGTTCACCGCCACGGTGGACTTGCCCACGCCGCCCTTGCCCGAGGCCACGGGGATCACCCACTTGACGCCGTCGATGGGGTGGGGCCCCTTATCCTCTTTCTTGGGCTTGGGCGGCTCGGGGGAGTGCACCTCAACCACCTCCACGCCCGTGGCCTCGCGCACCATGGCCGCGATCTGGTTTTCCAGCTCCTCGCGCACCTCGGGGGGGGCGGATACGGGACGCAGTTGGATGACCGCCTTGCCCTCGCTCAGGCGGGCTTCGGTGACCAGCTGCATGGACATGATGTCCATGTCAAAGCCTGGATAGCGCACCTTTTTGAGCGGCGCTTCCAACTCCAGGTCGATGGGGAATTCTTGGTTCTTATCGGACATGATCGCTCCAATTGTAACGCGAATGAATTTTGGCCTTTAGGATACCAGCCGCAGGGGAATCAGCCCAACACCTCCACAAAGGCCTCCAGCCGCAGCCGGGTGCGGCCGTCCACCGGGGCGAACTGGTCGCCCTCCAGGGTCAACACGGGCAGGTCCAGTTCGCGGCGCAGGACCAGGTCCTGCATCTGCCGCCAACAAAAGCTTTGAGTGTAGTGAATCAGCCCGTCCAGGCCCCGGCGCGCGGCTTCGCGGCGGATGTCATCCACCCTGGCCCCCACCTCGTAGGGGTAGGTGTAGCGGGCGTACTGCTGGGCCAGGCTGCCGCAAGGCCCCCCGTCGCCGTCCAGCATGGCGAACTGCCGGGGCACCTCGTTGAAAACCACCGACGCGCCCAGCTCCTCCAGGGTCTCGTGCAGCCCGGCGATTATGGGAGGCACGCCCAACAGGCCCAGGCGCACCTTGGGCGGGCGGGCGGGGCGCTCCTCGGCCAGGGCCAGGAAGCGATCCAGACGCGCGGCGAAATCCTTTGGGTCGCCGTCAAAGTCGCTGGCGCTGACCAGCCACAGGTGGTTTTCCCCGCCGCTCACCTTGCTCTCTTGCCAGGTGAGGCGGTCCAGGCGCTCCAGGTTTTGCCGCAGGGGGATCAACTCCCGGCGAATCTCCTCGGCCCGGGCCAAGTCGGCCCCCAGCTCGCGGGCCAGGCGCTGCATGGCTTGGGTCAAGGCGGTGGGGTCGTCCTGGTTGGGATAGTCGAAGGGAAACACCCGGCGTCCCCGCCGCGAAAGCAGCTCCATGAGGGCGTGGGTGTTGGAGCAGTCTCCCCGGGTCACCCCCACCATGGCGGCCACCTCGGGGTGGCGCAGGCACCAGGCGTACATGCCCTTGATCCAGGCGCACAGGGTCCGGGGCAGGCCCTGGTCCTCGGCCTGCTGCACCAGCCCGGCGGGATCGCGGTGGGTGATGAAGCGGTTGTTGAGGTCCACCGGGGTCCAGCCCCCGGCCAAGGCCACCTCCACCGGTATGGTGGAGGTGATGCCAAGCAGGCGGGAAGCGGACAAGGCTAGAGCCTAGTTGCCGGGTTTGGGGGCGTCGCCCACGACCCGCACCCTGGCGTCCACGGCCATGACCCCGCCGGGACCGGCCAACAAGGGGTTGATGTCCAACTCGGCGATGGCGGGCATCTGGCTGGCCAAGATGCCCAGGCGCATCACCGCCTCCAGCAGGGCGGCGCGCTTCACCGGTGGCTGGCCCCTGAAGCCCTTGAGCAGGGCCGCGCCCCTGAGTTGGTCCATCATCTGGCCCGCCTCGGCGTCGTTCACCGGAGCCAGGCGCAGGCTAACGTCGCCCAGGGCCTCGGCGGCGGTCCCGCCCAGTCCCAGGAGCACCACCGGGCCGAAGCCGGGGTCGCGCTTGACGCCCAGGATCAGCTCCTGGCCGCCCCGCAGGTGTTGCATGACCACCAGCCGGTTGGGCTTAAGCTGATCCATCATTTTTTGGGCCGCTTGGCGCACCGCCTCGGCGTCG
Organism: Pseudomonadota bacterium; assembly: GCA_018902755.1. Taxonomy (GTDB): domain Bacteria; phylum Desulfobacterota; class Desulfarculia; order Desulfarculales; family Desulfarculaceae; genus Desulfoferula. Next base: position 126,559 of record JAHIQI010000038.1, on the reverse strand, counting down.
CCCAGGTTCAGCACCACGCCGCCCGCCTCGGTCTTGTGCAGCAGGTCCGCGCCGCCCACCGCCTTGAGCACCACCGGATAGCCCAGGGTGCCCGCCGCCTGTACCGCGTCCTCGGCGTCCAGGGCGGTGACAAAGGGGGCCACCGGTATGCGGGCCGCGCCCAGCAGGTGCAGGGCCTCGGGCAGCTCCAGCCAACCGTCGCGGTCAGCGGTTGCCAGCAGGCGTTGCACCATGTCCCGGTCAAAGCCCTCGGCGCAACCCAGGCGCTCGGGCACGGGGATGCCGCCGGCCCTCTCCGCCGCGGACAGGGCCAGGATGCCTTCCTCGGCAAAGGTGAACAGGGGTATGGAAGACAGCCGGGAGGCGGAAATCATTTCCTCGGGATCGACCAGCAGGGCCAGGGCCACCGGCTTGTCCGCCTCCTTGCACAGCTCGCCTACCTTGGCCACAAACTGGCGGGAAACCTCCACCTCGGGCCCCCGGTAGCCGTGCATCATCAGCACCGCATCTATATCTTTCTGGGCCAGGGCGTTTTTCAAGATGTCCACGTACAGCCCGAACTGGAAAAGGTCGCCCAGGTCCAGGGGGTTTTGCAGATGGATCACCGAAGCCCTGGTGGCCTGCTGGATGGGCGCCAGAAACTCCTCGGAAAAGGCGGGCAGCTCCATGTCGTGGCGATAGGCTGCGTCGGCGGCCACCACCGCGTGGCCTCCCGAGCGCGAGATGACCGCCAGGCGCCGGCCCTTGGGCTTGGGCAGGCTCAGGCCCTTGACGATCTGCATGCACTCGTGCACGGTGTGGGCCCGGATGGCCCCGGCCTGCTTGAGGGCCGCTTCCACCACCGCGTCGTCGTTGGCCAGGGCGGCGGTGTGGCTGCTGGCGATGGCGTGGCTGGTTTCGCCGATGTTGGACTTGTGCACCACCACCGGTTTGGAGGTGGAGCGGATCAGGTCGTACATGGCCCGGCCGTCCACGATGGACTCCAGGTAGAGCAGGATAGCCTCGGTCTGGGGGTCCTCGATAAGGTAGGCCAGCAGGTCGCGCTCGTTGACGTTGAGCTTGTTGCCCATGCTGCAAAACTTGGCGATGCCTACCTTGTTTTCGGAGCAGCCGTGCAGGTAGGTGAGGCCTATTCCGCCACTCTGGGCCATGATGGAAAGGCCGCCGGGCATGATTTTGCGGTCCAGCAGGGGGAAGGGCACCGATAGCTTGGACTCGGTGCAGATGACCCCGATGCAGTTGGGGCCGATGAAGCGCATGCCGTATTTTTTGCTGGCCTCGACGATCTGGGTCTCCAGAGAGCGCCGGTCGTCGGCCAACTCTCGGAAGCCGCCGGTTTCGATGACCAGGCGCTTGACGCCTTTTTCCCCGCAGTCATTGACCAGGCCGGGCACCGTGGCCGCCGGGGTCAGGATGACCGCCAGGTCCGGCGATTCGGGAAGCTCGCTCACGCTGGAGTAGATGGTGCGGCCCTTGTATTCGCCGCCCTTGGGCGAGACCAGAAATATCTCTCCCGGGAAACCGATGCCTTCCAAGTTGGCCAGGATGTTGCGGCCCATGTTGCCGGGTCGGGGGGACACCCCCAGGATGGCCACGGAAGAGGGATAAAAGAACTGCTTCATGCTACCTCGCTGGAATGTGCAAGCGTGCGGCGCTTGAATATTGATTCAATCAGAAACTATCCACCCAAATTGCGAGAATTTCAATAAACCATTGGCTTGGCAGGGTGTCAATGCGAATGGCGGTTCATCGCCTGGGCGGAGTTGTATGGGGGACGGTGGCTGGGCTTTTGAGGGAGCGCAAGGCCAGACCCAGGCTGGGCAGGTCGTGGCCCACCACCTCCCGCCAAAAGTCGGCCAGAAAGCCCAGGGCCAGGGGCGACTGCCCGGCGGGAAGGCGCAGGCGCGAAAGAGGGCGGGGCTCCAGGGCCCTGGCGGCGGCCAAAAACTTGACCAGACCGGGCGGAACCTGGTGGTCCCGGTGGCCCGCCGGGCAGGACGGGCACACCACACCCCCGCCCAGGGTCAGGCGCAGGCTCTGCATCTGCGCCACCGGACGGCCGCAGTGCAGGCAGGCCTCCAGATTGAGGCCGTATCCCAAGAGGGCCAGCAGGCGGGCCAGGAATATGGCCAGGGCCGAACCCAGCTCGGCCGGTCCGTTGCCCAGCTCCATGCGCGACAGGGTGATGAGCGCCAGTTCCAACACGCCTTCCTGGGGGGCCTGCACCGGGGTGGCCCGCAGCAGCAGCTCCAGCACCGGCCCGGCGGCCAGCAGGCGGCGGTAGTCCTGGCGCAGTCCCAGGTGGGAGGCCAGCACCCGGGCCGAGGCCAAGCGCCACAGGTCCGGGCTCTTGGTGGGCTCCAGGTTCATCTCCAAAAGGTGGGCGTCCAGAAGCACCCCGAAGAAGCGCTGCTTGGAGCGCTTGCCGCCCTTGGCCAGGGCGGTGATGCGGCCCATGGCGCTGGTGAACAGGTCCAGCATGAGGTCGCTCTCGCCCAGGGGGCGCAGGCGCAGCACCAGGCCGGGCAAGGCGGAGGTGGACACTAGGCCAGACCCCGCAAAAACCCGCGCACCATGGCCGAAAGCTCCGGGGCCATGGTGTACACGGGCATGTGGCCGCAGGGCAATGCCTCCCAACGCGCGCCGGGGGGCAGGTGGGAGTAGATGCGCTGAAGCTCCACCGCGGCCACCACCCGGTCACGCTCTCCCTGCACCAAAAGCACCGGGGGCTGGAGTTTGCCCAGGCGGGGCCACACCGGCTGCTCCAGGATGGCCCGGCCGGAGCGCACCAATGAGCGCTCCAAAAGGGGCCGCTCCGGGCCCTCCCATTGGGCCCGCACCCGGCGGGTAAGCTCCGCGCGGGAGGGATGATTGGGGTCGCCGTAACACATGCGGGTTGCCAGATTGACCAGGCAGGGGCAAAAAAAGAGGAAGCGGTCATCCTTGGTGGCCACCACATTTTGTAAAAAAGACTGCCAGCCGTTGGCTCCGTCCTGGCCGCCCGCCGGGCAAACCGCCACCACCGAGCGCACCAGCTCCGGCCTCTCCAGGCCCAGGGTGAACGCGATCTGCCCGCCCATGGAGTGGCCCAGCCAATGGGCGCGCTTCAGGCCCAGGCGCTCCGACGTCTGGGTCATAACTTGGGCGAAAAACTCAGGACTGTAGGGCAGATCGGGCTTGTCGGAATACCCGAAGCCGGGCAGGTCGGGGATTAGCAGGGTGTGGTCCCGGGCCAACTCGGGGGCCATGGCCAAGAAATCATGGCAACTGCCGCCCAGACCGTGCACCATGAAAAGAGGCTCACCCTGCCCCCCGGCCACCAAATGCATTCGTCCCCAGTCAAAGGCAAGGCGGTAGCTCTTGAAGCCTGGGGGAAGGGCGGGGGAGGCGTCGCGGCTCATGGGATGGTCCTTTTTAGTTGCCGCGAGGGGGAGCGGCTAGTATTTTCTTAATTAGCCGGAATTGTTATGTGCAACCAGTCTGAGGCTATTTTAACCCAAATAAGGCTCCTGGGCAGGTTGACAAGGTGAATTCCGCATTTGAAAGGCATTATGGCAGCAAAATCCAAAGGCAAGAACAAGGCCTCTGTCTCCAAAAGCAAGGCAAAAGCCAAAAAGGCTCCGGCCAAGGCGGAGAAGAAAGAGGCTTTGACCAAGCAGAGCGCGCCTGAGGCTGTGCTGGAGCCGGAAGTTCTGGATCCCGAGGAAGACCTGGATTCCACCGTACCAGACCCGGATCAAGAGGTGGAAGAGGGCCAGGATTTCGCGCCGCCCGACGATCAGGACCTCCAGGAGGACGACTCCGAGGACACTCCCGGCCTGGTGCCCCTGGGCAGTGGCCCCCCCGCCACTACCAACGCCCTGCAACGCTATTTGTGGGAAGCCCGCCAGTACCCCCTGTTGACCAGGGAAGAGGAACTGGAGCTGACCCAGGCCTACTATGAAACCGGCGACCCGGCCCTGGCCGCCAAGCTGGTGACCAGCAACCTGCGCCTGGTGGTCAAGATAGCCATGGACCACCAGCGCTACTGGATGCGCAACCTGCTGGACTTGATCCAGGAAGGCAACATCGGCCTTTTGCAGGCGGTGCAGAAGTTCGACCCCTTCCGGGGCATAAAATTTTCCTATTACGCCAGCTTCTGGATCAAGGCCTACATCCTCAAGTTCGTCATGGACAACTGGCGCCTGGTGCGCCTGGGCACCACCCAAGCCCAGCGTAAGCTGTTCTACAACCTGCGCCGGGAACAGGAGAAGCTGCAATCCCAGGGCATAACCCCGGGGCCCAAGCTGCTCAGCACCCGCTTGGGGGTTTCCGAAAAGGACGTCATCGACATGTCCCAGCGCCTGGACGGCTGGGAGCTGAGCCTGGACGCGCCGGTGCGCGAAGACTCCGAGGAGGCCCATCAGAGCTTTTTGACCGACGAGGAGCAGTCCGACGCCGAGGACGAACTGGTCAACCAGGAGCTCAGAAAACTTTTCCATGACGAGTTGATGGCGGTGCGCGATACTTTGGATGACAAGGAACGCGACATCCTGGACCGCCGCCTTTTGGCGGAGAGTCCCATGACTCTCAACGAGCTGGGCGAGGAGCACGGGGTCAGCCGTGAACGCATTCGCCAACTCCAGGTTCGCTTGATGGACAAGCTCAAGGATCGTCTGAGCGAACGGATACCCAACTTTGAAGAGCAGTTCGCCGGCCTGGCCGAGGGCGACTGAGGAGTCGGCCTGTCCCATGGGCACCAGCTCAAAAAGTAAAATCCTGCTTAACGGGGCATTGTGGATGGCCTTGCTGCTTGTGGCCGCCTGCGCCGGCGCCCCCACTCCACCCCCCGCGGCCCCCGCACCCGCCAAACCGGTAGCCAAGCCCCAGGAGGTGCCGCCCGTACCCCTGCGCTCCCTGGACCTCTACGCCCAGGCTCAGGTAAGCCTGCGCTCCGGCGACCATGTTTCGGCCATCAAATACCTGCGCCAGGCTCAACAAGCCGACCCGTCCAGCGGCTACCTCCATCTGGAGATGGCCAGGGTGCTGGTGCGCATCAACCAGATCGACCAGGCCCTGGGCGAGACCCGCAAGGCGGTTCAGCTGAGCCCCAACCTGGTGGACGCCTGGCTGCTGCTGGGGGGCATCTATTCCAACCGCAAGGAAATTTCCCGGGCCATCACCTCCTATGAGAAGGCCCTGTCCATCGATCCCGAGCAGGAGGAGGCCCGCCTGCTTCTGGGCACCCTGTACCTGGAGGACCGCCGTTTCGAGCTGGCGGTCAAGGTGCTCACCCCCCTGGTGAAAAGCCAGCCGGACCTGGTGCCGGCGCATTACTACCTGGGCCAGGCCCAGGTGGGCCTGAAGCGCTACGGCGCGGCGGAGACTAGCTTCCAGCAGGTGCTCAAGCTCTCTCCTCATTTCCAGGGGGCCCAGTTCGAGCTGGCCCGGCTGTATGAGCTGCAGCGCAACATGGCCAAGGCCGAGACCATCTACCGCGACATCCTCAAGCGCCATCCCGAATCCACCCTGGCCCACGAGCGCCTGGGGCGGCTCTACCTGCGCTCGGGCCGCTACCAGGAGGCGTTGAACCAGTTCGCCATCCTCAAGGGGCTGAGCAACGACGACCTCGAGGTGCGGGTAAAGATAGGCATGGTCTTCTTGCAGCAAAAGCGTTTCGGCCAGGCGGCGGACGAGTTCCAGGCCATTCTGCGCCTGGACCCCAAGAAGTACCGCGCCCGCTATTATCTTGGCCTGACCCTGCAAGAGTTGAACAAGCCGGAGCAGGCCTTGGAGGTCTTGGAGGAGGTGCCGCCAAGCTCGGAGTTCTACGTGGAGAGCCGCCTGTTGCAGGCGGAAATCCTCCTGGACCTGGGCCAAGGCGAAGAGGCCAACAAGGTTCTGGAGGAGACCCTGAAGCTCTTCCCCAAGGAGGCGGACTTGCACCTGGCCCTGGCCGCCTTGGCCGAGGCCCAAAAGGATTTGGCCAAGGCCGAGGACGAGCTGCGCAAGGCGCTCAAGCTGGAGCCGGGCAACGCCGAGGCCCACTTCCGCCTGGGAGTGGTGCTGGACAAGCAAGGCAAGCACCAGGAGGGCCTGGAGGAGATGCGCAAGGCGGTGCGCATGGACGACCGCCACGCTAGGGCCCTTAACTACCTGGGCTACACCCTGGCCGAAGAGGGCAAGGATCTGGACACGGCGGAGAGCTACATCCGCCGCGCCCTGGCCGTGGAGCCCCGGGCCTACTTCATCCTGGACAGCCTTGGCTGGGTCTACTACCAGCGGGGGGACTACCCCCAGGCCATCAACTACCTGCGCCAAGCGGCGGCCGGGGGAGCCGGCGACCCGGTGATCGCCGAACACCTGGGCGACGCCTACATGAAAATGAAGCGTTACAAAGAGGCGGTCAAGGCCTACCAGCAGTCCCTGTCCAACAAGCATCCCCGCCCCGACGAGGTGCGCGCCAAGCTCAAGGAGGCCAAACGCCTCCAAGGCTCCGAGTGAGAGGCCTTGCATGACATGTTCGGCCTGCGCGCCATAGGGTATATGCTTCTGGCGGTAGCCTTCGCCCTCGCTCTGAGCTCCTGCGTTCACCTGCCCGGCGGACCCACCGGCAGCCTGTTGCCGCTGGCCCAGGAGGTCAGGGCGCGCCTGGAGGCCCGCCAGCAGGCGGTGTCCAGCCTGGTGCTCAGCGGCGAGGTCGAGCTGGTCGCGCCCCAGGGCACCCTCAACGGCGACCACCTCATCATGGGCTTGGCCCCGGACCGCATCAGGGCCGAGGTGCTGGGGCCCTTCGGCCAGCCACTGCTCAGGGTAGTCACCGACGGGCGGCGCATGGCCGTGCTTTCCTACCGCGAAAACCGGGCCTACCTGGGCCAGGCCAGCCGGGCCAACCTGTCGCGCTTTTTGGGTCTGGCCCTTTCGCCGGGCGAGATTTTCGCCCTGCTGGCCGGGTGCCCGCCCCTGCTGCCCCAACCGGCCAAGGCCGAGGTCCTGCCCAGCGACGCGGGCGGCGGCAAAAAGCTGCTGCGCCTGCTGGAGCCGGGCGGCCAGGTGTCCGAAGGGGTGGTGTTCGATCCCACCGACTACGCGGTGGAGCGGGCCTGGCTGGAGAGCCGGGGCGGCGGCCCCAACCTGGAGATGTCTTTTGGCCGCTTCTCGGCGGCCCTGGGCTCGCGTTATCCCGGCCGCCTAAAGGCCACGGACGGCCAGGGGCGCAGCCTGCTTCTGATCAGCCAGGAAGTGAAACTGAACACCAAGGTGGACCCGTCCCTTTTCGAGGTTACGGTACCGCCTGGTTTGGAGGTGGTGGAACTGCCTTGAGCCGCTTGCTGTGCGATAGCATGTTGGGCCGCTTGGCCCGCTGGCTGCGCCTACTGGGCTACGACGCCCCTGCGCTCAAACGCATCCCCGCCCAAGCCCCGCCCGGCGAATTCCTGCTCACCCGCCGCAAGGCCTGGCAGGGAAGGCCAGGAGTGGTGTTCATCGCCCACGACCGGGTGGAAGATCAGCTAAGCCAGGCCCTGGCCGATCTGAGCCTCACCCCTGAGCCTTCGCGCTTTTTCTCCCGCTGCCTGGATTGCAATGTGCCCGTTCTGCCCCTGGCCCGCCAGGACGCGGCCGGACGGGTGCCGGACTACATCCTGGACACTGCGGAGGGATTCACCCACTGCCCAAGTTGCGGCAAGGTGTTCTGGCCGGGGAGTCATGGGAAGCGGGCAAAGGAACGCCTGACGGCCACGCTGGGCCAAGCCCAGGGCGGCGCATCAGGCGCTTAGACTTTTCGATGAAATGGCGGCTGCTTAGTCTTCCGGGTCCGGCACCAGGCGGCTGAAGCCCACCTCGGGGTCGAAGCGTCGCACCGCCTTCAGGCCGCTCAGCTCCATGACCACCACCTCGGCCACCTCCCAAACATGGACCCCCAGGCGCAGGCAGCCCATGGTCACCCGCTCGCCGCTGGCCATGGCGCCGTGCAGGTGCACCACCGGGCGCCCCGCCTCGTCCGGGAAGATGGTGCCCATGACCATGGCGTCGTGGGGACGGCCCACCATGGTGGTGAGGATGGTCACCGGGTTGGCCTTGGGGTCGTCGGGCCCGGCCACCAGCTCGCCGTTTTGAATGGCCCCCAGCATGAACAGCACGCCGTGGCTGATGTGCTGCTCCTGGGCGAATGACTCGATGGCGTCGGGAAGGCGCTCGCCGTCTTCCACGCTGACCAGGAACACCCGGCCTATCTTGGTTTCGCTGTATCTCATGATGTTTTATCCAGGGGCCGGGCGCAGTCATTGGGGTCGCCGCAAAGCTTGTCCAGGGCGTGGGGCAGGGCTGGCAGCACGGCTTCGAGGTTTTCCAGGGCGCCCCGGGGAGAGCCCGGCAGGTTGATGATGAGAGTCGATCCCCGCACTCCGGCCATGCCTCGCGAAAGCATGGCGTGGCGGGTGTGCTTTAGGCCCTCGGCTCGCATGGCCTCGGCCAGGCCGGGCACCGGACGCTCGATAACCTGGGCCGTGGCTTCGGGGGTGTTGTCCCGTGGGCTAAGGCCGGTGCCGCCGCTGGTGAGCACCAGGGGCAGGCGCAGCTCGTCGGCGTAGCGTTTGAGCGCGGCCATGATCTGCTCGGGCTCGTCGGGCACCGTCTCGCTCATGACGGTGTCGATATCCCAATTGGCCAGGGCGTCACGCAGCGCAGGGCCGGCGAGATCCTCCCGCAGGCCCTGCGCGGCTTTGTCGCTGATGGTCAGGATGGCGGCTTGGTGCCTAATTGCCTTCCTCCCTGGATTTTTCGTAGGCTTCCACGATCTTGGCCTGGACGTCGCCGGGCACCTCTTCGTAGTGGTCCAACTGCATGGTGAAGGCGCCCCGGCCACCGGTCATGGAGGTCAGCTCGGGCTGGTAGGTGAGCACCTCGGACATGGGCACGTGGGCGTTGATCACCTGCAGGCTGCCCTTGGAGTCCATGCCCAACACCCGGCCGCGCCGGGAGCTGATGTCGCCCATGACGTCGCCCATGGCGTCTTCGGGTACGGTGACGGTCAGCAGCATGATGGGCTCCAGCAGGGTGGGCTTGCACTGGGCCGCGCCCTTCTTGAAGCCCAGGGAGCCGGCCACCTTGAAGGCCATTTCCGAGCTGTCCACCGCGTGGAAGGAGCCGTCCACCAGGCGCACCTTCACGTCCACCATGGGGTAGCCGGCCAATACGCCGTTCAACATGGCTTCGCCGATGCCCTTTTCCACCGCCGGGATGTACTGGCGGGGAATGGAGCCGCCCACGATCTCGTCCACGAACACGTAGCCCTCGCCGGGGGTGTCTGTGGGGCTGATCTCCAACCAGGTGTCGCCGAACTGGCCGCGGCCGCCGGTCTGCTTCTTGTAGCGGCCCTGCACCCTGACCGAGCCCTTGATGGTCTCGCGGTAGGGCACCTTGGGGGTCTTGAGGTTCACCTCCACGCCGAACTTGCGCCTCAGGCGGTCCAGGGTGGTCTCGATGTGCACCGAGCCCATGCCCGAAAGCAGGGCCTCGTTGGTCTGGGGGTCGCGGTCCAGGCGCAGGGTGGGGTCCTCTTCCAGCAGCTTGTTGATGCCCGCGAAGACCTTTTCCTCGTCGCCCTTCTCCTTGGCCTCGATGGCATAGGAGATCACCGCCGGCAGCGGCTCGATGTTATCGAACTGGATGGGCTTGGCCACAGTGCACAGGGTTTCGCCGGTGTGAGTTTCCTTGAGCTTGGGGATGGCCACGATGTCGCCGGGAAGGGCCTCGCTCAGGGACTTCTGGGTCTTGCCGGTCTGCTGGTACAGCTGGCCGAAGCGCTCCTTGGCGTCGCGGTTGGGGTTGAACAACTGCATGTCCGAGCTCAGGGTGCCCGAGAACACCCGCACCATGCTCAGGCGGCCGGCAAAGGGGTCGGCCACCGTCTTGAACACCAGGCCCGCGAAGGGGGCGGCGGGATCGGGCTCGCAGGTGGTCTCGCTGCCGTCCTTGGGGTTGATGCCCGCCACGGGGCCCCGGTCGATGGGCGAGGGCATCAGGCGGTTGATGAGGTCCATCACCGGCTGCACGCCCATGTTCTTGAGGGCGGCGGTGGCGGCCACGGGCAGGAACAGGCGCTCGCGCACGCCCTTGGCCAAGCCCTTGGCCAGGTCGTCGGCTCCCAGCTCCTCGCCCTCCAGGTAACGCTCCATGAGAGTGTCGTCGGCCTCGGCGATGTCCTCGATGAGGGTTTCGCGGGCGGCTTCCACCGCGTCGGCGAACTCGTCGGGCACCGGGCCGGTTTCCATCTTGCCCGAGCCGTCGCTCGCGAAGGTGTAGGCCTTGTTGGCCAACAGGTCCACCACGCCGGTGAAGGCCTCGGCGGCGCCCATGGGAATTTGCAGCTTGATGGCCTTGATGCCCAGCATCTCGGGGATCATGTTCACCGCGGCATCGAAATCGGCCCGCTCGCGGTCCATCTTGTTGACCACCACCAGGGCGGGCAACTCGGCCTGGTCCACGAACTGCCAGATTTTTTCGCCCTGCACCTTCACCCCGTCTATGGCGTCGGCCACCATTACCACCCCGTCCACGGCCCGAAGGGACCCGGCGGCATCGGAGAGGAAGTTGTCGTCGCCGGGAGTGTCCACAAAGTTCACGGTGAACTTATTGAAGCCGTAGTGCCCAAAGGAGGCGCTGATGCTGCCCCCCCGCTTGGCTTCTTCGGGTTCCCAGTCCAGGGTGGTGGTGCCTTCGTCTACCTTGCCCAAGCGGTCGGTAGCCTTGGCGTTGAACAGCATGGCCTCGGCCAGAGAGGTTTTGCCTCCACCACCGTGGCCTACCATGGCGACGGTGCGGGTTGTCTTGATCTTGTCGGTGCTCATGTCGGCTCCTAAAAGCTGCAAGAGGTAAGTATGCCGATAAAAGTGGAATGTAACGGCCAAAATTAACTAAGCGTTCTGAGATAGTCAAGTCTTTGCTTATAGGTGGCCCAACTATTTTATAAACCATCAGGCCACGGCGGGGAGGCGAGGCAAAAATTCTTTGGACTTGATTCCCCGTCCCGGAGCGATATGATATTGTTTTTCATATTGCAGCCCAACGGCTTAGGGGTCCTGGGGCGGCAAAAGGAGGCGAGCGGGCAGCAAGGTGGAAAACCGGCTGAAAGGCTTTGAAAGCTACCTGGCCGAGGGAGCGGGGGCGGCGGCGCTTACCAGCGCGGCCTACCGGCGCGACGTGAGCGAGTTCGCGGCTTTTTTGGACGCGTCCCGGCCCGGGTGGGACTGGCCCTCGGTGGGTGAGAACGATGTCTTGGCCTGGATGGCCCAGGGGCTAAAGACCAAGAAGCGTTCCACCATGGCCCGCAAGCTCATGAGCCTTAGGAAGTTCTTTGATTTTTTGCTGAGCCGGGAAGAGATAGCCGCCAACCCGGCCCGGCAGGTGAAGCCGCCCCGCCAGGGCCGCCACCTGCCGCCTCGTCTGAGCGTGGACGAGGCTTTTCACCTGGTGCAAGGCCCGGCGCGGGAGATGGACGGCAAGGAGCTGTCCTCCACCCAGCGGGCGGCGGCGCTCCGGGACATGGCCATGCTGGAGCTGATGTACTCCAGCGGCCTGCGGGTCAGCGAGCTGGTCGGCCTGGACACCGGGCACCTTCGCCTGGACCTGGCCCTGGCTCGGGTGGTGGACGGCAAGGGCGGCCGGGAGCGCTGGGTGCCGGTGGGCGGCCGGGCCATGGACGCCCTCAAGGATTATCTGGCCTCGCGGGCCGAGCTGGCCCCCCGGGGCGAGGAGCAGGAGGCCCTGTTCCTGAACCAAAAGGGTGGGCGCATCACCCAGCGCAGCGTGCAGCGCCTGGTGGCCCGTTTCGCGGGCGAGCTGAGCGCCGGGCGCAAGCTGAGCCCGCACGCCCTGCGCCACGCCATGGCCACCCACCTCCTGGAGGGCGGGGCGGACCTGAGGTCGGTGCAGGAGATGCTGGGGCACAAGAGCCTCAGCACGACTCAAAAATACACCCACCTCACGGTGGACCACCTGCTCAAGGTCTACGACCAGGCCCATCCCAGGGTCCACGAGGCAGGCGAGGAGGACAAGTAAATGCCCGATCCCCAAATGCGCGGCACCACGGTATTGGCCATCATGCACGGCGGTGGGGTGGTCATGGCCGCCGACGGCCAGGTGACCTTGGGCAACACGGTGATGAAGGCCACCGCCAACAAGCTGCGGAGGCTGTATCACGACCAGGTTTTGGCCGGGTTCGCCGGGGCCACGGCCGACGCCTTCACCCTGTTCGAGCGTTTGGAGAGCAAGCTGGAGGCCTACGCCGGCAACCTGACCCGTGCCGCCGTGGAGTTGGCCAAGGACTGGCGCACCGACAAGGTGCTCAGGCAGCTCGAAGCCCTGCTGTTGGCCGCGGACAAGGAGAAGCTCTTGATCATCTCCGGCTCGGGTGACGTGATCGATCCGGAGGAGGGCATAGCGGCCATCGGTTCGGGCGGGCCCTTCGCCCTGGCCGCGGCACGGGCCTTGGTCAAGAACACCACCCTGGGCCCCGAGGAGATCGCCCGCGAGGCCATGCGCATCGCGGCGGACATCTGCATTTACACCAACCACCAAGTGAAGGTGGAGAGCCTATAAATGGCAACCCTGACCCCCAGAGAGACCGTGGCCGAACTGGACAAGTACGTCATCGGCCAACACGACGCCAAGCGCTGCGTGGCCATCGCCTTGCGCAACCGCTGGCGCAGGCGGCAGGTGCCCGAGCACCTGCGCGACGAGATAGCGCCCAAAAACATCATCATGATCGGCCCCACCGGGGTGGGCAAGACCGAGATAGCCCGGCGGCTGGCCCGCTTGGCCGATGCGCCCTTTCTCAAGATTGAGGCATCCAAGTTCACCGAGGTGGGCTACGTGGGCCGCGACGTGGAGTCCATGATCCGCGATCTGGCCGAGTTGTCCATCAACATGGTCAAGGCGGCGGAGCACGAGACGGTGCGGGCCAAGGCCAGGGAGCTGGCCGAGGAGCGCCTGCTGGACATCCTGCTGCCGCCCAGGCGGGCTGGCGACGACAAGGGCGAGGATGACGCTGGCCGCCTGGAGGTGGTGCGGGCCGACGAGGATATCAACCCCACCCGCAGCAAGCTGCGCCGCCTGCTGCACGACGGCAAGCTCAACGAGCGCTACGTGGACCTGGAGGTGCAATCCCAGGGGCCCACGCCCATGGTGGAGATATTCTCTGCCGGGGGCATGGAAGAGATGGGCATGAACCTCAAGGACATGCTGGGCGGCATGTTCCCCCAGCAGACCAAGCGCCGCAAGGTGAAGGTGCCCGAGGCCCTGGAGCTGCTCACCAACGAGGAGGCCGGGCGGCTCATCGACATGGACCGGGTGGTCAGCGAGGCCATGTCCAAGGTGGAGCAGGAGGGCATCATCTTCCTGGACGAGATCGACAAGATCGCGGGCCGGGAGTCGGGCCACGGCCCGGACGTGAGCCGCGAAGGCGTGCAGCGCGACCTGCTGCCCCTGGTGGAGGGCTCCACGGTGACCACCAAGTACGGCATGGTCAAGACCGACCATATCTTGTTCATCGCCGCCGGGGCCTTCCACGTGGCCAAGCCCAGCGACCTGGTGCCCGAGCTGCAGGGGCGCTTCCCCATACGGGTGGAGCTGAACGCCCTGAGCGCCGACGACTTCGTGCGCATCCTCACCGAGCCAGAGAACGCGCTGATTCGCCAGTACGAGGAGCTGATGAAGACCGAGGGCCTGACCCTGGACTTCACCTCCGAGGCCATCCGGGAGCTGGCCGAGATCGCCAGCCGGGTGAACCTGTCCACCGAGAACATCGGGGCCAGGCGTTTGCACACGGTCATGGAGCGCCTGCTGGAGGAGGTGTCCTTCGAGGCTCCCAGCATGGACGGCGTGACGCTCAAGATCGACGCGGATTACGTGAAGCAACGCTTGGCCGACATAAGCACGGACCGGGATTTGAGCCGCTATATCTTGTAGGAAGAGAAACATGGCTTCCATAGACCCCAAAATCACCGCCCAGACCCTCATCGAGGCGCTGCCCTACATCCGGCGGTTCGCCGGGCAGACCGTGGTGGTCAAATACGGCGGCCACGCCATGGTGGACGAGGCCCTCAAGGAGAGCTTCGCCCTGAACGTGATCCTGCTCAGGGCAGTGGGCATATACCCGGTGGTGGTGCACGGCGGCGGGCCCCAGATAGGCCAGCTGCTAAAGCGCCTGGACATCGCCTGCGAGTTCATCGACGGCATGCGCGTCACCAGCCCCGAGGTCATGGACGTGGTGCAGATGGTCCTGGTCGGCCAGGTCAACGCCTCTATCGTGGGGCTGATCAACAAGCACGGCGGCCGGGCGGTGGGGCTAAACGGCCACGACGGCGGCCTGATCAAGGCCTCCAAGATGCATATGACCCGCAAGGGCCTGCCCGCGGACCAGCCGCCGGAGATCATCGACCTGGGCCTGGTGGGCCAGGTGGAGGCGGTGGACGCCCAGGTGCTGCACGCCCTGGAGCACGGCAACTTCATCCCGGTGATCGCCCCGGTGGGGGTGGGGCCGGATGGCGAGTCGTTCAACATCAACGCCGACCTGGTGGCCGCGGCGGTGGCCAGCCGCCTGCGGGTAGCCAAGCTGATCATGATGACCGACACTCCCGGCGTTTTGGACGGCGAGGGCAAGCTCATCAGCTCCATGACCGCGGCCAAGGCCGAGGAGCTAAAAAAGAGCGGGGTCATCGCCGGAGGCATGATCCCCAAGGTGGGCTGCTGCCTGGACGCCCTGGAGGCCGGGGTGGAGAGGGCCCACATCGTCGACGGCCGGGTGCCCAACGCGCTGCTCTTGGAGGTCTTCACCGACCAAGGGGTGGGCACGGTGTTCAGCGCCCGCTGAGGCCACCGGGCATCGCAAGCGCAAAAGCCGGTATCATAAGTCACGGGTGGGAATTAATTCTGATGAATAGAAAACGACGATAAGGCCGCGATCCTGTGGAAGCATTAGGTAAAAGAACTCGTTTGCAGATCAGGAGCTAGATATGGACGCGGCAAAACTTATCGATAAATACGTGATGAACACCTACGGCCGGGCCCCCATCACCTTTGTGCAGGGTGAGGGCTGCCAGCTTTGGGACCATCAGGGCAACCAATACACCGACTTTTTGGCGGGCATCGCGGTGGTGAACCTGGGGCACGCCCACCCCGAAGTGACCAAGGCCATCTGCCAGCAGGCGGCCAAGCTGGTGCACGTGAGCAACCTTTACTACACCGAGCCCCAGGCCAAGGTGGCCGAGCTTTTAGTGGAGAATTCCTTTGCCGACAAGGTGTTCTTCTGCAACTCAGGGGCCGAGGCCAATGAGGGAGCCCTAAAGCTGGCTCGCTTGTGGGGCAAGGAGAAGATGAACGGGGCCTTCACCATCATCACCATGGAGCGCTCCTTCCACGGCCGGACCCTGGGCACCCTTTCGGCCACCGGCCAGGAAAAGATCCAGAAGGGTTACGACCCCCTGGTGCCCCGCTTCAAGCATGTGCCCTACGGCGATCTTGAGGCGGTGAAGGCCGCCTGGGACGACGACGTATGCGCCGTTCTGGTGGAGCCGGTGTTGGGTGAGGGCGGGGTGGTGGTGCCCCCGGAAGGCTATCTGTCCGGCCTGCGCGAGTTGTGCGACAGCCACGGGGCCCTGCTCATGTTCGACGAGGTGCAGACCGGCCTGGGCCGCACCGGCAAGCTGTTTGCCCACGAGCACTTCGGGGTGAAGCCTCATGTGATGACCCTGGCCAAGGCCCTGGCCAATGGCCTGCCCGCCGGGGCGGTCTTGGCCGACGCCGAGGCTGCCGCCATGTTCGGCCCCGGCTCCCACGCCACCACCTTTGGGGCCGGTCCGGTGGTCATGGCCGCTTCCGGGGTGGTGCTGGACCAACTGATCAACGGCGGGTTGGTGGAGCACGCCGAGAAAATCGGTCTGTATTTCAAAACCCAGTTGGAGGGCCTGGCCGCCAAGTACACCGAGGTGGTCCTCGATGTGCGCGGTCTGGGCCTGCTGCTGGGCCTGGCCTTGAACCAGGCGGCCGGCCCCCTGGTGGCCCGGCTGAGGGATATGGGCTACATTGTGGGTGCCGCTCAGGATACGGTGATCCGCTTTGCGCCGCCTTTGGTGGTGAACAGTGGAGACATCGACGGATTGGTGGCGGCCCTGGACCAGGCGCTGGCCGATTGCTGAGCAAGACCAACACGCCGGACCGCGGCTAAACCTAATAAGTGATCTTAAAAATGCAACTTAAGACCAGACACTTGCTAACGATTAGAGACCTGGACTCCTCGGAGATCCGGGACTTGGTGCGGCGGGCCGCCGAACTGAAGGCCGCCTTGAAAGGCGGGGGGCACCAAAAGTCCCTGGCCGGCAAGAGCGTGGCCCTCATCTTCGACAAGCCATCCACCCGTACCAGGGTCTCTTTTGAAGTGGGCGTGGCCCAGTTGGGCGGCAAGCCTCTGTTCATGACTTCCCGGGACAGCCAACTGGGCCGCGACGAGCCCTTGAAGGACACCGCCCGGGTGATGAGCCGCTACGTGGACGCCATGGTGGTGCGCACCTTCGGCCAAAACGTGGTCAAGGACCTGGCCCACTGGGGCAGCGTGCCGGTGATCAACGCGCTCACCGACCGCTACCACCCCTGCCAGGTGCTCAGCGACTTGCTGACCGTGCAGGAGCATCTGGGCCGTCTGGAAGGTTTCACCTATGCCTGGCTGGGCGACGGCAACAACATGGCCCATTCCTGGCTGGAGGCCGCCGCTGCCCTGCAATTGGAGCTGCGCCTGGCCTGCCCGCCGGATTTCATGCCCCACGAGGATATCGTGGCCTATGCGCGAGAGCAGGGGGCGCAGATAACCTTGACCCATGATCCCCGCGAGGCCATCGCCGGGGCCCAGGTGGTGAACACCGATGTATGGGCCTCCATGGGCCAGGAGGATCAGGCCGGCGAACGGCGCCGGGCATTTGAAGGATTTACCCTGGACGCGGGGTTGTTGTCCCTGGCCGATCCCGCGGCCATTGTGCTACATTGTCTACCCGCCCACCGGGGCGAGGAAATCAGCGAAGAAGTCTTGGAAGGCCCCCAATCGGTGGTTTGGGACCAGGCGGAAAACCGTCTGCACATGCAAAAAGCCATTATGGAAGCCCTCCTGGCTCCGCAAGTGAGTTGAAAGCCATGAACAAAGACATAAAAAAGGTGGTATTGGCCTATTCCGGCGGCCTGGACACCTCCATCATCCTCAAATGGCTCATCGAAACCTATGACTGCGAAGTGGTGGCCTACGTGGCCGACCTGGGTCAGGG
Source organism: Pseudomonadota bacterium (assembly GCA_018902755.1). GTDB lineage: Bacteria > Desulfobacterota > Desulfarculia > Desulfarculales > Desulfarculaceae > Desulfoferula. The sequence continues at coordinate 109,271 of JAHIQI010000038.1, read as the reverse complement.
AGAAGAGTTGGAGGAGGCCCGCAAGAAGGGCCTGGCCACCGGAGCCAGCGAAGTCATCGTGGACGACCTCACCGAAGAGTTCGTGCGCGAGTACGTGTTTCCCGCCTTCAGGGCCGGGGCCATCTACGAGACCCAATACCTGCTGGGCACCAGCCTGGCCCGCCCGGTGATCGCCAAGGGCCAGGTGGCCGCGGCGCTCAAGACCGGGGCCGACGCGGTGAGCCACGGGGCCACCGGCAAGGGCAACGACCAGGTGCGCTTCGAGCTTTCCTACCAGGCCCTGGCCCCGGAGCTGGCCATCATCGCCCCTTGGCGCGAGTGGGACATGAACTCCCGTGAGGCCCTGATGGACTACGCCAAGAAAAACGGCATCCCCGTGCCGGTGACCAAGGCCAAGCCCTACAGCAGCGACCGCAACATCCTGCACATCTCCTTTGAGGGCGGCATCCTGGAAGACCCCTGGGCCGCGCCCCCGGAGGACATGTTCGTCTTGAGCGTCTCGCCCCAGAACGCCCCGGACAAGCCCGAGGAACTCACCTTGGAGTTCGACAAGGGCGACGCGGTGGCCCTGGACGGCGAAAAGCTCTCTCCGGCCAAGCTGTTGGCCCGCCTGAACCAGTTGGGCGGCAAGCACGGCATCGGCAGGGTGGACATGGTGGAAAACCGCTACGTGGGCATGAAGAGCCGCGGCGTGTACGAGACTCCGGGCGGCACCATCCTCAGGGCCGGGCATCTGGCCCTGGAGACCCTGTGCCTGGACCGCGAGGTGCTGCGCATCCGCGACGGCCTGCTGCCCCGCTACAGCGACCTCATCTACAACGGCTACTGGTTCAGCCCGGAGATGGAGCTGTTGCAGTCCATGATGGACAAGGCCCAGGAGCCGGTGTGCGGCGAGGTGGCCTTGCAGTTGTACAAGGGCAACATCACCGTCTTGGGGCGGCGTTCGCCCAACAGCCTGTATAGGCCGGACATCGCCACCTTCGAGGCAGATACGGTGTACGACCAGGCCGACGCCACCGGCTTCATCCGGCTCAACGCGTTGCGCCTGCGCATCCGCCACGCCCTGGACAAGGCTAAGAAAGGCTAACCGGCCGGTTCATGAGCGAGAGCAAGGGCAAAAGACTCTGGGGCGGCCGCTTCGGCCAGGGCCCCCACGAGTTCATGGAGCGCATCAACGCCTCCATCGGGGTGGACAAGCGCCTGTATTTGCAGGACGTGCGGGGCTCCCAGGCCCACGCGGCCATGCTGGCCCGCCAAGGCATCCTGAGCGCCCATGACGCCGAGAAGATCATCGTTGGCTTGGACCAGGTGAGGGCGGAGATCGAGGGCCACAAGATGGAGTGGTCCGATTCCCTGGAGGACATTCACACCCACGTGGAGATGCGCCTCAAGGAAATCATCGGCGACGCCGCCGGACGCCTGCACACCGCCCGTTCGCGCAACGACCAGGTGGCCACCGACCTGCGCCTGTGGGTCATGGACGCCTGCCGTGAGATCGACGCGGCGCTGCTGAACTTCCAGCGGGCTTTGGTGGGCCGGGCCGAGGAGCACCTCGGGGTGATCATGCCCGGCTACACCCACCTCCAGCGGGCCCAGCCGGTGCTCTTGTCGCACCACCTGTTGGCCTACGTGGAGATGGCCTGGCGCGACCGGGCCCGCCTGGCCGACTGCCTGGGGCGCGTCTCGGTGCTGCCCCTGGGCGCGGCCGCCCTGGCGGGCACCAGCTTCGCCCTGGACCCGGCGTCGGTGGCCGACGAGCTGGGCTTCACCGGGGTGTTCGCCAACTCCCTGGACGCGGTGAGCGACCGCGACTTCGCGGCCGAGTTCCTGTTCACCCTGAGCCTGGTCCAGGTGCATCTGAGCCGTTTGGCCGAGGAGCTGGTGCTGTGGTCCTCCATGGAGTTCGGCTTCATCTCCCTGAGCGACGCCTTTGCCACCGGCAGCTCCATAATGCCCCAGAAGAAAAACCCCGACGCCGCCGAGTTGGTGCGGGGCAAGACCGGGCGGGTGCTGGGCGATCTCATAAGCCTTCTCACCGTGCTCAAGGGCCTGCCCCTGGCCTACAACAAGGACCTGCAGGAGGACAAAGAGCCGGTGTTCGACGCCTTTGACACCGTCCTGGACAGCCTGCTGGTCATGGCCCCCATGATCGAGACCATGCACGTGCACGCCGAGCGCATGGAAATGGCGGTGCGCCACGGGTTCTTGAACGCCACCGAACTGGCCGACTACCTGGCCGCCAGGGGGGTCCCCTTCCGGGTGGCTCACGAGGTTTCGGGCAAGGCGGTGCGTTTGGCCGAGGAACGTGTGTGCACCCTGGAAGACCTAACTGATGAAGATCACGCCCGTTTGTGCGAAGGGCTTGAGGTTGAGCTGGATGACGGGTTAAAACAAGCCCTGGACCCTGGCCGCGCGGTGGACCGGAGGATATCCCCCGGAGGCACCTCACGGCAAAACGTGGAAGCAGCCCTCAAGGAGGCGAGGAAGCGGTTATGGCCAAAAGGCTCAGAGCAGTAGCGCTACTATTGGTTATTTCGGCGGCGGTCTTTTCCGTTGCTTGCGGGGTGAAATCCAATCCCACCCCTTCCTCGCGGCTTATCCCGGCCACTCCCCCCCAGGTGGTGCTAAAACCCACCGGCGAGGGCATGCTGATCAGCTTCAACATCCCCGCCGCGCCCAACCCGCCCCGGGCGGTGGAGGGGATCAAAATCTACTATGGCTATCTGCCCCTGACCGGCGACCCGGCCTGCCCGCCGTGCCCGCCCCGCTTGCGCAAGTTCTACGACTTCACCCTGCAAAAGGGCAAGAGCAAGGTGGACCCCATGGAGGGCGGCCGCTTCTCCTATTTGGACACAGCGGCTCCCCAGAACATGGAGGCGATTTATCAGGTGATCTTGATCGACGCCTCGGGCCGGGTCAGCAAGCCTTCACCCCTGGTGCGCATGCCGCGCCTGGCGCCCGCCGCCGCTCCCCTTAACCTGAAGGTGACCTCCGGCGACAACGAGGTGATCCTGGCCTGGGAAGAGGTCAAGGTTTCGGCCAAGGGCGACAAGCTCACCGACATCTCCGGCTACGTGGTGGTGCGCAAGGGCCCCGAGGGCACCAAGCAGCTCAACGAGCGCCCCCTGACCATGGCCATGCTCAAGGACCAGACCGTGGTCAACGGCAAGGACTACTCCTATCAGATATTCGCCACCAGGTCCTACCGGGACAAGCACCTGCCGGGCCAGGGTAGTAACTGGGCCAAGGCCGCGCCCAAGGACATGAAGCCCCCGGCGGCGCCCAGCGATCTGGCCGGAGCCAGCGCCAAGGATGGCATCTACCTGCGCTACACCCCCAGCCCGGACCGCGATGTGGCCGGTTACCACGTGTACCGCAAGGCCAAGGGCGGCCAGTGGACCAAGATCAGCGAGTCGCTGGTGGTGGAGAACGTGTTCACCGATAAGAACGTGAAGCCGGAGAAGATCTACTACTACCGGGTGCAAGCGGTGGACGAGGCCGACAACCTCAGCCAGTTCAGCGAGGTGATGGACATAGTGCATCTCCCCTAAGCTCTACTTGGGTGATGGGCTTGACAAAAGCAAAACTTTAAGCATATTTATCAACAATGGCCGCCGTATTTCGGCGGGCGTGCCGCAGCCCCGGGCCTCGGGGCGCGGCCCTGATTTGAAAGCGGCGGTAGAACAATGGCACCGAGCCGGAATAAAATGAAACCCAAAGCCGGGGGCCGGCGAAAAAAGGCCTCATGGTTACGGTTGCCGGACGACGGGTGCACGCCGCACCGCGATTAAGCCTGGGCCACCCCGGCCCTGATTCCATAAAAGACGGCGGCCCCTCAACCAACAACACCAGCATTATGCGGCTGTTAGACTATGCATCATTTTAGCTACAAGAACGGCGAGTTATACGCCGAAGACGTGCCTCTGGCCACCATCGCCGACCAGGTGGGCACCCCTTTCTACGTCTATTCACAGGCCACCCTGGAGCGTCATTACAAGGCCATTGACCAGGCCTTCGAGGGGCTGGACCACGTGGTTTGCTTCGCGGTGAAGGCCAACAGCAACAAGGCGGTGATCGCCACCATGGCCCGCCTGGGGGCGGGGGCGGACATCGTGACCGGCGGCGAGTTGGCTCGCAGCATGGCCGCGGGCGTGCCCGCCGAGCGCATCGTCTACTCCGGGGTGGGCAAGAGCGAGGCCGAGATGACCGCCGCCCTGGACGCGGGCATCCTTATGTTCAACATCGAGAGCGCCCAGGAGCTGGCGGTGCTCAACGAGGTGGCCGGGCGCATGGGCAAGAAGGCGCCGGTGAGCCTGAGGGTGAACCCGGACGTGGACGCCCAGACCCATCCCAAGATCACCACCGGCCTGTCCAAGAACAAGTTCGGCATGGACATCGAGTTGGCCTTCAAGCAGTACCAGGAGGCGGCCAAGCTTCCCAACGTGGAGCTCAAGGGCGTGTCCTGCCACATCGGCAGCCAGCTCACCAAGGTGGAGCCTTTTGCCGACGCCCTGGAGCGCCTGGGGGTCTTGATCGGCCGCCTGCGCGGGGCGGGCATTGAGTTGGAGCTGTTGGACCTGGGCGGCGGCCTGGGCATCACCTACAACGAGGAGGTGCCCCCCAGCCCGGCCCAGTACGCCGGGGCCCTCAAGGATCAGGCCGCGCGTCTGGGGCTCAAGCTGGTGTTGGAGCCGGGCCGGGTCATCGTGGGCAACGCGGGCATCATGGTGTGCAAGGTGCTGTTCACCAAGGACACCCCCACCAAGCACTTCATCATCGTGGACGCGGGTATGAACGACCTGGTGCGCCCGGCCATGTACGATTCCTTCCAGGCCATCTGGCCGGTGAACGAAGACCTGGACCGCCCCAAGCTGGTCAGCGATGTGGTGGGCCCCATCTGCGAGACCGGCGACTTTTTGGCCCGGGACCGCCAGCTGCCGGACATGCAGCGCGGCGAGTTGGTCGCGGTGATGAGCGCCGGGGCCTACGGATTCTCCATGTCCAGCACCTACAACTCCCGGCCCAGGGTGGCCGAGGTCATGGTCAGCGGCGACAGGTGGTCGGTGGTGCGCCGCCGTGAGACTACCGAAGAGCTCATGCGCGGCGAGAGCCTGCCCAAGTGGATGGACTAGGGGCCCCGGAAACGGGGCCCTTAACTTATATTTCAGATAGGAACACCATGGATTCGGCACAAATAAAGCGCCTGGAGGCCTTGGCGGGAATTGAGCTGGTCAAGATGACCGGCACGGGCAACGACTTCATCCTGGTGGACAACCGCGACGCCGCGGTGCCCCGGGAGCTAATGCCCCATCTGGCTATGGGCCTATGCCAGCGGCGGCGCTCGGTGGGCGCCGACGGCATGATCTTCCTGGAGCCCAGCCGCCGGGTGGACCCGGTCAGGGGCACCGTGGACTGGCGCTGGCATTTCTTCAACGCCGACGGCTCCGCCGCCGAGATGTGCGGCAACGGGGGGCGCTGCGCCGCCCGCTTCGCCCACGACATGGGACTGGCCGGCACGGAGATGGTCTTTGACACCACCGCCGGCCCCATCCGCGCCTGGATTTTGGACAACGGCGTCAAGCTGGAGATGATCCATCCCTTTGGCGCCTATCAGGGAGTGGAGCTAAAGGTGGACGGCGTGGTCGTGAAGATGGACGGCGTGAACACCGGGGTGCCCCACGCGGTTATCGCGGTGGAGGACATCGACGCAGCCCCGGTGGTGCCGGTGGGACGCCAGGTGCGCTTTGCCCAGCACTTCGCCCCGGCCGGAACCAATGTGAACTTTGCCTGCACCGCCGGTGGCGAGCTGGTGGTTCGCACCTACGAACGAGGAGTGGAGGACGAGACCCTGGCCTGTGGTACCGGCGCGGTGGCTTCCGCCTTGATGCTGGGCCCGGCCATGGGCCTGAAACCGCCGGTGACCGTAAGGGTAAGAAGCGGCGAAAGGTTGAAAGTTCACTTTGATAAGCAGGGAGAAGATTTCGGCGCGGTGTTTCTGGAGGGGGCGGCCCATTACGTCTACTCCGGCAAGATGCACGCCGAAGCCCTGGCTTGGTTACATACTCAGGAGGTATCTCCATGTTAAAGGGAGCCATGGTAGCCCTGGTCACTCCGTTTACGGCGGACGGCCAGGTGGACGAAGAGAGTCTGCGCCGGCTCATCGAGTGGCACATTGAAAGCGGCACCGATGGCATAGTGCCCTGCGGCACCACCGGCGAATCCCCCACCCTCAGCCATGAGGAGCACCGGCGGGTCATCGAGATTACGGTGGAGCAGGTCAACAAGCGCGTGCCGGTGGTGGCCGGGGCTGGCAGCAACAGCACCGCCGAGGCAATCGCCCTGACCAAGCACGCCAAGCAGGTCGGGGCCGACGCGGCTCTGCAGGTGACCCCTTATTACAACAAGCCCACCCAGGAGGGCGTGTACCAGCATTTCGCGGCCATCGCCAAGGAGGCCCCGTTCCCGCTGGTGCCCTACAACATCGCCGGGCGCACGGGCACCAACATCGAGCCGGCCACCATGGCCCGCCTGGCCCAGCTGCCCGAGGTCATCGCCTGCAAGGAGGCCAGCGGCAACATCAGCCAGATGGCCGAGATCTACTACCTGTGCGGCGACAAGATGGACCTCTTGTCCGGCGACGACAACATGGTCCTGCCCCTGCTGTCCATAGGCGGCAAGGGCGTGATCTCGGTGGTCAACAACCTGATCCCCTCGGAGATGTCCGAGCTGTGCCGCCGCTGGTTCGCCGGCGACGTGGCCGGGGCCCGGGAGATCTTCTACAAGGTGTTGCCCCTGTGCAAGGCCATGTTCATCGAGACCAACCCCATTCCGGTGAAGGTGGCCATGGGGGTGCTGGGGCGCATACCCAACGCGTCGCTGAGGCTGCCCCTGTGCGACATGGCCCCGGCCAACCTGGAGCGCCTGAAGAAGGCCCTGGCCGACTACGGGCTCAAGTAGGGGAGAGCGAAATGGTCAAGATCGCCGTCGCCGGAGTGGCCGGTCGCGTGAGCGGGCACATCGTGCGCGCTGTCTTCAACCGCAAGGGCGCGGAGTTGGTGGGGGCCTTCGAGGCCCCCGGCAACCCATCGGTGGGCAAATCCCTGGCCGGAGTGGTGGGCCTGTCCGGGGCCGAGGGCGTGGTGGGCGACAGCCCCGAGGAAGCCCTGGCCGAGGCTCAGGTGCTCATCGACTTCACCTCTCCGGCCTCCACCGTGAAAAACCTGAAGCTTTGCGCCGCCATGGGCAAGGCGGCGGTGATCGGGACCACCGGGCTGAACGAGGCCCAGAAAAAAACCCTGGCCGCCCAGGCCAAGAAGGTGCCCGTGGTCTACGCGCCCAACATGAGCGTGGGCATGAACCTCATGTTCAAGGTGGTTTCGCAAATGGCCGAGGTGCTGGGGCCGGACTACGCCCTGGAAGTGCTGGAAGCCCACCACGACCAGAAAAAGGACGCCCCCAGCGGCACCGCGGTGCGCATCATCGAGGAGCTGTGCCGGGTGCGGGGCTGGGACCCGGAACAGGCTTGCCGCCACGGCCGGGTGGGCATGACCGGTGCCCGCACCGCCGACGAACTAGGGGTCAGCGTGATCCGGGGCGGGGACATCGTGGGCGACCACACGGTGTACTTCATCGCCAACGGCGAACGCCTGGAGTTCACCCACCGGGCCCACAACCGCGACACCTTTGCCCAGGGGGCGGTGCGCGCCGCCTTGTGGGTGGTGAACCAGGAGCCGGGCCTGTACGACATGCAGGACGTGTTGGGGCTCAGGGAGGGCAAGCAGCGTGAGCAAGAATAAGGATCTGCTGGACTGCAAGCGCGGCATAGTTCGTTTCAGCCACCAGGGCAAGGTGCGCTACGGCCTGGTATCGGGCGGCAAGTTGCGCCTGTACGAGGGCTCGCCCTTTTCGGGCGGCCAGCCCGGCAAACAGACCGCGCCCCTGAACCAGGTGCGCCTGTTGGCTCCCTGCCGCCCCTCCAAGGTGGTGGCCGTGGGGCTGAACTACAAGGCCCACGCCAAGGAGGTTAACAAGCCTCTGCCCGCCGAGCCCATGATCTTTATGAAGCCCTCCACCTCGGTGATCGGCCCCGGCGACAAGATCGTGCGCCCGGCCATCAGCCAGCGGGTGGACCACGAGAGCGAGCTGGGGGTGGTGATCAGCCGCTCCTGCCGTTTGGTTAGCCCCGAACAGGCCAAGGACTACATCCTGGGCTACACCTGCTTGAACGACGTGACCGCCCGTGACCTCCAGGCCCGCGACGGCCAGTACACCAGGGCCAAGGGTTTCGACACCTTCTGCCCCCTGGGGCCGGTCATCGCCCTGGACCTGGACCCCACCAAGGCCCAGGTAAAGGCGGTGGTCAACGGAGAGACCAGGCAGGACACCAACACCTCGGATATGATCTTCGACGTCTATCAGCTGGTTTCCTTTGTCAGCCAGGTGATGACCATGAATCCCGGCGACGTTATCGCCACCGGGACCCCTTCGGGGATTAGTCCTCTCCAGGCGGGCGACGTGGTCGCCATCGAAATCCAGGGAGTGGGCGTGTTAAGCAACCCTGTGGTTTAAGCACAAGTTAAGCTAAGAGCGAGAAGAACAAGGATCGACCATGGAGATTATTCGCGCCCAGCGCCTTCAAAAAATGCCGCCCTATCTCTTCAAGGAGATTGACCGCCTGCGCGACGAGGTTCGCTCCCAAGGCGTGGACATCATCGACCTGGGGGTGGGCGATCCGGACCAGCCCACCCCGGCCAACATCATCGAGCGCCTGGCCGAGGCGGCCAAGGACCCCTCCACCCACAAGTACCCCGCCTACTCGGGCATGAACCGCTTCCGGGCCAGTGCGGCGGCCTGGTATCAGCGGCGCTTCGGCGTGGACCTGGTCCCGGCCACGGAGGTCATCACCCTGATCGGCTCCAAGGAGGGCTTGGCCCATTTCCCCTTTGCCTTCGTCAACCCCGGCGACGTGGTGCTGGTGCCCAGCCCGGCCTACCCGGTGTACAGCAGTTCCACCATCATGGCCAGCGGCGTGCCGGTGGAAATGCCCCTGACCAAGGAGAACGGCTTCCTGCCCGATCTGGAGGCCATCGACCCGGCCACGGCCAAGGCGGCCAAGATCATGGTGGTGAACTACCCCAACAACCCCACCGCCGCCGTGGCCGATGCCGACTTCTACCAAAGGCTGGTGGAGTTCGCCCTGGCCAACGACATCATCGTGGTCAGCGACGCGGCCTACACCGAGATGGCCTTTGACGGCTACCAGCCGCTGAGCTTCATGCAGACCCCCGGGGCCATGGAAGTGGGCATCGAGTTCCACAGCCTGTCCAAGACCTACAACATGACCGGCTGGCGCCTGGGCTTCGCCGTGGGCAACGCCGAGCTGGTGGGCGGCCTGGGACAGGTGAAGAGCCAGATCGACTCCGGCGCCTTCGACGCGGTGCAGATCGCGGGCATCGAGGCCCTGGAGGGCGACCAGTCCTGCGTGACCGAGATGCGTGGTCTCTACACCGAGCGCCGCGACGTGTTGGTGGACGGCCTGAAGGGCCTGGGCCTGGAGGTGGAAAAGCCCAAGGCCACCTTCTACGTGTGGTGCGCCACCCCGAAGGGAATGAAGAGCGCCGAGTTCACCAAGCGCCTGCTGTCCGAGTGCGGCATCGTGACCACCCCGGGCAACGGTTTCGGCGGGCCGGGCGAGGGATACGTGCGCTTCGCGCTCACCGTGGACAAGACGCGTATGGCCGAAGCCATCGAGCGCATGAAAAAACTGGATATTTAGTCCCGTGCATGCAGCCCAGGACGTTTTCATAGGCCTGGGCTGCAACATGGGCGACTGCCGGGCCAACCTGCGCTTCGCTCTGGAGGGGCTGGCCGCCTTGCCGGGATACCGGCCGGTGGCGCTCAGTTCCTTGTATAGGACCGCGCCGGTGGGCAAAACCGACCAGGCCGACTTTTACAACGCCGTGGCCCGTGGTAAATATGAAGGGTCTCCCCTGGAGCTGCTGGCCGGGTTGCAGGCCCTGGAGCGGGCCAGGGGGCGCAAGCGCGTAGAGCGCTGGGGGCCGCGCACCCTTGACCTTGACCTGCTGTCGTTCGGCCGGGAGATATTGGACCTGCCGGGTTTGGAAATACCCCATCCTCGCCTGGCCGAGCGGGTTTTCGTCTTGGCGCCGCTTTTGGAGATAGCCCCGGATTACGTCCTGCCCCGCTGGGGGCTCACCGCCGGGGAACTCTTGGAGCGCATGCCCGCCGAGGAAAAGGCCTGCCAGGAAGCGAAACGGATCGCATGGGAATAATTCGCCTTGTACAGATAGCCCTGGTCATTCTCCTGGTGTGGATGGGTATCAAGGCGATCAAAAGGTTCCTGGCCAAGGACGCCGAGCCAAGGCGGGTGCGGCGCAACGCGGCGCCGGGCGAGGTGATGGACGTGATGGTCCAGGACCCCCAGTGCGGCACCTACCTGCCCAAGCACGAGGCGCACAGCGCCTGGGTGGACGGCAAGGAGCAGTTTTTTTGCAGCCGGGAATGCCGCGACGCCTATAAGGCAGGGCAACCCAAAAAGGCCGGCAAGGCCTAGACCACGCAATTACTCAGCGGCCAGGCCGCTGATATTTTTTCATGGGCGCTAAGAGGAGAGCCAGATGAAAATTTTTATCGACACCGCCGATCTCGGCGAAATCAAAGAGGCCATGAGCCTGGGCATCCTGGACGGGGTGACCACCAACCCCTCCCTGGTGGCCAAGACCGGCAAACCCTTCGAGGCCTGCATCAAGGACATCCTCGAGGTGGTGCCCGGCGACGTGAGCGTGGAAGTGGTGGGGACCGACCACGACACCATGGTTAAAGAGGGCAAGAAGTACGCCGCCTGGGGCGACAACGTGGTCATCAAGGTGCCCATCATCCAGGAAGGCCTCAAGGCCATCAAGACGCTGAGCCAAGAGGGCATCAAGGTCAACGTGACCCTGTGCTTCAGCCCCCTGCAGGCCCTGTTGGCCGCCAAGGCCGGCGCGTCCTACATCAGCCCCTTCGTGGGCCGCCTGGACGACATCGGCCGCGACGGCATGGAGTTGATCCAAGAGATCGTTGACATCTACGGAAATTACGCCTATGACACCGAGGTGTTGGTGGCCAGCATCCGCAACCCCATGCACGTGGTCAGCGCTGCGCTGATGGGCGCCGATGTTTGCACCATCCCCTTCAAGGTCATCGGCCAACTGCTCAAGCACCCCTTGACCGACAAGGGCCTGGCCGCCTTCCTGGCCGACTGGGAAAAGGCCAACAAAGGTTAGGAACGTCATCCAGTGGGCCCCGTGAAACGAGAACAGGTATTCAACCTGCCCAATTTGATAACCCTGCTGCGGGTGGGCTCCATCCCCTTGCTCATGGGGATGCTCTACCTACCCGAAGCCGGTTGGCATTGGGCGGCGGCCATTCTGTTCTTCGTGGCCGGGCTCAGCGACCTGGCCGACGGCTTTTTGGCCCGGCGCATGAAAAAGGTCACCGTGCTGGGCCAGTTCCTGGATCCCCTGGCCGATAAGATGATCATCGCCTCCATGCTGGTGATGCTGGTGATGCTGGGGCGGGCCGAGGCCTGGGCCGCGGTGGTGATCATCTGCCGGGAGGTGGCGGTTACCGGCCTTCGGGCCGTGGCCGCCGCCCAGGGGTTGGCGGTGCCCAGCGACCGTTGGGGCAAGGCCAAGACCGCCCTACAGATGCTGGCGGTGCTTTTGCTGATCATGCCGGAGCCGTTGGGCGCGTTCAAAGTGCAGTATTGGGGCACCTTGGCCTTGTGGACCGCCACCGTGGTAAGCTTTGTTTCCGGCCTGAGGTACTTTGTGCGTTTCAATCGACTTTACATGGGGCAAAGCTAAACTCAGGCCAGATTTCGCCTTGACATAACGGGCGGATACTGTAATATTCGGATGCCGATGCGGGAGTAACTCAGAGGTAGAGTGCAACCTTGCCAAGGTTGAAGTCGCGGGTTCAATTCCCGTCTCCCGCTCCACAGAGAGCAAATGCCGGCCTCCTTCGGGGGGCCGGTTTTTTTATGGGTTTTGCGGCGCATGGCCCGCGCGGCAGGCTGGATAAGGCCTGAAACCGCTTGACACTCCACCAAGGGGCCGATATTATTTGGGCCACTCGGGCTAGGGTTATAAGAGGCCGTAGTCACGGAATAATTGTATATAAGGCGGCGTAGCCAAGTGGCTAAGGCAGCGGACTGCAAATCCGTTATTCACCGGTTCAAATCCGGTCGCCGCCTCCAGTTACTAATGAGCCCGGCCCAAAAAGGCCGGGCTCTTTTTGTTGTGTCCACAATTTGTGGTTGGGAGACTTGCAGCTATGAAAAAAAATCTCTCCATGCTCTGTCTGTTTGCCGCTCTCACTCTTCTTACCGCCTGCGGCGCTACTTACTACACGGTGACCACCAACGAGGGCAAATCTTACACCGCTGTTGAGGAGCCCAAGCTGAACACCCAAGGCAAGACCTATAGTTTCAAGGACAATAACGGTCACGTGGTGATCTTGAACCAAAGCGACGTGAAGGAAATCAAAAGCCTTTCCCAGAAGTAAAGCTGGATGGGTTCGTCCACCAAGTCTGCTTGCAGAACTAAAATCGGGGCCGTGGCCGTCAAAGTGTTAGGCTTTTGGGAGCAACACTAACGGGATATGACACATGAGTAATATTGCCTGTTGCGGCCTGGATTGCAGCCAGTGCCCGGCCCATCTGGCCTGGCAAAACGACGACCAAGCTCTGCGCCAAAAGACGGCCAAGGAGTGGTCTCGTATGTACAAGGCCGAGATCACCCCCGGGCAGATCAACTGCGCGGGCTGCCATTCGCCCAACGAGCCGCTGTTCGGCCATTGCCACCAATGCGACATTCGCGCTTGCGCCCAGGAGAGGGGCCACGCCACCTGCGCGCCGTGCCCGGACTACGCCTGCTCCCGCCTGGATTTCGTGCACCAGGCCGTGCCTCAGGCCCGCCAAAACCTGGATGATTTGCGCTCCCAAGGCTGAGGGGCCATACTTGGCCCATGAACGCCGCGCAAAGCAAAAAACAAGCGAGACGTGACATCCTGGTGGTAGGGGGAGGGCGCTTCGGCCGTTTGGCCCTGGAGCGCCTGCCCGGCCGGGTGGCTACGGTGGTGGAGCCAAAGCCCGATGAGGCCCTCTTGGCCCTGGCCCGTGAACAGGGCGCGGAGTTGGTGCAGGCGGCGGGAGTAGAATTCCTGGCCCCCGCCTTGGCCACAAACCAGCCGCCCGCTTGGGTGGTGCCCGCCTTGCCCCGCCATCTGCTGCACGATTGGCTCCTGGCCGAGTTGGCTCCCCAGGGGGCGCGGGCCGTGGAAGTCCCCGAAGAGGTTCTGCCTCCGATGTCCTCGGTGTTTCGGGGGGAAGAGGGCCAATTCTTCGTGAGCCTGGCCGATTTCCTGTGCCCGGACGATTGCCCCGAGCCGCCCAAGCTTTGCACGGTCACCGGCAAGCCGCGAGGCGAGCCCCTGTACCAACGCCTGGCCGGGATGAACCCCTCGGGCTGGAGCGTGGCGGTGCTGCGCAGCCGTCAGTTGGCTCCCGGCGTGGGCGGCTGTCTGCCCGGGGAGATGCTGCAAATCAAAGATCAGATAGGATCGCAAGGCGGGAACTGGCTGGTGGTCACCTCCTGCCTCTGCCATGGCGTGGTCAGCGGCCTCAGCCTGCCGAAGAAGGCGCAACATGAATGATTTCAGCTACCAGGCGGTGCTGTTCGACATGGACGGAGTGGTGCTGGACTCCATGGAGCAGCACTCCGCCGCCTGGCTGCGGGTGATGCGTGGGGCTGGCCTGAGAGTGGAGCGGGAGTTCGTGCTGGCCCACGAGGGCTGTTTGCAGACCGAGGTCCTGGAAAAACTTCTCAACGAGCAGGGCGTGGTGTTGCCGCCGGGGCAGGGGGCGGCGGAGTTCATGCTGCACCTGCTGGACGATCAGCGCCGCCTCTACTTGGAAGAGTTCGCCCACCAGGTGACGCCCTTTCCCGGCGCGGCCGGGCTGCTGGCCGCCCTGGCGGGCCAGGGAGTGCCCACAGCCCTGGTAACCAGCTCCCGCCGCGACCAGGTGGAAAGCTGCCTGCCTGGTGAATTGTTGCGGGGATTCGCGCACATAGTCACCTCGGACGACGTGGGGCAACACAAGCCCCATCCCGAGCCCTATCTCAAGGCCTCCCAGGCCCTGGGCGTGGCAGCCGTGGATTGCCTGGTGGTGGAGAACGCCCCGGCGGGCATCGCCGCCGCCCGGGCTGCGGGCGCGGTTTGCTACGCTGTGGCCACCACCCTGGGCCGAGAGCACCTTGCCCAGGCTCACGCGATTTTTGACGGCCTGGACGAGTTGGCCCATCACCTGGGATTCAACAGGGCAGGGTAGTGATGCGGGTCCTGTTGGCCCAGGTTTCCCTCCTGCCTGAAATACTTAGCAAAAAAATTAGCGCCTGGGATTTGACCCGCTTGGCGGCTCAAAACGGCTTCCAAGGGGTGGAGTGGCTGGACCGTTTGTTGCCTTCCCTGGAGCCTGAGGCCCTGGGCCGTTTGGGCGAGCTCAGCCGCCAGGCTGGATTGGGGCAGGGTGCTCTGAGCCTGACCATCCCTTATGACGCTTCGCCCAGGCGGCTGGACGCTGCCACCAAGCGATGTATTGCCCTGCTTGAGGTCTGCTCGGATATGGGGGTGAGCGTGGTGCGGGTGGCCTTGGCCAGCAGTGGGCTCAACCTGGGGCATTTATTAGAAATTGTCAGCTCGTTACGCACCAGGCAGGCCCGGCGGCGCGCCTCCCTGGGATGGGCCGGGGGCTTGACCTACCTTGCCCTGGCCAGGGCCGGCTATGCCCGCGACCGGGGCCACGGGGTGGCTCCGCCGTCATACCCCAAAGAGGATTTGGATAGGGCGGCGCGTTCCCTGGAGCCTCTGGCCGAACGGGCGGCTCAGTTGGGCCTGGCCCTGGGGATGGAGAACCACTGGGGGATCAGCGGCCTACCGGGTGATCTTTTGTATACAATAGAGCGCTTGCGGGGCTACTGCCTGGGTGTGTGCCTGGATCTGGACAACTTTTACCGGGATCAGGACGCCTTGGCCGGGGTGGCTGCCTTGGCTCCTCGGGCGGTGCACGTCCACTACAAGGCTCACGGCGGCGACGCGATCGCCGAGGCCAAACGCCTGGGGTACCGAGCCCGTTTGGAGGCGCTAAGGGCTGTGGGCTATGCCGGGGCCTTCAGCGTGGAATACGAAGGCCCACCGCCCGGTCTGAACGGGGCGCGGCGGGCCGCCGAGGTTTTGCGTGCCTTGTGGGAGCCGGGGTCTAGTCCCACATAATGGTTTCGTTGCCTGTGGGGAACTTTTCCACCCTAGGCAATTCCACCCAACGTATGCGGATGCCCTGGGGTGTGTTCACAATGACCCGCTGCCAGGACTTGCCGCTCTGGGTGTCCACCATGAGCATGCCGCCGTAAGGCTTGGCAGCCTGGAATATTTGATAGCGGGGCGGCGGGCTGTACAGGCTCAGGGCGCCGCCTTGCGGGGTCGCCCCGGGCGGCGAGGCCATGGCCGGCGCGGCGCAGGTCAACAGGGCCAGAAGCAGGAAACAGGCGAGTATGGCTCTCATGGAGATACCTCCTTGTTTTGGTAAATTTTAGCTCCGCAGGGTGCTCGGTGGCAAGCAATAACTATTAAGTCAATAAAAACGAATATAAAGCTATTTAACTTCATAATATTAATAAAGATAAAAAGATAAATAACTGAAAAAATGTGTGTCATACATCGCTATTTTTCCAGCTTCCCTTAAATACTGGCCTCCCGTTATTTATAACGTCGCATAAGATATATTATGTAAACTTTTAAGCGGGTAAAGTCGAAACCAGGCAAACCGGGCAAATCCCAAGCCTTGTATGGCGTCATCCGCGGCAAGTGCGAATGTGCCCTACCGGGAGGCCATAATAAAGCGCAATTAATTCGAAATCAGACGCTGCAACCATCTTGACGCGTGCCTACCCCGCTGCATAGAATGAAACCCCTTTAACTTGGTTGGTCGGCAATGCAGCGAGGCCATGGGTGGCCGGGTATTGCCGGTTTGGCGTAAACAGTGCTCAACGGACGCCCGCGCACCGGCGCCATTTCACGGGGCCGGTGGGTCGGTGAACTTTTGGAATAAATTTTGTTTAGTCAGAAGTTCTTCCCCCATCCGGGTGTTCGCCTCAGCCCATCCCCTATTTAACCGTCTAGTGCGACGATAATCAGAAGGAGTCCTCATGCTAAAGCTCAATAATGGAGTTGATATCCTCACAGACATTGGTGGAGTCAAACAGGACCAGGTTGACCGCGTACTGCGCGAGGCCATGGACGACACCGAGTTCGCCAAAATCGAAAAGATCAAAAACCCCCAGGCTCGGATGAAGATAGCCAACACCATCGCCCTGGGTCAGCCGGATAAGGTTTTCGTGAACACCGGCAGCGAGCAGGACGTGCAACGCATCCGCGAGCTGTGCCTCACCCTGGGTGAGGAACAGACCCTGACCGTCCCCGGCCACACCCTGCACTACGATCTGGCCGAGGAACAGGCCCGCATCGTGGACCGCACCTTTTACATCGCCAACCCCGAGGACACCGTAAGCTCCCTGGCCAACCGCCTGGAGCGCAAGGATGCCTACGCCTACGTCAAAGAGCACATGGTCGGCATGATGAAGGGCATGACCCTGGTCATCGGCTTCTACTCCCGCGGACCGGTGGGCGCGGCGGCCACCATCCCGGCCATCGAGGCCACCACCTCCCTGTACGTGTGCCACTCGGCCGAGCTCTTGTACCGCAACTGCTTCGCGCAGTTCGACGACGAGGTGGACCGCGTGGGCCACTTCTTCACCAACGTGCACTGCCAGGGCCCCAACACCCCCGCGGACCTGCCCAACGCGCGCGTGCTCATGGACCGTTCCTTCCAGACCACCTTCAGCACCTTCTGCACCTACGCGGGCAACACCCTGCTTCTCAAGAAGGGCAACCACCGCTTTGCCGTGGACCGCGCCACCTACTACCGCGCGGGCCGCGAGCTCTCCGAGCACATGTTCATCACCGGCCTCAAGGGCCCCGGCGGCCGCGTGACCTTCTTCGCGGGCGCGGCTCCCTCGGGCTGCGGCAAGACCACCACGGCCATGGTGGGCGAGCAATTCATCAGCGACGACTTGGCCCAGATCTGGATCGCCGAGGACGGCACCATCCGCAGCATCAACCCCGAGACCGGCATCTTCGGCATCATCCAGGACGTGAACTGGACCGACGATCCCATGATCATGGAACTGCTGCGCAAGGAAAAGGCCGAGGTCATCTTCTCCAACATCCTGGTCAAGGACGGCGTGCCCTACTGGTTGGGCAGCGGCGAAGAAACCCCGAAAGAGGGCTTCAACTTCCAGGGTGAGTGGACCGAGGGCAAGAAGGACGCCGCCGGCAAGGACATCCCCCTGTCCCACGCCAACGCCCGCTTCACCATGCGCGCCGAAGTGCTGGCCAACTGCAGCGACAAGCTGCACGACCCCTCTGGCGTGATCACCAAGGTCTTCACCTACAACGGCCGCGACGCGGACACCATGCCTCCGGTGCGCGTGGCCCGCGACGCCGACGAGGGCGTGGTCATCGGCGCCTCTATCGTGAGCAAGGCCACGGCCACCGAGGTGGGCGCCACCGGCGTGAAGCGTCAGCCCTGGGCCAACCAGCCCTTCATCCCCGGCGCCTTGGGCGACAACATGGTGGCCCAGTTCGATTTCTTCAATAACGACGCCATCGCCCCCGAGCACCGGCCCATCATGGCCGGACTCAACTACTTCCTGACCCACGAAGCCCGCGGCGGCGAGGGCGGCGGCCTGTTGGGCGAAAAGCGCGACGTCAAGGTGTGGCTGAGCTGGCTGGATCGCCTGATCCACAACGAGGTGGGCTCCATACCCTCCCCGGTGGGCCTGCTGCCCGAGTACGAAGACCTCAAGGCCATGTTCGCCGAGCTGCTGGACAAGGAATACCCCAAGGAGCTCTACGACAAGCAGTTCTCCCTGTACGCCGACAAGATCCTGGCCCGCATCGACCTGCAGTACGATGCCTTCAAGAAAGAGGAGAACATTCCTGAGCGCCTCTTCACCATCTACGACGCGCAGCGCAAGCAGATGGAAGAGCTCAAGGCCAAATACGGCGCGATCATCAGCATCGAGCAGCTCAAGGAGCTGAACGCCTCCAAGTAGGCTAAGCGCCCTATTTCGCAGCATAGCAAGGCCCCGGCCGGTTTCGGCCGGGGCCTTTTTTGACTAAGCGTTTGGTTGACGCGGAAAATAGGGCATAATAACCAGGCACTACCAAGCAAGGGAGAGCAAGGCTTGAGCCAACCCGGTCCCAACAACTGCATCACCGACGTGGCTGGCCTCAAGGTCGGCTCCTACACCGACCGCCAGGCTCTGTGCGGCTGCACCCTGGTGCTATGCCCCAGCGGAGCCACCGCCGGGGTGGACGTGCGCGGCGCGGCCCCCGGCACCCGGGAGACCGACCTGCTGGACCCGGTGAATCTGGTGGAACAGGCGCACGCGGTGAGCCTCAGCGGCGGCTCGGTGTACGGGCTGGCCTGCGCCGACGGCGCGGTGCGTTGGCTCAGCGAGCAGGGCATCGGCTTTCCCTTGGACGATCAGGGCCACGTGGCCCCCATCGTGCCCGGCGCGGTGCTCTACGACCTGGGGCGCGGCGCGGAGTTCGTGCCCCCGGTGGGGCCGGACTGGGGCCGCGCCGCCTGTGAGGCGGCCAGTGAAAAGCCCATCACTCTGGGTTGCCTGGGCGCGGGCACCGGCGCGGTGGCCGGCGGCATGAAAGGCGGCCTGGGAGCGGCCAGCGAAGTGCTGGACAGCGGGATCACCGTGGGGGCCCTGGTGGCGGTCAACTCCCTGGGTTCGCTACTCAACCCGGCCACGGGCCTGTTCTGGGAGCTGGGCCTGGAACTGGGCCACGAGTTCGGCCCGGACGCCGCCCAGGCCAAGGTGCTGCCGCCCTGGCCTCCCCAGGCGGAGGCGGCCAAGAACACCACCATCGGGGTGGTGGCCACCGACGCCACCTTGACCAAGGCCCAGTGCAAGAAGATGGCCCAGATGGCCCAGGACGGCCTGGCCCGGGCCATACGCCCGGCCCACACCATGTTCGATGGGGACACCATCTTCGCCCTGGCCACCGGCGGGCGGCCCCTACCCTCGTCGCCCGGCTTTTTCGGCCCGCCCGAGGCCACGGCGGTGAGCGAGATAGGCCGGGCCGCGGCCGACTGCCTGAGCCGGGCCATCATCCGGGCGGTCTTGGCTGCTCAGAGCCTGGGCAACTGGCCCGCTTTCCGCGATCTGGCCAACCGCTAGCCACACCTCAACCACGATTGGAACCCACATGAAACGATTGCTATTGGCGGCCCTGACCCTCTGCCTGGCCTTGGCCATGAGCGCCTGCATGGGACCCAACAGCCAGGAGGCGATTCAGCAAACCGACCGCCTTCTCATATCCTCTGGTTTTGACGCCGTCCCCGCCGACACCCCGGCGCGCATGAAGCACCTGGAGTCCATGCCCCAGCACCGCATCCTGCACCTGGTGCGGGGCGGCAAGGACTATTACCTGTGGGCCGACGCGGCCAACGGGCAATGCCTGTGGGTGGGCACCTGGCAGGACTACCAGCGCTTCAAGCAACTAGCCTGGGACATGTACAACCAGGGAGGCCAGGACCGCCTGGACTACATGGACGGCTGGTCCAGCGGGCCGGTGGACTGGGACATGTGGGGCCCCTGGTAGGCCAACCCCTTCTACATCCTAACGATACGCGATGCGATGCCCTATACGCTTGGTGGGGCTTGCTGAAAGAGGTAATATAGCCATATCCAATTAAACTCGTTGATAAGGATTGGCTATGCAAATCTTACTGGTCCTCTCCAGCCAAGATCCGGAGATCAAATGGAACGCGGTGAGGCTGGGCAATTTCCTGCTCAATCAAAATGAGGAAGTAACGATCTTTTTGAACGGCGGTGCCGCCGACCTTTACGAGGGTGACAGCCAGACCTTCCCTATCAGGGAGGAGGCCAAGCTTTTTGCTCTGAGCGAGGGGGTGTTGGTCGCCTGAGGCAAGTGCATGGGCATCCACGGTGTGGATGAAGATCAGTTCATGAAGCTCTCCAACATGAAATTTCTCTACGAGCAAATTCAAAAGGCGGACAAGATACTGAGCTATTGATTACGAGGTTGGCGCGCCGGGACGGCTTTTGGAATCCGGCGCGCCGGTCTAAATCCCATCCTATTTCTTGACAATACCTCAACTTCTTGCTATCAAAGAATCTTTCCCGCTGGCTTGCCCCATGTAAGAAAACCATTGGCAAAAAGAGTAGCGCATAACAACATGCAGTCCGCCAGCATAAATCAGCCCCGCCCTGTCTTTGACAGTCAGGACATTTCCCAGGGCATCCGGGAGATCGCCCTGGGATTGCTGCGCCGTCATCCCGAGCCTGGCGGCCTGGGTCTGGTGGGCATCCACACCGGGGGTGACCTGTTGCTACGGCGCATTGAGGCGGCCATGGCCCAGGCTTCTGGCGGTTCGCTCAACCTGGACAAGGGGCTGGTGGACATCGCCTTTTACCGCGACGACTGGACCCGCTTGCGCCAGGTGCCCAAGCTCAACGACACGGTGATTAACTTCCCGGTGGAAGGCCGCCACCTGGTCTTGATCGACGACGTGATCTTCTCCGGCCGCACGGTGCGCGCCGCCCTGGAGGCCATCTTCTCCCTTGGCCGCCCGGCCTCGGTGGACCTGGCCGTGCTGGTGGATCGCGGCCACCGCGAGCTGCCCATCCAGCCCGACTTCACCGGCCTTGACCTCACTACCCAACGCAACGAATCGGTGAACGTGTTCCTGCATCCCGAACCCAACCAAGACCACGTACTTTTGGAGCCGGGTAAGTACCGCGAGTAGAGCGGTCCCCTCAATCGAATCGCCTTACCTTAATGGACGATACTGAAGAGAACGGGTCTAGTAGTCTATGTCCTGCAGCATTTCTATACCATCCACCAAAAACCCAGGGGTTGCCTCTGGCAAGGACCAGCATAACCGGCGTGGGAGCATACGCTTCCGGGTTTCTGGCAATACGCCATAGAGTAATCATGTCAAGAATACTTAACTTGAGCTTACCGTTTGGGTGTGTGTGCCAGTCACCTAAGTAAAATAATGGCTCAGCACCAAAATTTAATATACGGTCTAGTTCTTGCTGTTGGTATTCATGATCTGGTTTAAAAATAACGCGTCCATGATGTGCATTCGGTCCCGCACTAATAATATTTGTTACTACCACCTCTTTTTTGTCAGCAGACCAATAACCTACTAAAATACCGCCTGTTTCTTTTGGGAACCAGTGAGCCCCATCCTCCTTCATAACCTTTAAACAGGCTTCTTTTACCCATAAGCTTACTGGCGGGTTTTGCATTGGCAATCAGGATGAGGCGTCAAGTGATGCGTTGTCCAAGTGGGGACGAGCATTTTACCCTCTTCTACCAAAGACATTACGGCAAGGTCCCAATT
This sequence comes from Pseudomonadota bacterium, assembly GCA_018902755.1. Lineage (GTDB taxonomy): Bacteria > Desulfobacterota > Desulfarculia > Desulfarculales > Desulfarculaceae > Desulfoferula. Next base: position 87,700 of record JAHIQI010000038.1, on the reverse strand, counting down.
GGCAGAAGGATAGGCGTTTTCTTCTCCTTCACAAAGGGTAGATACAGCTAAGCGGACTGCAGTGAGCGCAACTTCTCGAACGTCGAATACTGATGCCTGGAACGTAACGTCAGCGCAGCCTCCCGGTTGCACGTTTGCATCTAGATCCTCTGGAGCTTGCGGAAAAGTTTCCTGGTCTTTATGTTTTGCATAGCAGGCAAAACATCCATTACTACCGTCAGGCCTCAGCCTAGCTACTAACCCTCCCATACCACCGTGTCTTGATGAAAGGAATATAATGGGGATTCCTTTCTTCTGAGCCCTGTCAGCAAGTAGATGATGAATACCTTCCTCTGCCGTGGCATCAAAAATTAGATCAACTTTATCAAGCACTGCTTCTAAAAAGTCATCTTGATTGTATGGACAGCCAAACTGCCCCAAATTAATTAAAGGGAATGGTCGTCCACTGTGATCAGAAGGGAAAAGGTTGGTAAGCACATAGGTAAATGGAAATTTACTTGATAAATAATGAGCCAATGCCTCCATTTTTGGGAGTCCAGAGTCGACAAGAGAATATGTTGTTCGGCATGTAATACTGGGAGATACTTGGTCTTTGTCTACGAGAACTAATTCGGCAACACCTGACTGCGCAAGCATCGTTGCGCTCGTGGAGCCCAGACAACCAAGCCCAAAGACAGCGATGCGCTTGGTTTGCAGTGAGCGCATATTAGATATTCTTTCGAAATAATCATTCGTACTGTAAGGTTCAGACCGCACCAACTGTGCAAACCTACGCTCTTGCCTTGGCTTTTTTCTGTTTGTTATGGTTTTCTTAGCTATTAAGAATATCCAGCCGTCTTTTGAAATGCCCCTCGCTATTTCTTCTCGGAATGTAAAGCCACATAAAATAAAATTGTACTGCCCATGCCTACTGGAAAGCACTTGGTACACATTTGGTGAAACCGTATTGATCTTATCAAAAAACACCTTTGGATCATTGGATTGGATCGGTTCGTTTAATCTTATCCACGGTACATCTAGAATAGTATTTTCGTCTAAAAATGTAGATGCCCAATTCATAATTTTATCAGGCACTTCATGGATAACATTATCATTATCGCTTATGCTGAGTACAAGGCCGAGGAGCCTTTCACAATCTATAGACTGTGAAATTTTTTCTCTAAAAATAACTTTTAAAGTTCCGGCAGTCGCTGTTGGTGAGATTTCCCAACTTGAGTCCATCATAAATGCCATGAATGGAGCGACAGTGTAGTAAGCGCTAAATGGTTCTGCTTGTAAATCCTCCCCCTCAATTGGTGGTGCCGTTGCCCTGTCCGAGAACGCAGCTTCTTCCCATTTGGGTAGATTCTCCAGATATAGGTTTGCTGCCTTCATACCCGGGGTCCAGTGTTCTGTACCGCGGGTCAGTAGGCACATGTGGCCAGTTATCGGGTTGTAGTGTCCTAAGGCTTCTAGGCCGACACAGAAAAATTCTGGACGAAAATATGGGAACAAGTCAGGATATTTAATTATAATTTTCTGGGTATTGCCACGAATTACCGCAGAAATACTAACATCTGCTTGGCCAGCAGCTAGCGCCTCTTCGTTGAGAATAGGACGCGCTCCTGCCTGGCGGAGTGCCTCTATTTCGTCTTGGAGAAGGCCCTCCCTACGATCCCACCAATACATTTTTACACGTATTAACGGCTTAGCCTACTTCACGACCTTTTCCTGGCTTCGGCCTGTCAGGAGGCCGATTGCCAGGGTTAGGCGGCGAAGTACCCGGCGTAGCCGGCTGGCCTGGCTGCCCGGGGTTGGCTGGTGTAGCAGGATTGCCCTTACCGTGGTTGCCTTGATTTTCGTTGCTCATTATGTCCTCCGAAAGGTTACACAACATCTGTATCCTAAGTACCAGATGTCGTAGGTCCAGTCAAGAGGCACACAATATATGTGAACTTATTCTCTAATACCTATGGTTGATTAGTGCTTTTATTTTAGAATCCAGGGCGGCGTAGCGCCGTATGGGCTGGGCGTGCTCCACCGCCCGTTTCAGTGCGTTGCGCTGGCCCACGATGACCACCAGTTGCTTGCCGCGAGTCACCGCAGTGTACAAGAGCGGCCGGTTTAGCATTATGTAGTGCTCGGTGGCCAGGGCGATGACCACCGCCGGGTACTCGCTGCCCTGGCTTTTGTGCACGGTGATGGCGTAGGCCAGGGTGAGGTCTTCCAAATCGGCCGGGGCGTAGCTCACCGGGCCCCGGTCCATTTCCACCACCAGGCCCTCCTCGTCTTCCCTAAGAGCCAAGCCCAGGTCGCCGTTGAACACTTCCAGGTCGTAGTTGTTGCGCACCTGCATGACCCGGTCGCCGGGGGCCAGGCCCACCTTGCCGGCGGCGCGGGGGTTCAGGGCTTGGCGCAACAGGGCGTTGAGGTTGGCGCAGCCCAGGTTGCCCTTGTGCATGGGGGCCAGCACCTGGATGTCACGCTCCGGGTCCAGGCCGAAGCGCCGGGGAAGGCGCTGGGTGACCAGCTCGCGGATCAACTCGGCGGCCCGCACCGGGTCCTTTTGCTCGATGAAAAAAAAGTCGCCCTCCCCTTCCCGCTCGGGCAGGCGGGGCATCTGACCGTGCAGGATGCGGTGGGCGTTGGCCACGATGAGCCCGCTCTCGTCCTGTCGGAATATCTCGGTTAGCTGGGCCACCTTGGCCGCGCCGGAGTCCATGATCTGGCGAAAGAACAGGCCCGGCCCCACCGGGGGTAGCTGGTCCGCGTCGCCCACCAGCAAGAGGCGGCTGGTGGGTCCCACCGCGGCGGCCAGGTGGGCTCCCAGCCATATGTCGATCATGGAGGATTCGTCCACCACGATGAGCCCGTGCTCCAAGGGCTTGTCATGGCCGCGCAAAAAGCGGTTCTCCTTGGGGCTGAACTCCAGCAGGCGGTGGAGGGTCAGGGCCTCCTGGCCGCTGGCCTGGGCCAGGCGCTTGGCCGCCCGGCCGGTGGGCGCGGCCAGGGCTATGCTCTGGCCCATGCGCCGGGCGATGGTGATCACCGCCTTGACCAGGGTGGTCTTGCCGGTGCCCGGCCCGCCGGTGAGCACCCCCAGGCCCGCTTCCAGCAGGCCGGTGAGGGCCTGGGATTGGCCGGGCGAGGGCTTCACGGCCAGTTGTCCGGCCACCCAGTCCACGGCCTTGGCCGCCCGCTCCGGGGTCAGCAGGCCTTCCTGGCGGGAGATGCGGGCCAGCTCCTTGGCGGCCAGCATCTCCATGGCGTGCTGGCCGGTGAGGTAAACCACCCGCTGGCCCGAGGGCAGGTCCTCGGCCACGATCTCCTGCTCGCTGTGCAGGCGGGCGAAGGCTGGTCCCAGCAGGGCCCGCTCCACCCGCAGTTCGGCGGCGGTGCGGTCCAGCAGCTCGTCATAGGGCAAGTAAACGTGGCCCTCATCGCGGGCGGTATTCAAAATCCACAGCAGCCCGGCTTGCAGGCGCTCGGGGTGATCGGCGGCGATGCCCAAACGCGCGGCTATGGCGTCGGCGGTGGCAAAACCGATGCCCCGCACGTCCGAGGCCAGGCGGTGGGGCTTGTTCTGCACCACCCCCAGGGCCCCGGCCCCGTAGCGGCGGTAGATGCGCAGCGCCGTGGTGGCCGCCACCCCGTGGGACTGCAAGAAAACCATGAGGTCCCGCAAGGCCCCGTGATCGGCCACCGCCTGGGAGATGATCTTGGCCCGCTTGGCGCCAACACCGGGCACCTCTGACAGGCGCTTGGGTTGTTCCAGGATGATCTCCAGGGCGCAGGTGCCCAAGGTTTCCACTATGCGCCCGGCCAGCACCGGCCCCACGCCCTTGATGAGCCCCGAAGCCAGATAGCGCTCCACCCCTTCAGCGTCGGAGGGTTGCTTGATGCGGCATTCCTCCACGTCGATCTGGGGGCCGAACTTGGGGTGGTCCGACTCCTTGCCGCTGATCTGAACTTCCTGGCCCTCGGTGAGGCCGGGCATGCGCCCCACCAGGGTGGTCAGGCCCAGGCGGCCGGAGATCTCCACCTTGGCCACGGTGTAGCCGTTGTCCGGGTTGGCAAAGGTGATGCGCTTCACCCGGCCCTTGAGCTGCACCTGGCGGGGCTCTTTCACGAGCCGTCCTCCAGGCCGCAGAGATGGGCCACCGGGCACAAGGTGGGATCGCAGGCCGCCCCCGGCTCAAGGGCGGCGGGATCGGGCTGGGGCCCCAGGGCGGCTATTGCCTGGGCGGCGGCGCGCACCCGCGCCTCCATGGCAGTCAGGTCGTCCGGAGTGAAGTTCAGCCAAGCCAGCTTGGCTCCTTGGGGCGTAAGAAAAACCAGGCAGCAGCGGGGCGCGGGGCCGATGCCGCCGTCACCCTTGTGCAAGGCCAGGGCGTAAAGGGCCATTTGGTCGCGGTAAGGCGCGGGGTCGGCCTTGTGCGAGACCTTGTAGTCGGCCACCAGCCAGCCGCCGCTGAGTTTGGCGGCCAGGTCGATCTCGCCGATTATCTCCAGGGCCGGGCCGCCCTCCTGCTCCGGTAGGCGCAGGCAGAAGGGCAGCTCCCGCCCCAACTCGGCGGCTCCGGCCAACTCACCGGGCAGCTCGGTATCCCACAAGCGGGTGGCCAGTGACAAGGCCTGTTCGGCCAAGTCCGGGTCCGGGTCCAGGGCGGCCAAGGCGGTCTCCAGCCCGGCCGGGCCTTGGCTGAAGTCGGCGTGCTCCATGAGCCGGTGCACCAGGCTGCCCAACTCCACCGCCCGGCCCATGCCGCCGTTCGGCTTTCCGGCGCGAGGGATCAGGGCGGTGTCCAATCCCAGGCGCTGGGTGAGCACGTAGAGCCGGGGGCAGGTAAGGTAGTTCTCCAGGCCGCTCACCGACTCGCGCACCAGGGACAGTCGCGCGGCGGGACGACGGATGCGGGACAAAACCTGGGAAGCCTCTTCCCGCCCAAGCCCGGCCTGCTCCGGCAAGCCGTCCGGCCAGGCGTCGGCCAGGGAGCGGGGCTCGCTCTGCCCGGCCAGGGGCAGAGTCGCGGCGTCTAGGGTCCGGGCCGCCGGGTCGGGTGCCACAAGGTCGCGGGCCCACTTGTCCCATCCCTTGCTCTGGGTGCCGCCGGGACTGAGCAGCAGCACCAGGCGTTCCTCGGCCCTGGTGCAGGCCACGTAAAACTTGCGGGCCTCCTCCGCCTCCTGGCGGGCCTTGTCCCTGTTATGCAAACGGTCGTAGAGAGGGGGCTTGGCCAAGGCTCCGCTGTCCGGGTGGGGCGGGGCCAGGGCCAACTCGCCGCCCGGCCCCAAGTCCGGCAGCCCGTTTTGGCCGCCGCCCTGACTGGCCAGATCGGGCAGGACCACCACCGGGAACTCCAGGCCCTTGGCCTTGTGCACGGTCATCAGGCGGACAACCCTAGCAGCTTCGCCCAACAACGGGGCCTGGGGGTCATTGGGCGGCTGGGCCACCAGCCCGGCCAAGCCCCGAGTAAAGGCCTCCATGCCCCCGGCCAGCACCCCGCCCGGCTGACGGGCGGTCTCCAACAGCTTGCGCAGGTTGGCCGCCTTTTGCTCGCCCGCGCTGGTGCCCATGAGCACGGGCAACAGGTCGCTGTCCTCCAGCAGCATGGTAATAAGCTCCGCCGGGTGCAGGCGGCGGGCCAGGGGTCCCAGCTTGGTTAAGGTGCGCCGGGCTCCCTCCAGGCGCTCCTGCTGCTCTGGCCCGCACCAAGCGGGGAGCGGCGCGCCACCCCGCAGCCCGGCATATAGGCCGTCGCGCCGGGGTGGCGAGGGGTGGGCCAGGGCCAGCAGGCTCTCGTCGCTGAGGCCCACCAGGGGCGAGCGCAGCCAGGCGGCCAGGGCGATCTCGTCGCTTGGGTCCAGGATCGCCCTCAGTGCGTGGTCCAGGTCGCTCACCTCCTGGCACTCATAGAAGCCCCGCCCGTCCACGGTGTAGTAGTCCACCCCAGCCCGGCACAGGGCTTCCTCGTAGACCCCCACCTGGGTGAGCTTGCGCAAGAGCACCGCCACCTGGCCGGGGTGGTATGGGCCCTCATCGAAAAGACGGCGCAGGTAAGCAGCCAGGGCCCGGGCCTCCACCGCCCGCTGGGCCGCCGCGCTGGGTTTGTCTTCGCTCAGCAGGCCCGCGCAATCCACCAGCTCCACCACCACTTCGTCGACCAGCCCCGCCTTTTTGCCCGATGGCTCCTGAACATCGTGAGGACCGTACTGCACATAGGCCTGGGGCGCGTGCTCCCGGCCTTCGCCCGGCGTGAGGATGCGCTCGAACAAGCGGTTGAAGAACCCCACCAGGGCCGGATGGGAGCGCCAGTTCAGGCCAAGGGGCTCCACCCTTCCCTCGCCGGCCTCCAGGCGCGTGGCCATGCCGGCCAGCTCGGCCACCTCGGCCCCGCGAAAGGCGTAGATGGATTGCTTGCGGTCGCCCACCACCAGTAAATCAGGTGGTTCGGCACCGGGAACAGGGTCCTCGTCCAGCCCGGCCAAAAGCTCCACCAGCTGGTTTTGCACCGGGTTCACGTCCTGGTACTCGTCCACCAGCAGGGCCCGCCAGCGGCTTCGGCACTGAGCCAGCACCTCGGGGTGGTCGCGCAGCAGGTCGCGGGACAGGGTGAGCAGGGCGTCGAATCCCAGGGCGGCCCGCCGGGTAAGCTCGCGGCTAAGAGCCTGCTCCAGCTTGGCGGCCAGGGCGAGGAGGTCCTCGGCGGCCAGTGCGGCGGCGGGGATGGCCGCCAGGGCGGCCAGGGCTTGCGCGCCGTCAGCCAACGCCTTGCGCGGCTCCTTGACCGCGCCGCTGCCCCAAGAGCCCTTGACCGTGGCGGCGATAGTGGCCACCGCACCGGGTCGGGTGGCCTCGTCCGCAAGTTGGGCCTTGAGCGCCGGCCAGGCCTCGATGAGGCCCCTGGCCTTGGGTACGTACTTGGCCTTGGAGGCGGCCAGCTTGGGATCGCCGGCCAACAGGGAGGCCAACTCGTTCACCGCCGCATCCATGGCGGCGATCAAATCGGCGGCGCTGCCTTGGTCGGCTGCGTGGGCATCCGCTGTGGCCTGGGCGGCCTGCTCCGGGCTAATGCCCATGGTGGCCATCTGGCGGTGCAGCCAGATGAGCTTTTCCTGCAGCCCGCCCATGCCGCTCAAGTTGTAGTGCGTAAGCAAGCCGCCCAGTACGGGGTCGCGCTCCTTGAGCCCCTGGCGCAGCACCTCATCGGTTGTTTCCACCAGCAGGCGGCTGAACTCGTCGTTGTCCAGCACCCGGAACTCGGGGTCCAGGCCCAGGGCCAGGCCGTAGTCCCTGAGCAGGGAAGCGCAGAAACCGTGGATGGTGTTGATGGGGGCCCAGGCAAGCTTGGCGGCCAGTTCGGGGGCGATCTTCTCCCCGATGCGCTGGCGCATTTCGCCCGCCGCCTTTTCGGTGAAGGTGATGGCCACGATCTGGGCGGGCTCCAAGTCCTTGGCCAGCAGGCCCTGGTAGTGCTCCACCAGGCGATAGGTCTTGCCCGCCCCGGCCCCGGCCACCAGGCACAGCCGCTCCGGAGCGCTCATGAGGCCTCTCCCTCCAGGGCGGCGGCCGCGTTTATCCGCGCCCGGCACACCCCACCCATGGGGCAGTACTCGCAAACGGTTTTTGCGGGCATGGGTACGAACTGGCCGCCCTCCAGGCGGTACCATAGCTCCACGATGTTGTTGAACAGGTTGGGCGCGCCGCTCAGGGCCAACTCCCGGCGAATGGCTGAATCAGCGGCCAGGAGCGGATCGCCCGGGGCGAAGTCGTGCTGCATGGGCTCCTGCTCCATCTTGCGGGTGGGCACCACCCGGGCGCTCAGAGCGTCATCCGCCTTGCCCCACAGCTCGCGGGCGGCTGCCAGATAAACCGGCATCTGGAAGGCGGTGACACCCAGCTCTGTTTCCTTCAGCGGGCCGCTTATCTTTTCCTTTTGCGAGGCGTGTTTGTAGTCCACCACCCGAAGCGCGCCCTGCCCCTGGTCCAGGCGGTCCAGACGGCCGGTGAGGCGCAAAGGTTGTCCTTGTTCCAGGGGCACCTCCAAGGGCGGGGCCTCGGAGTCCTTGCCGCCGAACTCGGCCTCCACCTGGGAGGGCCGCAACCCGCCCATGGCCTCCATTTCCCGAGCCACCACCGTGGCCAGGGTGTGGGCCAGCACCCCTTGCCGGGCCTGCTGCACCAGGCCGTGGCCGGGCAGCTTTTCCATGGCCTGGGCCAGGCAGCGGGCCAGGCGCTCGCCTTGAGCGGCCTCGTCCCAGGCTGGATCGAATTCCCCAGGCGCAAAGAAGCGCTTCATGGTCTCGTGCACCCAGGTGCCCTCTTCCGAGCGCTCCAGGTCCCAGCCGGGCTCGCTCGGTTCCTTGAGCCCCAGCATCCGCGCAAGGAACCACTGCATGGGGCAGGCCACGTAGGTTTCCAGGGCGCTGGGGGAGAGCTTGCGCCGCTCGGGGTCGTCCAGGAGCGAGGCCAGGAACTCTTGGGCCGGGCCTGCGAGCACCAGACCGTCGTAGGGGCCGCCTTGGGTCAGGCGAGCCTCGGGAGGCAGGGCCTCCAAACGCAGGCGGTGCTCCTCCACCCGCGCCCGCGCGGCCAAGGACCGCCAGGCCTGGGCCACGGCATGCTCCTTGGCCAGGGCGTGCAGCACTGCCGGGGCTGCTCCGTCCTCCGGCGCTTTGCCATAACGGGGGCGCAGCAAATCGCGGGCCAGGGCGCTCCACAAGCTGCGGGCATCGCGGCACTGGTTCACCGGCGGCACGTCGCCGAACACGCTGCCCGGCGGTGCCTTCAGCTCGGCCTCGCGCCCCAGACGCCGGGCCATCTGTTCCAGTAAAAGGCTGGGGTTGCGCGGGGAGCCGTCAAGATCGGCGGCGCAGCAGGAAAGCGACGCTCCCTGACGGGCCGAGGCCAACAGCAGCAGCAGGCGCAGCACCTGGCCGCCGTACTCCTCCTCCTCGGTGCGCCACACCGGCAGCCCGGCCTTGCGGCCCAGGGCCAGGCGCTCGGCGCTGTCCAGTAGGCGCAGGTCCACCGGGCGGGACGGGAACTCCTCCCGGTTCAGGCCGCCGGCCAAGGCATAGGCAGGGCAGAGCCCCTGGGTGTCTTCCAGGCGCAGCACCCGCACCCCGCCCCTCGCGCCCATGCCCGCGCCCGCGTCCTGTTGCTCCAGGGCTTGGCCCAACAGGGCCAACAGCCGCCCCGGACTTAGGGGCATGTCCGCGCCCACCTGCTCCGCCGCCCGGCCCAGGCCGCGCACCGCCTGGGTCAGCCCTTCCCAGGCTGCCAGGTCGCGGGCCAAGGCCAAGGCCGCCCAGCGGCCGGGCCCCGCCCCCGCGCCCAGGTTCGGGGTGGGGCGTAGTGACTCCAGGAGGCGCTCCACCCGGCCACAGTATTCGGCCAAGCCCTGGGCCTGATCCAGGGGGGCCAGCCAATCGGTGAGCGCCCCGCAGGCCGAGGCCAAATCCCGACAGGCCTGGGCCTTGCTCCCCTCGGCCTGGTCCGCCGCCTGGTTCAGCCACTCGCGCGCCGGGGTCTCCCGTGCGTCCACATAATAGGCCTGGGCCAAACGGCGGGCGGCGTCCTGGGGATGGGGCGTCTGGAGGTGGTGGGCCAGGGCCGCGCCCAGGTAGGGCGAATCCCACACCCGCGCCAACTCCACCCGTGAGTAGCCCATCTGGGGCAGGGAAAGCAGTTCCAGGATAGCCTGCACCAAGGGGGTGCCGCCCAGGGGCTCGCTGCGGCGAAAGGACAGAGGCAGGCCCAGACGGGCGGCCACGTCGGCGGCCATCTGGCCGTACAGGCTCAGCTCAGGGAAGACCAGGACGATCTCGTGGGGAGGAGTGCCCTGGTCCACCAGGTCCCGCGCCCGGCCCACCAGGGCCTCCACCTCGGCGTAGCGCCCGGCGGCCCGCACCAGCTCCAGGGCCGCGCCGTCAGCCGCTGGCGTGTTCTGGGCACCGTCCCAGGTGCCCAAGGCCAGGGGAGCCAGGGGGCCGCCCTCCTCTTCCAGGTCGGCCCACTCCACCTCCAGGTTGCCGCCATGCTCCTCCAGAGCCTTGGCCGTGGCCTCCAACAGGCGGAACACCTCCTGCTCGGAGCCCACCGCCGGGGCGAGAGCGAAGCGCACCCGCACCGGCAGGGCCTGGGACAAGGCGAAGAGCAGGCGCAGCTCCGCCGGGCGCAGCCAAAGGGCCTCGCGCACTTCCAGGGATTGCCAGCCTTGCAGCAAGGGGAAGGCGCCGCCGTTCATAAGGTGAGCCTCCACGGCGGCCAACTGGTCGGCCTCGTCGGCTAAGCCCCGCTGGGCCAACTCGCCGGTGTAGGCGGCCAGCAGACCGGCCAGGGCGGCGCGTCGTTGGCCGCCCGGCCCCGGCAAGGAGGCTATGTCTTGGGGATTGAGCCGCGCTGCCTTGAGCCCTACCAGCAGCCGCCACAGGCGATGGGGGAAGCGGCGGCCCCTAGAGATGCCGGCCAGCGCCGCCTGCTCCCGGCCCAGGGACTCCAACAGCTTTTGCACCAGGACCGGACCGGCCAGCTCGGCCAGAGGCTTGCCCCGGAGCGCCGAGGGCGGGAGCTGGGACCAAAGCAGGGGCAGCAGGGCGTTCTTACCCTGGAAGGTGTAGTGCCCTCCCCCGCCTAGCAAGAGGCCTCCAGGCGCGGACGCGGCGCTCAGGCTGAAGGCCTGCTCCAACGCCTGGCCCCCTGGCCAGACCTGGGCGGGGCGTAAGCTCACCGCAGTCTTTCGGCCAGGCCCAACACCGTCTTGGCGTAGGGCTTGGAGTTGTTGTAGGTGAGCACCACCTTGATTTGGGCCTTTTTGCTCAGGCCGGGACGCCAGCCGTGGGCCTTAAGGTAGTTGGCCACGCTGTGGATGGCGTCATCGGGATGGGTAAGGTTGATCTGGCCGTCGCCGTCGGCGTCCTTGCCCCAAATCAGCACCGAGGTGGGCACGAACTGGGCCATGCCCAGGGCCCCGGCCAGGGAGCCCTTGTAGTCCAGGGGCGAACGCCCTTCCTTTTGGGCCAGGCGCATCAGGGAGCCCATCTCTTGGCGGGCCCAAACCGCCCGGCGCTGGAAGCGCTTCTTGGTTTTGGCGCTGGTCAGTTCGGCCTTTTGTTTGCCGGGCCATTGCTTGGCCAACAGCTTCTGGGCCTGCGGAGTGTCCAGCACCGCCTGGGAGGCCAGCACGTTGAACACCGAGCAGTTGCCCGTGTATTGCCCCAGGCGGCTCTCCACGCTGAGGATGGCCACCACCACCGTGGGGTCCACCCCGCTCTGCTTTTGGGCCTCGGCCAGGGTGGCTGCGTTTTGGGCCATAAAGGCATTGCCCGCCTTGATGGTCTTGGGTTGCAGGAATTGGCCGTAGTTTAGGCTGCGCTCCGAGGGGGCCAGCAGTATGGCCATGAGGCGGCTTTCGAAGCGCACCCTCTTGTCGCCCAGCAGGGCGTCCACCTGTTTGGGGTCCATGCCCTGGCGAATCATCTCCGCCCTGAGGGGCGCGAAGACGTCCTGGCCCTTGGCCTGGGCAGGCCCGGCGGCCAGCAAGAGGGACCAAAGCATGCACAGGGCCAGGCCCGCGCCCAGGGCTTCCCTGGCCAAGCGCCATCTGTTAGTCTTGAGGCTCATCATGGGGGCGAAACTTCCCTTGGCCAAAGGTTGCAGTGTGGATCGCGTGATTCCTTTTCCCGGCGGTGAAGGCCGAGAGCATGTGATAACCGATGCGCCCATGCGCTTGCGCTGGGGGCCCTGGCGCACCGGGCGCATCATCCAGGTGCACGTGGGCTCGGCGGCGGCCTACGAGGAGTACCGGGAGGAGTGCCTGCAAGCCGGTCAGGACCCCTCGGGCCGCATGCCCCCCCACTTCGCCCTGGAGGGCGGGTTGCAGGATACCGCTCTGGGCCTATTGCGCCACCGGGACGACGCCGCCTCCCAGGAGAAAATCTGTTACCTGGCCTGCCTCTTGGAGGCCCTGGTCGCAGCACCCTCGGCCATCCTGCGCACCGACCTGATACGGCGGGTGTACCAGGACGTGGACCAGCTATCCAAAACCCTGGGCTTCCGCTGGCGGGGCGGCGAGGGCCGTTTCATTCCGCCGGTCAACCAAGACGCCGGAGACCCCCATCAGTTCGCCCGCATGGTGGCTCCCTTGAGCAACCTGCAGGAGTTTTACGCCGCCCTGCACGATTACGCGGCCCGCCGCTACCGCATCCTGTCCAAGGAATACGTATTCTATTATCCCGGCCGCCTGCGCAGCGTCCTGGGCTAGTCCCTAGAAGCTTCGCCAGGCGGGCCGTTGCCATTGCAGGGGATCGCGGCGCGGATCTTCCTCGGTGGCCAATAACCAGGCCCTTGCCCCCACCGCTATCTCCCCCAGCTCCCCGGCCAGGCCCATGGATCGCGCCGCCCGTTTGGTGGCCGCCTCGAACACCGTGGCCGGGCTCACCCCCGCCTCCAGCCAGGAGGCCATCTCCCTAAACACCGCCTCGCCGTGGGGCAGGTTGTAGGAGCCCGCGTCGCTGCCCAACACCAGGTTGACCCCCAGCTCCTCCCCCAGCTTTATCTGGGCCTTTTGCAGACGCACGATCTCGGTCAGGGCTGCCAGGGTGGCTTGGTCGTGGCGTCCCTGGGGGGCGGTCAGGTGGGCCTCGACCGCCGCCAGGGTCGGGGTCCACCACACCCCCTTTTGGGCCATACTCATTAGGCAGCGCGAGCCCGGAAAGTAGCCGTGCTCGATGCCGTCCACTCCCTGGGCCAGGGCCTGGCTGACCGCCCTTTCGCCGTTGGCGTGCACCGACACCGGCAGGCCCGCGGCGTGGGCCTCCTGCACCGCCGCGGCCACCTCCTCGTTGGTGAGGGCCTGGGGGTGGCACACCTCGCCGGCGTGCTCGAAGTCCAGCAGGCCCGAGGCGAACAGCTTGATCACCGACGCGCCCCGGCGGGCCTGCTCCCGGGCGGCCTGGGCAAAGGCCTGAGCCCCGCTCATGGGCGCGGCCAGCCAATAGGCCGCCTCGCCGGTGGCTCCCAGGCCCACGCAGGCGGTGCGCAACAGCGGCGGGCCGCCATCGTCCCGGGGGGTGGCGTGCTGAGGCTTGTGCCCCAGGTCGCGTATGGCGGCCACCCCGGCCTCCCGCCAGGCTTGCATGGCCTGCTCCGGCCCAGGACCCAGGTACAGGTGCACGTGGGCGTCCAGGGGTGCGGGAGAGAGCCACAGGCCCTTTAGCTCGCGCACCTCGTCGGCCTTGGCCAAGGCCTCGTCGCCCAGGGCGGCCACCCTGCCCTCACGGACCAGCACCGCCGCTTGGCCCTGGTGGGGCTCCGCCCCGGCCAGCCCCCCGGCCAGCAGGCAGAGCCCTGCTTTTGCCGCGCCCAAAATTTAGGCGGCCAGCTTGTTCACCAGGGCGGCGAACTGGGCCCCATATACCGCGCACTCGTCCATGACCCGCTGGTCCGGCTCGCCGATGGCCAAGGGTCCGAAGTGGCCGCCCTTGCGCAGGCCCCGCACCACCATGCCGTGTATCAACAGGCCTTGCAGCATGGATAGGAGGGTCAACTCGCCGCCGCCGCCGATGCCGCCGGTGGAGGCGAAAGCCCCGGCGGGCTTGCCTTCCAACTCGCCCTTGCCGAACAGGGCGATGGATTCGTCGATGAACTTCTTCATGGGGTTGGCCATGGAGCCGAAATAGCAGGGAGCGCCCAAAAGCACCCCGTCCGCCGCCCTGAGGTCGTCATTGGTGGCGTTTTCCACCTTTTTCAGGCTGACCTCGCAGCCGCCTGCCTTGACGCTGGCCGCCAGGGCCTCGGCCATCTTGCGGGTGTTGCCGCCGTGGGAAAAATATACGATCAATACGTTGGGCATGATTATCCCCTTTGTTGAAAACCGCGCCGGAGGGGGTCAGGCGAGATGGTCGCCCTCGGCCCTCCAGGCCGGATGACAAACGCACAGAAACACCAGGTCCTCGGAGCCGGTGTTTTGCAGCCACTGTCGTGAGCCGGGCGGGAGGTACACGCAGGAATCGGGCCCCACCTCTTGGGACTCGCCGTCCAGGTGGAACACTCCCCTGCCCCGCAGCACGTAATAAATCTCCAGAAAATCCAGGTGGTGGGGCTTGGTGGCCCCGCCGGGGGGCAGCCAGGCCCGCGAAAGGCTTACGCCCGGGTCGGTGGAATCGTTGGCCGGGTGGATGACCTCGGCCAGGCGGCATCCATCGGAAGCCGTGAATACTTTCAGCTCATCCGCGTTCTTGTGCAACACGGCTATGCCTCGTCCTCCGTGGCCGGAGTTTGCTCCAGCAGGGCCTTGCCACCGTTGTTGGGCAGGGCCGAGTTGCGGGCCTGGGCCGGTTTCATGAGCATCCCGGTCTCCACCACCTCCACCTCGGCGTCGACCACGCCGCCCAGTTCTATGGACAGGGAACGGCAGGTCAAGGTGCCCTGAATCCACCCGGTTCCCTTTACCACCACCCGGTGGGCCACCACGTTGCCCTGCACCCCGCCCTCCACCACCAGGGTGTCCTGAGCGAAGACGTCGCCGCGCACGATGGTGCCGGCGGCTAGTATGGTCAACTGGTTGGCGGACAAGGTCTTGGCTTTCCTCGGCTAGTTGTTGGACTTTTTGGAGCCCGCCTCTTCACGCATCAACAGGGCGAGCTCGCCCTGCTCGTTGAAGATCAAAAACTCCACGGCTTCCACGTCCTTGTCCACCAGGACGAAGCGTGCCCTGAAGCGTTTGAAGCGCTGCACCGCGAAGTGGGCGCCCTTTTTGGGGTCCTCCGGCCTGCCCAGGGGGGTCAGGCGGGTGGGCGGCCAGGCCTCGACCCAGGGCGCGCCCTTACGTTCGCTGCGCAAAAGCACGGTGGCGTAGCCTTGGGCCGGGTGCTTGTAGTCTCGTTTGTTGGCGATGTCGAAATAGACAAGAAGATCCCGCCCGGACTTGGTGAGCTTAACCTTGCGCACATCCACCCAGTCGGCGCTGGTGGGCCAGGGCTCCACCGCCTGGGCCTCCTGGGGAGTGGAGGCTTCGCCGTTCTCCTTGGCCTTGGCGTCGTTGTCCGCCGTCTGTTCCGGGGGAGCCTGGGTCGGCTTGGCCACGGGGGCCGGGGGAGGCGGAACGGGCATATGCCTGGGGGGCGGCGGAGGCGGTAGAGGGGGGCCGTCGCCGGTCATGTTGGCCAAAAAGGCCCGGTCCTGCAGGCCGCGCACGATGGTTTCCAGGTTCTGGGCCGACAGTCTAAGGCGCTTGTTGTCCCTGACTATTTCGCTCAGGGCCTGGTTCTGCTGGTAAAGCAGATACCCTCCCCCGCCCAGGGCGGCCAGGGTGAGGGTCATCAGGAGAATAAAAATATATAAAAGCCAGGGGCCTAAACGCATGGTTTGCACCGGGGCGTCCTTGCGCACCAGCAGTACATCGATTTTCTGCCGGGCCAATTTACCCCCTTTTTCAGAGTGATTGGTTAATGCCTATCCTATAGTTTCGCTGATGCCGAGGCAAGAGAGGGTCAAGAATCGCGCCTGGGTCCGGGGCGGGGTGACAGCATCTTTCGCCAGGTTTCGGAGCGGATGAGCCAGCGCCCGTCCCTGAACACCAGTTGCAAGTGCTTGAGACCCAGGTCGCTGTGCCAGTCCGAGCTGTAGTGCTGGACAAAGCTGACCTGGGCGCGCTTGCCGCTCACCCTGATTTTCACGTCCTCCAGGCGAACCGTGATTTTCTTGTAGGTGCGGTTGAGATAGCTCTTGTGCTTTTGCCACTGACGCCGGTTCTTGCCCGAGCCGCGGAAGTCGCGGGCATAGAAGCCCATGTATTGGTCCAGTTGCTTGTTTTGCCAGGCCGAGGTCCAGGCTGCCAGCATTTGCTTGATCGTCTCGACCTGGTCCGGGACCGCCGCTTTCTTGCTTATTGGCTTGGGAGCGGCCGGTGTCAGGGCTGCGGTCTTTTGGGTGGCCCAAGAAGCCAGCAGGCGGGCGTGCGCCAAATCCGGGAGCACCCACTGGGACTGCACCAGCTTGAAGACCGCCGGCTCCTGGCCGGAAAGGTAAAAGCGCCGGGTCAGAAGGACTTTCTTGTTGCCGGGACCTTCCATCTCCTGAGCGGCCAACAGCACCCACTGGCTGCCGCTGCCGAACAGGGCCAGTCCCTTGTTTTGCACCTTTACGCCCGAGCCCAACTGCTCAAACTTGGCCGCCAGCCCGGACAACTCCCGCTTGGCCGTGGTGGGCCGCAGCAATTCCAGGCCGTTGGGCTGGTGGGCCGAGGTCTGGCTCAGGGAGTCGAGGTTAACGGTGCGCAGGTACTCGCAAGCCGCCGCCTGCAAGGCGGGGCTGGGCAAGGCCAGGCGCTCCACCACGATCACCGGGGTGAACTGCTCATTGACCAGCGGCTCCACCAGGGCAAGGTCATGGTTGGCCATGACCAGACAGCCGTTGCTGCTGCGCGGTTTGTAGTCCCGGTTGGTGCCGTGGATGTAGATGCCGTCGCCATTGCGCCCCTGGACCTTGTCCTGGGGATTGGGATAGTTGAGGTGCAGGGCCCGGTCGCCGAAGACGGTTATCTTGTTGTCCTTGAAACGCTTGGTGACGAAATAGATCCCCTCGGGAGTCTTTTCATCCAGGGCGGAGTTTTTGGGCCCCTGCTTCTCTCCCGAGGCGCAGGGGTACTCGAACTCCAGGGCCAATTTTCCCAGGTAGCGCAGCACCATTAGCCGCTGGCGGGACTTGTCCACCACCACCAAACGGGTGTCAGGGACTTGTCCGTGATAGCACCACACCACCGGCTGGCCAACGGAATCCAAGGGGATGAGCCGCAGGGGGCTGGCCTCCGGGGCCTGGGTGGCTTGCGCGGAAAATGAAGGAGAACAGAGGACTAATAGGGTCAGAAAAAATAGAAAGAGCCTGAGGCCGAATACGGCGGCCCCTTTGGTCGAGCGTGCCTCGGTCACAATAATCAAGCTTTGCACCACGGTAAGATATAGGTAATTAAACAAAATGACGTTTGTGTAGCATCAGGAACCGGTGCTGACACTATCACATGCGCCCCTGATTGGCAATCCACTAGAACCACTGGCTAAAGAAGGATTGACCACCGAAACGGGACCTGCCCGGAGGTTTTTTGGTAAGCCGGTAAAAAATATTTGACAGTCCAAGAACCGGCGTGCTAGTTTTTAGGCCACTGAATGACAATTCATTCACTTGTGGGCTCCAGGGAGTCCTGGATTCAAGGTCGCTCTAAAATAATATGAATGATTCTTCATTCATCTCTGCGCAAGCAGCGGCGCGGCGAGCCTGGCTAAGGAGGTTAGCTTTATGTCCCTGAAAATCAAAAAAGTGGGCGTCATCGGCGCTGGGGTGATGGGTGCCACTATTGCCGCCCACATGGCCAACGTGGGCCTGCCCACGGTACTTTTGGACATCGTCCCCCCCAAGATGCCCGATCCGCTGGCCAAGAAGGGGGTTAGCGAGGACTCGCCGGTATTCCGCAACTATTTCGCCCAAAACGGCTTGCAGGGCGCCCTCAAGTCCAAACCGGCCTCTTTCTACGTGCCGGAGAACGCCTCCCTGATCACCACCGGCAACCTGGAGGACAACTTCGACCTCCTGGCCGGGTGCGACTGGATCATCGAGGTGGTGGTTGAGCTGCTGGACATCAAGAAGGACCTCCTGGCCCGCATCGACAAGGTGCGCGCGCCAAAGGCCGTGGTGACCACCAACACCTCGGGCATCTCCGTGGCCGCCATGAGCGAGCACCTGAGCCCCGAGTTCCAGGAGCATTTCCTGGGCACCCACTTCTTCAACCCGCCCCGCTACATGAAGCTCTTCGAGATCATCCCCGGCCCCAAGACCAAGCCCGAGGTGATCGACGGCATGGCCCAGTTCGCGGAGAACGTGCTGGGCAAGGGCGTGGTGTTCGCCAAGGACACCCCCAACTTCATAGCCAACCGCATCGGCGTGTTCGGCATGTGCTACTTGAACCAGCTCATCGACGAGATGGGCCTGAGCTTCGAGGAAGCCGACGCCCTTACCGGCACCGTCCTGGGCCGCCCCAAGATGGCCTCCTACCGCTTGGCCGACTTGGTGGGCCTGGACACCCTGGGCCACGTGGCCGACAACGTGTTCGACGGCTGCCCGGACGATGAAAAGCGCGAGGCGTTCCAGCCTCCCGAGTGGTTCAAGAAAATGCTGGCCAACGGCTGGCTGGGCAACAAGACCAAGCAGGGCTTCTATAAGCGGGCCAAGACCCCCGAGGGCAAGAAAGAGACCCTGGTCCTGGACCGCGAGACCATGGAGTACCGGCCCAAGAACAAGGTCAAGTTCGCCTCCCTGGAAGCGGCCAAGCAGGCCCCGGGCTCCAAGGGCAAACTGAAGGCCATGTACTACGCCAAGGACAAGGCCGGCGAATTCACCTTCCGCCATATGACCGAGGGCCTGATCTACGCGGCCAACCGCATCCCCGAGATCGCCGACGACATCGTCAACATCGACAACGCCATGAAGTGGGGCTTCAACTGGAAGATGGGGCCCTTCGAGGCCTGGGACGCCCTGGGCCTGGCCAAGTCGGTGGAAGCCATGAAGGCCGCCGGTTACACCGTGCCCGCTTGGGTCGAAGAAATGATGGCCGCGGGCATCGAGTCCTTCTACAAGAAGGAAAACGGCGAGCTGTACTACTACGACATCCCCGGCAAGCAATACAAGCTGGTGGAGATGTCGCCGGAGATCATCCTCCTGCCCTCCCTCAAGGACCGCAACAAGACGGTCATGGAGAACAAGGGCTCCTCCCTTATCGACCTGGGCGACGGCGTGCTGTGCCTGGAGTTCCACAGCAAGATGAACTCCATGGGCCAGGACATCATCACCATGTGCGAGAAGGCAGCCGACAAGGTGGAAGAAGAAGGCTGGGAAGGCCTGGTGGTGGCCAACCACGGCACCAACTTCTCGGTGGGAGCCAACCTCATGCTGGTGCTGTTCACCGCCCAGGAAGAGGAGTGGGACGAGCTCGATTGGATGATCAAGAAGTTCCAGGACGCCTTCATGCGCCTGAAGTACTGCTCCAAGCCGGTGGTGAGCGCTCCTCACCAGATGGCCCTGGGCGGCGGCTGCGAGATCTGCCTGGCCTCCGACCGGGTGGTGGCTGCGGCCGAGTCCTACGTGGGCCTGGTCGAGGTCGGCGTGGGCGTCATCCCCGCCGGTGGCGGCACCAAGGAACTTCTGCTCAGAAACACCCACGAGCGGGTGTTCAAGATCGAAAAGGGCGGCCTGTATCCCAAGCAGGTGTACCTGCTGCCCTTCGTTGCCCGCGCCTTCGAGACCATCGCTATGGCCAAGGTGGCCACCAGCGCCCCCGAGGCGGTGAAGATGGGCATCTTCCGCAACACCGACAAGGTGGTGGTCAACGCCGACTACCGCATCAAGAAGGCCAAGGACAACGTGCTGGCCATGAGCATGGCCGGTTACACCCCTCCCCGGCCCATCGACAACATCCGGGTGCTGGGCCGCGACGCCATGGGCGTGTTCAACTACGCCCTGTACAACATGCACAAGGCCGGCTTCGTCACCGATCACGACATCAACGTGGCCACCGAGGTGGCCCGGGTGTTGACCGGCGGCAACGTGCTGCCCGACACCGAGGTGAGCGAGCAGTACATCCTGGATCTGGAGCGCGAGGCCTTCCTCAAGCTGTGCGGCATGCCCCAGACCCAGGCGCGCATGGCCCACATGCTCAAGACCGGCAAGCCCCTGCGCAACTGATACGGGGAGCGAAGGACCAATGGAAATGAACAGGAGAGGGGCTGAAACAATACAAACACGTCGTGCGGGCGCTATTTTATTGGGCCCCTCTCCTGTTTTTATAATTTTCGCCTCAGTTTATATGGGAGGTATCTCATGAAGGAAGCCGTGATTGTCGCGGCCTGCCGAACCGCGGTGGGGCGCGCCCCCCGGGGCATCCTGCGCCAGACTCGTCCCGAGTACATGGCCAGCACCGTGGTGGGCGAAGTAGTCAAACGCACCCCAGGCCTCGATCCTGTGGAAATCGACGATGTGGTGATGGGCTGCACCTTTCCCGAGGCCGAGCAGGGCCTGAACATCGGCCGCGTGGCGGCCCAAAAGGCCGGGCTGCCCGACGAGGTCCCCGGCATGACTGTGAATCGCTTCTGCTCCTCGGGCCTCAACGCCATCTCCATCGCCTGCGAGCGCATCATGTGCGGCCAGGCCGAAGTCATGATCGCGGGCGGCGTGGAGTCCATGAGCCTGATCCCCATGGGCGGCAACATGATGATGCTCGACCCGGAGATGGGCCTCACCAAGCCCTGGGCCTACGAGGGCATGGGTATGACCGCCGAGAACGTGGCCAACGACTTTGGCATCTCCCGCGAAGAGCAGGACCAGCTGGGAGTGCGCTCCAACGAGCTGGCTCTCAAGGCCATCGCCGAGGGGCGCTTCAAGGACGAGATCGTGCCCCTGATGGTCACCAAGCAGCGCAAGAACAAAAAGGGCCGCTACGAGCTCTACGAAGAGGTGTTCGAGGTGGACGAGGGGCCCCGCCCCGGCACCACCATGGAGACCCTGACCAAGCTCAGGCCCGCCTTTGTCAAGACCGGCACGGTCACCGCGGGCAACTCCTCCCAGATGAGCGACGGCGCGGCGGCGGTGATGTGCATGTCCAAGGAAAAGGCCAAGGCCCTGGGCCTCAAGCCCATGCTGACCTACCGCTCCTTCGCGGTGGCCGGCGTGGACCCGCGCTACATGGGCATCGGCCCGGTGGCGGCCATCCCCAAGGCCCTGGCCCTGGCGGGCATCGGCGTGGACGACCTGAGCCTCATTGAGCTAAACGAGGCCTTCGGTTCCCAGGCGGCCTACTGCCTGCGCGAGCTTAAGCTGCCCCTGGACATCACCAACGTCAACGGCGGGGCCATCGCCCTGGGCCACCCCCTGGGCTGCACCGGCGCCAAGCTGACCACCCAATTGGCCTATGAGATGGGCCGCCGCGACGGCTCCCGTTGGGGCCTGGTGTCCATGTGCATCGGCTTCGGCATGGGCGCGGCCGGCGTGTTCGAAAAAGAGAATTACTAGCCGCCCCACCCCGGCGCGGCTCGGCAAGGTTTTAGCTTAGACATAGGGAGCCCAATCATGGCTGATAAAAAGATTCCCCAGGGTGGCGGTTTTCTGCTTGGCCCCACCGACCCCGAAGCGGCCTTCGTGCCCGAGGAGTTTTCCGACGAGCACAAGATGATCCTCACCACCACGGCGGACTTCGTGATCGGCGAGATCTACCCAGTGAGCGATCAGATCGAGGAAAAAGACCACGCGCTGATGAAGAAGCTCATGGCCCAGGCAGGTGAGCTGGGCCTGTTGGGCTCCGACGTGCCCGAAGAGTTTGGCGGCCTGAGCCTGGACAAGATCTCCACCGCCTGCGTGACCGAGGAGATCGGCAAGTCCGGATCCTTTGCCGTGGCCCAGGGAGCCCACACCGGCATCGGCACCCTGCCCATCGTCTACTACGGCAACCAGGCCCAGAAAGAAAAGTACCTGCCCGACCTGGCCTCCGGCGAAAAGATCGCGGCCTACTGCCTCACCGAGGCGGGCGCGGGCTCCGACGCCGTGGGCGGCTGCCGCACCAAGGCGGTGCTCAGCGAGGACGGCAAGCACTACATCATCAACGGCGAGAAGATGTTCATCACCAACGGTGGTTGGGCCGAGACCTTCATCGTATTCGCCAAGATCGACAACACCGACTTCAGCGCCTTCATCGTGGAGCGCGACTTCCCGGGCGTTAGCTCCGGGGCCGAGGAGCACAAGCTGGGCATCCAGGGCAGCAGCACCACCACCGTTATCCTGGAAGACGCCCAGGTGCCGGTGGAGAACCTGCTCTACGAGCGCGGCAAGGGCGCCACCATCGCCTTGAACGTCTTGAACATCGGCCGCTACAAGCTGGGCTGCGCCGCCACCGGCGGAGCCAAGGGAGCTCTGGAGACCGCCACCAAGTTCGCCAAGGAGCGGGTGCAGTTCGGCAAGCCCATCGCCGAGTTCGGGGCTATCCAGGAGAAGCTGGCCCGCATGGCCTCCAAGATCTACGCCGCCGAGACTTCCATCTACCGCTCGGTGGGCCTCATCGACGCCTCCCTGCACGGCGTGGACCCCACTGACCCCGAGTACGGCGGCAAGGCCAGCGCGGCCATCCGCGAGTACGCGGTGGAATGCTCCATCGACAAGGTGCTGGGCAGCGAGGTGCTGGACTTCGTGGTTGACGAGTGCGTGCAGATTCACGGCGGCTACGGATACGTGAGCGAGTACCCGGCCGAGCGCTACTACCGCGACGCCCGCATCAACCGCATCTTCGAGGGCACCAACGAGATCAACCGCATGACCATCCCCGGCGAGCTCCTGAAACGGGCCATGAAGGGCAAGCTGCCGCTCATGGCCGCGGGCCAGAAGCTTCTGGGCGAGATCATGGAGTACTCCCCCATGATGGTGGAGCTGCCCGACGAGCCTTTGGCTTACGAGGCCCACGTGGCCGAGATGGCCAAGAAGTCGGTGATTTACGTGGCCGGACTGGCCGCCCAGACCTTCATGCAGAAGCTCATCCACCAGCAGGAGCTTCTGCTCAAGATCGCGGACATGATCATCGAGGCCTTCGCCATGGAGAGCTGCGTGATCCGCGCCAAGAAGGCCATCGCCTCCTTGGGCGAGGACAAGGCCAAGGTCTACATGGACATGACCCAGGTTTACATGGACGAGGTGATGCCCAGGATGATGGCCTGGGCCAACGAGTGCCTGGCGGTCATGGCCGAGGGCGACGACCTGCGCACCATGATGGTGGGCGCCCGCAAGCTGCTCAAGTACAACCCGGCCAACGCCATCGCCCTCAAGCGCGCCGTGGCGGCCAAGGTGCTGGACAAGAACGGCTATCCCATAAGCTACTAGAACTGCGGCCCGAGTGGATGCCGGGCTTTGGAAGCATCCTGAATCCTGCCATAGAGGCCCGCCGGGTTCCCCTCCCTTTCCCGGCGGGCCTCAATTTTTTGGGCTGGTCCGCCTTGCCGTTCATAGCCCTGCATCCCAGGCAATCCCTATTAAGCCTCTTGACTACCTCCTCATGCAGGCCTCAACCTGTAACTATCAGGTGTTTTTTTAAAAGGAGGACGAGGTATGTCAAAGGCGGACAGCCAGGGCGAAAAGGGATTTGTGTGGGTCAGCGACAAGGCCGGCAATCAGTTCATCTGCCCGGTGGGGGCCCTGAAAGACCCCAAGGACGCTTCCCAGTCTGAATTGGCCAATTGCATCGACGACGCCAAGGCCGGCGTTCCCATCGGCGACTAGCTTCGCGGCCCGGGCAGCCCCTGCACCCTGAGCCCCCTGCCCCGTCAGGGGTTGCCCCGATCCCACTACCCCCGCAGCCAGCCCGCGCCGCCGCCGTCCCGGTAACGGTTGGTGTAGTAATCCCAGATAAAGCTGTAGTCAAATTCCGAGGGCTCGTTGCAGGGGCGCTGGTTTTCGCTCCACACAAGCTCACGGGACTGAAAAGCACGCAGGAGTTGTTCCACCACATCGGGGTCCAGGTGGGTGCCGGCGCCCTCCCGTATTATTTTCACCGCATCGTTGGGCTGTAGGGAGTCGCGGTAGGTGCGCTCGGAAGTGAGGGCGTCGAATATGTCGCACACCGCCAGCACCCGGGCGAAAAAGGGTATCTGGTCCTCTTGAAGGCCGTCCGGGTAGCCGCTGCCGTCCCATTTTTCGTGATGATGACGGACCCCGTCTGAAATCGCGTAGAAGAGCGGTGAAATGCGCGAGAGGATTTCATCGCCGATGCGGCTGTGCTGGCGAACGTTTTCCAACTCCTCGGGGCTCAGTTTGCCCGGCTTGTGCAGCACATGGCTGGGCACGCCCAACTTGCCCAGATCGTGCAAAAGCCCGGCCCAGTAGAGCTGTTGCAGGTCCTTGTCGTCCATGTCCAGGCGCATGCCCAGGATGGCCGCGTTACAGGCCACCCGCTCGCTGTGGCCGATGGTGTAGCGGTCATTGGCCTCTATGGCCTTGGCCAGGCCCCGCAGAGTGCGGGCAAAGGTGGCGCTCATCTCTTGCAGCACGGTTCCCAGGAAATCCACCTGCAGGTTCTTGATGAGGCTGATGCCCCCCACCACCAGGCCGATGAAGGCGAAAAAAGCCATTCGGTAGAGCCAGGCGTGGGTCTCCTGGGGCTCCCAAGGATATACCAACAACGGCATGAAAGGCCCCAGGGCGAACCCTCCCAGGCCTCCGGCCAGGGTTCCGCCCAACATCCCGAAACGGAACCCGGCCAGCACGATGGGCAGATACATGGCGTGGGAGTAGACGAACTTCAGCCCACCGGTGAGGTAGACCAAAAGGGTTACCGCGCCGATGAGCAGGGTTATGACCAGGCCCTCGGTGAGCCTTCTTACGGTTACGTGGAAGCCGTCTCGGCTGGACAGCCGGTACAGCAGGCCGCCTATGCGTAGTTTCAAGCCAGTCATGATTCCCTACCCCCACCAGTACTGGATGACTACATGCCTGTGGGCCGCTTCAATCGACCAACAGTGTCAAGGGGGCAGGCCGGTTCTCAGAAAGAGAGAAAGGCAATTATTCCTATATTTATTATATGCAGAAAGTTGTGACGCAATGTGAGATAGGTTGGAAAAACTTAAGCCTGGTCGCCACCCTCACCCTTGAGCAGTTCCACCTTGCCGTGCAGTCGGCCGTCGCGGGGATGATAGCTGACAACCCGTTGGGGGAAGGGAATTTCGATGCCTTCCTGGCGAAACAGCTTCAGTACATTGGTGTTCAACTCGTGGATGATGCGGCCCCGGTCGCCGGGGTCGTGGATCCAGGCCAAAAGCTGGTAGACCAGGGAGGACTCGCCGAACTCGCGGAAGCGGGCCCGCGCCTTGGGGCTGGGCAAGATTTCGTTGATGCCCTCGCAAGCCTTGAGCAAGGTGGCCTCCACCAACTCCGGGTCTGAATCGTAGCCCACCCCCACGGTCACCCTCACCCGGAAGCGGGGCACCCGGCCGCTTTCGTTGGTGACGATGGTGGTGCTCATGATGGAGTTGGGCACGGTTATCAAGACGCTGTCCCTGGTAAGGATGCGGGTGGAGCGGATGCCGATGTCCACCACTTCGCCCCGCTGGCCGTCGCTCAGGGTTATGTAGTCGCCCAGGCGAAAGGGATGGTCCACCAGCACGCTCACCCCGCCGAAAAGGTTGGCCAGGGTGTCCTTGGAGGCCAGGGCCACGGCCGCGGTGGCGATGCCCGCCGAGGCCAGCAGGGGGGTGACGTTGATATGCCAGATCTTGAACAGCCAATAGCCGCCGTGCACCAGCAGCAGCAGCATGATCAGGTTGTCAAGCAGGGGCAAAAGCTGGCGGGGTGTGTGCTCCTTGCGGTGGCGCTCTCTCAGGGTACGGAAAATCATGCGGCACATGCGCACCAGGTACACCGTCCACACGATGATTATGATCGAGTAGATTATGTTGACCAGGGGGCCTTGCCAGGTTTGTTCCTCAAAATAGACGTCCATGGCTACCAACACGGCAAATAGAATCACCGAGGTGCGCATGGGGCCGTGCAGGTTGTTCAGGATATTATCGTCCAACTCGGTTTTGCTTAGACGGACGAAGGCCTTGAGTACGCGGCCGAACAGGTAGTCCACGATCAGGGCGGACAGCACGGCCGCCGCGAGCAGGATCAGGCCCATAAGGTAGGGATGAGCTAAAAGCCAATGCCAAGCATTGAGCATGGGCTGTTCCTTCCTGATTCCTGCCTATCGGCGTATGAGGGCGCGGCTTTTCGCCGGGCTCCGAGGCGTTTGGCCCAAGTTTAGGAGGCGGTGGCGGCCCGTGTCAACCACGGGGCGCTTGAGTATGGCCCAATATGGGGTTATAAACAAGGGACCCTTTACCAGAGGAGCATTACGCTGCCTGTTCGAGCTTGGTCCATTTCAGCCCTACTGGCCGTCCTTACCGCCCTGCTGCTGATCCTCAGCGCCTGCGGGCCCAAGGTGGTGCCCCCTCCCCCGGCGGGCCGCGACCTGCCCAAGGGCAAGCCCTACACCGTTTTCGGGCGCAGCTATCAGCCCTTCACCCAGGCCCACGGTTTTGAGCAGCGAGGCCTGGCCTCCTGGTACGGGCCCAAGTTCCAAGGCAAGCTGACCTCCAACGGCGAGGTCTATGACATGGAAAAGATGACCGCCGCCCACAAGCTTTTGCCCATGAACACCTGGGTGGAGGTGGTCAACCAGGACAACGGTAAAAAGGCGGTGGTCCGGGTGAACGACCGTGGGCCTTTCGTGGACGGGCGCATCATAGACTTGTCCAAGGCTGCGGCCCGCAAGCTGGGAGTTCTCGGGCCGGGCACCGCGCCGGTGTACATCCGGGCCCTGGCGTCGCGGCCCTCGGACACGGCTCCTCCGCCGGCCGACGCCCCCACCGCCGTGGTCAAGCTGGGCCCCTTTACGGTGCAGGTGGGCGCCTTTACCCTGGAAAGCAACGCCTACCGCCTGGCGGCAATGCTGCGCACCCGCTACCAGGACGTGAGCGTGGTGGACTACAACCGGGGCGACATGGTCTTTACGCGGGTGCGGGTGGGCAAGCTGGACAGCCTGGAACAGGCGGAAAAATTAAAGGCCCGTTTGCGGCAGGAAAGCCACAAACAGGCCTTTGTAGTCGCCTGGTAAGGAGCTAAGGGCTATTCCGGATCCAGCCCGGCAGCTTCGTTTATGCGGCGGCGCAGAACTCCGGAGGTCTTGAACACCACCACGCGGCGGGCCCTGAGCTGCAAATCAGCGCGGGTCTGAGGATTGCGGCCCCGGCGGGCCTTCTTATCCTTGACCATGAATTTGCCGAAACCACTGATCAACAGGTCGTCCCCCACGGCGAGGGTGCCTTTCATCAACTCCAGAGCTGTTTCCACCACCTCACGCGACCGATTTTTGGGCAGTTGGGTGGTTTCATATACTTCGTTGATTATGTTTTCTTTGGTCAGCGCCAACGCCACTCTCCTTTGCGGGCCTTAAAATTCACTTACCACTGGTGCGGCCGACCAGCTCGTCTTAACGCGTTAGGCACTATCTCCAATATTGCTCCTTTTGTCAATACCTTTAGGATATGGATAGCCCTTTCTGCCGGGTCCTGCTTGTAATGACGGCCCGCAATGTCTATATTTAATACACCTGCAAGATTGGCTTGTGGGGGCGACATGGTTTCGACGGAGGCAGTTGAGGCTTAAAGTTGCATGCCGGGGTCCTGTCGGCCCGTTATCCGGTGGGAAACTAAAGTAATCGCAGACGATTACACATACGCCGTAGCCGCGTAAATAAGGCTATCGTCTTCCCAGCCTACTCCTGCGGGGCTGGTGCGGACGTCGACTAGCGGGATAGGGAACGGGCACCGTCTAACCGGCCCGGGACCGAAAACAAAGGCTAGACTGGCCACCCGGAAGCCCTGTCCGTGGGACTATCCGGGGGCGAGAAAGAATCACGGACTAAGCATGTAGTGGCTTGGGCTGAAAGCTTTCGGACCGGGGTTCGATTCCCCGCGCCTCCACCAAAAACTTTTTAAGATCAAGGCCGGTTGCCAAACCGGCCTTTTTCTTTGCCCCGATATGGCCATCCCCTGCCCCGCCTGATTCCAACAGCTAATCCTCCCGGCACTTCCTTCCAACTCCTCGACGGTGCTAAGGTTTATCAGAACCGCAAGGGAGAGGCTGGGCATGGCGGCAATATGGCAAATACTGGGGCTGGGGAGCTTGGCCGCCTTGGCGGGGGCTTGTTTCGTGGTCCAGGCCACGGTGAACACCGAGCTTAGGAGGGCGTTGGGCTCGGCCTCCTGGGCCTCGTTCGTGAGCTACCTGGGGGGCACCCTGGTGATGCTGGCGGTGATCCTGGTCATCCGCGAGCCTCTGCCCACGGCAGGGGCCGTGGCCAAAAGCTCCTGGCTGCACTGGACCGGCGGCCTGTTCGGGGCGGTCTACGTGGTGATCACCATAATGCTCCTGCCCCGCTTGGGCGCGGCCACCCTGCTGGCCCTGTTCGTCACCGGCCAGATGATCGCCTCCCTGGCCTTTGACCACTACGGCCTCATGGGCCTGACCCGTCAGCCGGCCGACGCCTTGCGCCTGTTGGGAGCCGCCTTGCTGGTAGCGGGCGTGGTGCTGATCCGGCGGTAGGTGGGTGCACCGCTCTCCCTTGCCTCCCAAGCCTACCGTTAGCCAACGCGCGGCGTTTGCCGCATAATATGTCATAGTGTCGATAGGCCTTGCGCCCCTACCTTTGAAGCGCCCCCTGGCCTTCCGCCGTCGGAATTCGGGCTTGAGGGCAATGGAGTCGGCAATTGCCCCAAACCGCCCTGACCTTGGACATGATCCTGGTTTTCGCCGTGATCGTCGCGGTGATTTTCCTCTTCATCGTGGAGTGGGTGCGGGTGGACGTGGTGGCCATCCTGGCCATGATCACCCTGCCCGCCCTGGGCCTGATCGACGGCCGCACCGCCTTCGCCGGTTTCGGCTCCACGGCGGTGGTGTCCATCATCGCGGTGATCATATTGGGGCGCGGCCTGGACCACACCGGGGTGATCGCCATGGGGGTGCGCCCCCTGCTGCGCCTGGCCGGTTGCAGCCGCTGGCGGATTGTGGCCCTGCTGTCGTTGACCATCGCCATAGTCTCCAGCTTCATGCAAAACATTGGGGCCGCGGCCCTGTTCCTGCCCGCCCTGCGGCGCATAAGCCGCGAAAGCGGCCTGCCCTTGTCCCAGCTGCTCATGCCCGTGGGCGCGGCGGCCATCCTGGGTGGCACCGTTACCCTGGTGGGCTCCAGCCCGCTGATCATGCTCAACGACCTCCTGGCGCCCTATGGGCTGGAGCCCTTCGGCCTGTTCAGCGTGACCCCGGTGGGCCTGGCCCTGGTGGTGGCGGGCATCCTGTTTTTCATCTGCCTGGGGCCGCTGCTTTTGCCCGGAGACCGCCAAGCCGCAGGCGCCTGCGAGATCGCCGCCGACCCTTCCCTGTACTACAAGCAGTTGGGTGAGCTGTACGAACTGACCTTCCCCCAGGGCAGCGCCAAGGCCTTCAAGGTCTACGAGCTGTGCGACAACTACCTGGTGCACACCGTGGCCCTGGCCAGCCTGGACGGTCGCATCAAGCTGATTCCGCCCGACCGGGACTCCACCGTGGAGCCGGGCTCGGTGATCGCGGTCTACGGGCCCAGGCAAAAGATCGAACAAGCGGCCGCGGCCTACGGCTTCAAGGTGAGCGACCAGCTCAAGGTGTTCGCCCAGGATCTGGACAGCGAGATGGCGGGGATCGCCGAGGCGGTGGTGCCCCCCCACTCCATTTTCGTGGGCAAGACCCTGCAAGAGATCCGTTTCCGCCACAACTATCTGGTGGCCCCCCTTGCCCTGTACCGCGAGGACCGCGACTACTACACCCAACTGGGCGCGGAAAAGCTCAAGGTGGGGGACGCGGTTTTGATGCACGGGGCCTGGCGGAACTTCAAGCGCTTTCGCCAGACCAGGGATCTCATCTTCAGCCAGTCCATGGAACGCGAGGTGCTCAACCCCCAGAAGGCCGGGCTGGCCATCGCCTGCTTCGCCCTGGCCACCGGGCTGGTGATCTTCAGCAACCTAAGCCTGCCGGTGTGCCTCATGGCCGGGGCCATCGGGATGGTGCTCACCGGGGTGCTGTCCATAGACGAGGCGTACCAGGGGGTGGACTGGCGCACCGTGTTCCTGCTGGCCGGGTTGATACCCCTTGGCCTGGCCACCCAAAAGACCGGGGCCGCCGCCTGGGCGGCGGGGCAAATGATGGCCTGGCTGGACCAGCCGCCGGCCCTGGTGGTCTTGCTGATCTTGGCGGTGCTCTCCACCGTCTTCACCCTGGTGGTTAGCAACGTGGGGGCGGTGGTGCTGCTGGTGCCGCTGGTGGTGAACCTGGCCGAGGACCTTGGGGTGGACCCCAGGCTGGCCGCCCTGGTGGTGGGGCTGGCCGCGTCCAATTCCTTCATCCTGCCCACCCATCAGGTCAACGCTCTGTACATGGGGCCGGGCGGCTATCGCAGCCTGGACTTCATCAAGGCTGGGGCGCCGTTGAGCATTCTCTTTCTATTGGTGCTCACCACCATGGTCTATTTCCTCTACTAGAAACCGCACCTGAAAGGGCTAGCCCGCGCAGCCACAAAAAGCATGCCCCGCCGAAGCGGGGGCATGCTTACTGGTAATGCGCACGGTGCTGATCCGGAGCTAGGCTGCCTAGGGATGGCGCCGGATCACCCCGGTGAGGCAACGGGGCCCGCTGCCAAACTCCATGGTCATGCCATATTCCGCCAGAATTACTTCGATGCCCTTTTTCTCCATTTCTTTGGAAACCCTCTCATATCCCTTGGGCATCACCATGGTTTTGTAGTCCAGGCAAAGGCCGTTTCCACCAAAATACTCGTTTGCCTGCAACTCGATTTTGTCCCACTTTTTCAGGGAATCGGGAAGCGCCGGGATGTGGGCGGGGCTGTACACCACCAGCCCTTCGCGGGGGAACATACACAAGCCGTCCATATGGAATACGTCCGGCGTCATTTCTATCATGTGAACCCGGTAATCCGGCGCTAGGTATTGCCTGAGCCAGGCGATGCCCGCCGGGCTGGAGGCCCGGCCGGAGCAGCCGACGTAAATGTCTCTTCCGGCCACAAGCATGTCGCCGCCTTCGAGATAGAGTTCGTCCCTGCTGTAATGCGGCGAAGCTGGCGGCATGGCCGCGTAACGGGCGTTGCTTTTTTGAAGTAAAGGTTCCAAGGCTGGGCGCACGCCGTATATCTGTTTGCGCCGAAAGGGATAGCGAAAGTTGGTCAGAAGAATGACGTTGTTGCCTATGACCACAAAAAAATCCTGACCGCCGAAGACCATGTTTCCCCTCTGAACCTCGGCCAAAAACTCCCTTTCCTCGGGATAGCGCAGGGGTACGGTGCGGTGCACCTTGACGTCATGGGCCTCCAGCAGTTTCACGTGGGCCTCAATCTGGTCGCGCAGGGCCTGGGCCATGTCCGGCCGTATGTCGGTAGTCATTTTGCCGGCCTTCTGTTGCATGATGTCGATTTGCTCAGGGTCCATCCAACTCATTTCGGGCATATAATCCGGGGCCATGGTGCCGTCCTCCAAGCCGACCATAGCTTCCTTGAGCTTGTCCCACTCGTTATGAACCATGAATACTCTCAAATCATCTTTCATTTCGCACTCCACGGCCAGCGGCCTTTGGTTGTTTAAAAACCAGCCCTCCCGCTTAAATAAAAAAGGCCATTGGTGATACGCGCCAATGGCCGCAAAAACGAAGTAATGATCACATCGCCTGGAATCGCGCCGAAGGTGAGAAAACTAGAGGTTAAGGCAGGCGATTTATCTCGGGTGGCGGGGCAGTGACTCGTTGAATGATCGTATCTTTATCGGTTCCCGCCGGTCAATGTCATAAAATTGTTTTCTTCGGGCCTATTGCCGTGCGGCCCAAAAAACGCCCCCGCCGGAGCGGAGGCGCATTTGAGCCTTGGGTGGGTGGGTTCGCTCAACCCACTACCTTATCCTCGCGCAGCTTGGCGATCTGCTCGGCGTCAAATCCCAACTCGGTCAGCACCTCGTCGGTGTGCTCGCCCAGCTCCGGGGCCTTGCGGCGGTAGGAAGCCGGGGTGGCGCTGAAATCCCAGGGGAAGCCGGTGGTGCGCGCCGGGCCCTCTTCGGGGTTTTCGCGCTGCAGCACGTAGTTGTTGGCCACCACCTGTGGATCTTCAACCACCTCCATGGGGGCCTGGATGGGCGTGGCGATGCAGGAGTTCTCGGCCAGGATGGCCAGCCACTGGTCGCGGGTCTTTTGGGCGAACTTCTCGTCGAACAGGGCCACCAGGGCCTGGGCGTTTTGGCCCCGGGCCTCCACACTGTCAAAGCGCGGATTGTTTTCCAACTCCATCAGGTCCAGGGCCTTGAGCACCTTGGGCCAGTAGCGCTCGGGCTGGAGATGGGCGATGGCCAGCCATTTGTCGTCGGAGCAGCGGTAGTGGTTGTACATGGGGTTTCCCGCCTTGGCCCTGGTCTCGCGGGGGAACTCCTGGCCCAAAATGGCTGGGGCGGCCATGATAAGGCCCAGGTTGGCGATGACGCTGCCCATGAGCGAGGTGTCCACCACCTGGCCCTTGCCGGTCTTCTCCCGGGCGTAGAGGGCGGCGCACACGCCCCAGGCGCAGACCAGGGCTCCCATTTCGTCGCCGACGCCCGGCAGCATCTGGGTGGGGGGCGAACCGGCCTCGCCGCCGGACATCATCAGCCCGGAGCGGCCGATGCCGGTGTAGTCGAAGGACAGGGCCTCGGCGTCCGGCCCCTTGCGGCCCCAGCCCGAGGCCTGGGCGTAGATAAGGCGGGGGTTGCGCTCCAGGAGCGCCTCGGGGCCGATGCCCATGCGCCCCGGCGCGCCGATGCTCAGGTTGTTGACGAACACGTCAACCTGGTCGATTAGCTTGAGGAAAATCTCCATGGCCTCGGGCTTTTTCATGTCCAGCACCATGGCCCGCTTGTTGCGGTTGCAGTGCTCGAAATAGTAATTGGGGCCCTTGAGCCCGGCCATGGCCCCGATGATGCGCATGAAGTAGCGCGCCGGATCGCCCGAGGGGGCTTCGATCTTTACAACGTCCGCGCCCAGGTCGCCCAGGCGCATGCCGGCCACCGGGCCCTGCTGGAACATGGACAGTTCCAGGACCTTGACGCCTTCCAGTGGTCCACTCATTTGATGGCTTCTCCCGTCTTGATGTCAGCTTCAAAGTTGGCGATGTAGGCCTCAATAGCGAACCGGCCGGCCCACCCGTGGCCTCAATAGTAATTGCTGTATACAGCGGAAATAATACCCCGTAGCGAGCGACTCATCCAGGCAATGGGTTGGCTGGACGAATAAGGCGGCGACATCTAAACCTGGCTGGCTTCTCGCATTAATCCGCGCGGCCCCATTACCGGGGCGCTGGGGCCGGTGCGGGGCGTTTAGCGCTTTTTATACCCTTCGGCCTCTGTTATGTTCATACGGGATTTTCCCAGGCGCGCCCCGGCGTTTTCGGCCGTTGGCCTTCATACGAACACCCTTGCCCAAAGGTTTGCAGCATGCCCCGCAGCCACCGCAGAGTATTTTCCCGTTCCATCAGTTGGTTCGCCCTGCCCCTGCTGGTTCTCGTCTGGCTGGCGGGCTCCGCCACGGCCTGGGCCCTGGTGTGTCCTCCCCCCGAGGAACTGCAAATCGTGGACGGCTGGTGGAGCGCCCCCAAGGGCTGGCAGCAGGACCGCTCCTACAAGAAGCCCTCCGCCTCGGCGCGCATCGCCGATTTTGCCGCCGCTTCCTTTCAGGGCAATCTGCGCGGTCCGGGCAAGCTGATGTGCCTGTACGTGGTGGACGGCCTGCCCGGCGCGGAATACATCAAGATATTCCACCCATCTTCCGGCGGGCCCATGGATTTTGATTGGGACTGCCCCACGGCGAACACGGATATCACCTGCTCCTGCGTGGGCCTCAAGCGCGGCGACTGCGAAGTGCGCGACTAGCTCACACCGGCTTTACGAACTGCTCCACCCAGGCCAGGCTGTGGGCCATGGCCTGCTTCTGGTCCTCCAGGTTGCTCAGACGGTGGTCCGCCCCCGGCAGGATCAGCAGGCCCTTGGGCTCGGGCAATACCTGGTGGGCCCGCTCGGCCTGCCCCACCGGTACCACCTCATCCAGCTCGCCGTGCACCAAAAAGGCTCGCGCCGTGCGGGCCAACACCGCCTCTATGTCGTGGTAGTACATGTCGCGCACCATGTCGCGCAGAGTGGGACGCCCATCCGGGTCTTGGATGATCCCGAACAGGGGCTCGAAATCCCAGGGGGTGGACCAATGCAGGGAGCACACCGGGGGCTCGATGTCCCCGGCCAAGGCGATCACCGTGCCGCCGAAGGATGAGCCCATGTATACCAGGGGCAGCTCCGGCTCCAGGGCGCGCATGGCCTTGACCGTGGAGAGGAACTCGTCGCGCCGGGCGGTGAGCGAGGTGCGGCTCTGGTCGCCGGGAGAGTCGCCGCAACCGGCGTGGTCGAAGCGCAGGGCCAGGTAGCCGGTCCGGGCCAGGGCCGCGGCCAGGCGGGTGAGCTTTTCGCTGTCCTTGGAGGACTCCAGGCCGTGGGAGATTATGGCCAAGGCGCGGGGCGCGCCCTGGGGGCGGTGCAGTCGCCCGGCCAGCTCGATTTCGGCGTGGGGGATGTTGAAGACTTCCGATTCAATCATGGGTAAGCCAGACCTTTTGTGAGAGTCGCGACAGGCTGTTTACCGGCATGATAGCGCGTTTTAGCCAGCCTTGTCCTGGAGGGCCTTGCCGGTGAGGGCGCCCCATCCCAGGCCCAGCCGCCACAGGTAGTACAGCCCCAAGAGGGTGGTGGACACGAAGTGGTTGAGCCACAACACCATGGCGTAGGAGCCGGCCACGCCGGGATTGGCCCCCATGAATGCCAGGGTGGCGGCGGCTGCCAAATGGAAAGTGCCCACAAAGGCCGGGGCCGCCGGGATCAAGAGGGCCAGGGCCAGCACCACCTCCATGAGCACTCCGGCCATGAAGCCCAGCTGGATGCCGAAGGCCAGGATGAACATCCAGGCCCACAGGGCCAGGACTCCCCAGGTGCACAGGGAATAGAACCCTATCCACACCAGGTCCCTGGCCCGGGCCACGGCCAGGCCGTCGCAAAAGGCGTCGCAACCGTCCAGAATCTTGGTGCTGAAGCGCTGGGGGAGCGGCTTCATGATCCAAGCCATGATCTTCAAGGAGGCGGCCCGCTGCCAGCGGAAGGCCTGCAACACGATCAACAGGCCCGCGAACAGGGCCAGGCCCAGCCAACCGGCGGTGTGCAGGTTTTGGGTGGTGATGAGGCTTCCCTTCACCTGACCCACCGGCAGGTCCACGAAAAGCAGCACGATAAACAGCATGAACAGCACGGTGAGGCCGTCGTAGACCCGCTCCAGGACCACGGTGGCCAGGGTGGCCGACTTGCTCACCCTTTCGCTGCTTCCCAGGACGATGGCCCGCACCACCTCGCCCAAGTGGGCGGGCAGGATGTTGTTGCCCAAGAAGCCGATCATCAGGGCCGAAAACAGTGGCTTGAACTTGACCAGGGCCACCGGGCGCATGAGAAAGTGCCAGCGTATGGCTCTAAAGCAGTAGGACAGGATGTAAACCGCCGTGGCAGGGGCCAGCCACCACAGATTCAACTGGTCCAGGGATGAGAGCATCTGGCTGGGAGGGGCCGCCCGGAAGAAAAGATACACCGCGGCGACGCTCACCAGGAGCCCAACTAGGTAGTGCTTCCACATGACAGATGCTAGTCCGTGAAACGGAACTTGACCAGGCACCACAGGGCCACCAGCCCGTCGCGCCAGGTGATCTTCTTGCCTTCGTCGAACTCGCGGCCGGTGTAGGAGATGGGCACCTCGTAGATCCGGATGCCCCTCTTGAGTATCTTGGCGGTGATCTCCGGCTCGAAGTTGAAACGGTCGCTCTTGATGACGATGCCCTCCAGGGCCTCGCGCTTGAATAGCTTGTAACAGGTCTCCATGTCGCTCAAGGTGGTGTTGAACAACACGTTGGTGGTCAGGGTGAGGAAGCGGTTGCCCAGCCAGTGGTGGAAAAACATGTTGCGCCGCTCGCCGGTGAAGCGCGAGCCGTAGACCACCTCGGCCTTGCCCTTGAGTATTGGCTTTAGAAGCTTATGGAAATCTTCGGGGTCGTATTCCAGGTCCGCGTCCTGGATGATGATCATCTCGCCCTTGGCCTGGGCGAAGCCGGTGCGCAGGGCCGCGCCCTTGCCCATGTTCACCGGGTGGCGGTAGAGCCGGATGGGGCGGGCAAAGGGTTTCAGGCTGTCGTCCAGGGAGGTTTTACCCTCCATGGCCTGGGCAATGGCCAGGGACCCGTCGGTGGAACAATCGTCCACCAGGATAAGCTCCATCTCCAAATCACCCAGGTCCACCGCCTGGACCTGTTTGACGATCTGGGCGAGGAACCTCTCTTCGTTGTAAACCGGCATAACCACCGAAAGCAGCAAGGGCGCCTCCTAAATCCGGTAACGGCCTAAACAGCCGGTAAAAATTATCTTACATATTTAACGCGCCACCGGCATCGCCGCAATACCCCAACCCGGCTTGTGGCCTTTTTGGCACCCTGCTACAATCCGGACAACCCTTTATAAAAGGCGGCCTTCAATGCCATCCAGCGCTCCCTCCTACAGCATCATCCTCCTGGCCGGGCAACCGATGCCTCACATGAGGGGCGGTCTGTCCTCCTTGGCCCCCCTGCTGGCCAGCGGCCGCTGCGAGGCCGTGGTAACGGCCCACCGGGGCGGCCTGGACGACCTGGAGGCGTTGCGAGCGCTTCTCCGGGAGCTGGGGCCGGGAGCCCGCCTGCTTCCCCTGCCCCCCTGCCCGGCCGGGGCGGCCCGCAACCAGGCCGCCGAGCAGGCCAGGGGCGAGGTTTTGTTTTTCAGTCAGGCCGACTGCCTCTTGCCCCCGGACCTCCTCTGCCGCCTGGACGAGGCCTTGCTCCCGGCGGACCGCGACGCTGCGGCGGGCCCCTGCCGGGTGGCCAACCGCGACGACGCCCTGGCCATGCTGGTGGGGGCGGAGCTGGCCTGGGAGCGCGAGGACGAGCCGCTGCCCGACGCCTTGTGCGCGGCCTACCGCCGCCGGGATTTTCTGGAGTTCGGCGGGTTCGACCCGGCCGACGCCGCCGAGGGCCTGGAAAACTACGAACTAGCCTACCGCCTGCTGGCCCAGGGCAGGGAGCTTTATTGGGACCAGGAGTTGCAGGTCAGGCGGCCCCTGCCCTCCACCTGGGGGGGATGCCTGGCCCTGGCCTACCAGTTGGGGCGCAACCGCTTCCGCAACCTGCTGCACCGCCGCCGCCTGGGCCTGGGCTCTCCCGGCGGAGCGCGGCGCTTCGCCCAGAGCGTTTTGGTGATGCTGGCCGTGGCCATTCCCATCGGCATAGGGGCCCACGATTGGCAACGAGCCGTAACCCTGCCTATCATCTGCCTGCTTTTGTTGTATCCTCTTAACCGGGGCTTCATAAAAAGCGTGGCCCATCAGGAGCCCCGTCTGCTCAACCGGGCCCTGCTTTGGTGCCTGCTCAGGCCCTGGGCCTGGACCCTGGGCATGGTAAAGGCATCTCTGGACCGCATGGGCGGCGGGGAGGGTTGAACCCGGAGCTAGGCTGAATGACAGGCGAAACGGCAAACAAGGGTTGACACTTCCACCACGCCTGCAATATTCAATTTTAGTGGACCCCATATCCGCGGCGACCTACCGTGGTCGATATTCAAGGAGGGCATGGGTGAGCAACAAGGGGGCCGGTTATCGGGCCGGATTCAGCTTCGCGGCGTTTGTTTTGATCATCTTGCTGGCGGGCGCGTGGCCGGCCATGGCCGCGGCTCCCAAGGCCCCGCCTCCCAAGGGCGAAGTCACCCTGGAGCAGGCCCTTTCCATGGCCCTGGACTACTCGCCCAACATCAAGCAGACCCTGGCCCAGATGGACAAATCGGCCAGCCAGCAGAAGGAGGCCTTCACCTATTTCCTGCCCACCCTGAACACCAGCTACGGCTGGCAAGCAAACCAAAACCCGCCCCAGTACCACATCATGGGCCAGGCGGTGACCGTGGGCTCGGACAACGTGTACCAATGGTCCACCGCCCTCACCCAGCCATTGTTCACCGGCTTCCGCCTCACCAGCCAGTACGAGTTGGCCAAGCTGGGGGTGGATATCGCCGAGACTGAGCTGTTCCTCAGCTACCTGGAGGTGGCTTACCAGGTGAAGCAGGCCTACTTCCTGTTCCTCAGGGCCATCAAAAACGCGGAGGTGGCCGACAAGACGGTGAAGCAGTTGGAGGCCCAGCTCAAGGTGAGCCGGGACTTCTACGAAGTGGGCATCATCCCCATCAACGACGTGCTCAAGACCGAGGTCAGCCTGTCCGACGCCAAGCAGTCGCGCATCAAGGCCTACAACAACCGCGCCCTCACCCGGGCCCGCCTCAACCGGCTGCTGGGCCTGCCGGTGGAAAACGGCACCAGGGTCAAGGACATACTCAAGTCCTATCCCGTGAACACCGACTTTCAGCGGGCCCGCCAGGTCGCCCTGGTGGAGCGCCCGGAGCTAAAGGCCCTGGACCTGCAACTCCGGCAGGCCGACCAGAGCATCCGCAAGGCCCAGAGCGGCTATTACCCCTCCCTGGACCTACAGGCCAGCTACGACTTCACCGGCGACACGCCCACCATGGGCCCCAGCGAGTACTACGACACCACCAACTGGGCCGTGGTCACCCAGCTGAGCTGGTCCTTCTGGGAGTGGGGCCGCACCGGCCACCAGACCAGCCAATCGCGGGCCGACAAGCGCCGCCTGGAGGCAGTGAAGCAGGACCTGGAGGACGAGGTCAACCTCCAGGTCAAGGAGGCCATCCTCTACCTGCAGGAGTCCCAGGCCAACATCGCCACCGCCACCGTGGGGGTGAAGCAGGCCGAGGAGAACTACCGCATCACCTTTGAGCGCTATCGCGAACAGCTCACCACCAACACCGAGTTGCTGGACGCCCAGGTGCTTTTGGCCAGGGCCCGCAGCAGCTATTACGACGCCCTGGCCACCTTCAACATAGCCGAGGCCGGTTTGCAGCGGTCCATGGGCCGGGGGCTGGCCGGTCTGAACCTGAAGGCTCCGCCGCAGCCGGACCGAAGTTTTTGGCCATGATAATCCTGGAACGGGTCAGCAAAGTTTATCCTCACCGGGAGGAGCCGGCCCTCAAGGGGGTGAATCTGCAAGTCGGCCCCGGTGAATTCGTCTACCTCACCGGCCCTTCCGGAGCGGGCAAGACCACCCTGCTGCGCCTGCTCTACGGGGCCGAGCTGCCCAGCAAGGGGCGGGTGGTGGTGGGCGGCACCGACCTGGGGCGGCTGGCCCCGCGTCATCTGCCCCTCTTGCGCCGCCGCCTGGGCCTGGTGTTCCAGGACTTCCGCCTCATGCCCCGGCGCAGCGTGTACGAGAACGTGGCCCTGTCCCTGGAGGTGGCGGGGACCGACCGCCGCATTGTGGAGCGCCGGGTGGAAGAGGTGCTGGAGCAGGTCAAGCTGTCGGGCCTAGCCAAGGTTCCGGCCGACACTCTGAGCGGAGGCGAGCAGCAGCGGGTGGCCTTGGCCCGGGCCCTGGCCCCCGGGCCGGACCTGATTCTGGCCGACGAGCCCACCGGCAACCTGGACCCGGAAAACGCCCTGGCCATGATGCGCCTTTTGGTGGGCGACTACGTGGGCGGGGCCACGGTATTGGTGGCCACCCACGACCCCACCCTGCTCAGCCTGGTGCGCGGCGGCCGAGTGGTGCACCTGGAGCGGGGCCGTCTGGAGGAGGCCTCTTGAATCGGCGGGGCGTGGTGGGACGCGCCTTGCGCCAGATGGGCGAGGACCTCTGGCTGCAAGGGGTGGCAATCAGCACTCTGGCCGTGGCCCTGGCCATCATGGGCGCCTACCTGGCCCTGTGCCTGAACCTCAATCAGGCGGCAGGCCGCCTGCTCACCGGGCCTACCCTTCTGGTGGTCACCGACCCGCAGGTGCGCCCCGAGGAGGGTCGGGAGCTGGCCGCGGAATTGTCCCGCCTGCCGGGGGTGGCCTCGGCCGCCTACGTGGACCAGCAGGAGGCCATGATCCGCTTCCGCCGCCAGTTGGGCCCCCAGGCCGACCTGCTGGACGATTTGGAAACCAACCCCTTGCCCAACGCCGTGGAGTTGGTGCTAACCCCCGACCTGGCCGCCCCGCCGGAGCTGGCCGCCCATATCAAGAACATGGCCGGGGTCAGCGACGTGGTCACCGGACGCCCCTGGCTTCAGCGCCTGGAGCGGGCGCTGCGGGCCGGGGGTGAGTTGGCCGTGGCCTTGGGCGTCCTCCTGTTCCTGGCGGTGGTGCTGGTCACCAGCAACACGGTGCGCCTGGCGGTGCACGTGCGCCGCCGGGAGCTGGAGCTGATGGCCCTGGTGGGGGCCGGAGGCGGCTACATGCGCGGGCCCTTCCTGGTGGAGGCGGTGCTCCAAGGATTGGCCGCCGCCGCTCTGGCCAGCCTGATGCTCTGGGGCCTGTTCTCCCTCTTGGCCGCGCCCGACGCCCTGCCCTGGGGCCTGCGCCTGGGCCAGATATTGGCCTTCCCCCCCCTGCTGCCCGCGGCCTTGGGCTGCCTGGCCGTGGTTTCCGGGCTCATGGGCGGCTTCCTGGGGGTGGGGCGCAGCCTGCACCCGCGGGAGGTGCTGTGAGTCGCTCCAGACGTTTTGCCTCGGCGGTCCTGGCCGCGGCCCTACTCCTCATCCCTTGCCATGCCCTGGCCCAAAGCGCCTCCGAGGCGCGCCAGGAGATCAAGGGCCGCCTGGTCACCATGCTCGACCAGTGGAACCAGGCGGTGCAAGAGGCGGCCCGCTTGCAGGGCGAGATGGAGGAGATGGAGGAAAACATCGCCCGTGAGCAGCGCGAGGCCGGCCGTTTGGTCCTGCGCCAACGGGAGATGACCGAGCGCCTGGAAGGAGCCCAGGCCGAGGAGATAAACCTGCGCCTGCGCCTGGACGCCCTGCAAAAGGTCTATCACCGGCAGGTGCGCGTGTTGTACCTGCTGGGGGTGGAGGGTGACTTCGGCCTGCTGGCCTCGGCCAGGGATTACCGCGAGGTGCTGGAGCGCTCCCAGGCCGTCACCTGGCTTTTGGCCGGACAGCACCAGCGCCTGAACGACCTGGAAACCGCCCGCCACAGCCTCAACCAGGTGCAGGGCAACCTGGCCCTGGAGCAGAATCAGATAGACGAGGTTAGGGCCAAGCTTCTGGAGACCCAGCTTCGTCTGGGAGGCCTGCACCAGCGGCGCGCCGAGCTGCTGTTGCGCCTGGAGGAGCGCCGTCAGCTGCTCATAGAGCGCATCTCCGCCCTGCAGGAGGCCGAAGCCCGCCTGGCCCGAGCCTTCGCCCTACTCCCCCTGGCTTCGGGGGCCAAGTCCCGCCCCATGCCCGGGGTGCGCGAGGCCCAGGGGCACCTTAGCCCGCCGGTGCAGGGCCGGGTCTTGGGGCAGGGGTCCGGTCCCCTGCAACCGGGGATCACCATCCAGGCGGCGGCTGGGGCGACGGTGAGGGCTCCCTGGGCCGGAAAGGTGGCCTATGCCGGTGAATTGGCCCACGTGGGCAAGGTGGTGGTCCTGGACCACGGCGAAAAGGTGCACACCGTGCTGGGGCACCTGGACTCGGTGGCGGTGAGCCAGGGACAGGCCATCGGCCCCGGCGAAATGGTGGGCACCCTGGGGCCGGGGGGCCTGCTGTACCTGGAGGTGCGCCTTGAAACCAAGGCCCAGGACCCTCGCAGGTGGTTGCGGCTGAACTATTGACCAGTTAGGCCACAGGCGCTAACCTTAAGTTTTTAAAGTCCATCTATCCCGGGGGAGGCAAACATGCCCGGCCGCACGCTACGTCATGGCTTGTTTTTACTGGCCATTATGGCTGTTCTCAGCTTCTACGTGCCTCAGTTTCAGCACCAGTCGGCCCAGGCCGCCAGCGACGCGGACTACAGCCGCATGCGTCTGCTCACTGAGGTGATGGAGCAGGTGCAGAAAAAGTACGTGGAGAAAAAGACTCCCGACGAACTGCTCACCGAGGCGGTGAAAGGCATGGTCAGCAGCCTGGACCCCCACTCGGCATACATGACCCCCGAGGAATACAAAGAGCTGCAGGTGGAGACCAAGGGCACCTTCAGCGGGGTGGGCATCGTCATCACCAGCAAGGACGGCATCCTCACCGTGGTCTCGCCCATCGAGGGCACCCCGGCCTTCAAGGCGGGGGTGGAAGCCGGCGATCGCATCATGAAGATCGACGGCAAGCTCACCAAGGGCATGACTCTCATGGACGCGGTAAAGAACATCCGGGGCCCCAAGGGTTCCAAGGTGGTGCTCACCGTGCTTAGGGAGGGGGCCAACAACCTCAAGGACATCGAGATAGTGCGCGACATGATCCCCATCAAGAGCGTGCGCTACTACCTTTTGGAGGACGGTTACGGACTGATCCGCCTAGCCAACTTCCAGGAAAACACCACCGACGAGCTGGTCAAGGGCCTAAACGAGCTGCAAAGCCAAAAGGTGCCCCTTAAGGGCCTGATCATCGACCTGAGGACCAACCCCGGCGGCCTGCTCACCGAGGCGGTGAACGTGGCTGACCAGTTCCTGGACAGCGGCCTGATAGTCTCCACCAGGGGCAGGGCTCCGGGCCAGGAGATGGTCTTCCGGGCCACCCCGCGCATGACCGCCAACAACTATCCCATCATCGTGCTGATCAACCAGGGCTCGGCCAGCGCCAGCGAGATTTTGGCGGGTGCGCTGCAGGACCACCACCGGGCCATGATCCTGGGCACCCAGAGCTTCGGCAAGGGCTCGGTGCAGACCATCCTGCCCCTGGAGGACAAGGGTGCCTTAAAACTGACCACGGCCCGCTACTACACCCCCAGCGGCCGGGCCATCCAGGCCAAGGGCATAACTCCTGATTTGGTGGTGCCCTTCAAGCCGCCCGCTCCGGAGCCCAAGGTGGATAAGAAGTCCCAGGCCCTCAGAGAAAAGGACCTGCAAGGGGCCATGGCTCCTGAAGAGGAAAAAGCGCCTGCCAAGGGCGAAAAAGCCGAGCCCGCCAAAGCCGACGAAAGCGGCCCGGCCAAGACCAAGGGCGAGAGCGAAAAGGACAAGCTGTACTATCCCCAGGATCGTTTGGAAAAAGACAACCAGATGGTCCGGGCCCTGGACCTGCTAAAGGCCTGGCAGATTTTCTCCGCCCGTGAGGGGATTAAACAAGGCAAGGATGCCGGCGCCGTTAAGAAACAGTGACCCAGCGTAAAAAATCCAAGAAGCGCACCCCGCGCCGCCGCCGGGCCCTCTGGGCCTTGGCGGTGGCCGGGGTTGTTTTTGCCTTTTTGACGGGCCTGTGGTGGAGCACCCCCGCCCCCCGGCGTCCCGCGCCCAAACAGCCCGCCCAGAAGGCCGCCCAGGCCCCCGTCCCCAAGGCCAAACCGGCCGTGGAGCCCAAGAAGGCCTCTCCTCCCGCTGAATCCGCAGCAAAGCCGCCAACGGCTCCGCGTCCCATGGTGGCCATCATCATCGACGACATGGGCCATGGCTTGGGCCCGGCCCAGCGCCTGGCCGGCCTGGGGATGCCCCTCACCTTCTCCATATTGCCCCACTCGTTACAGGCCAAGGCCGTGGCGCGCTTGGCCCACGCCCATGGCGTGGAGGTGATGCTGCACCTGCCCATGGAGCCCAAGGGCTACCCCAGCCGCAATCCCGGCCAGGGAGTATTGCTGAGGGAGATGACCCGAGAGCGCCTCTTGGAGGTGCTGCGGGACGACTTGGCCAGGGTGCCCTCGGCGGCGGGGGTGAACAACCACATGGGCTCGGCATTCACCCTGCATCCGGAGCTGCTGGAGCCGGTGCTCTTGGAAATCAAGCGGCGCGGCCTGTTCTATCTGGACAGCTTCACCAGCGCCGACTCCCTGGGCCTGGCCACGGCCCAGCGCCTGGGCCTCTGCACCGGACGCCGGG
Organism: Pseudomonadota bacterium; assembly: GCA_018902755.1. Taxonomy (GTDB): domain Bacteria; phylum Desulfobacterota; class Desulfarculia; order Desulfarculales; family Desulfarculaceae; genus Desulfoferula. Next base: position 44,123 of record JAHIQI010000038.1, on the reverse strand, counting down.
ACGTGTTCCTGGACCACCAGACAAACCGAGAGGCCATTGACCAGCAGATGCGGCGGCTGTTGGCCCTGGCCAAGGAAAGAGGCCGCGCCGTGGCCATAGGCCATCCTCACCCTGAGACCATCAAGGCCTTGGAGGAATGGGCCCCCCGTCTGCGCCGTCAAGTTGTTTTGGTGAAGGTGTCCGAGGCGTTGAGCGCTAGGTCAAGCCCCGGCAAGGGTCACTAGCCAGGCCAAGAGCCGCCAGCAAATCAGGGCGTAGAGACCGGCCAGGAGGTCGTCGGCCACCACCCCCCAGGCTCCGGGCAGGCGCTGCAAGGCGTTTACGCCCAGGGGCTTCATGATGTCGAAGTAGCGGAAAAAGGCCAGGGCCGCCAGCAACTCCCAGCCCAGGGAGCCGAGGCCGTACATGGCCAGCAGCATGCCCGCAGCCTCGTCGATCACAACGCGGCCTGGGTCGGCCTGGTCCCCGAAGACCAGGCGGTCCAGGGCCAGGTGGCAGAAATAAACCGCGGCCAGGCTCGCCAAGGCCACCACTGCCCCGTATTGCCATCCGCACAGCGCGTGGCCCAGGGCCAGCCACCAGGCTCCCAAGGCGGCTACGAGCAGGGAGCCGTAGGTGCCGTGAGGGCCGGGAATGAGCCCTACCCCCAAGCTGACCGTGAGCTTCAGGGGCCAGTGGCCTTTGGTCTGGTTTTGCTTCTGCAAGGCCGATTCATTCCGCCATAAAAAACCGGCGACCCAGACGGGCCGCCGGTCTATATCTCTTTACAAGTTCCGCCGCGGACCTGTTTTTGCTCTACCTCATTCATACCATTACGGCCCGGCGGCGAGGTGTGCATAATTTTAGGCACATCAATGATGGGGCAGTCCGTCACCTCACCAACTGGACGCGGCGCGAAAAGGGAGAAACTACTCGGCCGGAACTAACCGCCAGGCCTTGGAGCGGCCGCGAGGCTTTTCCAAAGTGAAGGAAGCACCTTCTTTGGCGCCGGTGAGATCGCCGAAATCGGTGATGGTAAGGCGGCCGGTGTTGGTGACTTTGTACACCATGGCCTGGACCTTTTCTTTCTTGCGGGTTTCCTGCTTAATGTCGCCGGCTTCGACCATGGCCTGCTTCAACTGCTGGGCGAATTCCACCGCGGTCATGTCGCGGGCAGAGCCCTTGGGGCCCTTGGTCTTGAAGTTGCTGCGGATCTCTTGCTCGGAGACGCCGCCTTTGACCATTTTGAGCAGCTTGGCTCGGTCTGTTTCATTCCAACGAGAGGTTCGTGCCACGTCTTTTCTCCTTTATTTTATTTGATATCACACAAACAACTCTTTGCTTATTTGCTATATATACAGGCTATTTTCCAGGTGCGTCAACCCGCAAACGTCAAAAGATTTAGATTTTTATTCAACAACGTTTGCTGAGTCATTTGTTGTGGCTAAAATTTGAAGCATGGACATTGCCTTTGAATTAGATAGTCTTTTGCGGCCATACACCGATAGGTTGTGGATATTTTAGTTGGTCATAAATCATCGATTGAGGCCGTACTTGCGACGCAATGCCTTTTCAATTAAACTCACCCAACGGTTTCCTTCTTTTTATTTAATCGCTTAAATAGATTGTTGGCTGTTGTTGCATTTATTGGACACTGAAACACAAACGACAAAAGTTATTAGGAACGCTTCATGAACGGGGCGTGGCTGATAGCCCTCGCCGTGGCGGCCGACGCCTTGTTGGGCGATCCTCCTTCCTGGCCTCATCTGGTGCGCTACATGGGACGGGCCATAACCTTCCTGGAAGGCCGTTTGCGCTCCTTGGCCTCCTCTCCTCTTGGCCTGCGCTTGGCCGGGGCGGTGTTGGTGCTGTTGGTGGTGGGCGGGTTCGCCCTGGCTGCCGCCTTGTGCCTGGCCCTGGCTGAGGCCGTGGCCTCCGCCCTGGCCTGGCTGTTGGGGCTGGTGCTTTGCTGGCAGTGTATCTCCGCCGGTCAACTGTGGCGGGAGGCCCGCTCGGTGCTGGCGGCCCTGGAGGGCGGCGACCTGGCCCTGGCCCGATCCCGCCTGGCCATGATCGTGGGGCGCGAGACCCAAGACCTGGAACCAGAGGCGGTGCGCCGGGCGGTGGTGGAGACCGTGGCCGAAAACTTCAATGACGGGGTGGTGGCTCCCCTGCTCTACCTGGCCCTGTTGGGCCCGGTGGGTGCGGTGGCCTATAAGGCCGTGAACACCCTGGATTCCATGGTCGGCTACCGCGACGAGCGCTACCTATACCTGGGCTGGGCCGCGGCCCGTTTGGACGACCTGGCCGGTTGGCTGCCCGCCCGCCTTAGCGCCCTGCTCCTGGCGGCGGCCTGCCCCTTGCTGGGCCTGGGGGCCGGGGACGCCTGGCGGGTGGCCCTGCGGGACCACGGGGCTCACAAGAGCCCCAACTCGGCCTGGCCCGAGGCGGCGGCGGCCGGAGCCCTGGGGGTGCGCCTGGGCGGCCCCAACCGCTACCACGGCGTGCTGGTGGACAAGCCCTGGATAAACCCGGAGGGCGGCCCCACCGAATCCCTCCAGGCCAAGCAGTGCGTTCACCTGATGCAGCTGGCCACCATCCTGGCCGCGGGGGGCGCTTTTTTTGTCGCCTGGGGCCTGGGTTGGTGGGCCTAGGCGCGCCGGGCGCTGAGGGTCATCTCCGGCGGATTCAAGATGGCCTTTTTCACATGGCACATGTTCGCTGCCCTGACCACCGCCTTTTCGTACTTTTGGGGAAACTCCGGGGGTAGAATTATCTCCATCTCGATGGCTTTTTCCTGCTTGCCGTCTTCCGACATGATCAGGCGCTGCACCACCTTGACGTCATCGGTGGGGATTTCCCGCGCACGGCAAAAGTTGAGCACGTAATAGGAGGTGCAGGTAGCCAAGGAGACCAGGAAAAGCTCGAAGGGTGACGGGGCCGACCTCTCCCCGCCTTGGCTGGCGGGTTGATCGGTGGTCACTTCAAAGCCGTCCCAACGGGCGGTGATCTTTTGGTTAGGCCCCAGGCTGATGTTCATTTCCATGGAGATATCCCTTTCGCGGACAGGCCCTGGCCCATCGCAAGGTCCAAGGTTGATTACTCTGGCGACAGTTGGCGGAAAAATCCTGTTTTTGAAGATATCATCGACCCACGGTTTTGCCAGCGGGAACAACCCATGGTAACTATAAGCCGGTTCGGTTTTTAACGGGAGTAAGGCTTGCCGGCGTCAAGGTCATATAGCTTTTGGGAGAGATTCCAATTCTGGCTGGTTTCGCAGATGGCCGCCCGTCTGGTGCGCGCTCTTTTCCGCACCTGCCGGGTGGAGATTTTGCGCGATGACCTGGTGGAAAAATACTTCAACCAGGGAAAGCCAGGAATCGGCATCACCTGGCACCGTGGGGCCATCTTTTCCCTGTACTTTTTCGGCAAAAAGCGCCCCGCCGTGATGATCAGCCGCTCCCGTGACGGGGAATACCTGGCTCGCTATCTGGCCATCATGGGCGGAGTGCCGGTGCGGGGATCTTCCAGCCATGGGGGCCTGGCCGCGCTCAAGGAAATGGCCAACTACCTGCAAGGCGGACCGGGCCGCTACGCCGCCACCGTGGCCGACGGCCCTCGGGGGCCGCGCTACGTGGCCAAAAAGGGTATGATAGCCTTGGCCTCGCAGACCGGACTGCCCCTGGTGCCCCTGATGTGGTCATCCAAAAGGGTGTGGGTGCTAAAAAACACCTGGGACCGCACCATGATTCCCAAGCCCTTTGCCAAGGTGGTGTTCACCGCGGGCAAGGAATTCCGCTACCCGCCGGGCCTCAAGGGCCAGGAGCTGGAAGATGCACGCCAGGAAATTGAAGACGAACTAAACCGCCTCAGGGACGAGTTGGACCAGATAACCGGCTACCGCGAACCTGCCTGAGCCTTTTTACACCCGCAAGGCATTGCCGCCGGGCGCCGGCCTGCGTTAGGATGGCTCCAGCCGGGAGAATTTTTTGAGCAAGCGACCACCTAGGAAAAGACCCACCCCGCCTCGCGGCGCTCCGAGCCGACCGCGCCCTCAGCAGACGGAAGCCATTCCCTACAATCCCAGGGTCAACCCCAAGCTCAAGCCAGTGCTGGCCGACGTGGGGGTTCCCCAGGACGCCCCCTTCAAGGCCGACCCCTTTCAAACCGAGGCGGTGGAGTTGCTCGACTCCCAGGACGTGGTGGTAAGCGCCCCCACCGGCTCGGGCAAGACCTGGATCGCCGAGCAGGCCATAGCCCGCACCCTGGCCAAGGGGCAGCGGGCCTGGTACGCCAGCCCGCTCAAGGCCCTGTCCAACGCCAAGCTGGCCGAGTTCGGCGAGATCTTCGGGCACGAAAACGTGGGCATCCTCACCGGCGACCGCAAGGAAAACCTGGGCGCGAAGCTGATCGTGGGCACCACCGAGATCCTGCGCAACCAGCTCTACGACGCCATGCACCGGGGCACCGACCTGGACGCGGGCCTGGTGGTGCTGGACGAGGCCCACTTCCTGGGCGACCCGGACCGGGGCGTGGTGTGGGAAGAGGTGATCATCTACCTGCCGGTGCGGGTGCGCCTCCTGCTGCTTTCGGCCACGGTGGCCAACGCCTCCCAGATCGCCCGCTGGCTAAACTTCGTGCGCGACGAGTCCTGCGCCACGGTGCTCAGCAACCAGAGGCCGGTGCCCCTGTACCCCCTGTTCCTGATGCCCGACGGAGAGCTGACCCCGCTCAAGACCACCAGGGGCCTTTTCGCCAAGGTGCGCCAATTCTTGGAAGGCAAGGCCAAGGAGCGCTCCCGTTGGCAGGGCAACCACATGCCTCCCTTTGGCCACATACTGGAGTCCCTGGAGAAAGCCGACCTGCTGCCCGCCATCTTTTTCCTTAAGTCGCGCTCCGACTGCGACGCGGCCCTGGAATACACCGCCTCGGCCCATCTGGAGTACGAGATTCAGCGCACCGAGCGGCTGAACCGGGAGATCGACGCCTGGCTGGAGCAATACCCCTTTTTGCAGGGCCAGGCCCAGATCGACCAGATCCGCCGGGTGCAGGTGGCCAGCCACCACGCGGGGCATCTGCCCCTGGGCAAGCTCCTGGTGGAGCGGCTGATGCAAAAGGGCCTGCTCAAGGCCATCTTCAGCACCTCCACCGTGGCCGCGGGAGTCAACTTCCCGGCCCGCACCGTGGTCATCACCCAGAGCGACCGCTTCAACGGGCGGGAGTTCGTGGAGTTAAAGGCCACGGACCTGTTGCAGATGACCGGCCGGGCTGGACGGCGGGGCATGGACAACATCGGCTTCGCCTGCGTGGTGCCCGGCCCCTTCAACGATGTGGCCCTCACCGCCACCCTGCTGGACTCGGAGCCCGAGCCCATCGAAAGCCAGCTGTCCATCAACTTCTCCATGGTGCTCAACCTGCTGCTCTCCCAGCGCCCGGCCGAGGTAAAGCAGCTTCTGGGCATGTCCCTGGCCACCTTCCAGCGCCTGGAGCGCACCGACGGCAAGCCGCGCACCAAGGCTGGGCCCCAAAGGGTGCTCAAGACCCTGGCCCAGGAACTGGCCGGCTCCCACTGCCCCGGACCCGAGGAGGCGGTGGTGCGGCGGCGGCGGCGGCGTCAATTGGAGCGCCTGCGCCACAGGCTGGAAGCCGAGGCGGCTGACGGTGAACGGGGCCTTTGGGGCGCCCTGACCCGGGGGCGGGTCTTGATGGACATGTACGGCGCGGCCTGGGCGGTCTTGCGCCGCGAAGAGAGCCCCGACGGACGCGGGGTGCTGGCCATCAGCCTTGAAAAGGAGCGCCGCCTCACCCGGGGCCATCCCCGCCTGGAGTTCGTGGGCCTGGAAGAGATCGCGGGGGTGTTCCAAGAGGAGCTGAACCTGCCCCAGGCCGGTGGCGGCCGGGCCCTGGCCGAAGCCGTGCTCAACCAGGCCCCACGGCGGCCCACTCCCCTGGGCGCACCCCAGATCGAGCGCCTGGCCGCCCAGGAGGCCGCAGAGTTGACCGAGCGCTTGGAGGCGGTGGAGAGCGAGCAGGAAGCCCTTATTTGCGCCTCCTGCCCGGCCCAGAACGAGTGCCTCAAGAGCAAAAAGGGCCTGGGCCGCCTGTTGGACCAGGCCGAGGAGCAACTCGCCGAGGTGGCCGACCAGAGCCACGCCTTTTGGTACGACTTCGTGCGACACCTGGAGTTTTTGCGCACCGAGGGTTTTGCCGATCCCCAGGGCCGCCTGACCCCGGACGGCCTGTGGGCCAGCCAGCTGCGCCTGGACCAGCCGGTGCTCATTGCCGAGGCCATCAGGCAGGGAGCCCTGCCCCGGCAGGACCCGGTGCTTCTGGCGGCCATCCTGGCCCTGTTCGTGGACGAACGCGAACCGGACTTCACCCCGGCCCTGGACCGCCGCCTGCGCCTGGCCCTGGCCGGGCTGCGCCAGGCCCTGGACCCCATGATCGAGCGCCTGAGCCAGTGGGGCTTCGACACCCCGGTGCTGCCCTACCGCGCGGCGGCGGCCATCTACGCTTGGTGCCAGTTGGCGGATTTCGACAAGGTGGTGAGCCTCTACGGCGGGGCCGAGGGCGACATCGCCCAACTCATCTACCGCACCGCCGACAATTTGAGGCAGCTCATCAGCCTACAGGACACCCACCCTCACCTGGCCTCCACGGCCCGGGACGCGGTGGAGCTTCTCCTGCGGCCGCCGGTGGTGGTGCCCACCTAGGCAGCGTTGCAATTTACAATAGTGGGCCGAGGGCGGTCGGCAAGGCGCGAGGGGCCAGGCGTAATGGAATCGGGCCCGGCAGACGCCCATGGTTTGCCCTACACGGCCCATTTTCAAAACAGCCACAACAAGTTGAGCCAATAAGTCGACCCAGGCGAGTCGTTCCTTTGGGGCCGCGCCCCTTTCCGCCTCTATTTCGTTGCAAATTACAATAGCTCGTTTCGGCAAAATCTCCCTAGAATGTACAATGGAGCACGTCCGCCAAGGTTGAACCAGGCACGGCGCGTGGACATTCAACTTGGCTTGGGTAAGGGTTTTTGGAATAGCCTTCATTAGTTGAGCATCGCGGCCCGACTGAGGACGGTCTGCTTCCCAATGCCCCAGATGGGGTGCCATGTCATTTATTAACAACTCAAGGTGTCGTTGCATTTTACAACGATAGTGACGCCAATCTTGTTACTTTTTTCTTTAAGTCTTGCTCTCACCTGTGCTAATAAAGCTTGAGCGAATAGCCCACGCCTGCGGGAGTGAGCCTGCTTCTCCTCCGGCGGTGGTGCAAAATAACGTTTTAACAACCATTTTCAAACCCCGCGCCCTTTCGCTTTAGCGGTTTGGAGGGGAGGACGCTACCTCATGTCGCACGATCATGATTCCCATGGCGGCTCTGAAGGCAGCATGAAGGGCCGCATTTTGTGGCTCAGCGTTGGCGTAGCCATCTTTCTCCTGGTCGGATTCGCGTTGCCCACCCCGGACAGCGTGGTCAATATCGTGGAGAAATACGGCTTCGCCCAAAAAATGATTTCCTGGCACATCGCCCATAACATCCAAGATGCGGCCCACAAGACCATGGTGGTGCTGGGCATCATTCCCATGGCGGTCATCTTCTTTGCCACCGAGGCCATCCCCATCGGCCTCACCGGCATATTGATGCCCGTGCTGGCCTACTTCCTACACCTGTTGCCCATGAAGTCCATCGGCAAGTCCTTTGCCGGCGACGCCCCCATGTTCCTCTTGGGCGTTTTGGCCATGGGCGTGGCGGTGGTGGACGTGGGGTTGCACAAGCGACTGGCCGCCTGGCTCCTGGGATGGACCAAGGGCTTCTACCTGCCCATCTTCGTGCTGTGCATCTCCATGGCCGTGGTGGGCAGCTTCATCTCCGCCCACGCCATGTGCGCCTTCATGACCCCGGTGATGATGGCGGTGTACTACGGCTCGGTGGCGGCCAACAGCAAGGGAGGACGGGTTACCCACGAACCGGCCCTGGCCAAGTTTTTACTGTTCGCCCTGTGTTTCGCCCTCAACGTGGGCGGCGTGGGCAGCCCGGCGGCTGGCGGCCGAAACGTGATCATGATGGGCTTCTGGTCCGAGTACAAGGTGCCCATGGACTTCTTCACCTGGATGACCTACGGCCTTCCCATCGTGCCGCTGCTGGGCTTCCTGGTGGCCGTGTACATGATCTTCGTCTTCGGGCGCCAGATCAAGACCAAGGACCTGACCCCCGGCCTGGCGGCCATCAAGGAAGAGACCCGCAAGATGGGCAAGATGAGCTACGCCGAGTATGTCACCTTCGGCATGCTCCTGCTCATTCTGGCTCTGTGGATTTTCGGCGGCGAGGAAATGGGCCTGGGCGGCCCGGCCCTGCTGGCCCTTCTTATCCCGGTCATCTTCCGCACCACCGAGTGGCGCAAGATCCTGGCCGGCATCTCCTGGGACGCCTGGTTCATGTACTGCGGCGCTCTCACCCTGGGCGCTCTGCTCAAGGAGTCCGGCGCGGCCATGTGGCTGGCCCAGACCTTCCTGGAGGCGCTCAGCTCGGTGGGCATGTCCAAGGGCTTCGGCCTGTGGGTGGGCATGAGCGGCCTGTCCGGCCTCATGACCAACTTCATGTCCGACGCTGGAACCACCGCCCTGTTGGGCCCCATCGCCATCCCCATGGGTCTGATGACCCAGGTGCACGGCGAGCCCTGGGCCGTGGGCCTGGCCGTGGCCTTCGCCACCAGCTTCGCCCACTTCCTGATCGTGGGCACCCCCAACAACGCCATCGTCTACGGCCTGGGCGTGTACCCCGACACCGGCGAGCGGGTCATCCACCCGGTGGATTTCTTGAAGTACGGCTTCGTGCTTTGGGTCATCTGCATGCTGGTGGTGTGGGTCGTGGGCTTCATGTTCATCTACAACATAGTGGGCTTCCCGGACGGCATCCTGGAGACCGCCACCAAGGCCATGCAGGCCGGGAGCGTGGCTAAATAACAGGGTTGCCTGGGAGCCCGGCGGATGCGACCCTAGTAATTAGATAAACGCTTGCCGGTGGGGCTCTGCCCCAGCGCCCCACCGGTGAAGCTCTGCGAAGAAGAGGGCTGTTATGAAGACCAAAAGCGTCAAGGATATCATGGTGCCGCTGGCCGAATACGCCACCACCCATCAAGAAGCCACCTTGTTCGAGGCGGTGCAGGCCCTGGAAAAATCATGGGGCCAATCGCGCGCGTCCAAATTCAAGCATCGGGCGGTGCTGGTCTTGGATCAAAAAGGCTACGTAGTCGGCAAGGTGTCCCATTGGGACCTTCTGCAAGCCCTGGAGCCCAAGTACCGCAAGATCGCCGACTTCGACCGGCTTACCCACTTCGGCCTCAACCCCGCTTTCATGCGCTCCATGGTGGACAAGGAGGAGCTCTGGGACGATCCCTGGAACCTGCTTTGCGCCCGGGCCTCCAACATCCTGGTGAAAAACGCCATGCGCCCCTTGTCCGAGGACGATTTCGTGGACGAGGAAGCGACCCTGGCTCACGCCACCCACTTGCTGGTCATGGGCCGCAAGCTTTCGGTGCTGGTGCGCCGGGGCGACAAGGTGGTGGGAGTGCTGAGGATCGTGGACGTGTGCGACAACGTCTGCGAAATGATCAAGACCTGCACGCTCTAAGAGCGCTCACGCCTAAATGACAAGGGAGGGCTTCGGCCCTCCCTTTCTTGTTGGGTTTGCCCCGCTCTAGAAGATGGCTTCGGCGAAGCCCTCGGCCTCGAAGGGTTTGAGGTCTTCCATGCCCTCGCCCAGGCCCACGAAGCAGATGGGCAGCTTCATCTCGCCGGAGATGGCCACCACCACCCCGCCCTTGGCCGTACCGTCCAGTTTGGTCAGGACCAGTCCGGTGAGAGGCACCACCTGGTTGAACAGCTTGGCCTGTTGCAGGGCGTTTTGCCCGGTGGTGGCGTCCAGGACCAGGATCACCTCATGGGGCGCGCCGGGCAGCTTTTTGCCCAGCACCCGGTGGATCTTCTTTAGCTCCTCCATGAGGTTGACCTTGGTGTGCAGGCGCCCGGCGGTGTCGATGAGCACCAGGTCGCGGCCCCGGTTTAGGGCGGCCTCCACCGCGTCGAAGGCCACGGCCGAGGGATCGGCCCCCTCCTGGCCGCCCACGATGTCGCAGCCCACCCGCTCGGACCAGATGGTGAGTTGCTCGTTGGCCGCCGCCCGGAAGGTGTCGCCCGCGGCCAGGAGCACCGAGCGGCCCTGGCTCTTGAAGAAATGGGCCAGCTTGCCGATGCTGGTGGTCTTGCCCACTCCGTTGACCCCCACCACCATGATGACGTGGGGGTGGTTGTCGCGCTCCGGCGCGGGAGGGACCTCATGCAGCACCCCGGCGATGCCCTTGCGCAGTGCCTGTTTGAGGGCCTCGGCGTCGTCCAGTTCCTTGCGGGCCACCTTGCCCCGTAGCTGCTCGATGAGCTTCAGGCTGGTGTGCACCCCCAGGTCGGCGGTGACCAGCACCTCCTCCAGATCGTCCAGCACCTCGTCGTCGATCTTCTTGCCCAGGGTGATGCGGTCTATGGAGCCGCCGATCTTGTCCTTGGTCTTTTTGAGCCGCCGCCCCAGGCGTCCCCACAGGCCCAGCTTGGGCTCTTCTTCGACGGAAGGTTCCGGCTCGGGCTCGACTTCCGGTTCCGCTTCGGCTTCAGGCTCAGGTCGAGCTTCGGCCTCTTCTTCGGCTTGGGGCGCTGGAGGCGCTACCTCTTCTTGAGGAGGCCGCTTAGGCTTGACCGGTTCAGGCGCGATGGTCTGCTGCACAGCCTCGGCCACGGTGGGTTCGCCGGGTTGCGGAGCTTGCTCGCCCTGGGGAGCGTCTTCCAGTTCGGAAGCGGCCTGCTCTTGGGCCTCCGTCTGGCCGTTCTGCTCCTGCTGCGCCTTTTTCTTTTTAAAGCGGTCAAAAAAAGACATGGCATCCGATCAAGGTGGAGTTGAAAAGCTTCGGGCGGACCCTTGAGCCCGCCCGGCAAATCTAATAAGCCCCGCCCCCTACGTCAAGGGCGTAACTGTTTGTTTATAATCGCCCCTAATCGTCGCGCTAGGCTGCCAGCGATTCGCCCTGCTCCAGAGACACCCTGAGCAGCTTGCTCACGCCCTTGTGCTCCATGGTCACGCCGTAGAGGGTGTTGACCAGCTCCATGCTGGAGCGGCTGTGGGTGATCATCAGGATCTGGGAGCGCCGGGAGAGCTGCTGCAGCAGGTCCAGGAAACGGCCGTTGTTGGCCTCGTCCAGGGGCGCGTCCACCTCGTCCAGGATGCAGAACGGCGCGGGCCGGATGAGGAACAGGGCGAACAGCACCGCCACCGCGCTCATGGCCTTTTCCCCGCCGCTGAGGCCGTCGAGGTTTTTGAGCTTCTTGCCGGGCAGCTCCACCATCAGGTGCAGGCCCGCGTCCAGGGGGTCGGTGCCCTCTTCCAGGGTGAGCTGGGCCTTGCCGCCGCCGAAGAGCACCTTGAACACTCCGTCCAGGCGCTGGTTGACCAGTTCCAGGGTCTCCAGGAAGCGCCCCCGGGTGGTGCGGTTGATCTTGCGGATGGCAGAGCGCAGGTCCTCCAGGGAGGCCTCCAGGTCGGCCTTTTGGGTGGTGAGGAACTCGTGGCGCTCGGACAGGGCCGCGTGCTCGCTGATGGCCTCCAGGTTCACCGGACCCAGGCGGTTTAGGCGGGTGCGCAGCTTGTCCAGCTTACGCTTGCTGCTCTCCAGGTCAAAGGCCCCCTCAGGCAGGTGCTCCTTGTAGTGGGCGGCCAGCTCCAGGCGGCAGCGCTCCATGGTCTGCTCGGCCACCTGCTCCCGCTTGAGCTCCAGCTCGCGCAGCTTCCAGGCCAGTTCCTGCCCCGCGCTTTCGGCCTGCTTGAGCTCGGCCCGCGCCCGTTTCAGCTCGCCTTCCAACTGGGCGGTGCGCCCCTGGGCGTGCCCCAAAACCTCCTGGGCCATCTTGAGGCTGGATTCCTGGCGGTCAAGCTCGGTGTAGAGCCCGCCCAGGCCTTCCTGCTCCTTGCCCCGGCGCTCCTCGCAGATCTTGAGTTGGTCCTGGGTTTGCTCCAGTTCCCTGCCCAGGGCCAACACCCTGGCGCTGGCCCGGTCCATTTCCTGTTGCAGGCGCTGAGCCTCGCGCTGGGCCTGCTGGGTCTGGCTGCCCAGGCTGGCGGCGGCCAGCTTGGCCTCGCCTTCCAGATGGCGGGCCTCCTCCAGAGCCTGGCGGGCCTCCTGGAGCATGGCCCGGGACTGCCCCAACTCCTCTTCCAGCTCCTGGTCGCGACCCTGCAACTCTCCGCCCTCCTGGGCCAGGGTGGTCATCTCCTGGCGCAGGTGGGCGAACTCGCTCTCGGTCTCCTCGTTCTCGAAGTCCAGGGCCTGCAAGCGGCGCTGGGCTCCCTGGTTCTCCTGCTCGGCCCGGGCCAGGTCGCGCTCCCGCTGGGTAAGCTCCTGCTGGCGGAACTGCTGCTCCTCGCTAAGGGAGTCGCGCTCCTGCTCGGCCTCGGCCATGGCCGCCTCGGCGGCGCGGCGCTTATGGGCGGCGGCCTGCTCGGTTTGCTCGGCCTTGGCCAACTCCTCGCGCTTGGTTTGCAGCTCGTTGCGCCGGGCCAGGATGGATTCGCCTCCGTCCTTGCCCGCGCCCACGGTGCCCAGGCCGGGCTTGTCCAGGCGCTGCCCGCCGGGGCTCACCACCACTTGTCCTGGAGCCAGAGTGCGGCCCGCTCGCCAGGCGGCCTCCAGGTCCGGGCACCAGCCCGCCCCGGCCAGGAGATGGGTCAGGGCTTCGTAACCAGCCTCCGGGCGCACCACCCCGGAAAGGGCTTGCGCCCCCGAGGGAGTCTGCTGCCCCTGGGAGGCCAGATCGTCCAGGGCCACCACCCGAAGGCGTCCCAGGCCCTTTTCGCCGCTCCAGGCGGCCAGGTTCAGGGCGTCTTGGCCGCTCTGCACGATCACCGCTTGCAGGTCCGGCCCCAAGACGCTCTCAACCAAATCCTCGCGGCCAGGCTCCACGTTGAGCCTATCGGCCACCATGCCCTTGAGGGGCACGGGCAGCTCACCGGCCTGGTCCGCCTTGAGCAGCTTGCGCACCCCGGCCCCGGCCCACTGGTGGGAGTCCAGACTCAGCGCCAAGGCGCTCACCGAGGCGTCCATCTGGTGGCGGCGGCGGGTGGCCTCGGTCTCTTCCCGGCGCAGGGCGCTGAGCTCCTCGCCCAACTCCTTGAGGCGGGCCTGAGCCTGGGCCAGACCCTGGGCGGTTTCCTCCTGGGCCATGCGCAGGCTTTCAACCTCCCCGCGCACCTGCTCCAGGTTTTGCCCGGCCACAGCCTCCTGCTCCATCATCTGGCGGCGCTGCTCGTCCTGCTGCTGGCGGCGGCGCTCCAGCTCTTGGCGGCGGCGCTCCAGGTCGCCCTGACGGTTCTTGATCTGGCTCAGACGGCTCATGGCGTCCACCAGCTCGCCCTTGGCCAGGTCCACCGCCTCCTCGGCGGCGTTCAGGGAATTCTGGCAGCGGGCAACCTCCTGGGAGGCCTCGCCCACGGCCAGGTCGCTCTGGCGGCTGCGGCCCTCGGCCTCGGCCAAGAGACGCCGCGCCCGGTTCAGCTCGTCCTGGTTGGACACCAGGCCGCGCTTCAACTCCACCCGCTCCTCTTCCAGGCGGGCGGCCTGGCGCTTGAGGTTCTCGGCTTCCCGCCCCAGGAGGATCAGCTCATTCTCCGCCTTTTGGATGGCCCCCTGGGCCTCTAGGCGGCGGGCTCCGGAGTCGCGAATCTCCTCCTCGGCCTCCATCAGCTCCAGGCGGGCGGTCTCCAGGTCGGTTTCCAGACCAGCCAAGCGCTGGTTAGCCAACTCCAGGCTGGTGCCCGCCGCGTCGGCCTCGGCCCGCACCTGGGAAATTTCCTGGTTGTACTGGCGGTATTCAAAACTGGAGGCGTTCAGGTCAAGCTCGCGGATCTGCTCGCGAAGGGTCTTGTGGGCCTGGGCCTTTTTGGCCTGGCGTTTGAGGCGCTCCATCTGGGTGGAGACCTCCAGGAGGATGTCGTCAAGGCGCGAGAGGTTATCCTTGGTGCCCTCCATCTTGCGCAGGCTGATCTTCTTTTGGTTCTTGAAGCGGGTGATGCCCGCCGCTTCCTCCACCCACAGGCGGCGCTCGATGGGCTTGGCATCAATAAAAGCGGCCACCCTGCCCTGCTCGATGATGGCGTAGGCCCGGTTGCCCAGGCCGGTGTCCATGAGCACCTGCTGGATGTCCTTGAGGCGGCAGGGCATCTTGTTGATGCGGTACTCGCTGTCGCCGTTGCGGTACAGGCGGCGGGTGACCATGATTTCGCTGAGCCCGGCGTAGGGCTCGGCGGTGATGCTGCCGTCGTTTTCAAAGACCACGTTGACTTCGGCCAGTCCCGCGGGCTTGCGTCCGCCGGAACCGTTGAAGATAACGTCTTCCATGCTTTGGCCGCGAAGCTGCCGGGCGGATTGCTCTCCCAGAGCCCAGCGGACCGCATCCACCACATTGGACTTGCCGCATCCGTTGGGACCCACCACCGCGCACAGACCTTCGGGAAAGTCCATAATGGTGCGATCGGCAAAGGATTTGAAGCCTATGATGTCCAGACGGCGGACCTTCATGGTCACCCCACGCTAGTGTTCACTCGAAATTATCAAAAACAAGGCCCAGAGTCAACCCACAACACAATATTGAGTGGGTTGTCTCTTTAGCTACAACAAGATGTAGGGGTAAGAGATTTTTCGAAAATCAGCCTGGGTGCACTAAAAGGCGGGAATCATTTTTTAACCAGGTCCCCGTGAGCCACCAATATGCCCGCCGCGGCCGCGGCCAGGGGGCCGCGCAGCTCGCCCCGGGGCAGCCACACCTGCTGGGGGTTTTTGACCTGAACCTGGGCCAATTCGCCGTTGTCGCCCAGGAACCTGTACTCCGGCGGCTGGCCGCCGCCCACCTCTTCCACGGACATCAGGCCCTTGCCTTTGATGCGGATGGTCATGTCGGCCGCGTCGCTCAAGGCCCCTGCGGCGTTGGGGTCCTTGCCCGCGTCGCGCCACTTGGAAGGCAGGGAGTATACCGACATGCGCCAGGTCTTGCCGCCCTTGGCCGGGGTCATGACGCAGCCCAACACAATGCTGCGGCTGGGGTCCAGGGTGAAGCCGTGGCCCCACAGGGTGCCGATGTTCAGATCCATGCCGCCGTAGTCGCCGCCCAGGGCGCAACGGCAATACCAGTCACCCTGGGGGCCGCTGACCACGAAATCGGCCGCCTGGCGCATTACCAGGCCCCGCATGCCCACAAAGGCCCATTCCTGTTGCACCGGCTTTTCCGCCTGGATGCCGTGGACCCTGTAGCCGCCGAAGACCATGTCTCCCTGCCAGCCCGGACCTGCCGGGCGGCTAACCACCAAGGGAGCGCCCAGGTCGGCGGAAGGAGGCGGAGGCGCGGAGGGAGAGCCGCCGCAGGCGGCGTGCAATATAAAGGCCAGGGCTAGGGCGGCCCCCAGAAGCAGGTGGATCAGTTTTCTTGTGCGTCCAGAGGGCATGCCGATTCCTTTGCGTTTACTTGCGGCTTATGTCTTGGTAGAGCAGCAGGGCCGCCGAGGCGGCGGCCATGGCCCCCTGCTGGGGCGAGTCGGGCAGCCACAGCAATCCGTTGTTTATCACCTGCACCGCCCCCACCGTGCCGCTGAGTTGCCCGGCCACGCTGAAAACGTAGCCCGTGGGCTCGCTCAGGGGGATGGTGGTGCCTTCCAGCTTGTCGGTGCCCTGCACTTGGATGGTGAGTTTGGGCCCTTCCAGCACTCCCCGCATGGGCGCGTTGGAAGCGCCGCCCGCCGCCAGGGCCAGCCGCCACAGGATTCCTTTTGGCGAACGCAGGGAGCAGGCCAGGCTTTGCCCCGCTCCGACCTCCCAGGTCAGCTTACCCCCGCCCACCATTGATTCCAAGATCTGCTGGTTCACCTTGGCGGCACAGTTGCAGCGCCAGGCCTTGCCCCCCTGCCCCGTGGCCAGGAGGTATTCATAGGATTGGTCGGCCCGGTAGCTCTCATAGGAGATGAAGCCCCAGGCGGTGCTCTCGGTCCAGCCGCGTTTAATGTCTTTTACGGTGTAGGGGCCGAAGGTGAAGGGCGCGTCCCAGCCGGTTACCCGGGTCTGCTCCACCTCCCAGGGCTGGGTAACGGCGGCCAGTTCCACCGGGGCGGCCATTTGGGCCTCTCGGCAGGCGCTAACCGTGGCCGCGAACAATAAAACCAGACAAAACGCCAGGCAACGGCGAGCCATAGATGGAACCTCCTTGCCGAAATCCTGCAGGCGTTTTGATTTTGCCACCAAAACCAAAGAGATGGAAGTCTATTGTACGGCAGGGGGCGGCCACGGCTCCATATCCAGGGCCTTGCGAATCGTTTCCAGCATTTCGGCCCTGCTGAAGGGCTTAGGCAGCAGCCCGGCGGTTTTTTTAGACAGGCCGCCCTGCAGGGCCCCGTCACGGGCGTAACCCGAGGAAATGATCACCCTGGCCTTCGGATCCAGAGCCAGCATCTCTTCCAGGCACTTGCTTCCCCCCATGCCAGGCATGCTCAGGTCCAAGATCACCAGGTCGAACTCGCCCTGCCGCTCCTTGAAAAGCGCCATGGCCTCTTCGCCGCTGGACGCCTGCGACACCCTGAAACCGGCCGTGGAAAGATGGGCCGTGCCTATAATGAGAATTTGCTCCTCGTCGTCTACCAACAAGATTGTCTCGTTGCCTCCGACCTGTCGCGGCGCATGCTCCTGGGGCGGGGCTTCGATGACTTGCTTGGCGTCGACCGGGAAAAAGGCCTTAAAAGTGGAGCCGTAACCCTGCTCGGTTTCGAAGATTATGTGGCCGCTGTGCCCCTTGACCACCCCGAAAACCGTGGCCAGGCCCAGCCCGGTGCCCTTGCCCACTTCCTTGGTGGTGAAAAAGGGGTCAAACGCCCTGGCCAGCACCTCGGGGAGCATGCCCGTGCCGGTGTCGGCCACGGAAACCACCACGAACTTGCCGGAAAATCTCTGGGAGCAGGCGCTGCATGCCCGGTTATCCACATCTTCCAGTTCCACCGAGATGCTGAGCTCGCCCCCATCGGGCATGGCGTCGCGGGCATTGGTGCCCAAATTCATGAGCATCTGCTGAATCTGGTGGGGATCGCCGTTGATCAGAGGTAGGCCCTTGGCTACCTCAAGGCGCACCTCGATCATCTTGGGAAGTATCTTGCGGATTAGGTTGGCTACGGCCTCCACCTCCTGGGCCAGGTTCACCGCCTTGAACTCCGGCTCCACCCGGTGGCTGAAGGTCAGGATTTGGCGGATCAGTCCCTTGGCCCGGTCGGCGGCGCCCAGTATCTCGTCCAGGTCCTTGGGGTCGACACACCCGCTGCGTGAATCAGCCGAGGCCATTTCGGCATAGCCCATGATCACCGACAAAATGTTGTTGAAATCGTGGGCGATGCCCCCGGCCAAGGTGCCCAGGGCTTCCATTTTCTGGGACTGGCGAAGCTGTATTTCCATCTTGCGGGCTTCGTCCTGGGCCTTTTCGATCTCCTTGAGGGATTGCTGAAGGTCGCTCTGGGCCCGCTTGCGCTCCGCTATCTCATTTTGCAGGGACTTGTTGGCCGCGGCCAGCTTTGCGGTGCGCTCCTCCACCTTGCGCTCCAGCTCGATGTTGGCCAGTTCCAATTCCCTTTCCATGCGTTTGCGCATGGATATGTCTCGGATCACCCCCACCGTGCCCACAAAAAATCTGTTTTCTGACGTCCCCTTGTCTTCGTGCAGGCCCGCGCTGCTCACTTCGGCGAAGACCACCTCGTCGCCCAACAGCTGCACCAGGCCAGGCTTGTAGCTGCTGGAGTGCTTGCAACGCAGCTTCACCTCCAGACCGGAGGTCTTTCGGTCTCCGGAGCGCCGCTCGTCAAAGAGCTTGGGGGCCTTTTGGTTGCCGGTGTGCTCCCCCTTCAAACTGAGCAACACTTTTTCACGGCTGACCGCGTCCACCTCGGAGTGATAGATAATGGTGCTGAAGTGCTGGCCCTGCAACTCCATGGGCTCGAAACCCAGCCTGTTGATGGCCTCGTTGATGTAGGTGAAGCGCCCTTGGGGGTCCAAGCGATAGACGATGTCCGGCACCGTCTGAACCAGGGAGCGGAAACGCTGCTCGGATGCGGCCAGTTCCTGGAGGTTGTCCGCCAAGCGATGGTTGGCATTTTCCAACTCGTCGCGGATTTGGGCCAACTCCCGGTTTTGCAGCACCGCGTTTTCGTAGGTGGACAGGAGCAGGTTGATCATCTGGCGCCGGTCGGCCGAAACCCGGTACTCCCGGCCCTGGATGGTAACCTGCAAATCAGCGCCCTTGGACTCCACCTTGTGCCTGCCGCTGATAAGGGAATCAACCTTGCCGAGCAGGTACCTCTGGTCATAGGGCTTGGTTACGTAATAGTCGGCCTGGTTTTCCAGGCCCGCGATCACGTCCTCGGGCTCGGAAAGGGAGGTGAGCAGTATCACCGGGATGCCCTGCAGGCGAAGGTCTCCCTTTATGGCCGCGCAGAGTTGATACCCGTCCATCTCGGGCATCATGACGTCGCTTATCACCAGATCCGCCGCCTGGTGCTCCAGATGCTCCAAGGCCTCCCGGCCGTTCTTAGCCACATGAGGGACATAGCCCGCCTCTTGCAGCAACATGGCCAGCTTGATGGCCTGAGTGGGGCTGTCCTCAGCGACCAGAATATGTTTATCAGCAGGCACGTTTTTTCAGGACTCTCCCAAGTGTCAACACTTCAGCTCAACCCCAGCCACTGCCTTGACGGTCTTGAGCAAGCACTCACCCCAGGTATCCTGGGCGGCCCGCCCGGCCTCCACCGGTTTGGCCACCACCTCCAGGGCTCCCGCCTTCAAGGCCTCGAAGGCCACCCTGGGCTCGTTGGCATCGGCATGGGCGGTGACCACCACGATGGGCACCGGCGCGGTGGCCATTATTTGACGGGTCGCTTCCACCCCGTCCATGTCCGGCATCACCACGTCCATGGTGATTACGTCCGGCATCAACTCCCCGGCCATCTGAACCGCCTGTTTGCCGTTTACGGCCATTCCCACCACGCGCACCTCGGGATCGGCCTCCAGTATATGTTTAAGCAAGGCGGAAGTAGTCGGGGAATCATCCACCACCAAGACTTTGATCATTGCCTTATCCTCATTGGGTCAACTCTTGGGGCGGGCTGTTTCCAGGGCCCAGCACCACCACTCGGTTGCGCCCCGCGTCCTTGGCCATGTAAAGAGCCCTGTCGGCCTTGGCGATCAGCTTCAGCGGGGTGGTGATGTCCGGGTCGGGCAAGGCCGCCACTCCCAGGCTTATGGTGACCTTCAGGTTGCCCGCCTCGCTGGCCAGAGGAGTGGAGGCGACCTCCCGGCACAAGCGCCGGGCGGTCAGGGCGGCCGCGTCAAGGTCGGTCATGGGCAGCAGCAAGACGAACTCCTCGCCGCCGTAGCGGGCGATGACGTCCGCCTTGCGCGAGCCTCGCTCCAACACGGCTGCCAGGCCCTTGAGCACTTCGTCGCCCACCAGGTGACCGTAGTGGTTGTTGAAGTCGCGGAAGTGGTCGATGTCCAGCATCACACAGGAAAGTGAGGTGCCGTAGCGGCTGGCCACGGTCACCTCGTCTTGCAGCATTTTTTGCAGGTAGTGGCGGTTGTGCAGCCCGGTCAGGTGGTCGGTCACCGCCACCCGCCGCCACACGTTGAAAGACTCCTGCGCTTCGTTGAGCTTTTCCTGTAGTTCGTGGTTTAGCCGCTTGATCCTGAGCAGGGACTTCACCCTGGCCAACAGCTCCCTGGCGTCGAAGGGCTTGGGCAGGTAGTCGTCCGCGCCCACCTCCAGGCCGTCCAGGCGATCCTCCACCTCCTGGCGGGCGCTGAGCATGAGCACGGGAATGTAGTGGTCGGACTGAGAGCGCAGCTTGCGGCAGACGCTGTAACCGTCTATGTCCGGCAACATGACATCCAGTACCACCAGATCCGGCTTGGTCTCCCGGGCCAGGACCAGGGCCTGGAAGCCGTCGGCCGCCACCTCCACCTGGTATCCATCATTGGCCAGGATGTTTCTTATATGAGCCGCCTGGGTGGGGCTGTCCTCCACGCACAGGATTTTCTCCACAGGGCTGTTCGACTCGCAAGGGCTGACTTCGTTCATTTGATCCCGATCCTGCAGATCAATTGCCATGTTTACCCGCTTCCTGAAAAGAAGCGCAAATTGTACTGATTCGTTTGGCGATGGAGCTCAGAGGCAACACCTCCCCGGCTCCGCCAAGGGCCACGGCCTCTCCGGGCATGCCGTACACTACGCTGCTTTCGCGGTCCTGGGCGATGGTCCAGGCGCCGGCGTTTTTCATTTCCAAGAGTCCCTGGGCCCCATCGCGCCCCATGCCGGTGAGCAGCACCCCCATGGCCGATGATCCGTAGGCGGCGGCCGAGCGGAACAGGGCGGTCACCGAGGGCAGGTGGCCGTCCACGGGGTCCGCGTCCACCAGGCGTACCATCCCGCCCTTGAGCACGGTGAGGTGCCGCTTCTCCGGGGCCAGGATCACCTTGCCAGCCTGCAACCTGACCCCCGGCTTGGCCGGCTCCACTTTGAAGGCGGTGGTATCGCTGAGCCAGCGGGCCAGGCTGTCCACGAAGCCCAGGTTTATGTGCTGCACCAGGGCGATGGGGGGCGTGGCCTGGGGGGAGAGGCTCTGCAAAATGCCCTGCACTGCGGGCGGCCCTCCCGTGGAGGCGCCCAGGCAAATAAGCTCCACCTTGCTGCCGGCTGTCACGGGCGAGGCCTTAGGGAGTGCGCGGCCGTCTTGGGGGCGGTCCAGGCGGTTCCAGCGGCGGCCCACCACCTTGACTCCGGCCATGGCCTTGAGTTGGCCCAAAAGGCGGTCCTTTTCTTCCTGGGGCATGGAGATGCTGGTCGGTTTGCCCAGCACCATGAGCGCCCCGCTGTCCAGCGCCTTGAAGCTGATACCCAGCATCCGGTCGCTGAAAGAGCTGGTGAGCACCACCACCGGGCGGGGAGTCTCGGACATGATGCGGCGGGTGGCCTCGTAGCCGTTCATGCGCGGCATCTGAATGTCCATGGTCACCAAGTCCGGCTCCAGCCGGTGGCACAGCTCCAAGGCCTCCATCCCGTCGGCCGCCTCGCCCACGACCAGGAACTCCGGGTCGTGGGCCAGCATCTCCCGCAGCACCTGGCGCTGGGTGGCCGAGTCGTCAACGATGAGTATCTTGGTCGTCACCGCCCTACCCGATCAACCTTTCGATGGTTCCCAAAAGGTGTCCCTGGTCAAACTCGCCCTTGGTTATATAGGCGTCGGCGCCGCTCTGCATGCCCCGCAGCTTGTCTTCTTCCGAATCCAGGGAAGTGACCAGCACCACCGGGATGTCGCGGAATCGCTCGTCGCGCTTGACCCTGGCGGCCAGGCCGCATCCGTCCAGGCGAGGCATGTCCACGTCGCTGACCACGATGTTGTAGCGCACCCGCTGCACCATGTCCCAGGCTTCCTCGCCGTCGCTGGCCACCTGCACCCGGTAGCCGGCGGTTTCCAGGATATTTTTCTCCAGGGTGCGGGTAGTGATGGAATCGTCCACCACCAATATCATGGGCGCGGCTTTTTTCTCCTGCTTGGAGGCCACCCTGGTGGTAACCGAACCTCCTCTGGCGGCAGACGCCAACAGGTCGGCCACGTTGAGCACCACGATCACCTCGCCGCTTCCCAGCACCGCCGCTCCGGCCACGTTGCGCACCTTTTTGAGCTGTTGCCCCAGGCTTTTCACCACCACCTCCTGGGTGCCCCGCAGGCCGTCCACCGCAAAGGCGGCCCGGCGCTCGGCCAAGCCCATGGCCACGGCGGTGATCTTATCCCTGGACTCGGTTGCGGTCTCGGGAGACAGCTCCAAAACCCGGGCCATGGAAACCAGGGGCACAGTGCGGCCGTCCAGTTCGATGACCGACTTGCCCTCCACGCTGCCCACCCGCTCCACGGGGATAAGATGTATCCGCTCCACGGCGCTGGCCGGAACCGCCACGGTGGTTTCCCCCACCTGGAGCAACAGGCTTTTGGTGGTGGCCAAGGTGAGGGGCAGCATCAAGGAAAAGGTCGTGCCGTGGCCCGAGGTGGAGTCCACCCTCACCAATCCTTGCAGGTTTTCCACCCCCGCCCTCACCGCGTCCAGGCCCACTCCCCGGCCAGAGAGTTGATCGACCTTATCCTTGGTGCTGAAACCGGAATGGAAAAGAAGCTCCTTGCAGGCGTCGGCGTTCAGGTCCCGGGCCAGGTCCGGGTCCAGCATTCCCCGGGAGCAGGCAACGTCGCGCACTTTGTCCAGGTCGATGCCCGCGCCATCGTCCTCCACCTCCAGGTGCACCATGTTCCCTTCCTGGGAGGCCTTTAGGACTATGCGGCCCGTGGCGGACTTGCCTTGGCGGCTCCTTACCTCGGGCGGCTCGATGCCGTGATCCAAGGCGTTGCGAAGCAGGTGGGTGAGCGGGTCCTTCATGGCCTCCAGCACCTGGCGGTCCACCTCGGTGTGCTCCCCCTGCATCTCCAGTTCCACCAGTTTGCCCGATTGGCGGGCAAGGTCACGCACCATGCGCGGGAAAAGGGAAAAAAGGCTGGTCAGGGGCAGCATGCGCACCCGATGCACGTTGAGCTGCATCTCGTCGGTCAACAGGGCCAGTTGCCTGGTGTCGGAGGTCATGCCGCCGGCCATGCGGGAGGCCGCGTCGATAAGGGCGCGCAGGTTCTGCTCGCTCTGGGCCACGTAGTCCAGCAAAGCCATCACGTGGGGATCGTTGCTCTTGCGGCGGCGCAGTTGGTTGTAGTTGCCGCGCACCTGTCGCCAATGGGTCTCCCAAGCCCCCAGGCGGCGGCGCATCTGGTTCAGCTCGCTCAAGCGGTGGGCCGGGCGCATGCGGGCCACCAGCAGCTCCACCATGCCTTCCATGAGGGCGTCCAGCTTTTTCACGCTTACCCTGATGGTGTTCTGGCTTTGAGGGCCGACAGCGCGCGTCTGCTCTTGGGCGGTCTGCTTTTCCGGTTCAGGAAGACCCACCACCGGTTCCGGCGACTGGTGCGTTGACTGCCCTGGTGGCGGCGAGGCTTCCCGGTCCTGGGCGGGCCGTGGCGAGGACTGCACCTTAAAGGGCTCGCCCTTGGCCGCCGTTTCCAACTGCTCCAGCAGGGGCCGTTGCAGGTCTCCAGGAATTGAGACGCCATCCTGTTGCATCTGGGAGGCCTGGCTTATGGCGTCCAGGGCATGCAGGATTAGGTCGCCCAAATCCGAAGAAAATGATATTCGCCCTTTGCGTATGGCGCTGAATACGTCTTCCAGGCGGTGGGCCATGAGGCCCAGCTCCTCCAACTCCACCGCCCGGGCCGCGCCCTTGAGGCTGTGGGCGGCGCGGAACATCTCCTCGATGATCCGGAGACGGTCCTCTTCCTTGGGTGCCCGTTCCAGTGCCAGGCATCCGTCGGTGAGGGTGCCCAGGTGCTCCATCAGCTCCACCTGGAACGTCTCCATCAACTGGCGGCGGAAATCGTCCGAAGAACTCATAACGCTTTATCCATGCCTTGGTCGCCGTCCCTATATGAGCCGGTATTTTTCCACCAGGGCGATGAGCTGGGATGACAGGGCGTTGAGGTTGGCCGAGGCCTCCTCCACCTGCCTGGTGCCCGCCTGGCTCTGGGCCGTGGCCTGGTCGATGCTCTCCATAGCCGCCACCATCTGGTTCATGCCCGCCACCTGCTCCTTGGTGGAGGCCGCTATCTGCTGCGCCGCCTGCCCCACCTGCTGCACCCGCCGGTTGATGTCGGTGATCGCCTCGCCGGTCTGCTGGGTAAGCTCCACCCCCAGCTCGGCCCGCTTGTTGCCCTCCTCGGTCACCATCACCGCCGTGTTGGCCGCCTTCTGGATCTCGCCCAGTATCTCGCGCACCTGCTCCGTGGCCTGGCGAGACTGCTCCGCCAAAGCCCGCACCTCGTCGGCCACCACCGCGAAGCCCTTGCCCGCCTCACCGGCACGAGCCGCCTCGATGGAGGCGTTGAGCGCAAGCAAGTTGCTCTGGTCGGCGATGTCGTTGACCGTGGAGATTATCTCGCCGATCTGCTGGGTCTGCTCGCTGAGACCCAAAATGCTCTCGGCGATGACCACCACCTGCTCCTTGATCTGGTTCATGCCCTCCACGGTGCTGTCCACCGCCTTGAGCCCCTCGCCCGCCAAACGAGTCGACTCCTGGGCCTGCTCGCTGACCACCTGCACCCGCTGGGCACTCTGCTCGGCGGTCTGACGCACCTCCTGCACCGTGGTGGTGGTCTGGCTCACCGCCGCCGCCTGCTCGCTGCTCACCGCCGCCTGCTGGCTGGCCGCGGCCAAAAGCTCGGCGGTCATGGAGGTGATGTTGCTGGTGGCCTCGCGTATCTGCCCGGCCATGTCCCTGAGGTTGGCGGTCATGGCGTTGAGGTTGGCCCCCAACACCCCCAACTGGTCGTCAGCCTTGGGCGGAGTAACCGTGGCGGTAAGGTCGCCTTGCCCCACCTTCTCCACAAAAGCCACGTACTGGCCGATGGTCTCCTGCAAATACTGCTTTACCTCGCGCTCCTCCTGAGCCTTTTGGGCCAGATCCGCTTGGGAGGTGCGCACCTGGTCCACCATCTGATTGAAAGCCTGGGCCAGCACGCCGGTCTCATCGCGCCGCAAAACCGGCACGTCCACCGTCAGGTCGCCGGCGCCTATGCGCTTGCTGGCTTCGGCCATTTGCTTCAGCGGGCGGGTGATGCGTCCCGAGAAGAACAGGGCCGCCACGATGGCCGCCAAGGCGGACAACAGGCACACGGCGAGCAGCAGCCACATGTTGCGCCGATTCATGTCGGCCAGCATCTTGGTTTCGGTGTTCAAGGTGTTGAGGGGCTTGAGGGCGTAGGCTTCTTGAATGTTGATGGCCACGTACCATTTGAGGTCGGTCATACCCTCTATGTTGAAGTACTCCTTGCCTTGGCTTGCGGCATAACCGACCACCGCCGGCACTCCGCTCAAGGTCTTTTGGTCCAGCAGGTACCCCACCTTGCCCGGAGCCAGGCGCACCGCCTTCATGGCCGGGGGCCAATTACGTTGCAGCAGGTTGATTTCCTCCGCCTGGCCTAGGCCGCGGTTCTTGATCTGATCCGAGTCGGCGATGACGCGGCCGTTATGGGAGAAAAGCAGCACCTCCGCCTTGGGAATCTGCTGGGCTGCCTGCTTTATGAGCTCACGCACATTGCTTACGTCCAACAGGACCTTGAGCACCCCCACAGGTTCTCCCAAGGGATCGTCTATGCGCACCGCCACATCCATGGCGTAGATGCCGGCCGAGGCATCGAAGGCCACCTCGCCGAGAAACAGTCCCTTTTGCCAGGCCGTATCCCACCAAGCCTCACCCTTTTGCACGAAGTCGCTGGGCTTGCTGGTATAGGCTACGTTGAAACCGTGCTTGTCAGTGATGATCACTTCCTTGAATGCCGCCAGCCTGCCGCTCATGCCCTCAAGAAACAACACCAGCTCGGGAGCGTTTTCCAGGGCGGGCTCGTCCTTCATGCGGGCCTCCAGCTTGGCCTCGCTCATTTCGGTCATGCCCATCACCTTGGCCTTGACGGCCGCGTTTTTGGCTGCGGTAACCACTTCCCAGCTATGGGCGGTCCATACCGCGTCCGACAGGTGCACCCGAATATAGCTGTCGATGTTGTAGATGGTCACCAGGGCCAGGTTGGAGACGTCGTTGCCGGCCAAGGATTTCATGTCGGTGCTCAGCTTGGCGATTCCCTTGGCCATGGTCGTGGACTGCTCCCGGCTGGCCATCCAGGTGACCGCCGCGAAGGCGGCCAAGGGGAGTAAGGACACGAGCAGCACCAGGGCCGTCAATTTTTTCCCTATGCTACGCCACCCGGCTTTTCGGCTGGTTACCGGGGCGGCCCCCGATTCACTGAGGTTTCGCGGTTGCGCCAAAGCCATCTTCAATCTCTCCAACTCTGCGGTTCGCTCTTCGGCCGTTTATTGGCCGGCAGCCTCAGGTTTAACAGCTTCACTCGACTATGATCGCCGGGTCCGACAACAGTGCCTGGATATCCAGCAGGGTGGTCATGGTGGAAGTCACCCCTTTGAAATATTTCCGGGCGCCTTCGGATACGGTGCCCTGGGCGTCCTGCAA
This sequence comes from Pseudomonadota bacterium, assembly GCA_018902755.1. Lineage (GTDB taxonomy): Bacteria > Desulfobacterota > Desulfarculia > Desulfarculales > Desulfarculaceae > Desulfoferula. The sequence goes on along the minus strand of JAHIQI010000038.1, from coordinate 17,925 downwards.
CTCTTCCAGCTTTATGCGGCTTATCACCGGCAGGGTGTCGGAGATAAGGCCCATCTCCATGGCCGCGCCCTTGCCGTTTTCCTGGCCTTTTACCAAGAGCACATGGGAGTCCGGCCCCACCTGGCGCTTTCTCAAGCCCAGGAAGCCGGCCAGGTCCATCACCGAATACAAGCGCCCCCGGATGTTGACCACCCCCACCACGAACTCGGGGGTGCAAGGGACCAGGGACCAGTTCAGGACGCCCAGGGGTTGCACCTCCTTGAGGTGCTTAAGCTCCAGGCCAAAGCGCTCCCTGCCCAGGGTAAAGGTGACGATGTTCAGGCTGCCCTCCGGGTCGCCCTGTACCCTCAGGCTCCTGGCCAACTCTTGCGCCCTCTTTTTGAGCAAGCGTTGCGTTTGGCTCTGCCTGCTCGTTTGGCTGCTATCGGACATTGCTTAGGCTATCCTCACATCACTTTGGCCTTGCTCAGGCCGCATCCATCAAGACTTGCAGCATGGTCACGATTCGCCCCGCGGCCAGGCCGTCCGCCTCGGGCACCGATTGCTCCGGCGGCAGGCTGGAGGCCAGGCGGATGGCCTGACGCCCATGCACCTGGGCCTTTTGGTTCTGCCCCAATCTGCGGTACAGGGTGGCCAGGGAAAAATGGGCCGCCAGGTGGTTGGGCTCCAGGTAAAGGGCCTTGCGCAGGTGCTCCCCCGCCAATAGTGCCTCTCCATCTTCCAGGGCGATCAAGGCCCGGCAATGGTGCGCCTCGGCCGAAAGCGGCTCGCCCTCCAAAGATTTCTCGCACCAGTAACGCGCCTCGGCCAGCTTGCCCAGGTTGGCCAAGCGCCGCGCCCCTTTCAACCAAAGTCCGGCCGCGGCACGCTGTCGCACCGTTGCCTGCTCCAGCAGACAGCGGGCCGATTGATAGCGGTTCGTTTCCATCATGTGCCGGGCCTGGGACAATACGTCAGGCCCGGCTACCAAGGGAGGCCTCATCGCTTGTGGCGCGGCGGGCCGTGGCGGCGGAGCCTTGAACAGGGGCGCTACGGGCTCCGGTTCCTCGGGAGTTCTACAGGCCTCAAGGTCCCAGGGCGATTGCGGTTTTTCATCGTCGACGCCGCGCAGTTGGTACACCGCGGCCGGGCCCATGTTGCGGGTCACGAATCCTGGGAAGCCGCGCGGGTCGGTCTCGGTGGCGGCCACCATCAGCCAGCCGCCCTGGCTCAGACACCCGGCGAAGCGCCGCACCATGGCCTGCACCTGCTCGTCCGGCAGATAGATGGCCACGTTGCGGCACAGGATTAAATCCATGGCGGAGGTGTTGGTCATCAAGGAAGGGTAATTGTCCTCGGACAGGTTGAGGTAATTGAAGCTGACCATGGACTTTATGCGCGGGTGCAGCTCAAAACGGTCCTCGTCCTGGGTGAAGAAGCGCCGCACCAAATCCGGCCCCACCTGGCGAAAGGACCACTTCTTGTACCTTGCCTGGCGAGCCCGGCCCAGGGACTCCTTGTTTATATCCGTGCCAAGGATCGAGATGCTCCAGCGGTCGATATCCGGGATGATATCGGTGAGAAGCATGGCCAGGGAATAAGGCTCTTCACCGGAGGCGCAGCCCGCGCTCCACAGGCGCAAGCGCCGCTCGCCGCCGCGCCGCTTGATTATTTCCGGCAACAGATGAAAGCGCAGGGCCTCGAACTGGGCGCGGTCACGGAAAAAGTAGGTCTCGCCGATGGTAAGGCCGCTGATCACCTGGTCCCAAAGCTCGCTCTCGGTGCGGGTTTCGTCCAGCTTCTCGTAGAGCACCTGCAGGTTGGCCATGCCCTCCTGCGCGGCCACCCTCCACAGGTGCCGCCCCATCTCCTGGCTACGCCGGGAGGTGATGTGCATACCGGTCCGCCGAAGCAGCAACTCTTGGAATAAAAGCAATTCGCCCTGGCTCAGGCGGCTGTTGTCACCTTGGCTGTTCAAGCTCTTCCCTTAGCGCGGCTTCCTGCTCCATGGCTTTGAATAGCTCTTCGTGCTTTTCCCAGTCCAGGGGGGCCAGGCGGTCCGGGTTCAGCACCAGCACCAGCTCATCGTTGTTGTTGAGCACTCCGGCTAAGACCCGCGACTCGGCCAAGTGGCCGGACGGAGGCTCAAGGCGGTCCTCACGGGCGCTAAGGACCCGCTCTACCTTGTCCACCAGCAAGGCCACATTGCGCGGTTCCTGGGACATGACCAATAGTCGCTGGTCGGGGTGTGGCTCCTTGGCTTCCAGCCCGAAGCGCTGACCCAGGTCCAGCACCGGCAGCACCTGGCCATGCATGTTGATGACTCCCAGCACCCACGAGGGGGCTTCGGGAAGGTGCACCGGAGCCACCATGCGCAGGGCCCGCTCCACTCGCTCAAGAGGGAGGGCAAAGGCTTCCTGTTGTATGCGGAAGCTAACGAAACTCCGTTGCAAGCCTTGGGATTGTTGGGCGCTGGAGAATTTGGCCGAGGTGTCGGCTTGATTTGTGCGCGCTGCCATGGTTATCGACCCCCTCGGACGAAAGTCGGTGTGCCGGGGATGACGCGGCGCCGGCGGTCTTGTCTATGCATGGGATATCCAAAAGGCGGCAAGGGCGCCTTGGGGCTATGTTTAGCAAAGGCTCCCAAACGGGAACGAAACCCATTAACGCAATAATTACAGATAGTTGCCAGCGAATAAAGACACAAAAATAACGCGAGCGCGACTATGTCGCCTTCATATGGCATGGGCAGGCTCTTATTTTTTCATGAAGCCGGTTTCACAGCAGATCATGTTGGCTTAGCCTTGTTGTCGAAAGCTGCCCACGATTGATCCGGCAAAACAGGCGCATTCACCTTGACTTGAACATTCCCTTGAGGGGTTGGGAAAGCAAGCCTTTTTCAAACGATGTCGAACTATAGCACCCGATTAGATGATGGACAATGCGTGGTATTACTTTTGATCATTTTTATCGATAGCCCTATATTAATAAGCCCTTTCGAACGCCATACTCGCACTAAACGTAGCAAAAAACAAGGGGCGCGGAGATCTGTATGCTCTCTGCGCCCCGAGGCTATTTACAGGTATCGTCTAGTTCAATTGTAGATACTCGAAACCGGCGAAGCGGTTGAACAAGCGGCCCATGAGGTTTAAGAGCGACAGGCGGTTGCGCCGAGTGGCCTCGTCTTCCACCATAACCATGACGTCATCGAAGAACTTGTCGATGGGATCTTTTAGGGCCGACACCCGGGTCAGGAATCCCTGGTAATCACCGGCCGCGAAGAGGCTGGCCGCCTCGGCCTCCAACTCGGTGAAGGCGCGGTAAAGGGCTTTTTCCGCCTCCTCGCTCATCACCGCCTCTTGGGGAGGCTCGGCGGGAACCTGGGCGGCCTCCTTCTTAAGGATGTTCATGACCCGCTTGAGGCCCACGGCCAAGGTAGCGAACTCGGCGGTGTCCTTGGCCTGGGCCAGGGCCTTGGCCCGGGCGGCGGTGTCCTTCAGGTCGTCCAGCCCGGCGGCCAGCACCGCCTGGGACACATCGGTGGGCACCCCCTGGTCGGCCAGGATGCCGGACAGGCGGGCGGCGAAGAAGGCGGTGACCTCCTGGGCCACCGGCTCGTCCGGGGCCTGCATCCAGGGCCCGAGCCCGGCCAGGGCTTGACCCAGCAGGCGGCTCAGCGACAGAGTGAGGTTTTTTTCAATGATCAGGCGGATCACCGCGATGGCCGCCCGGCGCAGGGCGAAGGGATCGGCCGCGCCCGAGGGCTTTTCGTCGGCCGCGAACAGGCCGCAGATGCTGTCCAGGCGGTCGGCGATGCCCACCAGCACGCCGGTCATCTCTCGCGGCAGAGGTGAATCTGCCCCAGCCGGGAGGTAGTGCCCGGCGATGCCCGCGGCCACCTCCGGCGCCTCGCCGTCGCGGGATGCGTATTCGCTGCCCACCACCCCTTGCAGGGTGGGGAACTCGCCCACCATCTCCGTGACCAGGTCGCACTTGGCCAAACGGGCGGTGCGCTCCAACTGGGCCTTTTCATCGGCGGAGAGCTTCAACTCGTCGGCCAAGAACCCGGCCAGGGCGGTAAAGCGCTCCACCTTGTCCAAGCTGGTGCCCAGCTTGGCGTGGTAGGTGACCTGCTTCAGCTTTTCCAGGTAATCGATGAGGGGCTGCTTGCGGTCCTCGGTGAGGAAGAACCGCGCATCGGCCAAGCGGGCCCTGAGCACCTTTTGGTGCCCAGCGGTAACCACGGCCATGTCCTTGGGCTGGGTGTTGTTCACCGCGATGAAGTTGGGCAGCAGTTTGCCCACCTCGTCCTCCAGGGCGAAGTAGCGCTGGTGCTCGCGCATGGCGCTGATAATCACCGCCCGGGGCACCTCCAAAAACTCGCGGTCAAAGGAGCCGCAGCAGGCGGCGGCCCACTCCACCAGGTCGGTGTTCTCCTGCATCAGGGGCTCGTCGGGAACCATGCGCCCGCCGGTGGTGGCGGCGGCCGCTTCCACCTCTTGGCGCACCTTGGCCTGGCGCTCGCAGCGCTCGGCCAACACGTAGGCCCCGCGCAGCTTATTTAGGTAGTCGTCCGCCCCGCTCACCTCCATGGCCTGGGGGGCCAGGAAGCGGTGACCCTTGGTGGTGTTGCCGCTCTTTATCTGTGCCACCTCGAAGGGGATCACCGCCCCGTCCAGCAGGGCCAAAAACCAGTGGATGGGCCGGGCGAAGCGAAAGTTTCCGCTGCCCCAGCGCATGGTCTTGGGGAAGTGCAGGGCTTCCACGATCGAGGGGAGAAGGTCTGGAAGAACCTCCTTGGCGGACCTGCCGGGCAGCATCTTAACGGCCGCGAGCCGATCACCTTTTTCGGTGGTTACGGTTTCTAGAGCGCTTACCTCAACGCCCTGGCTTTTGGCAAAGCCCAAGGCCGCTTTGGTTGGATTACCGTTGCTGTCAAAAGCGGCTTTGACCGGAGGCCCTAAGGAAGTTTCCTCTTTATCCTCCTGACGTTCCTTCATGCCCTTTACAATTACGGCTAAACGGCGCGGAGTGCCGAAAACCTTTATGTCGTTCTCGGCCAAAACCTTGTCCGGCTCTTTTCCTTCCAAACTCTTTGGCGGTACGGCCTCGCTGTACTGCTCCAAGAGCCTGGCTTGAAAAAGTTTGTCACCGGTGATCTTATGCAGTTGCTCCATGGCCGGGGCCACGAAGCGGGCGGGCATCTCCTCGCACCCGATCTCGAAGATAAGCTCAGCCATCACGCCGCCTCCTTGCCCTTGAGCAAGGGATGGCCCATGGCCTCCCGCTGGGCGGTGTAGTTCTCGGCCACGGACCGGGCCATGCCCCGCACCCTGGCGATAAAGGTGGTGCGCTGGGTCACGCTGATGGCTCCCCGCGCCTCCAGCAGGTTGAACACGTGGCTGCATTTCAGGCAGTAGTCATAGGCGGGCAGCACCAGCTTTTGTTCGCTGGCCCGCTGGGACTCGGCCTCGTAGAGGTCGAAGAGCTTGAAGAGCATGGCCGTGTCGGCCACTTCGAAGTTGTAGGTGGAGTGCTCCCACTCGCCCTTGTGGTGCACGTCGCCGTAGCTCAGCTCGTTGTTCCAGGCCAGGTCGTAGACGTTGTCCACCTGCTGGAGGTACATGGCGATGCGCTCCAGGCCGTAGGTCAGCTCCACGCTGATGGGGCTGAGGTCTATGGACCCGGCCTGCTGGAAATAGGTGAACTGGGTGATCTCCATGCCGTCCAGCCACACCTCCCAACCCAGGCCCCAGGCCCCCAGGGTGGGCGACTCCCAGTCGTCCTCCACGAAGCGGATGTCGTGCTCCAGGGGGTCGATGCCGAAAGCCTGCAAGGAGTCCAGGTAAAACTGCTGCACCTCCAGAGGCGAGGGCTTCAGGATCACCTGATACTGATAGTAGTGCTGCAGGCGGTTGGGGTTCTCGCCGTAGCGTCCGTCAGTGGGACGTCGGCTGGGCTCCACATAGGCCACTTTCCAGGGCTCGGGGCCCAGCACCCTCAGCAAGGTATGGGGGTTGAAGGTGCCTGCTCCCACTTCCAAGTCGTAGGGCTGGCCGATGATACAGCCCTGTCCCGCCCAGTAGCGTTCCAGAGCCATGATCAGGTCTTGAAAAGTATTGACCGCCTTGGCGGGCATGGCAAGGTATCTCCCGGTTATTCGCTGCAAAAAGGGCCATTTATATAGGCCTGTTGGAAATATGCATGCTATCACCGGCAAGGCGGCCTTGCAAGCCGCAGCGGCAAACTGGATCGCAATATAAAAGTATTACGAAATCGTAACGGCTAATTACGATTTCGAGCCAATTTTTTGTTTTTCTACTTAATCAAACCAGGCCGGAGTACTCCCTGCGCAGCGAATCGCCGCGCACGCAAAGGTGATGCGCCTTGTGCACCAGACGGTCCATCACCGCCGCGCCGATGGTGCGGTTGTCCATCACCCCCACCCATCTCTCCAGGGGCAAGCACGAGGCCACCAAGGTGGATTTGGTGCGGTGGCGCATCTCGATCACCTCGAGCAAGTCCATGCCCTGCTGGGGGTCCAGCATCTCCAGGCCCCAGTCGTCCAGGCCCAGCAGGTCCAGCTTGGCCAGGCCCTCCAGGAACTTATCCCGTCCCCCCTTGGCGGCGCGGGCCTCGTCGATCTCGCGCAGCAGGTCGGGAAGGCGGCGGAAGAGCACCTTGTAGCCCTGCATGCAGGCGGCATGGCTAAGGGCCCCGGCCAGGTAGGTCTTGCCCGAGCCCACGGTGCCGGAGATGATCACGTTGTTGCCTTTGCTCACCCAGCCACAAGTGGCCAGGCGGCTGATCTGGCCGCGATCCAGGTCGCGGGGGTGGCTGTAGTCGATGCCTTCCAGGGTGGTCTTGGGGTTGAGGCCCGCCTTTTTAACCCTGGCGGCCAGCCTGCGTTGGGTCCTGAGGGCCTCTTCCCGGGCCACCATGCGCTCCAAATGCAACACCGTCTGGAGAGGTATCTCAGGGGAGGCGGCCATCTGCTCTTCCAAGGCGGCGGCCATGCCGGTAAGGCGCATGGTCTTCACCTTGTCCAGAAGCAGGCTGGCCCGGTTGGGGGACTCGGGCGACATCTTGACCACCTTGCCGCCCCTGAACTGGGGGTTGATGGGAAAGCGGCCCAGGGCCTCTCCCATGATGTCGGGTGCGTTCTTGAAGCTGGACATTTTTATTCCTCCACCCGTTTAACGAGAGCCCGAGCCAAGGCCCTTGGTCAGCCGCTGGCTGAGGACCGGCATTCTTTTGAGCCTTTCCCTGAGATCCCAAACCTTGCGGTCCGGCTTGGGAGCAACCTTTTCCGGCTCCCGCGATTCCTGGCGGGCCAGCCGGGCGGCCAGGGGGCGCTTGGTCTCTTCAGGAAAATCCTCGGCGCCTAAGGAAGCTGACGTTTCTTGCGTGACCTCCCCCGCCGGAGGCTCCAACCCTTGCGCACGCACCTCCGGCCGCTCAACCACGGGGGCTTCCTCCATCACCGGCGGGCTGGGCTCCCAGGAAGCGGGCTCTTCCAACGGCGGGGCGGCGGCGGCCGCAGGCACAACCCATGGCTGCGCCTGGGGCGGGATGACCGGCTGGCGATAAGGCGCAGGCGGTTCCGGCTCAATGGACGGCGCGGGCGGTTCGGCGACTTCCTTCTGGGCGGCAACCGCGGCCTCGGGCAATGGCTCCGGCTCTTGGGGCTGGGGGGCAGGCTCCGGGGGGCGCACGGTGACCGGCGGCGGTGGCGCCTGCTCGATCTTGGAAGGCATGATAAAGGTCTCGCTCACCGGGGCGTCGCGCAGCACCCGCTCCACCAGGGCCCGATAGCCCTTGGCCCCCGCCCCGCGCGGGTCGTGCTCGAATATGGTCTTGCCGAATTCCGGGGCCTCGGAGAGTTTCACCGAGTAGCGGATGGATTCGGTGAGGCGGTCGCCGAACTCGGCCTGGAGCTGCTCCATTATGTGGGCGGTCTTTTTCACCCGGCCGTCCACAAAGGTTGGCACGATCCATTTTAGGGACAGGGCGGGCTGGTACTTCTGGATCACCCCCAGGCGCTCCTCGAAGCGGCGCAGGCCCTTGAGGGCCACCGGCTCCATGGAGACCGGGGATATCACCTCCCGGGAGCAGTACAGGGCGTTGACCAACAGGGTGTCCCAGCCCGGCGCGGTATCCATGACCATCACGTCGAACTGGTCCTCATAGCAGGACAGGATCTCGTCCAGCACCGCCTCGGGGGCCATCTCCCGGCGGGCTATCTCCATCTTGACCCCGGCCAGGGGCACGCCACCGGCCAAGAGCCAGAGGTTTTCCCGGGCCTGAGCCAGGGCCTCCTCGGGCGAGGCCCACCCGGCGATCAACTCGGCCAGCCCCTTTTCCGGCTCCACTCCCAGCATGTCGTTGCATTGGGCCTGCACGTCGGTGTCCACCAAAAGCACCTTGTGCCCTTTGAGAGCCAGGCCGTGGGCCAGGCTGACCGCAGTCTCGCTCTTGGCCACGCCACCCTTGAGCAAACTGACCACTATTCGTCTCATCTTGCGCCCCCTATCCCCTGAGTTGAATACCTAAGCTACAACAGACCCTTCCCAAGGCGGACGCAAGGGAGTTCCCTGATAGCCAAAACAATTAAGCAACATACATGCCAGGCGCGGGGCAACGCGCGTCATCGGGCCCCCAGGCCCATAAACGCCGTAAATACCGCTTGTTGCGGAAATGTTTTCTTGTCGAGGTTTGTGAACTGGTTTTCGCTGAAAAGTTAACGAGGCATTTCCATTACGATCTCGTAATAAATCTTTTGAACAGAAATCTTGCACAACGCGGCGGGAACACGTTAACTTTATGGTTACCGTGCGCAAAGCGGCATCCGGCAAGCGCATCTTTCTCAGGCTATGCGATTCACGGTTCAGCCTTCAGATTTCTTTTGCGGAGCCCCTCCGGGACACTTCTGCGAAAACCGAGCCCGCAGCATTGGGCGCACGACATAACGGTGGGCACGTGGACAGACGCTCCTTCATAAAATTGCTGGGCACGGCCGCGGTTGGCGGTGCGGCAGGCAAGGCGTCTCAGGCCCAGGCCTCCCCGCCTCCGCCCATGAAGGACCTGGCCGCCGCCCGCAAGACCACCTCCATATGCCCCTATTGCGCGGTGGGCTGCGGCCTGTTGGTCTACACCGACCGAGCCTCGGGCAAGATCATCCACATCGAGGGCGACCCGGAGCACCCCATAAACCGGGGCACCTTGTGCGCCAAGGGTTCGGGCCTCTATCAGATGGCGGTGAACCCGGCCCGCATGACCAAGGTGCTGCACCGCGAGCCCCACAGCGACAAGTGGGAGGAGAAATCCTGGGACTGGGCCCTGGAGCGCATCGCCGAGTTGGTGCAGCAAACCAGGGACAACAGCTTCGAGGCGACCAACACTCAGGGGCAGCGGGTGATGCGCACCACGGCCATGGCCCATCTGGGCTCTGCCGCCTTGGACAACGAGGAGTGCTGGCTGCTGCAAGCCATGATGCGCTCCCTGGGGCTGGTGTACATCGAACATCAGGCCCGAATATGACACAGCGCCACGGTCGCGGCTCTGGCAGAGTCGTTCGGACGGGGCGCGATGACCAACCACTGGGTGGACATCAAGAACGCTGATTGCGTTTTGATAATGGGGGCCAACCCGGCGGACAACCACCCGGTCTCCTTCAAGTGGATCAGCCAGGCCAAGAAAAAGGGGGCTAAGGTCATAAGCGTGGACCCGCGCTTCACCCGCACCTCCTCCCAGGCCCATATCTACGCGCCGCTGAGGGCGGGCACTGACATCGCCTTTCTGGGCGGCATGATCAACTACATCCTGAGCAACGAGCTGTTTTTCAAGCCCTACGTGGCCGCCTACACCAACGCGGGATACATCCTGGGGGCTGATTACGCTTTCCACGACGGCCTGTTCTCGGGCTTCGACCCGGACAAGCGCCGCTACGACAAGGCCTCCTGGGACTTTGCGCGCGACGCCAAGGGCGTGCCCCAGCAGGACCTGAGCCTTGCCGACCCCTCCTGCGTGCTCCAGCACCTCAAGCGCCACTACCTGCGCTACACCTTGGAGGGGGTCTCCAGGGTCACCGGCACCCCGCCCGAGGCTCTGACCCAGGTGTACGAGACCTTCGCGTCCACCGGAGCCCGGGACAAGGCGGGCACCATCATGTACGCCATGGGCTGGACCCAGCACACGGTGGGGGTGCAAAACATCCGGGCCATGTCTATCATCCAGCTCCTGCTGGGCAACATGGGTGTACCAGGCGGCGGCATCAACGCCCTTCGGGGCGAGAGCAACGTGCAGGGTTCCACGGACCACTGCCTGCTGTTCGACATATGGCCCGGCTATCTGCCCGCCCCCACCGCCGACCTGGCCACTCTGGGCCAATATGAGGCCGCCAAGATTCCGGCCAACGCCAACCCCCGGTCGGCCAACTGGTGGCAGTACGGCCCCAAGTACATGACCAGCCTGCTCAAGGCCATGTTCGGCGACGCCGCCGTGCTGGACAACGATTTCGGCTACGGCTGGATGCCCAAGCTGGACAAGGGCCGCACCTACGCCTGGTTGGACATCTTCGACCGCATGCACCGGGGAGAGATCAAGGGGTTGTTCGCCTGGGGGCAAAACCCGGCCTGCTCCGGGGCCAACTCCAACAAGACCCGCCAGGCCCTGGCCAAGCTGGACTGGCTGGTCACGGTGAACCTGTTCGACAACGAGACCACCAGTTTCTGGAAGGGACCGGACCTGGACCCGGCCACGGTGGGCACCGAGGTGTTCTATCTGCCCGCCGCGGCCTCGGTGGAAAAGGAAGGCTCCATCACCAACTCGGGCCGCTGGATGCAGTGGCGTTACCGGGCGGCCGCCCCGCCGGGCGAGGCCAAGCCTGACGGCGAGATCATGGTAGAGCTATGGAAACACCTACGCCGACGCTACGCCGCGCCCGGAGCCAAGGCCCCCGAAGCCATAACCAGACTGCGCTGGAGTTGGGAAGGCCGCGGTGGTTTTGACGCTCATCAGGTGGCCAAGCTGATCAACGGCTACTTTGAGAAGGACGTCACCGTAAACGGCAAGAAGTTCAAGCGGGGGGACCCGGTGCCCTCCTTCGCCTTTTTGCAGGCCGACGGCTCCACCTCCTCGGGCAACTGGCTCTACAGCCAGTCCTACAACGCCGACGGCAACCAGGCGGCCCGGCGCTCCACCAAGGACCCCACCGGCCTGGGCATGTATCCCGCCTGGGCCTGGTGCTGGCCGGTGAACCGCCGGGTGCTCTACAACCGGGCCGGGGTGGACCCTTCGGGCGCGCCCTGGTCCCCCGGCAAGAGCGCCATCGCCTGGCAAGGCGGCAAGTGGCAAGGCGACGTGCCCGATGGCGGCTGGCCTCCCCTGGAGCATGACGGAGGCATGCTTCCCTTTTTAATGCTCCCCAACGGGGTGGCCTCCATCTTCGGCCCCCGCCGGGCCGACGGGCCCTTTCCCGAGCATTACGAGCCCATGGAAAGCCCTGCTCCGGTGAACGCTTTTTCCTCCCGCCGCCACAACCCCCTGGCCATCTCCTATCACACCCAGGCCGACGCCCTGGCCGACGGCGGTACGCGCTTCCCCCTGGTGGGCACCACCTACCGGGTCAGCGTGCACTGGCAGACCGGGGTGCTCACCCGCTGGCAGCCCTGGCTGCTGGAGTGCCAGCCCCAGCTTTTCGTGGAGATGAGCCGGGAGTTGGCCAAGATTAGGGGCATCGCCAACGGCGACATGTGCCGGGTATCCTCGGCCAGGGGCAAGGTGGAGGCGGTGGCGGTGGTCACTTCCCGGTTGCGCCCCCTGATGGTGCAGGGCCAGACGGTGCACCAGGTGGGACTGCCCTACTGCTTCGGCTGGGTGCATCCCAAAAACGGCGGAGATGCGGCCAACCTGCTCACCCCGGCGGTGGCCGACCCCAACACCGGCATACCCGAGACCAAGACCTTCATGGTCCAGGTGGAAAGGGTGAGGGCGGCATGAGCACTCCCATGGCCATGCTCAACGACCTGACCAAATGCCTGGGGTGCCGCTCCTGCCAGGTTGCCTGCAAGGCCTGGAACCATCTGCCCGGCCAAAAGACCCGCAACGAGGGCAGCTACGAAAACCCGCTCCACCTCAGCGATCATACCTGGACCAGGCTGTGCTTTTTCGAAAACCAGGAAGAGACGCGGCCGGCCTGGGTGTTCAGCAAGCGCCAGTGCATGCACTGCCTGGAACCCGCTTGCGTGGCGGCCTGCCCGGTGGGGGCCATGCAAAAGACCGCCTCCGGCCCGGTGATCTACCACAAAGAGCGCTGCATCGGCTGCCGCTACTGCATGGTGGCCTGTCCCTACACCATCCCCCGTTTCGACTGGCACAGCAGCGTGCCCTACATAAGCAAATGCACCATGTGCGCCGACCGGCTGGGGGTAAGCCTGGCCCCGGCCTGCACCCAGGCCTGCCCCAACGAGGCGCTGGCCTTCGGCACCAGGAAAGAGATGCTTGCCCTGGCCCGGGAGCCGGACAGTTACGTAAAGCATATTTACGGCGAGCACGAGGCAGGCGGCGCTTCGGTGCTCTACCTCTCCCCTGTCGCCTTCAAGCGTCTTGGCCTGCCGGTCCTGGGCCGGACGCCGGTCAGTCATTACTCTTCCGAAGTGATGGACAAGGTGCCCTTGGCCTTTGTGGGGGTGGCCGCCGCTTTGGGCGCGGTCTATTGGGTCTCCAAACGGCGCGAGGAACTCAAACAAGATAAGCGGAAGCCCGATGCCTCCAATGACGAGAACAGCTAGAGCCCTGCCTAGGCAGGAGCGCCCCTCGGTCAGCGCCGGCGCGCTTTGGCTGTGGGGAGCCTTGGCCCTGATGGGCCTGGCCCTTATCCTCTGGCGTTTCGTGGGCGGGCTTGGGGCCATAAGCAATCTCAACGATGGGCGCCCCTGGGGCCTGTGGATCAGTCTGGACGTTTACAGCGGCGTGGCCCTGGCCTCGGGCGGGTTCGCTCTCACCGCGGCGGTATACGTCTTCGGCCTGAAAAAATATTATCCCGTGGTGCGCTCCGCGGTGCTCAGCGCCTTTTTGGGCTACCTCATGGTCGTGGCCGGGGTGGCCATAGACACCGATCAGCCCTGGCGCTTGTGGCACATCATGGTGTTCTGGAACCCCCAGTCCCCCCTGTTCGAGGTGGGCTGGTGCGTTATGCTCTACACTGCGGTGTTGGCCCTGGAGTTCAGCCCCGAAATTTTTGAGCGCTTCAACCTGCAAGCGCCGCTGGGCCTGATCCGGGCCATAGAAATACCTTTGTCCATTCTGGGCATCGCCCTGGCCACCATGCATCAATCATCTTTGGGCACGGCCCTGCTGCTGGTGCCCTACAAGATGCATCCCCTGTGGTTCACCCCGGTGCTGCCCGTGTTGTTCTTTCTCTCCGCCATACCGGTGGGCCTGGCGGCGGTGATCGCGGAAAACGCCCTGGCCGGCAAACCCGGCAACCGGCGCACGGACCTGCCGGTCCTGTCCGGTCTGGCCAGCGCCCTGCCCTATCTTCTGGGCCTGTACCTGGCCCTGCGCTTCGGGGCACTGGCCTGGGAGGGCAAACTGGGTCTGCTTGGCAATACCGGCAAATACGACCTGTTGTTTTGGGCGGAAATTTCCCTGGGCTTTGCCCTGCCCCTGGTCCTGTTCTCCTTGCGCCGGGTGCGTGGCAGCCGCCCGGCTCTGTTCGCCGGATCCCTGCTGGTGATCGCGGGCGTGGTGCTCAACCGCCTGGACTCCAGCCTGGTCTCCCTGACCACCCGGTCCGGGTTCGACTACTTCCCCTCGGTGGAGGAGTTCCTGGTCTCCCTGGGGATCATCGCCATGGGGGTGTTGGCCTACATGGCCATCGACCGCCTCATCCACCAGCCATATTCCTCGTACTGATAGGCCGCGCCGACCCGGGGCGCAAAAAACCGCCGGCCCTCCATGAGAGCCGGCGGCGCTTTATTGATTGTAGCCTAAGCTAGAAGGCCCAACTCACGCCCATGGAGGCCACCGGGTAGTACTGCAAGTAACTCAGGTTGTCCTCGATCTCCTTCTCTTCCTGCTTCAGGCTCTGCTCCAGGCCAGGCACGATCTTGCTCATGCTGGAGCTTAGGGTGATGTCCGGGGCGCCCCAGAACATAACCCCCACGTCGCAGGTGAAGGACAGGCGGTCCTGGGCATAGAAGGCCCCGTTGTAGCCCACCCCAAGATAGGGGGCCAGGGTGTTGAAGTCGGCCTTGGAGTTGAGCTTGCCGATGGCGTAGCCGGGATAGGTGGTGTTGCCGATCTTGTAGTCCCTGTCGGGCGCGGGGGTCACGTCTGCGTTGATGTCGTGGTTGTTGAGGATGACCCCGCCGGTGATCCTGAAGCCTCCGGCCATGGGGTGCCAATCCAGGAAGGCGCCAGCCGTGTACAGGGCCATGCTGTAGTCGAAATTAAGGTCGGCGACGTCGGTGCTGATGCTCCAACTGGGCAGAGCGCTAGCTCCAAGGCGGGCGGCAAAGTGTTTTCCCATGGGGAAGGAAACCTGACCTTGCAGACCCAAGGTGCCTATTTGACCTGACAGGGCCACTTCGGCGGAGGCGGGCGCGGCGAGGCCTACAAGCAAGGCAAAGCAGAAGATCAAGCTGGTGAAACGAGCAGACCGGAGCATCTCAACCTCCCGAGCGCCGCACCCTCGGCCCCTGAAGAAAGCTGTTTAACGCCCCAACCAAACTATCGATTCACCATGCCCTGCCCTAAGGCAGTTGAATGCAGGGTAGATGCAAATGATTGTTAATGTCAACCAAATTCGTTGCAAAAATAAACATCCCCGTCCTGGGCGGGACGGGGACGCCGAATTAGCAGGGCGCGAAAACTAGGCGGCCATCTTGCCTATTTGTTTGCCGTAGCCCTGGGCCATCTGAATGCCGCCCTCCAGATCGGCGGTCTTCAGGCGCAGGCAGTCGCCGCCCATGTTCATCTTGTAGATGTTTTTCATGGTGTCGTAGATGCGCGGCGGGGCCTCGCCGCTCCAGCCGTAGGAGCCGAAGGAACCGCCGCACTTGCCTTCCAGCTCGGCCTTTTCGGCCAGGAACAGAAGCTGTTTCATGGAGGGCATCATCTCGCCGTGATAGGTGGCCGAGCCGAACAAATAGGCGTCGTAGCCGTTAAGGTCGGCCGGGTCCTTGATGGACGAGGCGTTCTTGAACTCCACCTCCATGCCGGTCATGCGCAGGCCTTCGGCGATAAGCTCGGCGATGCGCTCGGTCTGGCCGCTGCGGGTGGCAAAGACGATCAGGGCTTTGGACATTGCTAAATACTCCTCACAGAGCGCCGCCGCTCAGGCAGCCCCCTCCACTATCACGCGGCCCAGGGCGCGGGCCTGGTCCATGGTTTGGGGCATCTGGGCCGCCCCATCCTTTTTCTCCACACCGCTCAACAAGAGGCCGCCTTCGTAGGTCATGTCCAGGGCGTCGTAAAAATAACGGGCGGTCAGCTCCATGCACTCGAACATGCGCTTACCCTTGGTGGCACCCACGGCCACCAGGTAGCCCTGGCCGCTGTCAAAGCTGCGCCTGGCCTCGGGGGTGGTCTTTTTGAGCACCCTACCGGACCAGCAGGCCTGGCTGCGATCGATAAGGGCTTTGCACTGGGCCGGGACGTTGTAAAAGAAAATCGGCGCGGACAAGACCACGGCCGCGGCCTTGTCCAGCAAGGGGTAGACCTTCTGCATGTCGTCGTCCACCACGCACTGGCCGGTCTTGTCGCAGCCGCCGCACTCCAGGCAGCCGCTGATTTTGAGGCGGCGGCAGTAGACTTTCTCCACCTCGGCCCCGGCCTTGGCGGCCTCTTCCAACACGGCGTCCAGCAGGGTGTCGGTGTTGCCCCCTTTGCGAGGGCTGCCGTAGATACCCAGAACCAGCATGGCTTCTAGACCAGGCGGTCGTCAGTGCCGGAACCGGCGCAGTCCGGGGTGTAGCAGCTCACGTCGATGAACTCGCATTTTTCATGACAGGAGGGGCACTCCTCGGCGGGCTTGACGTCGGTGTAGGTGTAGCCGCACTTGGTGCACTTCCAGGTGACCTGGGGAATCTGGCTCATTTCGCTCTCCGGGTATTCAAGTTTTTGCCTGGCGCTTTGGCGCGTGAGTGTCTTGTTAAAAGTATAAAGGAAACGCCGGCTCCAAGGCTATGAACCCTCCCCGGCGGTTGAACCGGGACCGGCCATGAGGCGGAACAGCTTCTTGCCCGCGCCGCAGCTGGGGCATTTGTAATCCTCGGGGATGTCGTCCCAGCACACACCCTTGTCGATCCTACCTTTTTTGCAGCCGCGTTCGGGATTGTAGATGTAGCCGCAGTTGCTGCCCTGGCATTGGTACATCTCCTCGGGGTTGGGCATGTTGACCTCCGCCTGATGATAATAATTACTAAATAATATGAGCCAGAGCCTTACAGGTGTCAAGCAACTGCTGTGAGCCAGTACTGATCTTGATTGGCAGTTACCCATTTCAATCAGGAATATCTGGGGATCGCCGCCCTTTTTAAGCCAAAGAGATTAATTTTTGATTCCAGGGCCATGAAAATATTATTCACCATATTGTTTTGGGTGTTTTAACTTTTTGATATTCACTGAGGTTTTCAGCGATCCAATCAGGAATGAATATTTTGTATGTTTTTATTTTATTTAAGTAATTACGGTTGTTTCGACCGGCGGCGCGTGGGCATACTAAATAAGTAAGCGCAGCAGAGCCCTATGATTTAGGTGGCTGCGGCTTAAGGGCGAGGTGGGGATATGGCTGAGTCTTGGCTCAAAAAAATCTGGCGCATCAAGTTTTTCAAACCGGCGTTTTTCATCATAATGGGCCTTATCCTGGCCTTCCCTCTCTTCAGCCTCACTTACTACAGCATGTACCGCACCTCCACCCCGGAGTTCTGCGCCTCTTGCCATGAAATCGAGGCCGCGTACAACGATTGGCGCACCTCCAGCCACGCGGTCAACAAAAGGGGCTTTGTGGCCGACTGCATGGACTGCCACCTGCCCGCCCCCCACGACACCTTCAATTTTTTCTATGCCAAGACCGCCCATGGCCTGAAGGATGTGGTGGTGCACCTGATGGGCGGAGAGTACGACCGCGCCGAGCAGCGCAAAAAGGCCTGGGCCAACATCAAAAACGACCAGTGCCTAAAGTGCCACCGCAACATTTTGTATATGCCCTACAAGCGCGGGGCCATGCTGGCCCACCGTAGCGTGCTGTACGCGCGTCCCGGATATGAAAAGAGCTGCCTGGAGTGCCACAAGCCCTTGGTGCACATGCCCAAGCCGCTTTACACTTACGGCAGTTGAGATTTCGCTAGATTTTCAGGGAACCCAAGGGAAGGGATGAGGGAGATGAAAAAGGCGATCACCCTGGCGGGGCTGGCCTTGACGTTGGCCGCGGTCTGGTGTCTGGCGCCCACTTGGGCCCCGGCCCTGGACAAGACCGCCCCCAACCAGGCCAAGGAAAAAGAGTTCCGCATAGTGCGCGGCATGTCCAAGCAGGCCCAGGCCTGCATCGAGTGCCACAAGATCGTGTCGCCGGGCATCTTCGCCGACTGGGCCAACAGCCGCCACGCCAGCGCCAACATAAGCTGCCTGGACTGTCACCAGGCCAAGGAAACCGACCCCGACCTGTCCAAGGCCCACCGGGCGGTTTATGAGAAAGGCGACAACCCCTGGTCCAAGAGCGAGTACATGGCCCCCATTGCCGGGGTGGTGAGCCCCAAGGACTGCTCCCGCTGCCACCCTGACGAGGCCAAGCAGTACTCGGTTAGCAAGCACGCCAACACCATGCAGATCATCTGGACCATCGACCCCTGGCTCAACTTCGGGCTCAACAGCGATCTGGAGCGGGTCAACGGCTGCTTCCATTGCCACGGCACGGTGCGCAAGGTGGACAAGGACGGCAAG
>JAHIQI010000076.1 GCA_018902755.1 Pseudomonadota bacterium | reverse complement strand
GATGCATGAACATCGTTTAATTGAGCGCATGGTTGCTTTAATTACTAAACAGGCAGAGGCTATTCAAAGAGGCGTTGAACCTGACACCGAATTCATTGGCGGTGCGGTGGAATTCTTTCGGGTCTACGCCGACCGTTGCCATCACGGCAAAGAAGAAGAACTACTTTTCAAAGAACTCAGCAGCAAAAATCTCAGTCCCGAATTGTCAGAAATTATGAGCGAATTGATTCAGGAGCACAAGCAGGGCCGCATCATGGTTGGCAGCCTGAATAAAGCAAATCAGAATCACGTAATGCAAGGCGCTGACCATGGAGAGGTGGTGCGCCTACTCACTGAATTGGCTTCTTTCTATCCCAAACACATAGAAAAAGAGGACAAGCATTTTTTCTTTCCAGTGATGGAATATTTCACCAGGGAGGAAATGGACCGCATGCTAAAAGAGTTCGAAGAATTTGATCAGCAAATGATCCACAGCCTATTCCGCCAAAAAGTGGAAAGCTGGGAAGTAGCCTCTTAATTCACCGGAGGTATTATGGCAAACGAGTGGCCGCGCCTGAAGCGAATCTATGACCAGGCTGAACCGTCCGACGGCAAACGGTACCTCGTGGACCGGCTATGGCCCAGGGGAGTCGGAAAAACCGAAGCCAAGCTAGATGGCTGGCTCAAGGAGTTGGCTCCAAGCGATGAGTTGAGGAAGTGGTACGGCCACGTCCCCGATCGTTGGGGTGAGTTTAAAAGGCGCTACCGCCTGGAGCTTAAGTCCAAAGCCAACAATGCGCTGCTAAGCAAATTGGCGTTGGAGCAGCGCAAAGAAACTATAACTCTCTTGTATGCTGCCAAGGATAGGGAACACAACAACGCCGTCGTCCTGCGGGAGGAGTTATTGAGCAAGAATCATCCAACTGGATAACATCCAATGCCTACGCTATGAGCTTGAATCGATTCTTGGCACTATCCTGGGCCAGAAGCATGCCCAACCGCCCTTGCTCGAAATGCTTTTTCATATCCGACTGTCCCAATGGTGTCATGGATAATTTTCGAGGAGAAAGGGCCCCAAGCCACTGACGGGAATTACGATGGATGCCGGGCCGAATCTGACACCATGCACTTAACGGCGTCGGAGGCTCAACCTGGGAGGCAGTGCGGCATCAGCCGCATAATCTCGGATAATGGGCTCAGGGAACAACGACTGGAGGTTCCGTGCCAGAATACCACGACCAGCCCTGGCCAAGCCCCGAGTGGCCGCGCTTCATCCTGCACCATCTGCCCGTGGGGGTATTCACGGTTGATTCCTCGCTGAGAGTCAATTATATGAATCCCAAGGCTGAGGAGCTCACAGGCCGTAGCGCCGAACAATCCCACGGACAGCATTGCGGCTCGGTGCTGAGGGGCGGGCTCTGTGACCAGGATTGTCCCCTGCGCAAGGTCCTCCACCAGGGGCGTAGCACGGTCACGGTTGAAACCACGATCACTCGGGCCGACGGCCATCAGGTCCCGGTATCCCTGCGCATCGCAGCCATGTACGACCCACAGGGTGACCTGGTGGGGGCGGTGGAACTCTTCGCCGACATCAGCCAGATCAAGCGCCTGGAGGCAGAGCGCTCCCAGACCTTGTCCATGTTCGCCCATGACATGAAATCCCCCCTGATCACAGTGGGGGGCCTGGTGGAGCGCCTCCTGCAAGGGCGGGCCGGGGAGTTGAAGGCTAAGCAACTCGACTACCTCAAGATCGTCAACGCCCAAATCAGGCGGGTGCAGTCCATGGTTCTGGACTTTCTGGACACCGCCCGTTTAGGCAAGGAAGGCCCGGAGCTGGCCACCGCCCCGTTGGAACTGGACGGCTTGTTGCAAACCTTGAGCCAGGAATACGCCCAACGGATGTCGGAAGCCGGTTTGGATATGGAGCTTAAACTGGAACCGTCTCTGCCCTTGGTGCTGGCCGATTCCCAACGGCTCGCCCGGGTGTTTACCAACTTGCTGGAAAACGCCATCCGTTATGCCGGTGGGGGTGCGCTGTGCCTGGAGGCCTTCCGCGACGGGCTGGAGTGGGTGGTTGTGAGGGTTAGCGACCAAGGCCCCGGCCTGAGCCGCGAGGACCTAGAAAAACTTTTCACGCCGTTTTTCAGGGGTAGCGCGGCCCAGGGCATTGAGGGCACCGGTCTCGGTCTGGCTGCGGTCAAGGCCATTGTGGAGGCCCATGGTGGCTTGGTTGAAGCGGAAAACCTGGCCCAAGGCGGAGCACGCTTCACCCTACGGCTGCCCGCCGCCAAGGGACGGGAAGAAATCTAATCGATGCCGGGCAGGGTGATGGGGCCACAGTTGCCATCGTTTCGAAGTCAATCAGACTAAGTTGAAGATGGGAGCCCTACCCGACAATCTGCTGCACATGATCAGGGAGTTCCATTTGAAGCGTGAAGACGTAAAGCGATCCATCGAATGGATCAAACGGCGCATCATAAAAGCAGCTTCCCGGAATTCGCACCATGGCCAGCGCTGGCGGGTGCATGTAGCTTCGTCGTCCCCACTGGCCTACCAGTATCAGAAGGTGCTGGGTACTGGCTGAGAATGTATGCTCTTTTGATTGGAGAAACGCCAATGGACTACTATGATTGAAATTTAAGTCACTACGTTTCCCGTCTTGTTTACAGTGGCAAATCTTTATAGCAGGTAAAATTTCAAACTTTAGGTGTAGCTTCATGCTTTATAGGTAAATACCAGAGTATGTAATTTTATCTGAATGGCTTATTAGGAATGCTAAATAAGTGGGTATAACAACCGATATAATTCTCCTCGTTGTGGTCGCATTCTTTTGTGGATTGCTGATGCAACGTCTGGGACAACCTCTCATCCTGGGATATATTGCAGCCGGGATTATACTCGGACCCCATACGGGCGGCCTGACGGTCTCAGATATTCACCAGATAGAACTCCTTGCCGAGATCGGTATTGCACTACTGCTGTTTGCTCTTGGGCTCGAATTTTCTCTAAAAGACCTTAAGCCTGTCAAGTTGGTTGCGTTGGTGGGAACACCGATCCAAATGACCCTCACCGTTGGGCTCGGTTTCGGTATCGGCCGCCTGATGGAAATGGATTGGAAAGCGTCGCTTTGGCTCGGTGCACTGGTTTCGCTTTCAAGTACGATGGTAATTCTAAAAACGCTGATGAACCAAGGCTGGCTGGGAACCCTATCCAGCAAGGTGATGATCGGGATGCTCATCGTTCAGGATCTGGCTGTAATCCCGATGATGATTATCCTCCCTCAACTGAATAATCCGGTCGTTGGATTGCCGGCCCTTGGCTTTGCAGCGCTCAAGGCCGCAGGGTTCATAACAGGAATGGTTTTTCTTGGAATGCGATTACTTCCACGCCTGATGTCGCATATTGCCAGACTCGGCTCAAGAGAGCTTTTCCTCTTGGCGATTACCGCCATCGGGCTCGGTGTGGGCTACATTACCCACTTGTCAGGGCTCTCCTTTGCCTTTGGTGCGTTTGTCGCAGGAATGGTCTTGAGCGAGTCGGATTACGGTCACCAGGCTTTAAGCGATATCATTCCACTGCGAGACCTTTTCGGCCTACTGTTTTTTTCATCGGTCGGTATGCTTTTCGATCCGGGGTTTTTGTTCGACCATATTTGGGAAGTCATCGTGTTGGTTTTAACTGTATGCATTGGTAAAGGGCTAATATTTGCTGGTGTGTCACGTGTTTTCAAATACCATAATGTCATTCCGCTAGCTGTTGGATTAGGCCTCTTTCAAATTGGCGAGTTTTCCTTTGTTTTGGCTAGAATTGGGTTGTCAACCAACTCCATCGGCAACGATCTTTACTCTTTAGTGTTAACGGCGACCATTCTGTCTATGGTGATCACGCCACTGATTTCAGGCCAGACGGCCAAAATATACGCTCTTAAGAAACGGTGGTTTCGGCATGAGAGATTGGAGACTTCAAACATTCCTAGCCACGGACCTGAAGGGCACGTTGTTATTGCAGGTGGCGGGCGTGTAGGCTTTCAGATAGCACAAATTTTAAGGCGTCTGAATATGCAATTTATCATTATCGAGCTTGATCATAGGCGGTTTGAACAAGCCAAAGAGGCTGGCATGTCCGTAGTTTATGGCGATGCCAGTCAGGAAATTGTTCTTGAAGCGGCATCCATCAGGGCATCGGTCCTTTTGGTTTTGACAATACCCGACCTTGTGACCGCCAGAGCAACTATTTTTCATTCAAAACGCTTAAACAAACGTCTCAAAATCGTTGCACGAACTACTGGCCCGGATTACTTCGAAATGATGAAGGAGTTGGGGGTCACAGGAGTTGTCCTTCCAGAGTTTGAGGCGAGCCTTGAAATTACGCGCCAGTCCCTTCTCCACCTAAATGTTCCGCCAGCGGAGGTTCAACGTCACACAGATACCATTCGGCAGGAACTTTATGCGACGTTGCTTAATTCGAATGACAACTACCGTATACTTTCTGAACTTCGAGGGGCAGAGCAGCAGTTTGATTTGCAATGGATTATATTATGCCAGGAAAGCCCTATGGCGAATCGATCCATTGGTGAAAGTGAAATACGCAAAGCAACGGGGGCCTCTGTCGTCGGTGTTGTTAGGAATGGGCAGTTGAATCCCAATCCTGATGCCGATTTTATTTTGATGCCGGAGGACTTGGTTGCGATCATTGGAAACGAGGAGAATCGGGAGGCTTTTTGTCTAATGGCAACATCGCCAAAGTGAAACGAAAAAGAAAAAAGGCCTCTTCGTCGTTACGAGTGGAATTGGTGTAGTTGTGATGCCATGATTGGCCGATCCATTTGAGCCTGTAGCTGGAGTTGATCATCATGGATGCCGGCGATCTTTTGGCCCTGGGCCTTGGCTTGCAGCCTCCTTGGAGGTTGGTGGGACAGCGGGTGGACACCAGCAAGACCCCTCACGAGGTCTTTCTGGAGGTGACCGCCGACCGGGGAGCCGAGTACCCCTGCCCGGTCTGCGGGGTGCTGTGCAAAGCCCACGACTTTCAGGAGTTCACCTGGCGCCACCTCAATCTCTTCCAGCATCATTGCTATGTCACCGCCCGGCTGCCCAGGGTGGACTGCCCCGACCACGGTATCAAAAGGGTCAAGGCGCCATGGGCTCGGGAGGGCAGCCGCTTCACCCTGTTGTTCGAGCAGGCCGCCATGACCCTGGTGCGAGAGATGCCGGTTCTGGCCGCGGCCCGCATCATAGGCATCAGCGACACGCGCCTGTGGCGGGTGGTTCACTACTATGTGGCCCAGGCTCTTGCCCGGTTGGATCTCAGCGGGGTCAAGGCGGTGGCCCTGGACGAAACCGCCTGCAAGCGCAGGCATAATTACGTCACCGTGTTCATCGACCTGGACCGCAAGCAAAAGCCGGTGATCTTCGTCACCCCCGGCAAGGGCAGGCAATGCCTGGCCAAATTTCGCCAGTTTCTCCACGGGCATGGGGGAGACCATCGAAACATCGCCGAGATGGTCTGCGACATGTCCCCCGCCTTCCTGGCCGCTATCGCGGACAGCTTCCCCTCCGCCAATGTGACCGTGGACTGGTTCCATGTGGTCCAGCTTTTCACCACCGCGGTGGACGAGGTCCGTAAGGCCGAAGCCAAGCAAAACAAGCTGCCCAAGGCCACCCGCTGGGCCGTGCTCAAGGCCGCCGATGGCGGCTGGCTGACCATCAAGCAGCAAAAGGCCCTCCATGAGCTGGAGTCCGGTGGATTTGCCACCGCCACCGCCTGGCGGCTCAAGGAGATGCTTCGCTGGGTCAGAAAGGCCGGCACTCCCAGGGCGGCACAGTGGCGCATCACCCACTTCTGCCGTCACGCCCTCAAATGCATTGCCTATGACCTGCAAAACCTGGCTCCCGTGTTAAAGGCCTTGACCACCCTGGAGCGGCACGCTCCCTTCATCCTGCGGCGATGGGCCTCGACCTATTCCAACGCCAGGCTGGAGGGCCTCAATGGCATCTTCCAAGCCGCCAGGGCGAGAGCGCGTGGGTACCGCAACTCTTTCACCTTCATCACCATGATTTATTTCATCGCCGCTCCGCTGGGAGAACTAATCAAATTCCACAGTTAGTTCCCGTCCTGAAAGTCCCAACTAGCTGAAACCTATTAAAATCTGGCGCAAAACGGTCTGTGGTTTTTGGCGTTTTTGTGTTAGGGTAGTTTTGGCATAACATCCCGATAACACAAAGATAACACTAAAAATGGCAGGCCCGCAATGCGCCAGAAACAGCAAATTCAGCCCAAATTGTGTGGACCCTGGCCCGACCATCCCTTTTCCCAAGAGCTGGCGGTCATGGCCGCGATTCTCGATGCCCATCCTGTCATAGCCGAGTTGGCCTGGCAAGACCTTGTGCAAGCAAGACGTCATGACACCGGGGCGCCGGGCATGGAAGCCATGGCCGTGGTCAAGGCGGCGGTGCTGCACAAGCTGATGGGCCTGTCCTATGAGCGGCTTGCGTATTCCGCTGATGACGCCCACCTGATCCGAGCGAAGACGCCCAGTGGTTCCAGGGCAAGGCGGCCACTTCATCGGAGCGAAGCGACGCTGGTATTTTGATTTAAGACTTTTGCTCCTCCTTGGTCAAGGCGGAGTAT
>JAHIQI010000037.1 GCA_018902755.1 Pseudomonadota bacterium | reverse complement strand
CGGGTGCGGCACCTCAAAATAATTGAACAGATCGTTCTGCCGGGAATCCGGGGCGCGGCGAAGGGCCATGTTTACTTATACCCCCGCATCTTTACATTGCAGCCCGTGCCGGGTGCGTGGTTTAATGGGGTCGCATGAGGGACCATGCGGTGATCACGACGTTTATTGGACTGGCCGTCTAGAGCACGATGCCCAATCTTGTTGGCATTTTTAATGAATGCAGGAGTTTGTGCTAATTCGGGGAATACTTTGATTGGGTCACATTCAATGGCGCCGGCTATACTGCGCATGATACGGACTGAAGAAATAAAACCATGCATATAGACTGTGTTACGTACTGCTTGTCTCGTAGCTGGCGGTGAGAGACGGCGACCCACCTCAGCAAATGATAGTTTCCGCCGTTGCAGTTCAGATAGGATTTGGTGTCTGCTCATACATCAAATTAGGTTGTGTTTTTATCATAAACGACTTTATTTGCCATCTAACCTCTCATTAACGTCGTTGTCAACTACTTTTTAGGCAATTTATGGGAAATATAAAAGCCATTATTGGTAGTAAGCTCCAGTTACTAAGAGAGTTGGCTGGCTGGACCCAGGAGCAAATGGCCTCAAATATGGGAGGAGTTGTCGGAAAGGAGCAAATAGGGAGATATGAGCGGTTAGGGATCAGACCAAAAGAAGAGGTGCTTGAAGCCTATGCGAAAGCTCTTTATTTAGAACCGTGCTATGTGAATCAGTTAATCTCTGGAATTGATTTAATCCCAGAAGGGATATCTGTAACACTTCAGGGATTGCAGGTTGGAAGTCGTATATGGAAATTGAGGGCGGGGCGCAACATATTTGAGTTGGCTGAAAAAGCAGAGTTATTTCCGGAACATTGGTTACGCTATGAGTTAGGCCAAGGTCCTCCCTCTCTAGAGGTCTGTGATCGTGTTGCCTCTGTGCTAGGGTGTAACACGCAAGATATATTACAAAAAATACCTCCCGGTCATTCCATAGAGGAAACATTTGGTGCCAGCGACCATCAGTATATCAATGTCGAGAAGGCTACAAGAAATAAACTGAGTAAACCAATTGATGATTTTCAAACGGCCCATCTCCAGGATTTGATGGCCTTGATGTGTCAATTTATTGATAAAATGGGCAAAATAGATGGGCAACTCACAGAATACCGAAGAGAGATCAGAGACCTTAGATCACAACTTAAGGGTAAAAGGTGAAAAACGGTACTCTCGTTTTTTCTAAGGAGATCATAACGATTCATAACTTCGACCGGTGTTTTTGCCGGGTGGGCTGAACTTTATGTAGTGACGTCAACTCGGCCCAGGGGCTTGACTTTTTTCCTGTCACCCCCAACACTCAGCCGGGGCCTCGGTTGGAGCCTCCCGTTAAAGCTGGAGCCACAGCCAGATGGCGGGAATTGCCTCGTGGCAATCCAACCAGTGGATGGAGCAACTGGCCCACCCGCATTTTGCTGGAACACGGAATGAAAGACCGACCGGTAACTTGAAGGCCGGAAGCCTTTATGCCTTTATAGCTATGGTGCACTTGTGAAGTATTGGTTGCAGGTTGGACCGCGCGTTTTGAAGGGCGTGGTATAGGCAACTAACTGATATAATTATATTTATTTGTTTTAAGGTTTGGTTGCTTAGTGGTTGCTTAGTCAGGGAATTTCAGCCCACCTCGACAGCCGACAAAGCAACCTAGTGTGGCGACAAATTTTAATTAATTCTAATGATAGCAATTAGTTGTGTGGCAACCTCAAAATTGTCTTTTGTCAGTTACGCTGTGCATCATTTCCCAGTTTTCTTTGCACTTGTGTCAAAAGCATAAAATCCCATTTTGTGCCACTCCCGGGGGCACAAAACCCCATATAACCCCCTGTTTCCCACATAAAAACAGCATAAAAGCACTATTCCCACAAAACAAGTTACGTCGTTTCGGGTAGTTGTCGTTTATAAAGTGCATTCAGGACCGCATCCACGGCCTCAACCTCCCCGCTATAATCCTGCCGCCTTACCGAAAAACCTTGTTTGATGCTGTTCCGTCCAGCCAAATGCCTTCTCGGCCCTCGAGCAACGCCTTGCCCCTGGCCTATAAGTGCACACCCTGGCCCTCCAAATACAAAACAGGCCAACCTTACGGTTGACCTGTTTTGTTGCGTGGCAGGGCCCTGAACAAAGGGGCAGGTAGCCACCTTATCTAAGCGAGCCAGGCGCTCCGTTCCTGATGGGACCAGTAGTCCGTGGCCCCGTCCCGCTCCTTGGCCTCCAGGGCTCTGAGCACCACCTCCGGAGTGGCGGGCACCTCGTGAATCCAAACCCCCACGGCGTCGTGGATGGCCGAGATGATGGCCGGCCCCGGCGCGGTGGCGCTGCCCTCGGAAAAGCCCTTGGCGCCCTTGACCCCCATGGGATGGGGCACCTCCTCAATGCCGTGGATCAGTTCGGGGGGGTAGTCCATGAAGGTGGGCACGGCGTAGTCGGCCAGGGACTCGATGCCGTGGGCCGGGTCGGGATAGTGGGGAAACAGGTTTTCCCGCAGAGCGAAGCCCAGGCCTATCTGCAGGCCGCCGTTGATCTGCTGCTTGACTAGAAGGGGGTTGATGGCCTTGCCCACCTCCCAGACCTGCACCACCTTGGTCACATCCACCTCGCCAGTGCCGGTGTCCACACTGACCTCGGCCACGCAGCAGCCAAAGGAGATGACGCTCTCCTGATCCAGATAACCAGTCTCTGGATCGTGGCCCTGCACCGGGGCGGGCTGCCAGGCACCAGTCCCTACCAGAATCACGCCCTGACCCAGGTTGGCGATCATGCCGATCTCGGCGAAGGTCATGTGGTGGTGGGGATTATCCTTGGCAAAGGCCTTGCCCTCGGCCAGTTCCACGTTCTCTGCGTCGATCTCCAGGCGGTGGGCCGCGAAGGCGGCGATCTTGGCTTTGAGATCATTGGCCGCCGCAACCACCGCGTGGGGGTCCACCAGGGTAACCCGGCTGGCCGCGCTGCCCGCGCTGAGCGGGGCCAGGTCGTCGGAGCGGTTGCTGGCGTACACCGTGGATATATCCACGTCCATGGCCTCGGCGGCCACCTGGCGCAGTATGGTTAGGGCTCCCTGGCCATGGTCCACCGCGCCCACCTTCAAGAGCAGGCTGCCGTCGGGCTTGAGTTGAATTATGGCCTGGCTGGGGTCGCCGCCGCCCTTGCGGCCGGTGGGATGCAAAACAAGGCACATGCCCACGCCGGTCTTTTTCATGATGCTTGCCTCCCCCGGGAACTCATGGACATGAGCTTTTCCGGCAGCTTTATGCCCGCCAGCTCCGCCGCCTTTTTCATGGCCTCCAGGGCCCCGGCCCCGCGCACCTTGTAACCGGTCACCCCATGATCCCCGTCGCGCCAGGCATTGACGAAACGCAGCTCCCAGGGGTCCATGCCTAGGGCCTCGGCCACCCGGTTCATGTGAATCTCCGAGGCGACTTGGCCGTTGATGACCGAAAACCCGCGCATGGAACTGGATATGGGCCGGTTGGTGAATATGGTGCGCGCGGTCACCTTGATATGCGGGAAGTCGTAGGGCCCCGGCGCGAACATGGCGCACTTTTCCAGGCCATAGGGCGACATGCCCGCGTAGGCCCCGGTGTCGTGCCAGATGTCGATGCGGCAGGCGGTGAGGCGGCCATCTTTTTTCACGCCGGTCTTGAAGTCCAGCACAAAAGCGCCGCGCTTGGTGGTGAACTGCAAATCCTCTTCACGGGTCAGGCGGTACTTTACCGGGTAGCCGAACTTGAGCACGGCCAGGGCGGCGATGTGGTCGGTGTGAATGTCGTTCTTGCCGCCAAAGGCCCCGCCCACCTGGCCGCCGATGTAGCGTATCTGACTCATGGGCATGGCCAGGATGGCGCAGAGCATGCCCAAATGGGCGTAGATGGTCTGGCTTACGGTGTGGATGACCAGGCGGCCCATTTCGTCGCGGTAGGCCACCGAAACGTTGGACTCCATGGGCACGTGGTCCTGCACCCCGGTTGAGTAGCGGCCCTCGATCACCTGGTCGGCCTGGGCCATGCCCTGGTCCACCTGACCCTTGACCATGGTCACTTCGGTGATGTCCGGCGGGTAGTGCACCCACAGGTTGCTCTTGGAATCGTGGCGCACCAGGGGAGCGCCCGGTTTCATGGCCTCGAACATGTCGAATACCGGGGTCTGCTCCTCTATGTCCATCTCCACCAGGGACAGGGCCTCCAGGGCGGTGTCCTGGTCCACGGCCACCACCGCCGCGATGGGCTCGCCCCGGTAGCGCACCCGGTTGTCCGGGGCCAAGACCGGCATGTCTTGAAAGCGTCCGTAGGCGTTCTTGCCGGGGATATCCTGGGCGGTTACAAAGCCCACCACGCCGGGAACCGCCATGGCCTTGCTGAAGTCCAGGCCGCGGATCACGCCCTTGTGCACCGGGCTGCGCAGCACTTTAACGCACTTCATGCCCGGCACCTTGATGTCGTCCACGTAGCGCACTTTGCCGCTCACCTGGCCCTGGGCATCGTAGCGCGGCATGGCCTTGCCGATGTATTGGTTCATGGCCTCGCCCCCTAATCGCCCTTGCGGGCCGTGTCCAAAATGGCCTGGGTTATCTCTTCGTAGCACCCGCAGCGGCAAAGGTTGCCCGACATCTCCTGGGCGATCTCATGGCGCTGGGGGTGGGGGTTCTTGGCCAGCAGGGCGGTAGCGCTCACCAGCATGCCCGAGGTGCAAAAGCCGCATTGGCTGCCGCCGTGGCTCACGAAGGCCTCCTGCAAGGGCTGCAACTTGCCGTTGTGGCTAAGGCCTTCCACGGTGACCACCTGCTTGCCCTCCACGGTGAGCGCGCAGGTGAGGCAGGCGCGCACCGCCTTGCCCTCCAGCATGACCGTGCAGGCCCCGCAGTCCCCGCTGTCGCAGCCCCGCTTGGGGCTGGTTACGTCCAGCTTCTCCCGCAGCACGTCCAGCAGGCTGTCGCTGGTCTTGACCAAGGCCTGCACCGGCGCGCCGTTGAGAGTGAAGCTCAATATATGAGTCATGGGATGAGATTCTCCTTTGCGCTCAACCTTTGCCGATGCCCAACCTGGCTTGGGAGGCCGGGCCGCTTGGCTCCCGGTCATCATACCCCCAATACGCATCCGGCCTCGGCGAAAACCATCCGGCCCTGAAGCCCTAGCCCACAAAACCGTTGGTTTAAAATATTATGATAGTATTTAAGTACCAAGCTCCACCCCGGCATGTCAACCGAAACCTGCCAGTAGACGCGCTTCAGGTTGGTTTTGCTTTTATCTTTAATTGAGCGCACTTGCATAATATTTGCCACTTGGGGTGTTCCACATGTCAGACACCATGTCCCCGGCCTCGCATCCCCTTTTGGGCTTGACTGGAGAAATCGTCTTTTGATATTAAAATACTATCATTGCGCTTCACCCGGTTCCAGCCGCGGGAGTAAGACGCCGGGTCCCTCGGGGCACCTGGGCGGCCGAACCGGAGGCGAGCCCTTGCCAGGGGCTCTGGCCGATGTTCATCTTGCGCTATGATGGGACGCTGTTCATGAATCCTCTTTACTTGGCGATAAGGGAAGCGGTTCCCTTGGCACCAACCGCATAGGCGAGGAAAATATGGCGTCCATCAACAAGAAAAAGCTGGCCGACCGAGTCATCGAAGAGATCAAGCGGATGATCACCGCCGGCGAGTTGCGCGAGGGCGACAAGCTCCCCAACCAGAACGAGTTCGCCGAGCAGCTGGGAGTGAGCCGCACCGTTTTGCGCGAGGCCTTGCACACCATGGCCATCCTGGGGGTGGTGGAGCAACGGCCCAAGATCGGCACGGTGCTGGTAACCAGCGCGCCGCTTATCTACACCGAGCACATCAACGCCCCGCTCATAGACGACCCCAGCGCCACGGTGGAGCTAATTGAGGCCCGCCGGGTGGTGGAGGTAGGCGCGGTTGAGTTGGCCGCGCTCAACGCCAAAGCCAAGCAGATAAAGCAGTTGGGACGCCTGCTCCGGGACATGGAGAAGCTCCAGGAAAAAGGCGACACCGACTCCTACGGCAAAAAGAACATGATGTTCCACCTGCTCATCGCCGAGGCCTCGGGCAACCGTTTCATGGGGCACCTCTTGGCCACCATCCGAGGCTTCATGGAACGCTGGACCACCGAGTCCTTATCGGTCCTGCCGGGCTTGCCCCAACGCTCCATAAAATCGCACCGAGAGATTTGCCAGGCCATCGCCGATCATGATCCGGCGGCGGCCAGCGCGGCCATGCGCCGCCACATCGAGGATTTTCGCACTAGCCTTGAAGACTATTACCGCCAACAACCCAAAGCCGGGCAGCGGGCCCAAGAGAGATGAGCCGTCCCTGACCGGCGGCTCGGCAGCGGGGGGCAAGGAGCACAGGCGGCCATGGCTCACATCCAAGTGCCATACGGCGTAAAGGGTGTCCTGGATTTCGACCTGCCGAGCGAAAGCCTGGCCCTGGACACCGCCAAGCGCTTTCCCGGCCCCCTGCCCGATCTTGAGCGGTCGGTGATGGAGGCCCTGGAGAACCCGGTGGCTGGCCAGCCCTTCAGCAAGCGCCTGGCCCAGGCCGAGACCGTGTGCATTCTGGTGGACAACTTCGCCCGCCTCACCCCGGCCCACAAGCTGCTGCCCCCCATCCTGAAGGCCATCGCCGACGCCGGCAAAAGCGCCGAGATCCTGGTGGCCAGCGGCCTGCTGCGCGAGATGAGCCAGGCCGAGTTGGAGCGCAAACTGGGCAAGGAGATCCTGGCCTCGGGCGTGCCGGTGTATCAGAGCAAGGCCCGCGAAACCTGGGACTTTGACTTCGTGGGGGTCACCACCTACGGCACTCCCCTGAGCTGTCACAAGCGCTTTCTGGAGGCCGACCTCACCCTGGCGGTGACCATGACCCAGGCCACCCTGTGGGGCTACGGCGGGGGCGGCTCCATGGTGGTGCCCGGGGTCAGCTCCTTCGAGACGGTGGAGTGGAACCACCGCCTGATGACCTCGCCCTACTCCAACGTGGGCTACGAGCCGCCGCTGAACCGCATGCGCGAGGACATAGAAGATGCCTGCCGCCTATCGGGCCTGGACATGTCCCTGCTGGCCGTGCTGAACCCGGACCTGGAGGTGATGGAGCTCACCGCCGGGGAAACCATCGCCGCCCACCGGGCCTCGGTGGCCAAGTACGACCGGCACTACACCTTTGACGTGGAGCGGGCCGGGGGCAAGGTGGATCTGGCCATCGCGGGCAGCTTTCCGGGCGACTTCTTTTTCGCCCACGCCTGCTGGCCCGTGGCCAACCTGGACCATTTCGTAAAGGACGGCGGCACCATCATCCTGGCCACCCCGGTGCCCGGAGGCATGGCCCATTACTCCTATGCCAAGGACTACATGCCCCCCACCCCGGAGGCCATCCGCCGTTTGTTCGAGGACATGTTCTACGGCAAGCAGGCCCTTTGGCACGCCTGCCTGTGGATGCCCATCATCCAGACCATGGCCCGCAAAGAGGTGATCGTGGTCACCGAGCCCGAGCGCCTGGACGACTTCGCCCTGAACCGCATCACCGCCGTGACCTCCCTGGAGCAGGCCTATGAGCTGGCCCAGGAAAAGCACGGAGACTCCATGCGGGTGGGCAACTTCCCCTACGGCAAGTGGGTCCTGCCCACCGGCCTGAACGATCCCAACAAGCGACCCGAGAGGTATTAGATATGAACCTGCGCTTCACCCCCACGGTGCGGGGGCTCCTGGAGGGGGCCTGCGATATACACATCCACTCCGCGCCCGACGTGTACCCGCGCATCATGAACGACGTGGAGTTGGCCCAGTGCGCCCAGGAAGCGGGCATGCGGGCCATCCTAATAAAGAACCACTGGACCGAGACCGCCGCGCGGGCCCAGGTGGCCACCGACGTCACCGGCTTCCCGGTGTTCGGCGGCATCGCCATGAACCTGTCGGTGGGCGGGGTCAATCCCCAGGCGGTGGGCCCGGCTCTCAAGATGGGCGCCAAGACGGTGTGGATGCCCACCCTGCACGCCAGGGAGTTCGTGGCCAACAAGAGCCACGTCAAGAACCTGGCCGGGGAGATCAGCGCCGACCTCAAGGGCCTGTACCTGCTGAGGGACGACGGCAGCCTCATGGAGGAGTGCTACGCCATCTTCGACCAGATCATCGCTCACGACTCCTCTCTGGCCACCGGGCACATCAGCAAGCCCGAGGCCAAGGTGCTGGTGGCCGAGGCGGCCAAGCGCGGGGTCAAGAAGATCGTGGTCACCCACCCCATGGCCAGCTTCGTCAACTACAGCGTTGAGGAGATGAAGGAGCTTTTGGACCTGGGCGCTACCTGGCTGGAGCACGTGTTCAACGACACCACCCGCCAAGTGGGCCACCCCATCACCCGCGAGGCCCTGTTCGAGGGCATGAAGGCGGTGGGGGCCGAGCACTGCATCATGAGCACCGACAGCGGCCAGTGGCTAAACCCCATCCCCGCCCAGCAGATGGGCATCTACATCACCGATGTGCTGAACTTCGGCTTCAGTGAGGCCGAGGTCAGGAAAATGGTGCAAGACAACCCGGCGGCCATGCTGGGTCTGGAATAGGAACGCGACGCATGAGCAAAAAAATAGGCTTCATCGGCCTGGGGCAGATGGGCAAGTGGATGGCCGTCAACCTGGTCAAGGCCGGCTTCGACACCACGGTGTTCGACCTGAACCAGGCGGCGGTGGAAGAGCTGGTGGAGGCCGGGGCCAAGCAGGCGGCCAGCCCGGCCGCACTGGCCCAGGACAGCGAATGGGTGTTTCTCAGCCTGCCCAACACGGCCATCGTGGAAGCGGTCATCTTCGGCCAGGACGGCCTGGCCTCCACCGCCCAGCCCGGCCTGATCGTCTGCGACTGCGGCACCACCAGCTACCTCCCCACCCTGGACATGGCCGAGCGCCTGGCCAGGCGGGGCGTGGTCTTGGTGGACGCCCCGGTGTCGGGCATGGAAGCCAGGGCCAAGACCGGCGAGTTGACCATCATGTACGGCGGCTCGCCCGAGGTGTTCGAGGCGCTCACCCCGGCCTTTGAGACCGTTGGCAACAAGGTGCTGAACATGGGCGAGGTGGGCAGCGGCCAGCTCACCAAGCTGGTGAACCAGCTTTTGTTCAACATCTCCTGCGCGGCCATCGCCGAGATACTGCCCATGGCCGCCAAGCTGGGCCTGGACCCGGAGAAGGTCACCCAGGTGGTGACCACCGGCACCGGGCGCAGCTTCGCCGCCGAGTTTTTCGCGCCCCTGGCCCTGGAGGGCGTGTTCGACCAGGGCTATCCCCTCAAGCACGCCTACAAGGACATGATCAGCGCGGCCGAGATCTCGGCCAACAAGCAGATCCCCCTGCCCATGACCTCCGCCGCCACCACCACCTATCAGATGGCGTTGGCCGAGGGCCACGGCGACCTGGGCAAGGGCGCCATGTTCAAGGTGTTCGAGCGTCTTCTGGACGTGGAGTTCAGGAAGGGTCGCTAGGCATGGCCAAGCATCGCGGCGACGCCGGAGACATAACCGAGGCCTATTACCGGGGGCTGATGCACTCGGTGGGCTACCGCTCGGCCGACCTGGCCAAGCCCATGATCGCGGTGGTCAACTCCTTCACCGAGGTGAACCCGGGCCACTCGCCCCTGCGCGATCTGGCCGCGCGGGTCAAGGAAGGCGTCTGGGCCGCCGGGGGCGCGCCGGGCGAGTTCAACGTGCCCGCCCCCTGCGACGGCATGGCCCAGGGTCCGGGCCAGCGCTATATCCTGCCCCAGCGCGACCTCATCGCCGGGAGCATCGAGGCCATGGTGGCGGCCCACGGCTTCGAGGGCATGGTCATGCTGGCCTCCTGCGACAAGATAATTCCCGGCATGCTTCTGGCCGCCGCCCGCCTGGACATCCCCACCGTGTTCATCACCGCCGGAGCCATGATGCCCTGCCGCCAGGGCGAGCGCCAGGTGGTGACCAGCGACCTCAAGGAGGCCATCGGCAAACGGCGCAACGA
Source organism: Pseudomonadota bacterium (assembly GCA_018902755.1). GTDB lineage: Bacteria > Desulfobacterota > Desulfarculia > Desulfarculales > Desulfarculaceae > Desulfoferula. Next base: position 101,163 of record JAHIQI010000037.1, on the reverse strand, counting down.
GAAGATTGACCAGGAGACCTTCCTGGGCTGGCAGGAGAGCTTCTGCCCCACCGCCGGGACCTGCTCCATGATGGGCACGGCCAACACCATGGGCTGCTTTTTGGAGGCCGCTGGACTGGCCCCCTTCGGCTCGGCCACCATGCTGACCTTTGCCGCGGCCAAGGTGCGCCAGGCCAGGGACGTAGGCGAGGCGGCGGTGGAGTTGGTGCGCCGCGGGGTGAACTTCCGCTCCCTGCTGGGCCCCGGCTCCCTGGCCAACGGCGTGAAATACGTCTCCGCCTCGGGCGGCAGCACCAATGCGGTGCTGCATCTCATGGCCCTGGCGCGGCGCCTGGACCTGGACATGAGCCTGGCCGAATTTGACCGACTCCAGGCCTCGGTGCCGGTGGTGGCCAAGTTCAAGCCCTCCAGCGCCTATAACCTGGAGGACTATCACGCCTCCGGCGGGGTGCCCACCCTGCTAAAGGCCATCGCCAAGCATCTGGACCTCAGCGCGCCCCTGGCCATGGGCGGCGTGCTGGAGGAGGCCCTGGAGGCCGCGCCCGAGCCGGACGGCCAGGTGATCCACCGCGCCGACGACCCCCTGGCCTCGGACGGATGCTTCGGCATGCTCTACGGCAGCCTGGCCCCGGACGGGGCGGTGGTCAAAAAGACCGGGGTGGAGCCATCCATGCTGGTCCATCGCGGCCCGGCGGTGGTGTTCGACTCGGAAGAGGACGTGCGCCGCTTCCTCATGGAAAAGCAGGTACAGCCGGGCAGCGTGCTGGTGGTGCGCCACGAAGGCCCCAAGGGCGGCCCAGGCATGCGCGAGCTGTCCATACCGGCGGCCATGCTGGTGGGCATGGGGCTGCACACCTCGGTGGCCATGGTCACCGATGGGCGTTTCTCCGGGGCCACCCGGGGGCCTTGCGTGGGCCATGTCTCGCCCGAGGCCTGGGAGGGCGGCCCGCTGGCCTATGTGCAGGACGGAGACGAGATCGCCATAGACGTGCCCGGCGGCCGTTTGGAGCTGTTGGTGCCCGAAGAGGAAATGAATCGCCGCAGGGGTGGGGGCCTCAAGCGGCCCGAGCATCCCGCCAACGGGGTACTCGGAGCCTACCGGTCGGGTGTGGCCGGTGCCGAGGATGGAGCGGTCTGGCTTTAAAGGCGCTTTGCCGGGCCGCACGGGCCGGGGAGCCAAGGGCCGACCGTGACGAGTTGAGAAGTCGACACAAGGTTTTTACTTGTTTGCAATCCCATATCAGGAGGAGAGCTGTCATGGCTGAAGGTGAATTCTACCGGGCCGCCAGCCCACGGGAGGCCGCCGGTCTCCTGGCCCAACACGGCGGGGCCGCCCGTGTCTTGGCCGGAGGCACCGACCTCATGGTCGCCGTCAACAAGCGCAAGTTCAAACCCCAAGTCCTCATCTACCTGGGCGACGCGGGGATGAGCGGCATAAGCCAGGAGGGCGACGCCCTATTAATCGGCGCGGCCACCCCCCTGAACGAGATTCTGGCTTCGCCGCTGGTGGCCGACAAGGCCCCGCTGTTGGCCACGGCCATCAAGCAGATGGCCTCCCCGGCCATCCGCAACGCCGGGACCATCGGCGGCAACCTGGCCAACGCCTCCCCGGCGGCGGACACGGCCACGCCCCTGCTGGTGCTGGGCGCGTCCCTCAAGCTGGTGGGAGCCAAGGGCGAGCGCGAGGTGCCCCTGGCCGAGTTCTTCACCGGCCCCGGCCAGAGCGTGCTGGCCGCCGACGAGATCATCGCCCAGGTGAAGGTGCCCGCCCAGTCGGCCGAGGCCAAGTGGGCCTACCGCAAGGTGGGCAAGCGCAAGGCCCAGAGCCTGTCCGTGGTGTCGGTGGCGGTGTACTGCCCCCTGAGCGGCGGCAAGGTGAGCGGCGTGGCCATCGCCCTGGGCGCGGTGGCCCCCACTCCCCTGCTGGCCACCGAAGCGGCGGGTCTGCTCAACGGCAAGGCCCTGGACGAGGCCACCATCGCGGCGGCGGCCAAGGCGGCGGCCGAGGCCACCAGCCCCATCGACGACGCCCGGGGCACCGCCTGGTATCGCAAACGGGCCTCCGAGGCTGTGGTAAAGCAACTGCTCACCGAGCTGGCCGGCTAGAAGGGAGGACTCCATGCACACTCTGGAACTCACCGTAAACGGCCAGACCTGTCGAGTGGAGGTGGGTCTCAAGACCACCCTGCTGGAGGTCCTGCGCGACAAGCTGTACATCACCAGCCCCAAGGTGGGCTGCAACACCGGCGACTGCGGCACCTGCTCGGTGCTTCTGGACGGCGTGCTGGTGCGCTCGTGCATCACCAACGCCCTTTCGGTCCAGGGCAAGTCGGTCACCACCCTGGAAGGCATCACCGAGCCCGGTGACATCCATCCGCTGCAAAAGGCCTTTCACGAGCACTACGGCAGCCAGTGCGGCTTCTGCACCCCGGGCATGATCCTGGCGTCCAAGGCCCTTTTGGACGTGAACCCCTCACCCACCCGGGACGAGGTGAAACAAGCGCTCTCGGGCAACCTGTGCCGCTGCACCGGCTACGTAAAGATCATCGACTCGGTGTTGGCCGCGGCCGATGAGATGAAGAGCTGAGGGAGGTGAGCGCATGAGCAAGGTAATAGGACAAAGAGTCACCCGTTACGACGGCATGTCCCACGTAACCGGCGAGACCAAGTTCGTGGACGACCAAGTGGTGCCCGGCACCCTGACCGTCAAGGCCCTGCGCAGCCCGGTGAGCAAGGGCAAGATCAAAAACCTGGACATCAGCGCGGCGGCGAAGATGCCCGGCGTGGCCGGAATCATCACCGCGGCCGACGTGCCCTGCAACGCCTTCGGCCTGGTGCCCGATCAGCCGGTGCTGGTGAGCGAGGACATCCGCTATCGGGGCGAGGCCATCGCGGCGGTGGCGGCGGTGGACGAAGACGCCGCCATGGAGGCCCTGGAAAAGATCGGCCTGGACATCCAAGAGCAGCAGGCGGTGCTGGACCCCCTGGAGTCCATGAAGGAGGGCGCGCCCCAGGTGCGGCCCGAGGGCAACCTACAGATGTGGGACGGCCACGACTACCGTCAGGTGAACCTGGGAGACGTGGACCAGGCCTTTGAGCAGGCCGACGAGATCGTGGAGAGCACCCACTTGCATCCCTCGGTGGAGCACGCCCCCATGGAGCCCATCTGCTCCCTGGCGGTGCCCCACGCCGGTCCCAAGCTGACCGTCTACACGGTTAGCCAGGCCCTGTACTTCCACCTGGGCATGCTCTGCGGCATCCTGCAAATGGAGCCCGGCAGCGTGCAGTGCAAGCAGTGGAAGGCCAAGACCGGCAGTGCCTGGCGGCACAACACCGGCTACGCCGACGTGAACTACATAGGCGGCACGGTGGGCGGCGGGTTTGGCGGCAAGAACGACATCATGGCCGACCACGTGGCCGCCCTGCTGGCGCTCAAGACCGGCCGCCCCTGCAAGTGGCGCTGGACCCGGGCCGAGGACCTGCTCTACAGCACCTTCCGGGGAGCCTGGCACATCACCATCAAGGACGCGGTGACCAAGCAGGGCCGCATCATCGGACGCCAGATGACCTCCATTCGCGACGCGGGGGCCTACGCCTCCCTCAACCCCTATGTGGTGGAAAAGCACTGCTACCTGGGGGCGGGCCCCTATTTCATCCCCAACGTGCGGGTGCGGGGCTACTGCGTGTACACCAACAAGCCCCCGGCCAGCTCCATGCGCGGCTTCGGCATCACCCCGGCGGCCTTCGCCACCGAGGTGCAGTTGGACAAGATCGCCGACCGCCTGGGCATGGACCCCTGGGAGGTGCGCTTGACCAACGCCTTCCGCAAGGGCGAGTACACCCCGACCAAAAGGGTGCTCAACAGCGTGGCCATGATCGAGGTGCTGCAAAACCTGGCCGCCAAGGCGGGCGTGGAGCTTCCCGGCCATCTCAAGGCCATGGCCTCCACCCAGGAAAGGGGGTAGCCAATGAAAAAGATAGGTAAAGGCATAGCCGCGGGATTTTATCCTTCGGGCATGAGCGGCGGTGGCGACTCCAGCCAGGCCATGGTCAAGGTGCAGCCCGACGGCTCCGCCGTGGTCACCGTAGGCTCCTGCGACATCGGACAGGGCTGCAAGACCATCATGGCCCAGATCACCGCCGAGGTGCTGGGCATCGACTACGAGGCGGTCAAGGTGGTCAACGACGACACCGACAACTGCCCGCTCAGCTTCGGCACCTTCGCCAGCCGGGTCACCTACGTGGACGGCCTGGCCACCAAGATGGCCGCCGAGGACGCCCGGCGCATCCTCTTCGAGATCGCCGCGGTGATGCTGGAATGCTCCGAGGACGTGTTGGAGGCCGTGGACAGCCAGATCAGGGTGAAGGGCAACCCGGACAAGTCCCTGAGCATCGGCGAGGTGGCCGGCGCGGGCACCTTCGGCATGCGCAAGTTCATCCTGGGCCTGGGCCACTACATGCGCGACCCCGCGGCCATGGACCCGGAGACCTGCGAGTGCGATCCCTTCTGCACCCTGGCCTGGGCGGCAAGCTTCGCCGAGGTGGAGGTGGACACCGAGACCGGCGAGGTGGAGATACTGCGGCTGGTCAACTCCTACGACGTGGGCAAGGCCATGAACCCCACCCACCTGGAAGGCCAGATCGACGGTGGGGCCACCATGGGGGTGGGCGCGGCCATGTCCGAGAACCTGCACCCCTTCTTCCCCAGCCTGGAGTTCCAGCCGGACAACCTGGGTGACTACGCCATCCCTACCACCATGGACGTGCCGGACATGGAGTCGGTGATCTACGAATGCCCCTCCACCAACGGCCCCTACGGGGCCAAGGGCATCGGTGAGATGACCGCCAACACCCCCGGCCCGGCCATAGTCAACGCCATCCACGACGCGGTGGGCATCTGGATAACCAACCTGCCGGCCACGCCGGAAAAGGTGCTGCGCGCCCTGGACGCCAAGGGAGCCTAGCCCGAACCTGAAACATTGATCCGCCCCGGTCCTGCTTGGGCCGGGGCGGATTTTCATGAACGGCCGCGCCCTGGGCGAATCCGGCGTGAACGATCTCGGCGACAACCCCTGGCGCGAAAAGGCCTGGTCTGATAATACCCCTTGCTATGAAACACGAACCTGACAAAGCCGCGCCGGTGGCGGCTCCTGAATTTTTGGTGGACCTGGAGAGGGTCGACTTCGAGGCGGGCGGCAAGCTGTTGCTGCGCGGGATAACCTGGCGTCTGGAGCCGGGCAAGCATTGGGCGGTGCTGGGCTCCAACGGCGCGGGCAAGAGCACCTTCCTGCGCCTGGTGCGCGGCGAGTTGTGGCCCTTGCCTTCCAGCCGCTCCCGCCGCCGCTACACCGTGGACGGCCGAGTGACCACCAGCCCCCTGCTCTTCCGGGAGCGCACCGGATTGGTATCCGGAGAGCTGTTCAACGAGTATCACCGCCGCGAATGGGACCTCACCAGCCGGGAGGTGGTGGTCAGCGGGCTAACCGGCGGGCACCTGCTCTACCACGAGCCCAGCGACGAGCAATGGCAAAGGGCCGACGAGCTGCTGGCTAAGCTGGAGATAGGCCACCTGGCCAAGCGGCGCTTGCTGTCACTGTCCCTGGGCCAGGGCAAGCAGGTGCTCATCGCCCGGGCCCTGGCCAGCCGCCCCAGCCTTTTGCTCTTGGACGAGCCCTGCGAGGGGCTGGACTCCGCATCCCGCCGCAGGCTTCTGGCCATGCTGGGCCGGGTGGCGGCGGGCGGCACCCAACTGGTCTACGCCACTCACCGGGGAGCCGAGCTGGTGCCCGGCACCAGCCATGCCATCCTCCTGGACCAGGGCGCGATAACCCTGCAAGGGCCGCTGCAAGAGGTCATGGACCACGGCGGGCTGGCCCTGGCCCCCTCGCCCCAGGCCGCCCTCCCCGCTCCGCCGCCCCCGGCGGCCCAGGGCGCGTTCCTGGCTCGGGTGCGGACCGAGCAGGTCAATCTGGAGCACAAGCCGGTGCTCTTCGACTTGGACTGGGAGGTGCTGCCCGGTCAAAACTGGCTGGTGCTGGGGCCCAACGGCGCGGGCAAGACCACCCTGCTGCGCCTTCTGGGCGGAGAGCTGCGCCCCCAGCACGGCGGCACCCTGGCCTGGTTCGGCAGCACCAAGCCCCGCAACCTCCAGAAGCTGCGCCGGGAGATCGGCCTGGTCTCGGCCGGATTGCAGGCCCGGCACTTCCACCGCCAAAGCGGCCTGGAGACCGTGGCCTCGGGCATATCCGGCAGCGTGGGCCTGCGGGGCTTTCTGGACCAGGCGCAACGCGACCAGGCCGTGGCCTGGCTGGAGCGCCTGGGGCTCATGGATCTGGCCCAGCGGGACATAACCACCCTGTCCTACGGCCAATTGCGCAAGCTCCTGATCACCCGGGCCATGGTCACGGGTCCCCGGCTGTTGCTGCTGGACGAGCCCCTGGCCGGTCTGGACTCCCCGGCGCGGGCCGAGGTGAACGCCATACTGGCCCGCTTGGCCGCCCAGGGCACCACCCTGGTGGGCGTGACCCACTACCCCGAGGAGATGATGGCCTACATGAGCCACGTGGCCCTGCTGGAGGCGGGGCGCATGGTATTCCAGGGCACGGTGCGGCAGTACCTGGGGCGGCAGGCCCAACCGCGTTCTTGACAAGACGGGCCAGGCCCAACAACATAGGGTGACAGAGCCTTTGGCCACCCCTCGTCAAGGAGACAGACCATGAGCCTTCCCAAGCCCTATATAGATTTCAAAGAGTACTTTCCCGAGTTGGCCCAAGCTTTTGAAAAGCTGGGCGTGCTTTGCAAGGAGGCCGGCCCCCTGGACGCCCGCTCGGCCCGCCTGGTGAAGTTGGGCATGGCCGTGGCCACCGGCAGCCGGGGCGGCATCAAGAGCCAGGCCCGCAGGGCCTTGGGCGATGGCTTCACGGTCGACGAGCTACGGCACGCGGCGGTGCTGGCCTTGCCCAGCATCGGCTTCGCCCCGGTCATCGCGGCCATCGGCTGGATCAACGAAGTGGCCGGAGAGGCCGCCTGACCCTGGTGAAATGTCCAGGCTGACACTGGCGCTCCGCGCCTGACCTGGTAAAATCGAAAGCGTTTTTTGGCCCGTCGTCTAACGGCAGGACATCAGCCTTTGGAGCTGATTATTCAGGTTCGAATCCTGGCGGGCCAGCCAAATAATGCCCAAGGACCGGTCTTATAGGCCGGTCCTTGTTTTTTTCCAGCCTCCCGCAGTCATCCCCTCCACCGCAGGCAAGCGTCCACCAGGTTCTCGGCCAAGGCCGGATTGCTGCCGAAATGCAGGTGCACATAGCTGGCCAGGGTGTTGCCCAAGCCAAAGCCCGTGGTGTCGTCCAAGGGCCCGCCTTGGCCAAAGGCGGCATAGCAATCGCCGCGCAGGCCCGGCGCCGGACCGCGCGAAAACACTTCCGAGTAATGGAACTCGTGCCCCCTGGCGGTGGTGCCCACCGATCCCAGGGGGGTGTCGGCGTTGAACACCACGCAGCGGTAGCCCAGGGCTTTCAGGCGAGGCAGCATGGTGAAAGACAGGGGCAGCAGACCGGCCATGGGCCAAGTGCCCCCAGCCATGTCCCGCAGTTCCCGGCCCAGGTACATCATGCCCCCGCATTCGGCGTATATGGGCATACCCGCCCGGCCCATTTCGGCGATTTGTTTTTTCATGGAAAAGTTGCGCGATAGTTCGCGCGCATGCACCTCGGGATAGCCGCCCCCGAGATATAGGCCGGACAGGCCGGAGGGCAAGGCGGCGTCTTGCAGGGGCGAAAAGAATTCCAGCTCCGCTCCGGCTTGCTCCAGGCGGCGCAGGTTTTCCTGGTAGTAAAAGCAAAAGGCCTGGTCCCGGGCCACCCCCAGGCGCACCTTCTGGGCGGGCAACGGCTCAGCCTGTGGCCAGGAGTCACCGCCCAGATCCGGCAAGCTCTCCAAGAGCAGGTCAAGGTTCACGGCCTCCTCCAACCAGGAGGCGAGCTTGTCCCGCTCCGCCTGGCCCAGGCCGCCCTCTTCGGCGGTGATCAGCCCCAGATGGCGTTCGGGCATGCTTAGTTCCGATCGGTCTCGCAGGCAGCCCAGCAGACCGGTTTTGGGCGCCAGGGTCATGGCCTGGGCCAGCATGCGGACATGGGCGGGCCCGCCTCCCACCTGGTTGGCCAGCACTCCGGACCAAGTCAGATCAGGATCAAAGTCGGTGTAGCCCTTTACGAGCGCCGCGAAGCTGCGGGCCAGGGAGCTGGCGTTGGCCACCAGCAGCACCGGCGCACCCAGAATCTTGGCCATCTGGGTGGTGGAGCCGGTTTCGTCCACCGCATCCGCGCCATCGTAGAGGCCCATCACCCCCTCCACCACCGCCACCTGGGCCGAGGCGGCGTAGCGGGAAAAGATGGCTCGATTCTCCTCGGGAGACAGCATGCACCCGTCCAGATTGTGGGCGGACCTGCCCGTAACCAGGGCGTGGTGCCCCGTGTCGATGAAATCCGGCCCCACCTTGAAGGCCTGCACCTTCATTCCCCTGCGGCGCAGAGCGGCCATGAGCGCCAGGCTGACCGTGGTCTTGCCCACTCCGCTGCCGGTTCCCCCGATTACGATGGTTTTGGCCAAGGCGCGTGCTCCCATAAAAAAACCCCAAGCCCATGAAGGCTTAGGGATGGCACCCAGCTTACTTGGTCCCTAAGGTTGCGACGAGTCGAGTCACCACGCTCAACTTACGCACGCATGCATGGGCAGGTCTTCTGGCTTCCGGATCAACCTAGCGGCCGCGCCTTCCCGCCACGCTTCGGCGCGGCAGTGGCTTGCTTGCGGCTTTCGTCCCCGGTTACAGCGGCGGGACCGCGACGGAATCTCACCGTCTTCCCTGTTAGGCCCTTACGGGCACCCATTGCTCCTACTGGTAGCAAAGGCCACTGGGAGTGTCAACGAAATTGCCGCCGTGCTTCGCCTCGGACGAGGACGATGGCAAACTCCTGCATATCCGAAGGGTTAAGCCACCAAATATGTTGCAACCGAGTATCCCCTTTACAACGTTCTGAAATGTATATACCAATGCGTCCATTAGGTTCGCAATATTTTGAGAGGTCCGCTGTGCCGCCAATCTCCATCGGGAGCAGATGTTGCCCCCTATGTGGCGGAATGGATGTCAGGCGTCCGCATAGGCGAAATGCCTGGGAACGCATCCTTTCCGTTTTCGGTATCTCCCCGTACCGTTGCCGGAACTGCCTGAGTCGCTTTTACCTGGTGTTTCACGGCTGAGACAGGCCCGGGCCTCGAAACGGCGTAGACGGAAATTTTAAGGCCGGTGGCCGCAGTACCCTATTTGGCGGCGGGACGCCCCGTGGCCCCCAGGTAGATCGCCGCTACGGCCAACAAGGCTCCACCCGCCTCCAGAGGTGTGGTGGAACGGCCGAAGAACAACACGTCCCAACCAAAGGCCAGGGTGGGCTGTAAAAGCAGCACCAGTCCCGCCCGGGAGGCGGCCACCTGCTTGAGCCCCAGGGAGATGAGCACCCAGCCTCCGGCGTGGCAAGCCAGGCCGTAGACGGCCAGCCAGCCCCAGTCCCAGGCCGAGTTCACGATCAAGGATTCGCCGGAGCGCCACATTTCGGCCAGGAGCAGCCCGGCGCAAACCAGGGACATGAGGGCCACGCTGGACATGGGGTCCAGGCCGCCCACCCGGCGCACCGACCAGCGCAGGCATAGAAGGTAGGAGCCATAGGCGCAAGCGGCCAGCAGCCCCAGGCCCACGCCATAGTGATAACCCGGCCCCAGCCCCTGCCAGCGAACCCCCACCAGCAGCCACAAGCCGAACATGGCCAGGGGTATGGCCGCGCCCAAGCGCCAGCCTGGCCTCTCTCCCAAGACCAGCACCCCCACCCCGGCCACCACGAACACCTGGAAGTTGGCCAAAATGGTGCTGAGCCCGGGCCCCAACAGGAGGATGGCCCTGTGCCACAGGGTCAGGTCCAGGGCGAAAAGCAATCCCGCCAAGCAGGCCGACCCCAAGCCTACCCAGCCGCCCCACAGGGACTTGCCCCGCAGGCGGGACCAGACAGCCAAGGCCACCCCGCCGATGAGCATGCGGTAGAAGGCGCTGGAGGAAGGGCCCACCGACACCAGGCGCACCATTACGGCGGAAAAGCTGATGAGGGCGGCCCCGGCCAGAAGACAGGCCAAGGCCCCGGTAGGCTGGGAAAGACGGCTCACAGCCTTCCCCTCCCCCTGGTCTTCATTTGGGACGTCGGCTCGTTCCTGGGCTATTGGCCTTGTCCGTCCGTGGCCGGTTCAGTGGTCGCCAACTCCTTGGGTGGGGCCGCTTGCCCGTCATCGGCCTTTGGCTTCTTGAGGCCCATGCGCTCGAAGAGCACGAACAGGCCGGGCACGAAGACCACACCCAGCAAGGTTGCCGCCAGCATGCCGCCGAACACCGCGGTGCCCAGGGCGATACGGGCCCCGGCCCCGGCCCCGGTGGCCACCACCAGGGGCAGCACGCCCAGGATAAAGGAGAAGGCGGTCATGAGAATGGGACGGAAGCGCAGCTTGGACGCCTCCATGGCCGCATCCACGATGCTTTTGCCCCCTTTGTGCAGATCGCGGGCAAACTCCACGATCAGAATCGCGTTTTTGGTGGCCAAACCCACAAGGAGCACAAGGCCTATTTGGGTGTAGACGTTGTTGTCCAGAGAGCGGATCTGAACCGCGACAAAGGCCCCCAGCAGGGCCAGCGGCACCGCCAGGATGACCGGCACCGGCAGCCTCCAGCTTTCATACTGAGCCGCCAGCACCAAGAACACGAAGATCACCGCCACCACGAAGACCACCGCGCCGCTGCCTCCGGCCACCACCTCCTGGTAGGTGATGCCGCTCCAGGCGTAACCCATGGATGAGGGCAACTTCTGCGCGGACATGTTTTTCAACAGCTCGATGGCCTGCCCGGAGCTGTAACCCGGAGCGGCGTTGCCGCGGATGGTGGCCGCCGGATACAGGTTGAAGCGGGGCAGAACCTGGGGGCCAATGGTGCCTTGGATGGTGGCCAGGGTGCCCATGGGGACCATGTCGCCCGAGGCGTTGCGCACCTGTAGGCTGGAGATGTCTTGGGCCTGGGCCCGGAAGCGAGCCTCGGCCTGCATGTTCACCTGGAAGGTGCGCCCGAATTTGTTGAAGTCGTTCACATAGCTGGAGCCCAGATAGGCCTGGAGGGTGTCGAACACCGAGGACAACGGAACGCCCAGGCTCTTCACCTTGATGCGGTCCACGTTGACGAACAGCTGGGGCACGTCGGCCCGGAACGAGGTGTACATGCCGGTGAGCCCGGCCTGACCGTTGCCGTCCTGGATAAGCTCGTAGGCCATGTTTTGCAGGGTCTGTGAACCGCTGGCCCCGCGATCCTGCAACTGGTACTCAAAGCCTCCGGCCAGGCCCAGGCCGGGCAGGGCCGGCGTGGGGAAAGCCATGGCCGTGGCCTCTTGAATCTGCATCATGCCGTAGTTGATGCGCATCAACATGTCTGGTTGGCTCTCGGCGGGCTTGCCGGCCCTGGCGTCCCAACTCTTGTACACGATGATCGACGCGCCGGTGTTGGAGTTGGCGGTGTTATCCAACAAGGACAGGCCGGTGAACGACACGTTGTAGGCCACGCCCGGGGTGGCGGCGATGATCTGGTTGACGTGGTCCACCACCTCCTGGGTGCGCTGCAAGCTGGCACCGTCGGGCAGTTGGACGGTGCCTACGGCGTAACCCTGGTCCTCCACGGGCACGAAGCCGGTGGCGGTGTGGGTCATGGTGTAGAAGGCCACCCCGGCAAGGATCACGTAGACGATCATGGAAACGCCCAGCTTGCGCACCACCAGCCCCACGATGCCTTCGTAGCGGTTGGTGGACCAGCTCAGGAAGATGTTGAAGCCGCGCCAGAACCAGTTGCGGTGTTCCGGAGTGGGCCTGAGCAACAGGGCGCACAGGGCCGGGCTCATGGTCAGGGCGTTGATGGAGCTGAAGAAGGTGGCCGTGGCGATGGTCAGGGCGAACTGCTTGTAGAGGATGCCGGTCATGCCGCCCATGAAGGCGGTGGGGATGAACACCGCCAACAGCACCAAGGTGGTGGCGATGACCGCGCCGGATATCTCCTCCATGGATTTAATAGCCGCCTCTTTGGAACTGAGCCCGTGTTCGTCTATATTTCGGGCGCAGTTCTCCACCACCACGATGGCATCGTCCACCACAATGCCGATGGCTAACACCAATCCGAACAGAGTCAGGGTGTTGATGGAAAAGCCGAGGATGCCCATGACCGCGAAGGTGCCGATGAGCGAAACAGGGATGGTGATGGCCGGAATCAGGGTGGCCCTGATGTCCTGCAAAAACACGAACACCGTCAAAATAACCAGGATGGCCGCGATGACCAGGGTCTCGATGATCTCTTGGATGGAAGCCCGCACCACATCGGAGGCGTCGTAAGTGACAGCCACCTCCAAGCCTTGCGGGAAGCTGCTGCTCAGGCTTTTAAGCACCTCGCGGCAGTTGTCGGAAATTTGCAGCAGGTTGGCGCCCGGCAGCTGATAGACCATGATGGTGGCCGTGGGCTTTTGGTTCATCTGGCTGCTGATGGTGTAGGTCTGGGCCCCCAGCTCCACCCTGGCCACGTCCTTGACCCGCACGATGCGTCCGTCGGCTCCGGTCTTCAGGATGATCTGCTCGAATTGGGATACGTCGGCCAGGCGGCCCAGCACGTTTACCGTAAGCTGGAAGTTCTGGCCCTTGGGGGCCGGCCGCTGGCCTATGACGCCCGCGGCGACCTGCACGTTCTGCTCTTGGATGGCCGAGGCTATGTCGTCGGTGGTCAGGCTGTAGGTCTTGAGCTTTTGGGGGTCCAGCCACAGGCGCATGCTGTAGTCGCCCGCGCCGTACACCTGCACGTCGCCCACCCCGTATACACGGGCCAACTCGTCTTTGATGCTGATGGTGGCGTAGTTGGCCAGGAAGATATCGTCGTAGAGGCCCTTGGTGTCCATCAAGTTGATGCACATGGCGAAGTTGGTGGACTTCTTCTTGGTGGTCACGCCCAGGCGCCTAACCTCTTCAGGCAGCTTGGGAGTGGCGATGCCCACCCGGTTTTGCACCAGCACCTGGGCCATGTCCTGATCTGTGCCGGTTTCGAAGGTGACGGTCAGGGAGTAGGAGCCGTCCGAGGCGCTGTTGGAGGACATGTAGATCATGCCTTCCACGCCGTTGACCTGCTCCTCGATGGGCTGGGCCACGGTGTCGGCCACGACGGTGGCGCTGGCCCCGGGGTAGTTGGCGGTCACGGTGACCGTGGGCGGCTCGATGTTGGGGTACTGGGATATCGGCAAGCCCACCAAGGTAAGCAAGCCGCCCAGCACGATGACGATGGACACCACCGCGGCGAAGATGGGCCTGTTGATGAAAAAGCGTGAGAACATTTAAACCCGCCTACTTTTCGCCCTTGGCGGGCTTTTCCTTGGCCTGGGCTTCAGGCTTGGCCTGTCCTTTGTGCTGGGCCATGGCCTTTTGCCGGGCCTCGGCCTGGGCCTGTTTCATCTGCTCTTCGGTCATGGGGGTGCATTTGGCTCCGGGACGCACCCTTTGCAGGCCGTTGATCACCACCACGTCATCCGTTTTGATGCCCTTGAGGATGACTACCTTGCCGTCCGGCTGCAACGGCCCGGTTTCCACCGGCCGGTACTGCACTACGTTGTCCTTGTCCACCACCAGCAAGTAGGTGCCGCGCTGGTCGCGGCCCAAGGCGCGGTCCTCGGTCAGGATGGCGTCATCAATGATGCCAATCGGCACCTGCACCCGCACGAACAAGCCGGGCAGGAGCACGCCGTCGGCGTTGGGGAACACCCCGCGCACCTGAATGGTGCCGGTGCCGGTGTCGACCTTGTTGTCGATCCAGTCCAGGTAGCCTTTGTGGGGGTAGTTTTCTTCGTTGGAGGCGCCAAGGTTGGCCAGGGGATAGCCGTCCTTGTTCAGGGGGACTTCCTTGTCGCGCTGATTGTCGCGGTATTCCATGACGTCGGCTTCGGCCACGGTGAAGTAGGCGTACATGGGGTCGTCCATGACGATGGAAGTGAGCTTAGTGGTCTGGCCGGCTCCCACCAGGTTGCCCACGTCCACCAGGTTGCGCGAGACGCGCCCACTGATGGGGGCGTGAATATGGGTGTAGCCGTAGTCGATGCGGGCCCGCTCCAGTTGGGCGTCGGCCGCTTGCACCTGGGCTATGGCCTCGGCTTCCTGGGCCTTGGCCTGGATCACGTCGACCTCGCTCACCGCGCGGTCCTTGTAGGCGTTTTCCTTGCGCACCAAGGTGGCTTGGGCCAGTTGGAGCTGCGCTTTGGTCACCGCCAGGTTGGCCAGGGCGATGTCCACCTTGGCCTGGTAGGGCTCAGGCTCGATGACAAAGAGCAGTTGACCCTTTTTCACCTGGCTGCCCACCTCGAAGTTGACGCTTCTGAGCTGGCCCTCCACCCGGGCGTTGATGTCCACGGAAAACTGCGCCTGGGTATTGCCGGTGTACACCGCGTAGTTGGTGACCGTGCGGGTGACCGGTTTGGCCACCGTCACCGTGGGCGGCGGAGGAGCGGCGAACTTGTTTTCGCCGCGGTCGCAACCGGCAGCCGCAAGAGTGAGACCGGCCAAGATGGCCAAAGCGGTTAGCGCCTGTTTGCTTATCCCCTTGATCATGGCAATTTCCCTTGAAGGTGCGCGGCGTCTGCCTTAGCGGCTGGCCGCCTCAAGTGCGTTGTTGGGCGGAGTTTCGCGTATGGCCGCGGGGTCCCAGCCGCCCCCCAGGGCCTGGTAGATGTTGACCATATTTATGGCCGCCTGTCCGCGTGAAGCGGCCAATTGGTTGTCATAGTCAAACAGGTTGCGTTGCGCGTCCAGCACCCGCTGGAAGTCCTGCAAGCCCTCTTTGTATAGACGGATGGCCAGCTTCAGGGCGCGGCGCGAAGCCTTCACCGTGGTCCGCAGATATTGCTGGCGCAGCTTTTCCTGCTGGAAAGCCACCATGGCGTCCTCCACCTCCTTGAGGGCGGAGAGCACGGTGCTTTCATAGGTCAACAGGGCCTGCTCGGCCTGGGCGTCCTGCACCTTTATCTGGGCCCGGATGCTGCCGCCGGCGAACAGATTCCAGGACATACTGGGGCCTATGGAGAAGAAGGTGCTGCCCCCGGCGAACAGGTTGCCGCCGGTGGTGGCCGCGGTTCCCAGGGAGCCAATTAGGCTGAAACGCGGATACAGGTCGGCGGTGGCCACCCCGATGCGGGCGGTGGCCGCGGCCAACTGGCGCTCGGCGCTACGGATGTCCGGGCGCTGGCGCAACAGGTCGGCCGGCACCCCCACCGCCACCCTGGACGGGGGCACGGGGATGGGCCGGGGCCTTACCAACTCCGGGGTCAGCGAATTGGGGGGTAGGCCCAAAAGCAGGGCCAGGGTGTTCAAGGACTGACTGAGGTCGCTCTTGAGGGGAGGCAGTTGGGCCTGGGAACTTCCCAGGACCGTCTGGGCCTGGGAAACGTCCAGATCGGTGGCCAAGCCCCATTTAAAGCGTGATTGGGTGAGCTTTAGCACGCCCTTTTGAGATTCGATGTTCTCGGTGGTGGCGGATACGCGCGCTTGCAGGGTGCGCACCACCAGATAGGTCTGAGCCACCTGGGAGTAAAGGGCCACCATCACTCCGGCGCGGTCTTCCTGGCTGGCCTGGAAGTCGGCCTGGGCCGCTTCCACCGAGCGCCGCACCCGGCCGAACAGGTCGATCTCCCAGCTGGCTTCCACTCCCAGGGATATGTTGTTGCCCAGCAGCCCGCTGCGGGTAAGGTCATTTTCGCTGTATTGCTGGCGAATGGCCGAGGCCGGGGCGCTCACCGCGGGCAGCTCCGCACCCAGCACGACTCCCAATTGGGCCCGAGCCTCTTTCACCCTGGCCACGGCCACCTTTAGGTCAAGGTTGCCGGTATCGGCCCGCTTGATCAGCGCGGTCAACTGAGGGTCATTGAATACGGTCCACCATTGGGTCAAGTCGGTGTGCTGTTTGAGCAAAGCGGGATCGCTGGATTCCTGCCAGGAAGCGGGAACCTGAGTTTTAGGCGGTTTGTAATCCGGCCCCACCTTCATGCAGCCGGAAGCAACCAACAAAGCGGACAGAGCTATGCTGACAGCGATCAACCCAGATGATTTGCTCAGGCTCCGCAAGCAACGATGCATTCTTTTCGCCCTCCTTGAGTCTTGCTCATCTTGTTGGAAAGTCTTGCTATTGTCAACATGCTTGCAATATAGCAACTTATTGGGGGCTTTATCGCTCACTTCTTTTGGAAAACATGGTTTGAAGGCTCACCAGGCGCGCCACCAACACCACCATGTAGAACTGCCCCACCACCGATTCGGTGATAGCCAACTGCCCGGCAATCGTACTCAAAGGGATTATGTCCCCATAGCCGGTGGTAGTGATGGTTACGAAGCTGAAATAGAAAAGCGAGGACAACTGAGGCCCCACGTAGGCCGAGACGCCTGCCAGTCTGGGGGCGAGTTCGGCTATGTGGAATGAGCCGGGCCAGGCGGCTTCCACCGCCTGGTAGGCGAATCCCCACATCATGCCTATGAGCAGATAGCCGTTGAGGGCGCCGCTGATGGTGTCAAAGGACACTTCTTTCTGGGTCATCACCTCCTTTAGGATGGAGAATATGACGATGCCCAGAAAGCCCACAAAACAAACGCAGCCGAAAATCATTACCTTGTTGCTGTGCCATTGGTAGTCACCCAGCACCAAGATCAAGCCGGAGACCAGCAGGACTAGGGCCAGAAAAAAGGTGCGTTTTCGGCCGATCACCGTGTAAGCGGCAGTCGCAAGCACCAAGATGATGAACAGGTCCAGGATGGTCCGGGTCCGCGGCAATATCTCCTCTACCAGAGGCACCATCAAGAAGTAGATCATCAGGGTGCCGAACAGCCACAGGTGGCGGGACTTGAACCAGGGAAGCTTGTGGCGGTGGCGGCGGCTCGTCACCGGACCGGCCGGGTCTTTGATCATGCCAGGACCTCCTCCCAGCGGCTGAGTTGCTCAAAGGGCAACAGTTGGCTGAAGGCGCGGTTGGTGGTGACGATGCCCTCTTCTTCCACCGCGGCCATGGGGTTTAGCCCTCCGCGCACCACCAAACCCACCCGCCCGGTGGCCAGGGGCACCTCCAACAGCGGCTGGCCGGGACGGCCCACCAGGATGATGCCGCCCAGCCCGACCCGCTCCAAGCGTCCGGCCAGGCGGCGGGCCTTCTCCGCCGCCGGGGCGGGAATCTCCCGGAAGCTGGCCCCGATTACTCCCTCGCCGGTGGCCACGGCCTGGCTCACCGAGGTCATGCGGCCTTTGATGAATATCTCCAGGGGGTCCAGGGTGGTGCCGTCGTAATTGATGATCTGGGTGAAGCGCAGGGGTTTGTGGTCGCTCACCTGCAACAGCCCGCCGAAGCGGTTGGTCATGGGCACCCCTTCGTCGAGCATCACCCCATTGATGGCGATGGAGCAAACCGTGGCCACCACCACCTCGCCCGGGCCGGGAGTGTAGGAGCCCACCTTTTGGCCCGGACGGCCTATGAGAAGACGGTCGCCCAGGGAGTAACCCGCCCGGAACACCCTGCGCATAACCGCCTTAGCCCGGGGCAAGTCCTCGGCCCGAAGCACCGACAGGTTCACCACCACCTTGCCGCGCCCTTGGCGCAGCTTGAAATCCATGCCAAAAATCAACGCCTCGGCCCGTGCAGCCACAAAGCCAACCTTGTCAACTACATAGGCGGTTTCCAGTTCGCGGCGGCCCACGGAGGTGAGTTGCCGCCCCCGGCGGCCCACCTGTTGGGTGAGGCCCTCTTCATCGGTTATACTGAGATAGTATCGGATGGTGCGCTGGCTCATATCCTTGCCGGCCAGGGCCAGGGCATGGGCGATGCGGGTGCCGCCCAGGGGCTTGTCCGATTCGGACAGCACCCTGAGCACATCCAATATCTTGCGCCTGCTGCGTTCGTCCACTATATGCGCTCCTTCCGTTTGGTAGGATTTAACCTCCCGGTAAATCGCTTACACCCTAACCGCTTCCGCCCATGAAGTCAAGACCGTATGCGGCAAGATTGCCGCCTCTTGCCTATAACCTGAACTGAAACTAAGGCAGCCAATCGTTTTGCGAGTATAAAACAGCGGCTTAACTCATTAAATCAACAGGGAGGGAGCCTTACAACCCCGCTACGGCCCTTGGTGTTGACAATAAAGGAATCCTCTGTCATAAAGGCAAAGGTTGCCGTGTTTGCCAAGGGCCGTTACAGCCCTCCGGCCGCCCCTTCGTGGGGCGGGTGCAGTCCACAATCCGCGACCCCCGGCTAGAGGCCGCTTCCCTAGGCTAGGGAGGCGGCATGGGGCTTGTCGCGGCCAACCAAACCGGCGGCCGCAACGTTATTTTGAGCGGCCGGCCCCGGCTTAGCCGCCGGGCGGGGACCCGGGAGATTTTTTAGACCATGGCCAACAATTCGACCGCAGATTTCCAGCCGCAGATCACCCTGCTCTACTGTCGCCAGAGCCTGGCCGCCGAGGCCAAGCCGGTCCAGGGCAACCGGTCCGGGGACGGTTTCAGCGCCCGCCTGGTGCTCTTGCCCTGTAGCAGCAAGGTGCAGCTTCCCCATCTCATGCGCCTGCTGGAGCAGGGCAGCGACGGGTTGCAGATAGCGGCTTGCCCCGAAAAGGCCTGCCAGCATCTGGTGGGCAGCAACCGGGCCGAAAAACGCATCGCGCGCGGCCGGGAGCTTTTGGAGCAGGTGGGCATGGGTGCCGAGCGCCTGGGATTGGACCGGGGCGCGGGCCTTAGCCTTGATGATTTAATGGAGATGGCTGGCCAGAGGGCCGAGGCCGTGCGGGCCCTGGGCCCCAACCCCATGAAAGGAGTTTGAGCGCCGATGATCACCGCTGAGTGGAAGCCCATTGAGGAAATGGTGGGTTACCTGCGCGGCCACAAGAAGGTGCTGGTAATCGGTTGCGCCACCTGCGTGGCCGAATGCGCCGCCGGCGGAGAGCGCGAGGTGGAGACCCTGGCGCCCCTGCTGGCCATGGCCATGCAAAACGACGGCAACCCCATTGAAGTGAAAAGCGCCACCCTGGAGCGCCAGTGCGAGCCCGAGTTCCTGGAGGCCATCGCCGAGGCAGCGGCCGAGGCCGACGCCATCGTCAGCGTGGCCTGCGGAATCGGCATGCAGCTGGTGGCCGAGCGCTACGCCGACACTTCGCTGTACCCCGGAGTCAACACCACCAGCCTGAGCATCCGCGAGGAGCCGGGCCTGTGGACCAGCCGTTGCGCCGCTTGCGGCGACTGCGTGCTGGGTTTTACCTTCGGTCTGTGCCCGGTGGCCCGTTGCGCCAAGAGCCTGCAAAACGGCCCTTGCGGCGGCACCCGCACCAATGGAATGTGTGAGATCAACGAAGACACGCCCTGTATCTGGCGGCTGATCGTGGAGCGGGCCACCGCCCGCGGCCGGTTGGAGGACCTCACCAAGGTGCGTCCTCCCAAGAACTGGTCCAACTCGCCGGCCGGAGGGCCCAAGAGGATGCTGCGGGAGGATCTGCGGTCATGAGTTTGCACGCAGGAACCAAGTTAGAGAAGGTTTTGGCCGCCGGCCAGTTCGCCCTCACCACCGAAGTGGGCCCGCCCCGCGGCCCCGACGTGGAGGAAGTGCTCAAGAAGGCCGACATCCTCAAGGGCATGGCCGACGCCTACAACGTCACCGACAACCAGACCGCGGTGGTGCGCATGTCCTCCATCGCGGGCTCCAAGATCCTCTTGGACGCCGGCCTGGAGCCGGTGGCCCAGATGACCTGCCGGGACCGCAACCGCATCGCCATGCAGAGCGACCTGCTGGGCGCCTCGGCCCTGGGGCTCAAGAACATCCTGGCCATCAGCGGCGACCACCAGGGCGCCGGGGCCAGCGGCAAGCTCAAGGGCCACCCCGGAGCCAAGGGCGTCTACGATGTGGACTCCATCCAGCTGATCAACATCATCAAGAACATGCGCGATGAAGGCGTGCAGGCCGGAGGCGACACCCTGACCAGCAAGCCGCAGTTCTTCATCGGCGCGGCCTGGACCCCCTTGGGACCGCCCATCGAGTTCCGCGTTTTGCGCCTGGCCAAGAAAGTGGCCGCGGGCGCGGACTTCATCCAGACCCAGGCGGTCTACGACATCAAGGCCTTTGCCGAGCAGATGGCCAAGGCCGTGGACATGGGCCTGACCGAGAAAACCGCCATCCTGCCGGGGCTCATCGTGCCCCGCTCGGCGGGCATGCTCAACTACATGAACAAGAACGTGCCCGGCGTAGTGGTTCCCCAGGAGCTCATCGACCGCATGAAGGCGGCCTCCGACCCCCAAGCCGAGGGCGTCAAGGTCACCTTGGAGCTGATCGAGCAGGTTAGAGAGCTGCCGGGGGTCAAGGGCGTGCACCTTCAGGCCATCGAGGCCGAGGAGCTTCTGCCCGAGATCATCAACCAGGCAGGCCTGTCCCCGCGTCCGGAGGTCTAGACTCCGGCCAGGGCTCAACGCCAGCAGACGAGCAGGATTTTTATCATGGGCGAAAAGTATCACGTCGAGGTGGGCCCCACCCAACCGCGCTTCACCCCGGTGGCCAAGCTGGCCGCCATGGAGGTGGAGGGCTGTCTGGGCTGCCTGAAGTGCGTCAAGCGCGATAGCTGCATCTACGAGGTCTACAAAAAGAAGACCTTCGACGCCGGGCAGATTGTGGACACCACAGACTCCATGTGCCTCAACTGCATGCGCTGCGTGCAGGAGTGCAAGAAAAACATCCTAACCCGGGCCGTGAACCCCCAGTTCGAGGCCATGGGCGACGAATATTGGCGGCCGGACATCATCGCCACCCTGTGGAAGCAGGCCTCCACCGGCAGCATCCCCGTCTCCGGGGCGGGCTACCGGGGGCCCTTCTCCGGGCCCGGCTTCGACCAGATGTGGACCGACATGAGCGAGATCGTGCGGCCCACCCGCGACGGCATCCACGGCCGCGAGTACATCAGCACGGTCATCGAGTTGGGACGCCGCCCCGAGCGCCTGATCTTCGACGAAGCGGGCGACCTGGCCATCGAAATGCCTCCCATGGTGGAGCTGCCCACCCCCATTCTTCTGGACCTGCCCCCCTGGGGCAAGATCGGCTCCGGCACCCGCCGGGCCGTGGCCCTGGCCGCCAAAGAGGGCAGGACCCTGGCCGTGGCCACCTACGAAGAGGCCGCAGGGCTTCTGGCCGACCTCAAGTCCAACCTCATCGTGCGCGTTGACGGCGTACCGGCCGACCTCAGCCCCCTGGAGGGCGCGGCCATGGCCGAGATGCTTTACGCTCCGGGCGTAATGGACCAGGTGGCCAAGCTCAAGGAGCTGAGGCCCGACCTGGTGGTGGCGGTGCGCCTGCCCCTGGACGAAAACGCGGCCGACCGGGCCGCCGGAGTGGTCCTGGCCGGGGCCGAGGTGCTCTACCTCCAGGCCGGCGACAAGGGCCAGGGCCTGGGCAAGGCATCGGACACCTTCATCACCAAGCTGATCCGCGAGGTGCACCTGCGACTGGTGGACCAAGCCTGCCGCGATCAGGTCACCCTGTTGGCGGGCGGCGGTGTGGCCCTGGCCGAGCATGTGGCCAAGACCATCCTCTGCGGCGCGGACGGCGTGGGCCTGGACCTGGTGCTCAACGTGGCCATGGAGTGCCGCCTGTGCCGCTCCTGTTCCGAGGGCTTCGACTGCCCGGTGAACCTGGACACCATCGACCAGGAGCAGGGCAAAAAGCGCCTGCTCAACCTCATGGGCGCCTTCCACTCCCAGCTCATCGAGCTTATGGGAGCCATGGGCATCCGCGAGGTTCGCCGCCTGCGCGGCGAGATGGGCCGGGCTATGGTCTTCGAGGACCTGGAGAAGATGAGCTTCGCGCCCATCTTCGGAGAGCGGGTCACTCCCCTGGAGCCCGCCAAGTCCTCCCCGCTCCCGGAGCTGGCTCCCGGCGAGTACAGCGCCCTGCCGGTGGAGGTCACCGAGGCGCCCTCGCGCTATCGCAACGCCCTAACCAAGTACAAGGTCGAGCGCCTGAACAACTGCGTGGCCTGTGGCAAGTGCGCCGAGACCTGCCAATTCGGGGTGCATGTAAAGGCCGGCGAAAAAATGCTGGCCCCGCGCAACAGCAAGTGCCGCGGCGCGGACTACTGCCGCTCCATCGGCTCCTACTGCGGCGACTCCTGCCCGGTGAGCGCCATCCGGGTGGGCCAAAACCCGGTTTGGAAGACCTTCGGCGATCCCCGTTGGCCCGCCGACCTGTTGGTGGGGACCTGGATTCAGGCCGAAACCGGCAAGCCCCCCGAGGGCAACCTGGAGTACCGCAAAGGCGCCAGCGGCGGCGGCTTCGACCGCATGGACATCGTGTTCCCCGCCGCGCCGCCGGACACCGGCTTCGGGCCCCAAGACGTGGACCTGTCCCTGACCCTGAACCGGCGCGACGACGACGGACGGCCTCCGGTGGAGATCGGCTTCCCGGTCTACGGCGGCGGCATGAGCTTCGGCTCGGTGAGCCAGGCCACCATGGAGAGCCGGGCCCGGGCCTACACCGCCATGAACTCCTTCACCTGCACCGGTGAAGGCGGCTTCCCGCCCGTGCTGGAAAAGTACTCCAACAACGTGATCACCCAGGTGGCCACGGGCCTCTTTGGAGTGCGTGAGGAAACCATCCAGCGGGTGCGCATCGTCGAGTTCAAGTACGCCCAGGGCGCCAAGCCCGGCCTGGGCGGGCACTTGCTGGGCGACAAGGTGACTCCGGCGGTGGCCAAGATGCGCGAGGCCGTGGTGGGCACCTCTCTGTTCAGCCCCTTCCCCTTCCACTCGGTGTATTCGGTTGAGGACCACAAGAAGCACGTGGATTGGATCAAACACATCAATCCCCGCGCTTTGATTTCGGTGAAGGTCTCCACTCCCATGGACGTGGACATGGTGGCCGTGGGCTCCTATTACGCCGGGGCGCACATCGTGCACCTGGACGGGAGCTACGGCGGCACCGGGGCGGCCCCGGACATCGCCAAAAAGAACATTGCCATGCCCATCGAGTACGCCATTCCCATGGTGCACCGCTTCCTCACCGAGGAGGGCATCCGCGACAAGATCACCCTGATCGCCTCCGGCGGCGTGCGCACCGCCTGGGACGTGGCCAAGGCCATCGCCCTGGGCGCGGACGGCATTGTCTGCGGCACCGCCGACATGATTGCCCTGGAGTGCATCCGTTGCGCCAACTGCGAGTCCGGCCGGGGCTGCCCCCGGGGCATCGCCACCACCGACCCCGAGCTTTCGGTGGCCTACGACTCCGACTGGGGCTCTCAGCGAGTGATCAACCTGTTCAACTCCTGGGCCATCCAGCTGCGGGACATCCTGTGGCGCCTGGGGCTCAAGAGTGTTCGGGACCTGGTGGGGCGTAGCGACCTGCTCATCCACCTGGATTATCAAAAAAAGGCTTGAAAGAGAGAGGAACCGCCGTCGTGGCCAGCCTATTCCAAGCCCAAGGACGACAAAGCCGCCTCCCCTCCCGGGAGGAGCTGACCCGCATGACCGAGGCCATCCTGGCCTCTCGCCGGAGGGCGGCGGCCGACGCCCCCCCGCTTAGCCCCCACCGGACCGCCGAAGAAGGCGGTTGCGGCGTGGTGGGTTTCGCGGCCAACGTGCCCGTGCGCGGCCGGCATATATTCGAACCTTCCGTCCAGATGCACAACCGGGGCAACGGCAAGGGCGGCGGCATCGCCGCGGCCTGCCTGGACCCCAAGCAGCTGGGCGTAGACTCCGACACGCTCAAAAACGACTACATTCTCCAAGTGGCCCTTTTGGACCCCGAGGCCGAGAAGGAAGTCGAGGAGCAGTGCGTAAGCCCCTATCTGGACATCCACCAAAAGGCGCGGGTCCAGACCCAGGGCGACTACCGGGACTTTGGCCTGGAGGTCAAGCCCCCGGACGTGGTGCGCTACTTCGTGCGCGCCAAGCAAGGCGCCCTGGACGCCTTCGCCGCCGAGGAGGGCCTGAACGAACTGAGCGGCCGCGCCCTGGAAGATGAATTCATCTACCGCAACACCAACCGCCTCAACGCCACCTTCTACACCAGCCTGGGCGAAAAGCGGGCCTTCGTGCTCAGCCATGCCCGCAACCTGGTGATCATGAAAGTGGTGGGTTTCGCCGAGACCGTGGTGCAGTACTACGGCATGGAAGACTTCAATGCCCAGGTGTGGATCGCCCACCAGCGCTACCCCACCAAGGGCCGCGTGTGGCACCCCGGCGGCAGCCACCCCTTCATCGGGCTCAACGAGGCCCTGGTGCACAACGGCGACTTCGCCAATTACTACAGCGTCAGCGAGTACCTGCGCCAGCACGGCATAGCCACCCAGTTCCTCACCGACACCGAGGTGGCGGTCCTGCTCTTTGACCTGTGGACCAGGGTGTACCACTACCCCTTGGAGTACGTCATCGAGGCCATGGCCCCCACCACCGAGTTGGACTTTGAGCGCCTGTCGGCCCAAAGAAAGCCGGTGTACCGGGCCATCCAGGCCATGCACATGCACGGCAGCCCGGACGGACCCTGGTTCTTCATCATCGCCCGCTCCAACCCGGACCAGGACCTATACCAGCTTCTGGGCATCACCGACACCTCCATGCTCCGGCCCCAGGTCTTCGCCCTGCAAGAGGGCGACATATCCATCGGGCTGGTGGGCTCGGAAAAGCAGGCCATCGACGCCACCCTGCTCTCCTTGAACCAGGAAGACCCCCGCTTCCGTTTGGTGGCCGACCGCTACTGGAACGCCCGTGGCGGCAGTTCCACCGACGGCGGCGCCTTCCTGTTCAACGTGCAGGGCAACGGCCAGGGCTACGACCTCACTTGCATGGACAAGTTCGGCACCCCCATCGAGGTGGAGCAGGGCCAGTGGCGCTTCGACCCCGAGGAGGCGGCCACCGCGCCGGAGAAGGCCCAAATCCTGGAGCAGGCGATCAGCGCCGCGCCCGAGGGCTCCGAGCCCTTGGCCGTGTACCAACAAACGGCAACGTCCATGGCCTCCTGGAGCTTCAGCCAGCTTCGCTGGTTCATCGCCCAGGTGGAGGCCGTGGCCCAGGGCGGCGACCAGGGGACCCAATGGGCCCTGGAAGTCTTGACTCTGCTCAACGACCGCCGCTACGACACCGGCGACAAGAAGCGCTCAGTGGTGCTGCAACTGCTGCGCACCGCCATCAACGGCATCCTGGACCGCACCCCGGCCATCGCCGAGAACAAGGGCACCCGCTACGCCCGCATCGACTGGGGCACCAGGGGCGACCTGCGCGCCCCCGCCGGCGACGAAAAGGTGCTGGTGGTCTACGCCCATCACTTCCCGCCCGAGGGCGACGAGTGCGATGCCAGGGTGGAGGTGGAAGCCTATCACCTGGGTTGGAAGCGGTTCATCGTCTACGGCCTCAAGGGCCAGCGCTTCCAGGGCTGCGGCCTGGGCCCGGCCACCGAGGACGTGCGCTTCGACATCTACGGAGCTTCCGGCGACTACATCGCCTCGGGCATGGACGGCCTGGAGATCCAGATCCACGACAACGGCCAGGACCAGTTGGGCCAGATCACCAAGGCCGGCACCCTGGTAATCCACGGCGACGTGGGTCAGGCCTTCATGTACGGCGCCAAGGGCGGCGAGGTCTTTATCATGGGCAACGGCGCGGGACGTCCGCTGATCAACGCGGTGGGCCGTCCCCGGGTGGTGATCAACGGCACCTGCCTGGACTTCCTGGCCGAGTCCTTCATGGCCGGCGACCCCTACAACGGCGGCGGCTTCGTGGTGCTCAACGGCATCACCTTCGACAAGCAGGGCAAGGTTGTGGCCCTGGAAAACCCCTACCCCGGCGCCAACCTCTTCTCCCTGGCCAGCGGCGGGGCCATCTACGTGCGCGACCCGCACCACAAGCTGGTGGACCAGCAGCTCAACGGCGGAGCCTACTATGAGCTCACCGACCAGGACTGGGAGCTGATCCTCCCCTACCTGGAGGCCAATGAGCGCCACTTCGGCATCAGCATCGACGACCTGCTCACCGTGGACGGCGTAAAACGCGCCCCCCACGAGGTCTACCGCAAGGTGGGCCCAGGACAGAAGAAGATGTCGCCCAAGGAGGCTATCCCCGAGTAGCCCTACCTGACGCAAGAACCAGGCCGCCGCGCTCCACCGGACGCGGCGGCCTTTTTTTGCCCTGTCTCCGGGAGCCATTTTATTGCCGCCGCCCCCAGGCGGCTGGTATCTTAAATTCATCTTGCCGCTAAACGGGGATCGGCCGCGCCCCCTGCGGCGAAAGGTGATGGTTATACTCTTTACTTGCAGGTGGGAGAGACAGCCTTGAGAATCCCGCAATCATGGCTGGGCAAAGCGGCCGCAGCCCTGCTTTGGGCCTTGGCCATGCGGCTCATGCTCCAGCGCCTGGGCCTGCCAGACTCACCGGCCGGGGAGTTGGCTCCCCTGATCGGCCTTGACCGCCCCGGCTTCTGGTGGAAGTTCCTGGGAGACTGGGCTCCCCTGGGTCTGCTCTTGATGAGCAGCGTCGGGCACCTGCTGGCCCGCTGGACCTCAGTGGACGCTCCCCAGGCGGCGGCCCGTTTCGCCTCCCGCGACTGGCTGGCCTACCTGGCCCTTCCTCTGATCCTGGGCTTCACCGCCCTGCACGGCCAAACCCCGGCTTGGTCCCTTTGGTGCGGGGTTGCCTACCTGGCCGCCCTTACTTGGCAGACCGCTCTGGCCGCCTCGCTGTTGTGGGAGGCGGGAGGCCGCCCGGTGCCCGATGACCGCCTGCTGGCCTGGGGCGGCGCGGGTCTGGCCCTGGCCCTGTACCTGGCCCTGAACTTTTGGGTTACCCAGGCGGTGAGCACCTGCGGGGACGAAACCCTGTACCTCATCAACACCGACCGGCTCATGGTCTCCCTGGGACTATCCTCCGGCCAGGCCCACCTTCCCCAGTGCCGCCTGGATTTTTATTGGGGCGGCTGGAGCAACCGCCTGGCCAATCCCCTGGGCGAGTCCTGGGGTCTGTTCGCCCTGCTGGGGCCGGGCTGGCTGCTGGCGGGCCGGCTGGGTGCCCTGGCTACCCTGGCCTTGGCCGGGGCAATGAGCCTGGGCCTGTTCTGCCGTCTGGCCTTGGACCTGGGCTATCGTGCCCGGCCCGTCCTGGCCGCCACTTGGCTCTTGGGATTTTCCCTGCCTCTGTTGCAGCTAACCCAGCACGTGTATCCCGGCGCCTTGGGAGTACTGGGGGTCACCGCCGGGCTGTACTGGCTGCATCGCATCGACAAACGCACCGGCCGGATTATCCTGGGCCTGGCCGGTACGGCCCTGCTCCTGGCCATGGTCAAAATGCGCCTGGCCCCGGTCTCCCTGGGCCTGGCCTTGGCCACCCTGGCCGCCCTGTACCTGAACCGCCCCGCTTGGCGGCGGGGCATCGCCCTTGCCGGAGTCTGCCTTCTTGCCCTGGTGGCGGCCCTTATTTTGGGCACCCTGTTGGATGCGCCCGGCTTAGGGCACCTGACCAAAAAGCTGAGCAGCATCTACCGGATAGAGCCGGGCCCCATGCTTCTCTCACTGCCGGCCATGTTCTTTGACCAGCAGTTCGGCCTATTGGTCTATGCGCCGTGGCTGCTTTTGGGCCTGGCCGGTGCGGCCCGCTTCGGCCGGGAGCACCGCCGCCTAATGCTCTACTCGCTGCTCATCGCCGGGGTGTCCTTCGCCGCCGTGGTGCTGTGGCGCTGGGTGCAGTGGCAGGGCGGGTTCACCCCGCCGGGGCGTTTCTTGGCTCCCCTGCTGCCCATGTTGGCCCTGTGGTCCCTGCCCGCCTGGTCCCGAGCCGGACGCCTTTGGCGCTTGCTGTGCGCCTGCCTGGGCCTGGCCGGGCTGGCCCTGACCTGGGTCTTCACGCTCATCCCCCAGTGGCGCTTCCACCGCCGCACCGGCATCAACAACCTCCTGGCCTGGATGGACCAGGCCACAGGCAGTCTGACCCACCGCTTCTGGCCTTCGTTCAACGAAATTTCCTGGCAACCCATCCTGCCGGTGCTGCCCTGGTTGGTACTGCTGGTCGGCGCGGTGATTTATCTCTGGCGCGATCCCCGGCCCGCCTACCCGACCAAGCCGCCTTGGAGCCTGAGCCGTTTGGGCTTCGTCGCTGGGGCGCTGTTGGCGACGGTGGCTATCCTCACCTCCTTCCTGGGTTGGGTGATCCCCACCGGCTATTTGGAAGCGGAAAACCTGCGCACCCCTCAGTCGCGGCTTTATGGCGACCTTTACAACGACCGGGTGCAGTTGGTGCTGCGCGGCACCAGCGATTTCGGCCAAACCACAGTGGTGGTGGGCAGCGGCGTCAACACCCTGGAGATCATGGCCGACCGGGTGGTGGACTTTCCCCAGAGCTACCCCCCGCCGGAGATCGCTTTTTATCTGGACGACAAGCTCCTGGGGCGGGTATTGGTGGAAGACGCGTCTTGGCGAATCTATCGCCTGCCGGTAAATATTGCTCCAGGCCGTTACCGCTTGCGGGTCTTCATGCTGAGCCACAACGGACGTGACGCGGTGGGCCTGGACTGGCTGCGCCTGCGTTGATTTTTTACCAACCCGGCCCTACTAAACACTGCGGAACCATGTGACGTGAGCCTAGTCGAGGAGAAAAAAGCTTCCCCCGTCTGGTGGATAGCGGTCATCGCCTTGCTGGCCTTGGCCGTGCGGGGGATTTTTTTCCTGGCCCCCTCCCTGGACTCGGACCAGGCGGTGGTGGGGCTCATGGGCATGGACATCCTTAACGGCCATCTGCCCCTGATGTTCTGGGGACAAGACTACGGCGGCAGCCTTGAGTCCATCGTGGCCGCCGGTTTCTTCGCCCTGTTCGGGGTTAGCCGCCAGACCCTGTACCTCTCGCCCACCTTCATGTCCCTGTTCTACCTGGCCGCGGTGTATCTCATCGGTCGGGAAATTTGGGGCCGCCGGGCCGGGCTGGTCGCCCTGTTTTTGGCCTCCCTGGGCCCCTTCTACCTGATATGGCACTCGGTGCTGCCCCGGGCCATTTACATCGACACCCTGGCCTTGGGGGTGTGGCTGATCTGGATCACTCTGCGCGCCCTGCGCAAGGAGCCCGGCGCCAGGGGTTATGCCCGGCTCTGCGCGGTGTTCGGCCTGGTGGCGGGGGTCGCGGTCTGGTGCCACATGCTGGCGGTGTATTTCATCCTGCCCTGCGCCCTGGTGTGGTGGCGGCGCGATCCGCGCCTGGTGATACGCCCGTCCTTCGCTTTGATGATGGCCGCCTTCTTCCTGGGCAGCCTGCCCTTGTGGTGGCACAACCTGGCCACCGACTGGTCCACCTATTACTTCATGTTCCACCCCAAGCCCAAGGAGCCCTTCTGGCAAAGCCTGCGCTTCATCTGGCAGCGTAGCCTGCCGGTGCTTCTGGGCGCGCACTACTTCGCCCTGATGGGCAAGGAAGCGGTGGTGGTGCCGGGCCTGAGCCAGGCGGTTTTGGGCTTCACCGGACTCAGCGCCCTGGCCGGGCTTGTCTTCTGGGGTAAGAACCTGCTCAAGCGGGTCATATGGGGCGACCGGGGCGACGGCTCGGAGGTGCTGCTGCTCACCGTGTTCACCGTGGTGCTGGTGTTCGGGGCCATGGGGCTGTCCTCCTCGGGCACCCACCGCTACCTGGTGCCCCTGTACGCGGTGTGGCCCCTGCTCATGGCCTGGGCCTTCGACCGCCTGCAAGATCGCGGCACGGCCATCAAGGTTGCGGGTTGGGCCGGACTGGCCGCGGTGGTGGTACTGTTGGCGGTGGGGGTGTACCGGATATCCCCCCTGGGCGACCCCACCCTCAAGCCACGCTACGAGGGGCAGACCGCCCTGGCCAGGGACATGGCCGGGTTCCTGGCCTCCCAGGGAGTGAGCCACGCCTATGTCTCCCATTATTGGGTGGCCCCAGTGCTCACCTTTGATTGCCGCCAGCAGGTAGTGTTCGTGGTTTCGCGCAAGGACCGCAACCCGGACTTCGAGCGGGGCCTGCTGCGGGCCAAACGTTTTGCCTTTTGCGAGATCGGCGACCCCGCCGTGCCCCGGCTGCGCGACAACCTGCTTTCCGTGGGGGCCAGGTTTCAGGAGCACGAGCTGCGCGGCTGGCGGCTGTTCTATAACGTGACCCCGCCTCCCGAGCATCCCCAAGCCCTGTCGCCCGCCGACTGGCGGATGGAGGCCCACCCCAATCCGTTCTGGTCTCCACGGGCAGTGGACTACAACGCCAACCTGGGCTGGCGCACCCTGCAAGGCCAGAAGCCGGATCAGCGCCTTCTGGTGGATCTAGGCCGGGAGGTGCCCGGAGTGTGCCAGGTGCTCTTGTTCAACGGCATGGCCGAGGAGGCTCCCCACCGCATATTGGTGATGGGCAGCGCCGACGGCCGGACCTGGGACAGGCTGGTGGAGGTGGAGGGGGACCCGGTGCCCTATGCCTGGACCGGCGGGGACAAGCTGGTGGCCCTGCGTTTTGACAACTGGCAGGAGTTGCGCTTTGCGCCCCGCAACCTGCGCTACCTCAGCCTGGAGCAGATCGGCCACCGCCCCAAGTGGAACTGGTCGGTGCTGGAAATTTTGGTGGGCCAAGCCGGAGCGCCCAAGCCCGAGCCCTCGGCCGCCGCCGCCTGGCTGCGCCAAGAGCTGGGCAAAGGGACGCGGGTGTGGTGCCCGCCTGGCCTGGCCGCCTGGCTGCCCGAAGGCATGCGGCCTTTGGCCTACCGCCACGGCCATCCGGACTGGTTGCCAGGGTACTTACAGGCTCCCTGGCTACTTCCCCCGAATCAACGCCTGTACTTCGCGGTGGAAAGCGGGCGGGCGGGCTACGCCCTGGCCGCCCTTGCCAGTGCGGGATGGCGCGCCACCGCCAAGACGGCCCACGGCTACAGCCTGATCACCGCCGACCCGCCCCAGGCCCCGGCCGCCGGGCCCGGCCGCCAGGTCAGCCTCCGGCCCGAGGGTCCGGCCATGTCCGCCGATCTTGGCGCGGTGCAAAAGCTGCGGGCGCTGGAGTTGTTGCCCCCCGAGGGCCAGGCCCTCAGCCTGGCCGGTCTGCGCCTGGAACTTTCCCTGGACGGCGAGCACTACGCCCCTGCCCCGTTCAAGGCCCTGTGGCTTCCCCGGCTCTACTGGTCCGGCCTGACCCCCATGGCCGCCGCGCCCGGACCGGTGCGCCTGGAGTTGGACTCCCCAGCGGCGCGCTACCTGCGCCTGAGCCGCCAGGGACCGCCTTTGCCGCCAGGCCTGGCGGTTGGCATTTCTGTAGCGGAAAAATAGGCCGATGCAGCGGCCCGGCCGCACGGGGCCGCCAAAGGAATCAGGCGACGTAGGCGCGCCAGGTGCGCTCCAGCCCCTCGGTCACTTCGGTTCGGGGAACCCATCCGGTGAGGCGGCGCAGGCGGCTGTTGTCCAGCACCAAGCGATAGCCGTAACCGGGCTGGCTTTCGTCGTCCGGCGGCGGAGCCACCCCGGCCAGGCGGCTTACCTCGGCCGCCATGCGGGCCACCCGCCATCCCACCCCCGTGGCCAGGTTGACCAACCGGCAGCCAAGCTCCGGCTCCAAGGCGGCCAGGCGCAGCATGCCCTGGGTCACGTCGTCCACGTAGAGCAGATCCAGTTCCTCGCCGGGACGCCGCATAATGGGCGTCTGACCGGCCCTGGCCATTTGCATGGCTTCGAGCACCACGGTGCCGTTGTGGGCTCCCGGCCCGTAGACGTTGCTCAGGCGCACGATCTGCAAGGCCAGGCCGCCCTCCGCCGCAAGGGAAGACAGCCCCTCCTCGGCGGCCAGCTTGGCCTCGGTGTAGGGGTTGCGGCCCAGCACCGGGCCGTCCTCGCTGATGTTGCCCCCGTCCATCACCGGCGCGTAGACCAGGGCGCTGGAGGCGAAAACCATTTGCCGGCCTCCCCGCTCCAGCCAGGCTCGGCCCAGGGCCATGGCCATGCCTGCGTTCAAGGCCCGCGCCCTCTCGGGGTCGCGGGCGCAATCCACCGGCATGCTCAAAGCGGCGAAGTGGAACAGCACGGTGTCTACCGCCGGGCCCGGCCCTTGGCCCAGGCCTTGGGCCATGCCTTGGGGACTCATCAAATCCGCTTGCCGCCACTCAACCCCATTGGGCAAATCCTCTGGTGGCGCGGCCTGGTCCAGGGCCAACACCCTGGCTCCGGCCTTGGCCAAGGCCGCAAATAGGTGACGGCCCAAGAAACCCGCCGCGCCGGTGATGATCACCGGACGATTTTGCCAATCAAGGTCGTTCAAATCTAATTACCTGCCAATCCCGCCGGCTGCCCGCAACATTTTGAATCTGTCTTGGATTTAGAATGGTTAAGGAGAAGTCCCCAGGCCCTGCGGGCCTGGCGGCGTCCCTAAGGCGGAGGCTTTGGTGTTGCGATGCCGCCCCTCGGTTCACTCAGTTTCAGGCAGGCCCAATTATGCCCCTTAGCGCGTTCCGCCGTCCAGGCGGAAATGGAACCTCCTGCCGCCGTACAATTCCTTTACCCAACAGCTTGTTCCGGCGTCTCAAAAGCTTACGGACAATCATGCCCGCCAGCAGTTGGGAAGCTGCAAGCTAAGCTGGATGCCCAGCGCCGCTTGCGGTTCGCCCCAAGCCTGTGGCAATTATATTTGAGCACCCAGGTTCAGTCCAGGCCCACGGGCGCAGTTACGCAATTAAGTAGTTAATTTTTATAATGTATAGACATTTAAGTATTCTCCGTGCATATCATCGGCTCAAAGCCTGAAAAATGGGGATTCGACAGCGGGGTGTTGCTGTGTTTTACTCAGGCCGACCAGCCCACGATCAATGCCTACATTGCTTCTTTCAACCATTGACTTGATGGTATGAAGACCCTAGTTGGGATAGTATAAAAGGCGACCTAAAACGGGTCGAGCGGAACGGGATTACATGACCCATCCAGGACGCGCCAACATCGCATCCCTGCTTATGCTCTTCATGCTCATATTCAGCGCTGGTTGGTGCCTGGCGGGCGAGCGGGCGGGCAGGCGTGGAGTTCCGCATCCTGCATCAGATCCAAACGGATAAGCTGGCCACCTTTCAATCGTTCCAGCCGAAGATGGCCGTGGATGGACGGCGCGTTTATTTCGTATATCTGCAGAGCCTGGCCAAGGACGGGGTTTCCACCGTGCGGCTGGCGGTTTACGACGGCCAAGGCCTCGCCTATCTCGACCAGCGCCAGGGACACATCACCTCCGGGTGCCTGCTGCGCGGCGGCCGGATGCTCTACCACCTTTACAACGATTACCAAAAGCAGGAGTTGCATCTCACGGTCTACCGCCTCCGGGCGGACGGCGCACATTTGGCGCAGCGCAAGGTCTATCCCGGCTTTGTCTCGGCGGGCAAGATCAACGCAAACCTGGCCGAAGGCAGCCTCTACGTGGCCGACGCCTACGGAGGCCTGCGGCTCATCGACGAAAAGACGCTGTCCATTACCCCAAGGCGCGAGGTGATCCCGGAGCCAGGAAAGCCGGTAGGCCTGCAATATCCCCACATCGCCCTGGACGGCAAATGGCTGGCGCTGGCCAATAACACCATAAAGCAGGGCTGGCATTACTTCGGGGTCTTGGTGGCGGTTGCCGAGCGGGGCAAGAAGGGCCTAGTTTTCGGACCCACCCAAGAGGCCTTTGACCGGGAGCGCCTGGAGATGAACACCTGGCTCACCGGCATGGCCCTGCGGGACGACTCCCTGGTCCTGTCCTACACCATTAACCGCAACCACTTCGACCCATGGGGCTATTTCCGCAACCTCAGGTCCAATTTCGCCGGTTTTTCGGTGCACAACCTGGTTACGGGGAAGACCAGGCACCAGACCCTGGACGACGACCGGATCATGTCCGGCAGCCTGCTGGTTCGTGGGGGGAGCCTGTACCTGGTAAGCATGAGTCCGGGATTATTGAAGATCTACCTAATCGACGACCATGGCTCGACCCGCAAGATAAAAGAAACCCCCACGGGCATCCTCTGCCCCTACGCCATGCAAGCGGTGCCCGACGGCGAGGGCATGGTGGGCATGGTCACGGATCGCAGCGGCGACTGCCTGTCCCGCGACACGGGAAAGGGCCGTCTGGTGCTGTTTCGGGTCAGCGGTGCGTTCCCCTAGGAAATCGCCCACATTGCGATTAATCTTCGCCCGCCCGAGGGGCTTCAAGCCTCATGCGGGAGGCTTTAGGCATTGTTCATGATGGGGTTGTTACAATCGAAACCTTTTTTAAGAATAGTTCTATTTTAATGAATACATGGGGCGATCAAACGAATATCCTATTGAAGGCCTTGGCCGGGATTGGTTTTTTCGCTGGGCCTAGGCTTCGCAAGGGTCCGCGCCTGGGTTAGGATGAGCGAGGTAGTTCGACACTGGATTCAACGCAAAGGGTGACTCATGGATTTGCAAGGCAAACGACTCGTACTCGTGGGCGGGGCCGGCCTGATCGGCTCCCACACGCTCGACAAGCTAATAGCCGAGGACGTCAAGGAAATAGTCATTTACGACAATTTCGTGCGCGGCAGCGTGGAAAACCTTTATGCCGCCATGAAAGACCCCCGCGTAAAAATCTTTGACATCGGCGGCGATATCATGCAGAGCGACATCCTGGAGGCAGCCCTCAAGGACGCTGACGGCGTCTTCCACTTCGCGGCCCTTTGGCTGCTGCAATGCCATGAGTTCCCCCGCAGCGCCTTTGACGTCAACGTACGCGGCACCTTCAACGTCATGGAGACCTGTGTCAAGCATGGGGTCAAGCGCCTGGTGTATTCGTCTTCGGCCAGCGTCTACGGCGACGCGGTGCGCGAGCCCATGGACGAGGACCACCCCTTCAACAACCAGAACTTTTACGGCGCCACCAAGATCGCCTGCGAAGCCATGTTGCGCGCCTTCCACTACCGCTACGGCCTGAACTACGTGGGCCTGCGCTACATGAACGTGTACGGCCCGCGCCAGGACTACCACGGGGCCTATATCGCGGTGATCATGAAAATGCTCGACGCCATCGACGCGGGCAAAAATCCCACCATCCTGGGCGACGGCTCCGAGGCCTTCGACTTTGTCGCGGTGGAAGACTGCGGCGCGGCCAACGTCTGCGCCATGAAGGCCGCCACCACGGACCGTTTCTACAACGTGGGCACCGGCAAGCGCACTTCCCTCAAGGAGTTGGCCGAGCTGATCCTGGAAGTGACCGGCAGCGACCGCTCCATCGACTACGCGCCGCGCAGCCAAGCCACTCTGGTGCGCAACCGCATCGGCTGCCCCAAGCGGGCCAGCCAAGAGATCGGCTTCACCGCCCAGCTGGACCTGCGCGAAGGTCTCAAGCGCCTGGTCGAGTGGCGCGCGGCCCACATAGCCGAGGTCGAGGCCCGCCGCAAGGCCGTGGGCCTGGCCAACTGATACCCCGTGGTCATGCCACCAGTTGACCCCATCGAACCTTTGAAGCGAGCAGCCTGACGTGTGCGGAATAGCCGGCGTAATAAATCAACAAGGGCGGCCGGTCTCGCCCGTGGCCATCAAGCGCATGACCGACGCCATCGCCCACCGTGGGCCGGACGGCGAAGGGGCCTACGTTAAGGGCAACATCGGGCTCGGGCATCGGCGGCTGGCGATCATCGACCTCTCGGCGGCGGGCAACCAGCCCATGGCCACCGAAGACGGCCGCTATGTGCTCAGCTACAACGGCGAGGTCTACAACTTCATGGAACTGCGGGTGGAGTTGGAGGCAAAGGGCCACCAATTCCACTCCAAGACCGACACCGAGGTGGTGCTCAAGGCCATGGCCCAATGGGGGCTGGAAGCCCTGGATCGCTTCAACGGCATGTTCGCCTTCGCCCTGTGGGACAAGGCCGAACGCCGCATGCTCTTGGCCCGGGACCGCTACGGCATAAAACCGCTTTACTATGCCTGGAGCGGTGAGTCCTTTCTTTTTGGCTCGGAAGTAAAGGCCATCCTGGCCCACCCGCACTATCAAGCGGATCTGGACCGCGAAGCCCTAGTGGAATACCTCTCTTTCCAGAATTTCTTCACCGACAAGACTCTGTTCAAGGGCGTGCGCCTGCTGCCGCCCGGCACCTACATGATTCTGGACGGCGAGGGCAAGTCGAACGGCCCGCAGCGCTATTGGGATTTCTGCTTTTGCGAGCCGGAAATCCGGCGCACCGACGCCGACTATCAGGAGGAGTTGGACTACCTGCTGCGCCAGGCCGTCTCCCGCCAACTGGTGAGCGACGTGGAGCTGGGCGCTTACCTGAGCGGGGGCATGGACAGCGGCACGGTCACCGCCCTGGCGGCCAACAGCCTCCCCTACATCAAATCCTTCACCTGCGGTTTTGATCTGCACTCGGTCTCCGGCGTTGAGCTCAGCTTCGACGAGCGGGAAGCCGCCGAGTACATGTCATACCTGTTCAAGACCGAGCATTACGAGATGGTGCTCAAGGCCGGGGACATGGAGCGGGTCATGCCCCGGCTGGCCCGCTGCGTGGAAGAACCCCGCATCGGCCAGAGCTACCCCAACTACTATGTGGCCCAACTGGCCTCCAAGTTCGTCAAGGTGGTGCTGTGCGGCACCGGCGGGGACGAGATGTTCGCCGGTTATCCCTGGCGCTATTACCGGGCCGTGGTCAACACCGATTTCGAGAACTACATCGACAAATACTACGCCTTTTGGCAGAGGTTGATCCCCAACGGCAAGCTTAACTCGGTGCTGGCCCCTATATGGGAAGACGTGAAGCACGTGGCGCCCAGGGACATCTTCCGCGGCGTTTTCAGCAAGCAGGTCGGCAGGCTCACCCGCCCCGAGGACTACATCAACCACTCGCTGTATTTCGAGGCCAAGACCTTTTTGCACGGCTTGCTGGTGATCGAAGACAAGCTGGGCATGGCCAATTCCCTGGAAACTCGGGTGCCGTTTTTGGATAATGACCTGGTCGACTTTGCCATGCGCATCCCCATCGGCCTCAAGCTGGGTAACCTGGGCAAGGTCATCAGCCTCAACGAAAACGAGCCCGGCCCCAAGACGGCCCGCTATTTCCAGAAGAACCGCGACGGCAAGTTGATCCTACGCAAGGCCATGGAGCGCTACATACCCGAAGCCATCACCAACGGCGAAAAGCAGGGCTTCTCCGCTCCCGACGCCACCTGGTTCAAGGGCGAGAGCATCGAGTACGTTAAGCAGAAGCTTTTCAACGACCGGGCCAATATTTACAATTACCTTGATCCCAAGGTGGTCAGGTCCTTGATAAGCGACCACCTGGAAGGCAGGGAAAACCGCCGCCTTTTGATCTGGTCCATGCTCAGCCTGGAAAAGTGGTGTGAAGCCTTCATGGCCTAGAAGACTCACAAGGCGTTTTATCATTATCCTGACCCGGCAACGAAACTGTGTAGCTGAATGTTTTTGCGCATCTTCAACCCGGTGACCAACTACAGGGCCTTGAAAGAGGCCTGGGTTTTCATGCGCCCTCATGCCCGCCTGATCTATGAAATGTCCAAGGAAAATATCTTCGGCCGCTACAAGGGCCAATTCCTGGGTGGTTTCTGGGTCATCCTGCACCCCCTGGCCATCACCCTGCTCTATCTTTTCCTGTTCGGCATAGTCTTCGCCCAGCGCATCGGAGGCACCAGGGAACTGCCCCTGGATTACACCACTTACATACTCTCCGGCCTCATCCCCTGGCTGACCTTCCAGATGGCCATGAGCACCTCAGTCACCGCCGTCATCGCCAACGCCTCCCTGGTCAAGCAGTTCATCTTCCCCATAGAGATACTGCCCATACGCGACGTGGCCTCTTCCCTGGTGATTTGGTTTACGGGAATCCTGGCAACGCTCATTTACGTGGCCGCGTCCCAGCATGTGTTCATGGCAACCTGGGCCCTGCTGCCGCTGGTGCTATTGGTTCAAATACTGGCCATGCTCGGAGTGGCCTTCATCCTCAGCGCGGTGGCCGTCTTTTTTAAGGACATAAAAGATTTCGTCCAGCTATTCAGCCTGGTGGCCATCTTCCTGATGCCGGTGGTTTTTCTGCCCGGCTGGGTGCCCGAGATATTCCGGCCCATAATCTGGGCCAACCCCTTCACCTACATGACCTGGGTCTACCAGGACGTAATCTACTTCGGCAGAATCGCCCATCCCTGGGCCTGGGTAATCTTCTTCGCCTGGTCCATCCTCGCTTTTACCGGTGGCTATCGCTTGTTCAAACGGACCAAACCCATGTTTGGGAGCCTGGTGTGAGCGGCGACAAGGTCATCGAAATAAGCGGCCTGTCCAAAGCCTACCCCCTGTATCCCCGGCCCATGGACATACTCAAGGAAATGGTGCTGGGAGGCGTGCGGCACGACTTGTTCTGGGCCCTGCGCGATGTTTCCTTCAGCGTGCGCTCCGGCCAGAGAGTGGGCATCATCGGGCCCAACGGCGCGGGCAAAAGCACCCTCTTGCAAATCATAGCGGGCAACCTGCTCCCTACCTCCGGGTCGGTGGAGGTGAACGGCAAGATATCAGCCCTGCTCAGCCTGGTGCCCGCCTGGAACTTGGAGCAAACCGGCATCGAGAACATCAGGTTCAACCTGCTGCTGCAGGGCTGCTCCACCGCCCAAATCTCCGGGCTTACCAGGGACATCGTGGATTTCGCCGAACTGGGCGCCTTCATCCATCAGCCGGTCAAGACCTACAGCACCGGCATGAGCGCCCGCCTGTCTTTCGCCATCGCCACGGCCATCAGCCCGGAGATCCTCATCGTGGACGAGGTGCTGGGGGTTGGGGACGGCTACTTCGCGGGCAAGGCCATGCGCCGCATGAAGGAGATGTGCGACAAGGGCAAGGCGCTTTTGTTCGTCAGCCACGCCATCGCCGCGGTGCGCCAGTTATGCGACACCGCCATCTGGCTGGAGAGCGGCGGCATCCGGCTCATGGGGCCCGTGGACTACGTCACCGCCAAATACGACGAGGACATGGCCCGTAGCGATGACGAATCGGTGCGCGAGGCCAATATCCAGCGGGTGGAGAAGAGCCTCCATTTCGCCTCGCCGGATGACATCCCGGACCCGGAGATGGTGCGCTTGCGCCTGCGCGCCCCCAATGACGCCGGCGCGGGCGGGGTTTACTATGTGCGCGACCTCAGGGTGCGTTGGCAAGACGGCTCCCGCGAGGACTGCCTGGACGTGCCCGTGGATGCCGAGGACCAGGGTATGGCTTCTTATATCGACGCCCTGGGCTGCGAATGGGGCCGCCTGTTCACCAAGCAAGGCGTCGCCTCGCGCATGCTGGTCTCACGCACCGGGGCCCGCAAGGGCGGCCATTTCCTGGTTCGCCGACCGGAGGCATACATCGAGCAGCCCTGGGAGGTGCGGGCAGATTGGGTGGCCCTGTCCGAGGGCTACCAGCCCGACCTTGTGTTGGAGTCCATTGATTTGACGGAGGCGGCCTGGACACCACTGGAAGTCTTGTCCAAGGAGTCCCTCGCGGACGGCTGGACCCGCTTTACGGCCGGCGGCGTTATCATGCCCGCCAATCAGCAGACCAAGGAAGACGCCCTCGTCCTGGCTCAGCACCGGCGCCTCTCACCCATTGAAATCACCTCGGTAAAGGTGTGCACCGAAAGCGGTGAGACCAACATGGTGCGAGAGGGCGAGCCCTTCCTGGTCAAGGTTGACGCAGACTGCCTGGATGATGCGCCCAAATTTTGCATCTGCCTGCAGATAAACAGGTCGGACGGCGTTTATATCTTCTGGCAGCCATCCGATTTTGAGCAGCCGTTGGACACCACAGGGGCAAAAAAGGTGACCCTGAGTTTCCATTTTGACGAAAACCACTTCTCCTCGGGCGATTACGATATTACGGTGACCGTGGTAACCTCTCCCTGGCACAAGGACATAGTGCAATCCGAGGTAGAGACCTTTGACAGAAAAATATCAGCCATGAAATTTCACGTATCAAGAGAGATTTATTCGGTGCAATTTGGAGCCGTAAATCACCGGGCCAGAGTGAGCCTGCTAAAATTCAATTAGCATTATTCATGACCGGACTGAGTACCGGGTTGCCCTCTCCACGGTTTGTTTGAGAAGTCTTAGCGCATGACAAGGCTCGCGACATGACGGACCCCACAAAAATTTCACCGACTCCCACCGATGCCTTGGAAAAGGATTTCGAAGACCGTATCGCGGAGCGCTACAATCGTGATTATCACGAATCACCCATAATGAGTTATTTTGATTCGCAGTTCGTGGACTACGTCTGTGAGCACTA
This sequence comes from Pseudomonadota bacterium, assembly GCA_018902755.1. Taxonomy (GTDB): domain Bacteria; phylum Desulfobacterota; class Desulfarculia; order Desulfarculales; family Desulfarculaceae; genus Desulfoferula. The sequence goes on along the minus strand of JAHIQI010000037.1, from coordinate 60,827 downwards.
TCACCGCCAAGACCGGGTTCTCGATCTTGCCTGCGGCCCTGCCTCGTTGTGGGGCATGTTCGCAGCCAAGTTGGAAGGTACCGACAATTTGGAAGGTACCGACAATATAGTTGGAGTGGACCTGTCGCCCAAAATGATAGAGCAGGCCCAAGCCCTCTATCCAGACGGCAAATTCAAGGTAGGCAGTTTTTTTGACCTACCGTTTGATTCCGGCAGCTTTGACATCGTCATCGTTTCAAGCGCATTCCACCATATTCATGACGACCTACTCATCAAAGCACTGGAGGAGATCAACCGGGTCCTTGACGAGCATGGCGTTTTGATTGGCAGAGAGCCGCTGCAATCCAAGCGTTTGTCTGATACTGATGGTTGGTTGTCCGGAGCTTTAATGCATTTTCGCCATATGGTTTATCGTCTTAGCCATACGCGTGAATACCCTGAACCAGACCCAGGCCCCAACCATCATGCCTTTGATCCAGAGGAGTTTTTGCAAATTATCGCTACCACCTTTGCCATCAAAGGGGTGAGTTCCCGCAACCCGGTAAGCCCATTCATCGCAAGGTGCAAAGATGCCTTGGTAGCCCAACTAGCCGCGTTCCTCGACTTGTCCGTAGGTCATCGCGGCGGCCATGAGCTATTTTATACGGCCACTAAAAATTACTCTACTTCTGCCGATGTTTCGCAGTGCATCAAATATTTTATCGATCAAAATACCATAACCGATGAGGACAAAGTTAACTTTGTCGCCGCGCTCGATGTAGCCTCGAAGCACCTCGAAGATTATCTAACATAAAAGCATACCAAAGGGCCACATGGCTAACTCGAAAAGGTCAAACAAATTGCCTGTAACATCTTTGTCATGCGAAAACAGCAAGTGGTTGGCGGATTTCGAGCGTAAACACGGGCGCATCCCCAGGGTTCTGCACATAGGCAATATTGCCAACAACGCCTACAACAACGCCAAGTTGCTTATCTCGGCCGGTATTGACTGTGATGTCATTTGTTATGATTATTATCACATAATGGGTTGTTACGAGTGGGAAGACGTTGAGTTTTCAGGGCCGATATTAGACCCTTTCAAACCGAACTGGATCGTCGCCGGTATAAAAACATGCAACCGCCCCAAGTGGTTTGCCCAAGGCCCCATCAAAACATGCATCGAGTACCTTGTAGCCAAAAGAAAAGGCGATCAAGGCGAGGCGGAAATACTTTGGAAAAAGCTCGTATCTCGTAGTGGCTACAGCCCGTTTGACAAAGGGCCTCCATTTGTACAAAAAATCATGGATTTGTTTGCAAAGTCATGGAAGATGACTCGGCATGTTTTACACAAGGCCAAAAATAAATATATATCATTTATTGCCATAATCGACGACGAACTTAATGATACTAACTATTTCGACAAACTCATGCATAAAATATCAAGCAAATGGAAGACCGCCAAACACCATATCAAACGCTCCAAAGCTGGTAACAAAAATCTGGCAATCCCGCGCTTGATTGAAATATTGCTAAATATATTTAAATATGTGACAAGCGCTGCCTTACTATCAATTCAAGTCTTCCTAAAATCACTGCGCCTAGTAATCAGATTGCCACTGGTGGTTTTATCCAGAAAACTCACAACAACTGACTCACAGTTTAATTATAGAGTAAATTATTTAATAGATAAATATCGCCAAGAATTTCCCGACCGCGAGGACTCTCTTTCTTATGGCGACTTGATCAGTTACCAAAACATAATTTCTCTTTGGAAGCGGTTATTTGAAAACTACGATTTCATCATCGCTTATTCCACCGACCCCATCATTCCGATGATAGCCGGCAAAAGTTATTTCGCCCTGGAGCACGGCACCATCAGGGAGATACCATATCAAGATACCTCGGTGGGCAGGGCCACATCCCTGGCTTATCGCATGGCCCAACATGTTTTCGTCACCAACACCGACTGCGTGGCCAGCGCGGAGAAGCTTGCTCCAGGCCGCTACACCCTGATCAACCACCCCTATGACGAGGACCACGGGCTGGCCGTCTCGGATTGGGAAAAGGACCGCCAAAGTTTGTGTCAGGAGCTGAACTGCGAAATGCTGTTCTTCTTCCCAACCCGCCAGGACTGGGTGCCCGGCACCGGCTATGCCGACAAGGCGAACGATGTGTTCATCCGGGCGGTTGGCGCCTTACGCAAGCAGGGGCTCTCTCTGGGCCTTGTTTGCTGCCAATGGGGCAAAAACGTGAAGCAGACCAAAGCATTGATAAACGAGCTGGGATTTTCGCAAAATGTAAAGTGGGTTGAGCCCATGGCCATTGTCGCTTTCGAACGTATGGCCAGAGCCGCCCACTGCGTTGTAGACCAATTTTTGCTTGGCGCTTTCGGTGGGGTTCTGTTCAAAGCAATGGCGGTCGGCGCTCCCATAATGACCTACCTCGATGAAAGCGTCGTGTTGCGCCAATACCCCCAATGCCCCCCGGTAATCAATTGCCGCACGGAAGACGACATAATTCAAGCTATCGTTGAGTTGTACCAACATCCCGAAAAGCTGAAGCAGGCTGGATCGGACGCGCGGGCCTGGATGAAAAAGTATCACTCGAAAAATATAGTGGTGAATGCCCAGGTCGACCAATTCAGAACGTCCTACCTGGGTGAGCCTAACCAAGGATGTTCCTGATTGATCAGCTCTAGCCTATTCAGAAAGTAGCTGTCATGGCCAAATCAGACCAAACTTTTTCAAGCTTCAAGGACAAATGGGAAAACAACCGGGAGTTGGCTTTCTCTGAAACGCTCAAAGAAGGCTCCGACATATTCAATTGGATTTTGCGCCGCAACGGCTTTGATAATCCCGATGCATTTAAGCAATGGCTGGCCGGGCGGTCCCGCATCCTGGATGCGGGTTGCGGAAATGGCCGCGTGACCGCCCTTCTAAGCATGTACGCGCCTACTTCTTCCAACATTTTGGGAATCGACCTAACCGCGGCTCATGTGGCCCAGGAAAACCTGGCGGAATTCAAAAATGTGCGGGTCCAGCAAAAGAATATTTTGGAGGACTTGTCCGACTTAGGTACTTTCGATTTAATCTATTGCCAAGAAGTACTGCACCACACCTCAGACCCACGCGCGGCCTTTTTGAACCTCTGCCAGAGGCTGGCGAATGACGGCGAAATCGCCATATATGTTTATAAGCAAAAGGCGCCCATGCGCGAATACGCCGATGATTTTATCCGTTCGGCTATTTCCTCCCTGCCCTATGAACAAGCCATGAGCGACATGCGGGAAGTGACCGAGCTAGGCAAGTTGCTCTCGGAATTGGATACCAAGGTCACCGTCCCCGACGTGCGCGTACTTGGCATCGAAGCAGGCGAGTATGACGTTCAGCGGCTTATCTATCACTTCTTTTTGAAGTGCTTTTGGAACCCATCCCTTAGCTTTGAAGACAACGCCGCCATCAACTACGACTGGTATCATCCCCAGCTCTGCACCCGCCACACCTTGGAGGAAGTGGAGCAATGGTTCAAAGAAGCCAAGCTTGAAATTATTCACCGCTTGGTTGACCATTACGGAATCACCGTACGCGGGGTAAGACCAAGTTAGCCGCCATGTATCTTTCTTCCACAGATATCAGGCAGCATGTCAAACTTTGGGGGAAACTTCTTTGCGAGATACCGCTGCTGTTTTTTCTGCCAATTATCTGGATCATGCGAAATTTATTGTCATCGCAGATACGGCGCAAGGCCATAAGCATTTGGACCGGCGCGCCCATCATAACCGTCGCTAAAAACTGCCGGGTTGAACGCCTCCTGGGTTTCAATTCAATTTCAATAGTCTCACGCACCTATTTTATTACCGACGAATTTGACTATGACCTGGCCCGTCTAGCCAAAGGCAATCATCTTCTTTCGATTCTTTATACTTATGCCGCATTCCTCCTGGTTTGCCTGATGGCGGTGCAGGTGCATACATATGTGGATGGAGGACTGCTACCCTCGCATCAAAGGAGGCGGTTCAATCCCCTTGAGCTATGCGCCTACCGCCTGCTCGGCATTAAACTATTGGTGTGGACCTATGGCGCCGATGTCCGCACCCATCGACGCACCATCGCCCTGGGCAAGCCCAACTGCTGCACCGACTGCGACCAGGTAGGCGTCGCCTGCATTTGCGATGACAAACTGGGTGCCGCCAATTACCGGCGCGTATACAGGGCGGCAGCAGGCGTGTTCTCCATGGGTGACATGCTGGAATACACGCCTGCCAGCCGTAACGACCTTTTCTTTTGGCCGATCGATCTTGACGCTGACCATGGCCGCCGTTATGCGCCGACCTACCCTGCTCTGGGTCCCAGCAAGCCGCTGCGGGTGGTCCATGCGCCCAACCACCGAATGTTCAAGGGCACCCGCTACCTTGAAAAAGCGGTGGCCAAGTTTCGCTCGGAAGGCGTGGCCATCGATCTGGTTTTAGCGGAACATCTACCAAACCAAGCGGCGTTGGAGCTTTACCGCTCGGCTGACCTTATTTTCGATCAATGCCTGATTGGCTTCCACGGATACTTTGCCCTGGAAGGCATGGCCCTTGGCAAGCCGGTGATGTGTTTCGTCAGGGACAGGCAACGCTACCTTTTGGCTCCGGATGAATGCCCACTAATTGAGGCTGACGTCGTTCACTTGACCGATCAACTACGGCAGTGGGCTACCATAGACCGTGCCGAGCTACAATCAATCGGCATGCAGTCTCGCGCTTACATCGAAAAGTATTACAGCTATCGTGCTTTTTCCGGCCGGCTCAGGAAGGCCTACCAAGACATGGGGTTGATGTGACAACAGCGATCATAGGTTCAAAGGGCTATGTCGGCGCCCGGTTATCACGCTACCTAAAGCGCCTTGGGCATAACGTACTGGAATATTCCTCAGGAGTAACCGGCGGCATCGATCCCGGCTGCGGCCTTTTCCCGCAGGACTTCGCCTTCCCCAGCGAAATAGACACCGTGTATTTCCTGGCCCAGTCCCCCTATTACAACGCCATGCCCGAGCAGAGCGCCCATCTGTTCTCGGTCAATACCATCGCCGCGATCCAAGCCGCCGAAGCGGCCCGCCGAGCCGAGGTAAGGCGCTTCATCTATGCATCCACCGGCAACGTCTACTCGCCATCTTTTGCCCCGTTCAAAGAGAGCGACCCGGTTCGCAGGGACAATTGGTACGCCTTGAGCAAAGTGATGGCGGAAGACGCGCTGGCCTTATATCGCCCACATTTTGCGGTCAGCCTGGTTCGCTTCTTCGGCATATACGGCCCAGAGCAGAGCGGCAAGCTGGTCCCCAATCTCATCAACTCGCTAATCAGCCAACGCGATATTTTCATCGCCAGCGCGCCTGGAGCTTCCGCCATGGACGGCGGGTTGCGAATCTCCCTGATGTTCATAGACGACGCGGTCAAGGCTCTGCACCTGCTCGCACAAACCACCACCAAGTGCGACGTGGTCAACCTGGCGGGCGATACCAACTATTCCATCGCCGACATCGTGCAGACCGCTGGGCTGGCGCTGGGCCTGGAGCCGCACCTGATCCCAGCGCCAAACCCCAGGGAGGGCGATCTGATTGCCGACGTGACCCTCATGAAAACCTGGTTTAGCGACCCTTTGGTCAAGCTGAAGGAAGGCATCGACTTGACCGTCGCCGCCTTGCCTCAATGACCTACGGCCTTCACCAATTCGCCGGGCGGTCCAGGCCATGACCAAGCCCCTCAAGGTTCTGCACTGCCCCACTACCGTGGGCGGCCACCCACAGCAACTGGCCATATCCGAGCGTGAGTTGGGCCTGGCTTCCCGCTCCGCCACCCTGGAAAAAAACTATCTGCGGTATCCAGTCGACGAGGTGGTCTTTGGCCGATGCAAAGCGCTCAACGAGTTGCGGCGGTGGCGTTTCGCCGCCAGGGCTCTGCGGCGCTACGATGTCATCCACTACAACTTCGGCTCTTCCATCATGGCGAGCCGGGTCGACGAGCGCGGCGGGGTCCTGGAGCACGCGGCTCGCAAGCTCTACAACCGGCTGTATGGCCGACAAGTCGAGTTGCGCGACGTGGCCCAGGCCCACAAGCTGGGCAAGGTGATCGCGGTAACCTACCAAGGCGACGACGCCCGCCAAGGCGACTTCTGCCGCACCAACTACCCCATCCACTTTGCCCATGAACTGGAAGGCGGCGACTACTACTCCCAGTTCTCTGACCAGATCAAGCGTGAAAAAATCGCGGTTTTTGATCACCATGCCGACCTGATCTACGCCCTGAACCCTGACCTGCTCAACGTGTTGCCCCAGCGGACCCGCTTCTTGCCCTATGCCAACGTCGATCTGGGCCAATGGGCTCCCACACCGCCGGAGGGCGATTTGTCCGTGCCTCACGTGGTGCACGCCCCCACCCACCGCGAGGTGAAAGGCTCTGATTATATTGTCGCCGCCTTGGAACGGCTCAAGGCCGAAGGCGTGCCGTTCAGATACACCCTGGTTGAGGGCCTGCCTCGCGCCCGCGCCAAGGAGATATACCAAACAGCCGACCTTTTGGTGGATCAAATCCTGTCCGGGTTTTACGGCGGCTTGGCGGTTGAACTGATGGCTTTGGGCAAGCCGGTGATTTGCTATCTTCGCCAGGAAGACCTGCGCTTCCTGCCTGGGGAGATGCGCCAAAGCCTGCCCATGATCAACGCCGAACCGGCAACCATCTATGAGGTGCTCAAGTCCTGGCTGACCACCAGGAAGACGGAACTGCGGGCCCAAGGCCTGCTCTCCCGGGCATACGTGGAGCGCTGGCACGATCCCCTGAAGATCGCCGCCTCCCTAAAAAACGACTATGAAACGGCCTATGCGGCCAAGCGTTCCCGTCGCGTGCTGGAGTAACCGGTCATGTGCGGCATCCTCGGCGGATGGTTCAAACGCGACAGGCAGTCGAACCATTCCCGCATGGCGGCCGGGCTGTCGGCTTTGGCCCACCGTGGGCCGGACAATCAGGACCAAGCCTCCTTTCCCGGTGACTGGGGCACGGTTACCCTGGGCCACCGGCGGCTGTCGATCATTGACCTGAGCCCAGGCGGGCACCAACCCAAGTCCAGCCCGGACGGCCGCTTCGCCCTGGTATTCAATGGCGAGATTTACAACTACCGGGAGCTGCGGGAGCAGTTGCGCTCCCTGGGCCACACCTTTGAGACCCAGTCCGACGCCGAGGTGCTCCTGGCCTGCTGGTCCCAATGGGGACGGGACTGCTTGGCGCGCCTCAGGGGCATGTTCGCCTTTGTGGTGTACGACACCGCCCGGCGCGAACTGATCTGCGTGCGCGACGCCTTCGGCATCAAGCCGCTTTACTATCACCAGCAGCCCGACGCCTTCGTTTTTTCATCCGAGTTGCCGGCACTGCTCGCCTTGCTGCCCGACAGGCCGAAGCTCGATTGGCAGCGGGCTTACGATTATCTGGTGCACGGCGATTATGACGATCAGGCCGACACCTTCTTGTCCGGCGTCCGGCAGTTGCCGCCGGGCCACATCCTGCGGATAGGATTGACCTCCCGGAAATCCGATCAGCCCCATCGCTGGTGGTGGCCCAGCATAGCCAAACGACAAGACCTGAGCTTTGAGCAAGCTGCCGAAAAACTGCGCGAGATGTTTTTGGATAACGTCCGGCTGCACCTGCGCAGCGACGTGCCCCTGGGGGCCACCCTTTCAGGCGGTTTGGACTCGGCCTGCGTGGTCTGCGCCATGCGCCATATCGAGCCGGACATGCCCATACACACCTTCAACTTCGCGGCGCGTGGCTCCAGGGTGGACGAGGAGCCTTGGGCGGACCTGGTCAACCGCCAGGTCGACGCCACCGCCCACAAGGTGCTGGTGACCCCGGATGAACTGGCAACCGACATTGACGACATGATCCGCGCCCAAGGGGAACCCTTTGGCAGTACCAGCATCTACGGTCAGTACCGGGTTTTCAAGCTGGCCAAACAGCGGGGCGTCACGGTCGCCTTGGACGGCCAGGGGGCTGACGAACTCTTGGCCGGTTACCAAGGCTACCCCGGCCCGCGCATGCTGAGCTTGTTGGATGGCGGACGCTTGGGCGAGGCCCTGGGCTTCCTGCGGGGCTGGTCCCGTTGGCCCGGAAGGTCGATAGGGCAAGGGGTCCTGGCCCTGGGCGGCCAGATGGTTCCCAGAGCGCTACGTAAAAGCGCCATGCGCCTGGCGGGGCGCAACGTAGCACCCACATGGCTGAACCTGGGTCCTCTGCAAGAGGCGGGGGTGAGCCTGGGAAGGCTGCCCATAGTTTACGAGGCCGACAGCCATGGACGCCGCTTGGCCGCCACCCTGCGCTGGTCCCAGGCGGGCCACGGCCTGGCCGCGCTCTTGCGCCACGCCGACCGCAACTCCATGCGCTGGTCCCTGGAGTGCCGGGTGCCCTTTTTGACCACGGACATGGCCGAGTTTTTGTTGCAGCTTCCCGAGTCTTATCTGGTCTCCCCCAGGGGGCGCAGCAAGCGCATCTTGCGCACGGCCATGCGGGGCATCGCTCCCCAGGCCGTGCTGGAGCGCCGGGACAAGGTGGGCTTCGCCACCCCAGAACGTCGCTGGCTGACGGCCTTGGGGCCAAGAGTAGATTCTTGGCTGGAAAACATCGAAGGCTTCGAGTTCTTAAAGGCCGCGGCCTGCCGTGGGGAAGTGAAGGCCATTGTCAGCGGAAGGAAAAACTTTGATTTCCGGGCCTGGCGCTTGATCAACTTTTGCCGCTGGGCTCAGTTGCTGGACGTATCCTAGGCCACCCTCGTAGCGCGGCTACCCAAAACCCGCTCCAACAGCCTGCTCAGGCGCTCGGCCTGCCGGGGAGAGGTGAACTCGGCGATCGCCTCCGGCTTGGGATTCGGCCGCGCGATGGCCTCTCCCTTTCTGGCCAAAACGACCGCTCTTCGTAAAACATCCTTGCACTGCTCAGCCGTAGTGGCCACGAAACCGGTTCCGGTTTCCTCCACCACCTTGATCATATAGCTATCGGGATTGCCGGTGGCCAGGATTGGGGCGCTGCTGCCCAGGTATTCCGGCAGCTTGGAAGTGATCACTCCCTCATTGCCCGGCCCGTCCACGCCCAGGGCCAGGAGCAGATGATGGCTTTCCAGCAGCGGCTTTACCAACTCGTGGGCAACTGGTTGGTATGCCCGGCAGACCTTGAGGATATCCTCACCCCGCCCGCCGAAACTCTGCGTAACGTAGCTTTTGAGTTGGGCCGGATTGGGCGAATAAAGATCCAGCAGTATTTCATTCGGTAAAATCTCCCCGCTCGCAAGCAGGTCCGCCATGGCCTCAAGCAGGGCATGGGGCATGTTGCCGGGATGATAAAAGCGGCCCGTAAAAACCAGGCGCAGAGGCAGAGGCTCCAGGCGGGGCCAGGCGTCCTGCTTTTGGTCCCCTCCCGTGGAACTGCTCCAAAATGAGGGAAACACCACCTCCGACGGCAGATCATGCTTTTCGCGCAGCAGGTTGGCCATGTACTCGGTCACCGTGATCAAGGCTTTGGCTTGCCCCAGGGTCTTCTTCTCTTTTTGCAGTTCCAACCGGTAGAGGAAACCGGCTTTTCGGTTGGACCAGTTGTCCGCCCAAAGGTCCCTCAACTCGGCGACCCATGGCCTGTTCAAACGCGCGGCCACCTTGCCGGCCACCACATGCCCGTACACCGGAGGCGAGGAGCTTACGATTATGTCCGGGGCGATTCTCGCTGCCTGCGCATGAACCTCATCCAGGGGAATCCCCAAAGACCAGCCGTCGGTGAAGGGCAGGTACCGTTTGGGCCGGGCGCCCTTGAGCCTATTGCGCAGGCGGCCCGCTCCCCAGGACCAATCCGCCGGGGACATCGCCCGGGATGCGGGGACCTCACGCGGTGGTTCGAGGGATCGGTCCATCTCATCGGCGAAGCGCAGAAAATCCTCGGGTGTCAGAACCCGCAGGCCGAACTTTTTATCCTGGGTGTGATCGCGGCAGATGGCATAAGGCTCCCAGCCCAACTTGGCCAAAAGGGAGAAGTGCTTCCTGGTGCGGATGCCGCCGGGTACGTCTTGCTCTATTGGCTGGAGGGTAATTAAAAGACAGACCCCGCCTTGCATCAAATCCACCCAGTCCCTAGTGTGCGGTGCCTTGGAAGCCGTAAAATTACTGGGCTACCCCATGCATGGTTGTGCCTTGAACTGGTACAGGCTCTCGGCGGCGTCTCTCTAACCTGGTATGCGCCAACTGACTACGCGCCCCAAAATAAGCCTTGTAATAGCAGATGCCCGGTTGGTCCAAAACTCGATATTTACCCAACTAGTGTTGCATCTCATTTGCTTTTCATTTCTATTATTACCAAAATCATTGGCAATTAGACTAGCGGCTTTTTCATGAAGGGAAGGAAATCCGGGCCGGACGGCCTAGACGATTTGGCGGCAATGACTTTCCCGGGCCATGATCACCAGCACCACGCCCAACAGAATCCACGCCACCATGGGTATGAAGCCGATCTGATAGGCGCCGAGATCGTACACCCGCGCGCCGTGGGCCATGCGCCCGTCCCAGTTCAGGTCAAGCAGCCAGCCAACCAACGGCTGCAACAAGGTGGGACCCAGCATCACCCCCATGTTGGCCGCGCCGCTCACCGTGCCCCCCAGGTGGGCGGGCACCGACTCCTTGCACCAGGCGAAGGTGAGGATGATGACGCCGGTGGCCAACCCAGTCACGATGCTCACCGCCATAAAGGCCCCCAGGGGCAGGCCCGGCAAGTAGATCATCACCAACCAACCCAACAACACCACCACCGCGCCGCCCAGGTACAGGGGCTTGCGTTTGCCTATACGGTCGGAAAGACCGCCCATGATGGGCCCGCCCACGGCCCAGGCGATCATCAGCACCGAGCAGATGAAGGCGGCCTCGGCCCGGCCCAGGCCGTAGCGCAGGCTGAGATAAGGCACCCCCCAAAGACCGGCAAAGGTGAGCACCGGGCCCACCAGGCCGCCGGAAGCGAAGAACAAAAGCCAAGTGTTGGGGTAGCGCCAGATGTGCCCCACCCCGGCCAATATGCTGTGGGACGGGCCGCCCACCGCCTGCTGAGGTGCGTAGCTGCGCCAACCGCGCTTGCCGGGGTCGTCGCGGATGACCAGCCAGATGGCCAAGGCCAGGGCCAGGGTCAAGACGCCCGAAGCCACCATCACCGGCCGCCAGCCAAAGGCGTCCACCATGAGGCGCAGGGGCACCCCTGCGGTGACCGCGCCGATCACCCCCACCAACAGACCCATGCCGGAGATGGCCGCGAAGCGTCGCGCATTGAACCAATGCCCGGCCAGCTTGAGCAGAGCCACCCAGGCCACGGCCACCGCCCCGCCCACCAACAAGCGCCCCAACTCGGCCCAGGCCAGGGAGGGGGCCAAACCGAACAGGAGCGACCCCAGCCCGGCCACCAGGGCCCCAGCGCAGAGCAGGCGGCGCGGCCCCCAATGGTCGGCCAGCACTCCGGTGGGAAGTTGCATGGCCACGTAAGCGTAAAAGTAGTAGGCGGACAGGTTGCCCAAGGCGGCGGCGCTCAGGCTGAACTGGCTCATCAACTCCTGGGTGATCACCGCCGGGGCCACCCGCTGATAAAAGCCCATCAAATAAAGAAGGGCGCCCAGACCCCATACCAGCCAGCTCAACCAGAGCGGTGGGTATGATTTAGTCTGGGCCTGCACTCCGCCCTACCCCAGCAGCATGACCGTGTGCACCAGGCCCGCCCACTGCCCGTCTTTGAGCCAGGGCGCCACCCGCACCATGAACTCCTTGTCCCCCCGCTTGAGGCGCCAGGAGTACTCCTCGCGCCCGCCTTGGGCATAGGCGGCCAGGATGGCGTCCACCTTGGCGTTGCTCTCGGGCTTGTGAAAATCGCGAATGTCCCGCCCCAGGTACTCGGGCTTGCGGTCCACGATCTTGCCCGCGTATCGGTTGAAAAACACGATGATCCCCTGGCGGTCCAATACGGTAATCGCCACCGGGGCCTGATCCAAAAGCTCGCCGGCCGAGATGCCGTCTTGCGCTGGGCTCACTTTTTGCCGCTCCAGGTTGAGGGTGCTAAAAGGCGTAAAAATCACCTTAGGCCCATGGCCCCGCTGGGTCAAGAAGCCAGGCGGGACCCTGAGCCGGGGGCGATTATAATATATGCAAAAGACGGCGGTCGGTCGGGCCGCCAAGTATCATCTTCGGCGTGGCGCGGCTTCGATGACCCGCATTTTCTTCCACAAGCCTCGGGAATATCGCCAGCGGAGAACCAGCCCCAGCACCACCACGTAAAGGGTGACGCAGCCCCATATGAAATAGAGCCCCAGGCCCAGGACCTCCACCCCCACCAGCAGGGGCGCTATGACCAGGCCCAGGCATATCAGGGCCATGGACCACATCACAAAATAGATGTCCCCGGCTCCCTTTAGGGAGCCCACGTACACCAGGACCATGGCGTCGAACATGGAGTACACCGCCACGAAGCGCAACAGCTCCACCCCCAACTCCACCATCCGGCTCTGGGCCGCGGCCGAAGCTCCGTCGGTGTAAAAAAAGCTGAGCAGCTCGCGGGGCAGGAACACGAAGGCCAGAGCCACCAGGCCCATGTACACCAGGGCGATGTGCAGGGTGCTGGTGGTGGCCCGCACCCCTCCCGAGGGCTTACCCGCGCCGATGGCCTGGCCCACCAGGGTGCTCACCGCCACGGACATGCCCACCATGGGCATGAAGGACAGCGTGTTGATGGCGATGACGATGTTGGTGGCCGCCAGCTCGGCCCGGCCCAGGCGGCCCACCATGAACACGAAGAAGGTGAACACCAGGATGTCCAGGAAGAGCTGCACCCCGCCGGGCAAGCCGTAGCGCAGCATGCGCCGCATCAGGGCGCTGTCCCAGGCCCAGGCCCGGCGCACCGCGAAGGCGTGGTCGTTGCGCTTACGGAAAACGGCCAACCCGAACAGCGCCACCAGCACCACCTGGGAGATGACCGTGGCCACCGCCGCCCCGGCGATGCCCATCTCCGGGAAAGGCCCCACTCCATTGATGAGCAGGTAGTCCAGGGGAATGTTGAGCCCTGCCCCGATCAGGTTGATAAGCATCACCGGGCGGGTCAGGCCCCGGCCGGAATAAAAGCAGCTAAGGGTGGTGGCCAGGACCACCGTTCCCGCGCCCAGGGTGAGGATGCGGAAATAGACAACCTCCAGGCGCATGACCTCGGGATCGTGCCCGGCGAAGCGGAAGAGGGGCTCGGCCACGAGGTACAAGGCGGCCAAAAACAAGCCTGAGGCCAGGGAGAAGTAAATCCCCTGCCACAGGGAAGCCCCCACTCGCTCCGGGGCTCCGGCGCCCACGTACTGGGCCACGAAGACGTTGACATAGCCGACCACGCCCATGAAAAAACAGAGGCTCAAAAATGAGGCGATGCCCGCGGGCAGGGCGGCGGCGATGGCGTCCATGGAGTAGTTGGCCAGAAACACCCGGTCCGTGAAGTGGATCAGGGAGGTGGTGCCGAAACTGACCACCAGGGGCAAACCCACGGCCAAAACGTGGCGATAGCCGTTTGGTTGGTACCAGCGCCTGAACATTGCGCACACCTTGACCCGAACGCATGGATTTTGCGGGGAGGACTAAAGGATGCAAGGATACTGGCCTGTCCGGTGCCGGTCAACCGGCAAGGAACTTGACAAAGCCTCGGCCTTGGACCCACCGTAGGGTGCATTGCATTGCTTGATTTTTTCAATCGGTTGGCGAGGTAAGCATGCCAAACAATCCCGGCGGCGGGCCCAGCAGGACCCTGGGTATTTTCACCCTGGCCATGATCAACATGGCCGCCATCCTCACCCTGCGCAACCTGCCCCTGATGGCCTATTACGGCTTGGCCTCAGTGTTTTTCTACGGCGTGGCCGCCCTGGCCTTTTTCGTGCCCGTGGCCCTGGTGGCCGCCGAGTTGGCCACCACCTACCCGGAGGCGGGCGGGGTCTACGCCTGGGTCAAGCGGGGCTTCGGCCCGAGGTACGGCTTCTTGGCGGTGTGGATGGACTGGGTGGAAAACGTGGTCTGGTTCCCCACGGTGCTCTCCTTCGTGGCGGCCACCATCGCCTATGCCGTGGCCCCCAGCCTGGACGAGAACAAGTTCTTCATGGTCACGGTGATGCTGGTGGTCTATTGGGGAGCCACCTTCGTCAACTTCTTCGGCATGAAGGCCTCGGGCCTTATCTCCAGCATAGGCACCATCGCCGGCACCATCATCCCCGGCTGCCTGCTCATCATCATGGCCGTGATCTGGCTGGTCATGGGCAAGGGGGTGCAGTTCGAGGTCTCCTGGGACGCCTTTTTGCCGGACATGAAGCTGTCCAACATGTCCTTTTTCGCCGGCGTGATCCTGGGATATTTCGGCATAGAAATGGCCGCCTACCACGCCCGCGAGGCCCGCGACCCCAAGCGCGACTACCCCAAGGCCATCCTGCTGTCGGTGGTGATCATCGTGGCCATTTTCATCATGGGTTCCTTGGCCATCGCGGTGGTGGTGCCGGCCAAGGACATCAGCCTGGTGGCGGGACTGATGCAGGCCATGGAAAAGTTCTTCGATCCCTTCGGGCTCCGGTGGGTGGTGCCCGTACTGGCTGTGCTGGTGGCGGCCGGCGGCATAGCCCAGATATCCACCTGGCTGGTGGGCCCCTCCAAGGGCCTGTTGGCCACCGCCCGGGACGGCTCCCTGCCCCCGGTGCTGGAAAAGGTGAACAAAGCCCACATGCCGGTGTCCATCCTTATAGCCCAGGGCCTGGTGAGCACCGTGTTCGTGCTCCTGTTTTTGCTGGTGCCCAACGCCAATAGCTTCTACTGGATTCTCTCGGCCCTCACTGCCCAGATCACGGTGATCATGTATATCCTCATGTTCGCCTCGGCCATAAAGCTGCGCTACAGCGACCGGGACGCCAAGCGGCCCTACCAGGTGCCCGGAGGCATGACCGGCATGTGGATCGTGGGGGGAGTGGGCCTGGGGGCCAGCTTTTTCGCCTTTTTCGTGGGCTTCGTGCCGCCGGTGGACGTCAAGATCAGCGGCCTCATCGGATTCGAGGCCTTCCTGGTGCTGGGCATCGTGGCGCTGAGTCTGCCGCCCTTCATCCTGGACAAGATAAAAAAGCCGAACTGGGTCCCCGAGCATCCCGAAGAGTTGGAAGACTGAGGCGAGCCTGTTTACGGCGCCATTAGGGCGGTGATCTCCGGAGGCAGGTACCACAACAGCTTACCCTTGCCCCTGGGCAGATCTTCCACCTCGATGGCGCAGATGCCGCCACGCTGAAAATCCACCTTGGCCTGACCGGCGGCCGAGAGCAGTCCGGCGGCCACCTTGGCCAGGTTGGGCAGATGCCCCACCACCATTAGCGGGGCCTGGTCCTGGTGGGCGGCCAGGAATTGCAAGGTTTCGCCCGGCTCGGCCATGGCCTTCACCTGATCGCTGATCAGGATTTTCTCCAAATCATAGTTCAGGACACGGGCCACTATCTCGGCGCTCTGGCGCGCCCGGTCCTTGGGGCTGGAGATCAACAGGCCGATGCGCAAAGCCAAGCGAGCCAGGGCCAGGGCGGTGGCGGTGACCACCTGAGTTCCTTCCGGGCTCAACCCTTCCTGGGGGTCCTGCTCCGGCGGCAGGTTGGGACCGTGTTGCATCAGATAAATTTCCATGACCCACCTCTTTTCAATTTCACTTCATTGATTCTTTTGATCGCCTCCCACCAGGGGTACGAAGCGCACCGCCATAAGGGAGTGCTGGCTCACCTTGCCCTGGGCGTCCTTCACCACCAGCACCAGTTCCTCGGCCCAGGACTCCTGCCCCACCGGCAGGATCATGCGCCCGCCGGGCTTGAGTTGCTCCACCAGCTTGGGAGGGATGCGCTTGGCGGCGGCGGTGACCAATATGGCGTCAAAGGGGGCCTGTTGGGGCCAGCCGAAGTTGCCGTCGCCCACCTTTACCCGCACCGCGTAGCCAAGGCGTTTCAGGCGGGCTTCAGCCTGCGCGGCCAGCTCGGGGATTATCTCCACGCTGTAGACCTTGGCCCCCATGGCCGCCAGCACCGCCGCCTGGTAGCCCGAACCGGTGCCGATCTCCAGCACCTTGTCGCCGGGCTTCACCCGCACCGCCTGGCTCATGAAGGCCACTATGTAGGGCTGGGAGATGGTCTGGCCTTGGCCTATGGGCAGGGGGTGGTCGTTGTAGGCCTGGCCACGCATGTTGTCCGGCACGAACTCATGGCGCGGCACCCGGCCCATGGCCGCCAGCACCCGCTGGTCGCTAATGTCCCGTGCGGCCAGTTGCCGGGCCACCATTTGCCGCCGCGCGGCGTCGTAGTCCCCAGCCCCTTGGGCGGGCAGGGCCAGGGCCAACAGCAACAGGCAGCCTAAGAGCACCCGCATGGGCATGGCATTCCCCTCCTCCGCCGGAAAGCCGCCACGGCCTTCCGGACAAAACCAGCCATATATACAATCATCGCACTGGGAGCGTCCGGGCTTCAAGGCATAGGCTGGGATAGCCAAGCAAGGGATGGCGTGCTAATTTGGGCTGATGCGTCCCCCGGAGGCGTCACATTTCATCGGAATGAACGGGCCATGTGCGGATTCGCCGGTTTCATAGACAGCCGCCCCCAGCGCAGCCAGGAGGAACTGGAGCGCATCTGCCGGGCCATGAACCAGACCCTGACCCACCGGGGGCCGGACGATGCGGGCCAGTGGGTGGACCCCGGCAGCGGAGCCGCCCTGGGGCACCGCCGCCTGTCCATCATCGACCTTAGCCCGGCCGGGTCCCAGCCCATGCTTTCCCACGACGGCAATCTGGTGCTGGCCTACAACGGCGAAATCTATAACTTCCCGGAGTTGCGCCGCCGCCTGGAATCCGGGGAGCCGGAGCTGGCCGGGAGGTGGCGGGGGCGCTCTGACAGCGAGGTGCTGCTCCAGGCCATCGCCGCCTGGGGCCTGGAAAAGGCCCTGGCCGCGGCCAACGGTATGTTCGCCCTGGCCCTGTGGGACCGGCGGGCCAAGCGTCTGTTTTTGGCCCGCGACCGCCTGGGCCAAAAGCCACTGTATTACGGCTGGGCCGGGGACAGCCTGGTGTTCGCCTCGGAGCTCAAGGCCCTGGCGCCCCACCCCGATTTTCAGGGCCAAGTGGACCGCCAAGCCCTGGCCGCCTACGTGCGCCACGGCTACGTGCCCGCGCCCCACTGCATTTTCCAGGGCATGCGCAAGCTGACCCCCGGCTGCTCGGTCTGCCTGGACCCCACCCAGCACCAGGTTTTGCCCGAGCCCCAGGCCTACTGGTCCCTGACCCAGACCATGACCCAGGGCCTGGCCAATCCGCTAAGCGGCCCCCCCCAGGAGGCGGTAGACCGTTTGGAAGAGGTGTTGGGCGACGCGGTGGAGATGCGCATGATCTCCGATGTTCCCCTGGGCGCGTTGCTCTCCGGCGGCATCGACTCTTCCACCGTGGTGGCCCTCATGGGCCAGCGCTCCAGCCTGCCGGTGCGCACCTTTTCCATCGGCTTCCGCCAGGCCGGCCACGACGAAGCGCCTTTTGCCCGCCAGGTGGCAAAGCATCTGGGCACCGAGCACACCGAATTGTACGTGTCGCCCGAAGAGGCCCTGTCCGTGGTGCCCCTGCTGCCCACGATCTACGACGAGCCCTTTGGCGACTCCTCCCAGATACCCACCTATCTGGTCTCGCGCCTGGCCCGGCAAGAGGTCACCGTGGCTCTTAGCGGCGACGGTGGGGACGAGGCCTTCATGGGCTATGACCGCTATTTCTGGGCCCAGCGCCTGGCCCGCTTCAACCGCCGGGCCCCCTTGCCCCTGCGGCGGGCCCTGGCTGGAGCGCTCACCTCCCTGCCCACCAGCACCTGGGACCGCCTGTTGCGCGGAGCCATGGCCGTCCTGCCTCGGCGGCTGCGCAAGAGCAACCCGGCCGACAACCTGGACCGGGTGGCCAATCTCCTTCCCTGCCGCGACGGGCGCGAGTTGTACCGCCGCCTGATGTCTCCCGGCTTCGACCCGGCCGAACTGGTGCGCGGCGAGGGCGAGGCCCGCACCATTTTCAGCCAGGCCTCGGGGCCGGAGGACGCCGCGCCCTATGAGCGGCGCATGATGTATTGGGATGGGGTGAGCTATCTGCCCGACGACATCCTGGTCAAGGTGGACCGGGCCAGCATGGCGGTGAGCCTGGAGGCGCGCAGCCCACTGCTTGATTACCGCGTGGTGGAGTTGGCCTGGCGCATGCCTTCTTCACTGTTGGCTCGAGACGGCCAGGGCAAGTGGCCCCTGCGTCAGGTGGCCTATCGCCATTTGCCCCGCCAACTGTTGGACCGCCCCAAGATGGGCTTTGGCGTGCCCCTGGCCGCCTGGTTGCGCGGCCCGCTGAAGGACTGGGGCGCGGCCTTGTTGGAGCCCGACCGCCTGGAGCGGGAGGGCTGGTTCAACCCTCAACCCATCGTCCAGGCTTGGAGCGAGCACCAAAGCGGACGCCGCAACCGGCACCATCAACTCTGGGCGGTGCTCATGTTCCAGGCCTGGCTGGAGAAGCAGTCCCTGGTCTGAAGCGGAATCCTCGATCAGATCAGCAGGGCGGCCACCAGCAGGATGGTGGCCCCGCCGGCTATGGTGGTGGAAAAGACCAGCTTGGCCGCCAGCCCACCGTCGCAGCCGTAGCGCTTGGCCAAGACCACGCCCAGCAGGGCCGAGGGCATGGCCGCCTCCAGGACGAGGATGTGCTTGCCCAACTCCGGCATGCCCAGAAGGGGCAAGGGCAGCCACACCAGCAGAGGCTTGAGAATAAGCTTGATGGCGCACACCGCCGCCACCAGGCCGACCCCGGCGGAGAGCACGTTGAGCCGCAGGATAAGCCCAACAGTGAGGGCCACGGCCAGGGTGTTGGCTCCGGCCACCACCTTCAGGCCGTCCAGAAGCGAGGCCACCACTGGGTTGTGGATGGGCAGCCCGGCCGCGGAGCAGACCAGCCCCCCGGCCAGGGCGAAAAAGATGGGCGAACGGAAAAAGGCCAAGGCCGCCGAGACCTTCTCCCTGGTCCCGACTTGTTGGCCGCCGAAGTAGATTGCCACCATCACCCCGATGGTGAACAGGGCCGGTCCCACCCCCAGCTCGGAGATGATCACCGCGTCCACGATGGCCTGCCCCTGGCCGGGGAACGCCTCCGACACCAGGGCATAACCCAACAACGCCGATGAGCCGAAACCGGCGGTGAGGATGAAAGCGCCCAGGCGGGGACGGTCCAGGCCCATCCAGCGACCCACCTGCCAGGCCAGCACCAGGCAGGCCACCTAGGCCAGGAACATGATCCCGGCAAGCTGGGTCTTCCGCCAGGGTATGGGTTGCTCCACCAGATAGACGAAGATGGTGGCGGGCAGGGTCACCTGGGCTACCAGCTTGGCGAACAGCGCGCCGTGGGACTCGTCGAGCACTTTGAGCTTGCGCAGCATAACCGCCAGACAGATCAGGCCCACCAGGACCGCGATTGAAGACAACACCCGGACCTGAAAATCCATCTTCCCCCCTCGACGGCAAACCGGCTGGCCGCCCCGAGTGGAGCGGCCCGGCTAATTTCGGCTAGTTCCTCAGGGAGCGCACGGGAGCGGGCATGCGGCCGCCCCTGGCCACAAAGGCCGCGCCCGAGAAGCGGTTGACCGGCATCACCGGCGCGCGGCCCAACAGGCCGCCGAAGTCCACCGAATCCCCGGCCACGGTGCCCGGCGCGGGGATGACCCGCACCCCGGTGGTCTTGTCGTTGGCCATGCCGATGGAAAGCTCGTCGGCGATGATGGCCGACAGGGTGGCCGCGCTGGTGTCGCCGGGCACGGCGAACATGTCCAGGCCCACCGAGCACACGGCGGTCATGGCTTCCAGCTTTTCCAGGCTCAGCGCCCCCACCTCCACCGCCTCGATCATGGCCTCGTCTTCGCTCACCGGGATGAAGGTTCCCGAGAGGCCGCCCACCCGGCCCGAGGCCATGGCCCCGCCCTTTTTCACCGCATCGATCAACAGGGCCAGGGCGGCGGTGGTGCCCGGTGCCCCCACCCGCTCCAGGCCCATGCCTTCCAAGATGCGCCCCACGCTGTCGCCCATGGCCGTGGTGGGAGCCAGGCTTATGTCCACCACCCCGAAGGGCACGCCCAGGCGCCGCGCCAGCTCGCGGCCCACCAGCTCACCCCCACGGGTGATCTTGAACACGGTGCGCCGAATTATCTCGCTAAGCGCGGTTAGGTCGGCGTCGGGGTGCTTGTCCACCACCGCCCGCACCACGCCGGGCCCGCTGATGCCCACGTTCAGGGCCGCGTCGGCCTCGCCCCCGCCGTGGAAGGCCCCGGCCATGAAGGGATTGTCCTCGGGCGCGTTGCAAAAGGCCACGAACTTGGCGCAGGCGATGCCGTTAGGGCCGGCGGCGGCCATGTCCTTGAGGATGTGGCCCAGACGCACGATGGCGTCCATGTTCATACCCGCCAGGGTGGAGGCCAGGTTCAAAAAGCCGCAAAGGCGCTGGGTGGAGCTGAGCACCTGGGGCAAGGACTCCATGACCCGCCGGTCGGCGGCGGTGGTCCCTTTTTGCACCAAGGCCCCGAAGCCGCCGATAAAGTCCACCCCCGCCTCGCAGGCGGCCCGGTCCAGGGCCTGGGCCAGCACCAGGGGCGCGTCGGCCTGGGCGCAGGGCTCGATGAGCCAGGCGGCCGGGGTGATGGACAGGCGCTTGTTGATGATGGGCAGGCCCATGGACTCGCTGAGTTCCACGGCCTCGCCGACCAGGCGTTTGCCCAGCCCGGCCAGGCGCTCTCCGGCGTCCTGGGCCAGGCGTCCGGCGTCGCGGTCGACCAGGTCCTTGAGGTTGACCCCCAGGGTGACCGCGCGGATGTCGAAATGCTCGAAGAGGATCATCCCCGCGGTTTCAAATACTTCTTCTACCCCGAACTCCACGGCGGCCTCCTAGATCCGGTGCATGGCCTTGATGACCGCCTCGTTGTGCAGCATCACCTTGAGGCCCATGGATTCGGCCAGCTCGTTCAGGGCCTGGCGCAGGCCCGCCGATCCGGAGGCGCTTTCGGTGATGTCGGCCAGCATGGTCATCACGAAGGTGCCGTCCATGACTTTCTGCTGCACGTCCTCGATGTTGGCCCCATGCTTAAACAGCAGGCCGCTCACCTGGGCGATGATGCCTTTTTGGTCCTTGCCCAGGACCACCACGAAGACTCGTTCTTTTTCCATGGTCCCTAATCCTGATCAGCTATGTGCTCCTGCCCGAAGGGGCAGTGTTTCAGCAGGCCGCAGCTCGGGCAATCGGGCCCCCGCGAGTGGCACACCTGACGCCCGTGGGTGATGACCTGGTGGCTGAAGGAGGTCCAGCGTTTTTTGGGGATGATCTCCATGAGCGCGAACTCGGCCTTGACCGCGTCGGTCTGGTCGGTGAACTCCAGGCGGCGGCACACCCGGCCCACGTGGGTGTCCACGGTGATGCCCGGCACGCCAAAGGCGTTGCCCAAGACCACGTTTGCCGTCTTGCGCCCCACGCCGGGCAGCTTCACAAGGGCGTCCAGATCGCCGGGCACCTGGCCACCGTGGCCCTCCACGATGGCCTGGGCCGCGCCCTTGATGGACTTGGCCTTGTTGCGGAAAAAGCCGGTGGGCCTCACCGCCTCTTCCAACTTGCCGGGGTCGGCCTCCGCGAAGTCGGCCACGGTGGGGTATTTGGCGAACAGATCGGGGGTGACCTGGTTCACCCGCTGGTCGGTGCACTGGGCGCTCAGGATGGTGGCCACCAGAAGCTCCCAGGAGGTGCGGTAGTCCAGGGCGCACTCGGCCTTGGGGTAGAGCCCCGCCAGGGCGGCAAGGACCGCCTTCACCCTGGCGGGGTCGGGCGGGGAAAACCCCCGCCCGCTCTTTTCGGCCGCGCTCTTGGCCAAGGTTTACTCCTGGACCACTTCCGCCTTTTGGATCACCACGGGGGTTACCGGCACGTCCTGGTACATGCCCTTGCTGGTGGTCTCCACGGCCTTGATCTTGTCCACCACGTCCATACCCTTGATGACCTTGCCGAACACGGAATAGCCCCAACCCTGAGCGTCCTTGCTCTTGAAGTTGAGGAATTCGTTGTCGGTCACGTTGATGAAGAACTGGGCCGTGGCGCTGTCGGGGTCCATGGTGCGGGCCATGGCCAGGGTGTACTCGTCGTTGGTCAGGCCGTTGTCAGCCTCGTTCTTGATGGGCTTGTCGGTGGCCTTGAGTTGCATCTTATCGTTTAGGCCGCCGCCCTGGATCATGAACCCGTTGATGATCCGGTGGAACACGGTTCCGTTGTAAAAGCCCTTGTTGACGTAGGCCAGGAAGTTCTCCACGGTTTTGGGGGCCTTGTCGGGATACAGCTCGACCTCGATGTCGCCCATGCTGGTCTGAATTTTGACCACGGGATTGCTCCTTGCGGCCAGGGACGCTCCCCCGGCCATAAAAGTTAAGGTAATGGCCGCAGCCATGATTGCGAAAACCACTAACTTGGTTGCTCTCATGAAACGCTCCGCGCCGAAAACATACATTTCGGTCCCTAAAGGATCACTACTTGTTTAATGAGCCGCACCACTTCGGCCGGGTCGTCCATTACCCGGAAATAGTCCAAATCCTCGGGACTAATCATCTTCCCGGCCAGTTGGGTGTTCTTGATCCAGTCTACCAGTCCCGACCAATACTCGCTGCCCATGAGGATCACCGGGAAGGGGCGGATTCGCTTGGTCTGGATCAGGGTGAGGGCCTCGGCCATCTCGTCCAGGGTGCCGAAACCGCCGGGCATGACGATGTAGGCCACCGAGTATTTGACGAAGATGACCTTGCGCACGAAGAAATAGCGGAAGTTCATACGCACGTTGGCGTAGGGGTTGGGCCTCTGCTCAAAGGGCAGCTCGATGTTGAGCCCCACGGAGTGGCCGCCCGCCTCGGTGGCTCCCTTGTTGCCCGCCTCCATGACCCCGCCGCCGCCGCCGGTGATCACCGAAAAGCCCGCCTCCACCAGCTTGCGGCCCATCTCTTCGGCCAGCTTGTACTCGGGAGCGTCGGGCGCCACCCGGGCCGAGCCGAAGATGCTCACCCCCTTGGGGATGTGGCTCATCTCGTCGATGGCGTCCACGAACTCGCTCATGATGCGGAACATGCGCCAGGATTCCCGGGCGCTGAGGGCATCTATTACGTATTGTTGCTCGCTTTGATCCGGCATGGCCTCACCTCGCTGGGGATGATTCTTTGACCCCGGCCATGGGACCGAGGGCAAAGACCCTGATATACTAGCAGTCGTTTTCGTATAGTCCACGCATCGGTTGCCCGCTGTCAAGACATGGGCCGCGGGCCCGGCCGGCGCAATTCTACCAGGCCAAGGAGTAGGCAATGCGACTAACCTGTATGGGCGCGGCCCGCACTGTAACCGGATCATCCTACCTAATCGAAATGGACGACGAGCGCTGCTTCCTGGTGGACTGCGGCCTGTTCCAGGGTAGTGCGCAGTTGGAGCGGCGCAACTGGATCGCCGGACCCTACCGGGTGCCGGACCTGAGCGCCATATTCATCACCCACGCCCACATCGACCACTCCGGCCTGGTGCCCCGCCTGGTGCGGGGCGGTTACTCCGGCCCCATATACGCCTCCAAGCCCACCTGCGAACTGCTCAAGATCCTCTGGCTGGACTCGGCCAACATCCAGCAGATGGAGGCGGAGTGGCAGAGCCGCAAGAACCGCCGCCAGGGCAAAAACGACCTTGAGCCCCTGTATGAAGTGGCCGACGCCGAGGCGGCCATCACCCTGCTCAGGCCCATCGAGCTGGATTGCCACGAGGAGCTGCTGCCCGGAGTGCGGGTCTGCTATGTGCAGGCGGGACATATCCTTGGGGCGGCCAGCCTTCACCTGACCCTCACCGGCGAGAATGGGGTGCACCGGGTGGGCTTCTCCGGCGACCTGGGGCGGCCCAACCAGCTGATCGTGCCCGACCCGGGCAAGATGGACCAGGTGGACACCCTGTTCATGGAAACCACCTACGGCGGCCGCACCCACAAATCGCTTCCCGAGAGCGTGGACGAGTTGTTGGACGTGGTGAAGCAGGCCTACCAGGAAGGCGGCAAGGTGCTCATACCGGCCTTTGCCGTGGAGCGCACCCAGGAGATCATTTACATACTGGCCGCCGCCCACCGCCGGGGAGAGTTGCCCGACGACCTGCCGGTGTTTTTGGACTCGCCCCTGGCCATCAACGCCACCCGCATCTTCCGGGACCATCCGGAATACTTCGACGAGCAGACCAAGGAAATCCTGGCCAACGGCGAAACTCCTCTGAACTTCCCCAACCTGAAGTTCACCACCACCAGCGAGGAGAGCCAGAACATCAACCGCTATATGGGCCCGGCCATCATCATAGCGGGCAGCGGCATGGCCAACGCGGGGCGCATAAAGCACCACCTGAAGCACAATCTGTGGCGGCCCAACTGCCATGTGGTCATCGTGGGTTTCCAGGCCAAGAACACCACCGGCCGCCTGTTGGTGGAAGGCGCGCCTAAGGTGAAAATATTCCGCGAAGACGTGGTGGTGCGGGCCAAGGTGCACACCATCAACGGCTTCTCGGCCCACGCCGACCAGAACGAGCTGCTGGCCTGGATGGCGCCCCTGATGCATCGAGGCGTAAAGGTCAACCTGATCCACGGCGAAGAAGAGCAGTCGGTCACCTTCAAGGCCCTGGCCCAGGCCCGCTTCCCCATGGTGCGCTTCCACGTCCCCCGCTGGAACGAGGTGCTGGAGCTGGGTGCCCGGCCGGTGGAACTGGCCAAGGTGGAGCCAGCCGAGCTGGCCGCGGAGGTGCGCCAGCTCAGCAGCCGCCTGGCCCAGCTGGCCGAGCGCCTGTCCGTGCCTGGCAGCGGCCTGGCCCCGGAAGACGCCACCGCCTTGCTCAAGGCCCTCAAGGCGGCAAACCAGGCGGCCTCGCTGGGGGAGGCGGCCTAGCCCGGATATTTCACGAAGGTTGTGTGATATCCCCTAACGGACCAGTATTTATGGGACCATTATGAAAAAGATGCTCATGTCATCAATGTATGTCTCGAACCCATCGCCGGCACAGCCAGCTGCCGGTAGACAAGGCGCCTGGCAAGCGAGGGCCGCGGGCGTAGCCAAAACTACGTCGAGGTCCGAGCGCGGCCAGCAACACCGTATGCCGGTGGCTGGCGCAGCCGGGCGCACAACCTTCGTGAAATTTCCGGGCTGAAACGTGCCTCGCTGGGAACTACTAGGCCGGGTGGAAAAACCGGCCCGCTACCTGGGCGGCGAACCGGGGACGATGATCAAGGACGAGGCCCAGGTGCGCCTGAGCCTGGCCCTGGCCTTTCCCGAGATCTACGAGATCGCCATGAGCCACCTTGGCATCAAGGTGCTCTACGAGTGCCTGGCCGGGCGGCCCGACGTGGCCGCCGAGCGGGTGTTCTGCCCCTGGTTGGACCTCATGGAGATCATGGATGCCGAGGGCGAAGCTCCCTGGTCCCTGGAGAGCGGCCGGGCCCTGGGCGACTTCGACGTGATCGGCTTCTCCCTGCAATACGAGCTGACCTACACCAACCTGCTGATGATGCTGAAGCTGGCCAAGGTGCCCGCCCGCCGGGACGAGCGCGGGCCACAGCATCCCCTGGTCATCGCCGGGGGGCCCACCATGGTCAACCCCGAGCCCTTGGCGGACTTTTTGGACTTGGCGGTGGTGGGCGAGGCCGAGGAGATCATCCACCCCCTCATGGACCTGTTAATCCAGGCCAAACAGGAGGCATGGCCCAGGGAGAAGCTCTACCGCGAGGCCATGAAGATCGAGGGCGTCTACGCCCCGGCTCTGTTTAAGCCGGTGTACCAAGACGGCCGCCTGGCCGAGATCAAGGCACTGGACCCGGAGCGCCCCAAGGTGCATAGGCGAATCGTGGCCGACATGGGCGAGCATGAGCCGCCCCACCGCACCATTTTGCCCACGGTCACCCCGGTGCACGATCGCCTGGGAGTGGAACTGGCTCGGGGTTGCACCAGGGGATGCCGCTTCTGCCAGGCCGGGTTCATCTATCGCCCGGTGCGTGAGCGCCCGGCCGAGCAGGTGTACCAGGCGGCCATGCAGGGACTGGGCAAGGGAGGGCTGGAGGAGTTGGCCCTGCTGTCGCTGTCCACCAGCGACTACACCTGCATCGAGCCCCTGGCCGCCGCGCTCATGGACGCCCTGGAGCCCCGGCGCATCAGCCTGAGCCTGCCCAGCCTGCGCATGGATTCCCTGGGCGAGGAGTTGATCAACCAGATCAAACGGGTGCGCAAGACCGGCTTCACCTTGGCCCCGGAAGCGGGCAGCGAGCGCCTGCGGGGGGTGATCAACAAAAACCTGAGCGAAGAGCAGATCGTGGGCACCGCCCGCACGGTGTACGGCATGGGCTGGAACCTGGTGAAGCTCTACTTCATGCTGGGCCTGCCCACCGAAACCGAGGAGGACATCCTGGCCATAGGCCGCTTGGCCTTCCTGGTGGCGAACGAGGCCAAGAACGCCGGGCGGGGCCGGGGCAAACGCCCGGTGGTCAACGCCAGCCTGGGCATGTTCGTGCCCAAGCCTCACACTCCCTTCCAGTGGGAGGGGCAGATCGGCCTGGATGAGTCCCTGGAGCGCCTCAAGCTGGCCAAGTCCAATCTGGGTGACCGCCGGGTCAAGGCCAAGTGGAACGACGCCAAAACCAGCATCATCGAGGGAGTGCTCAGCCGGGGGGACCGCCGCTTGGGCGCGGTGCTTTTGCGGGCCGTGGAACTGGGCTGCCGCTTCGACGGCTGGACCGAGCATCTGGATTACGGGGCCTGGCTACAGGCCCTGGCCGACAACGCCCTTTCCCTGGACGACTACCTGCGCCCCCGCGAGCAGGACGAGGTGCTTCCCTGGGAGCACATCGACGTGGGGGTGAGCAAAAAATATCTTTGGTCGGAGCGGGAGAAGTCACTGGCCGGCGAGTCCACCTCCGACTGCCGCCGGGGCCGCTGTCTTGACTGCGGAGTGTGCGACCACAAGGTGATCAAACCGCGCCTGTGCGAAGAGGCCGCCCTGCCAGCGCCGCCCGCCGCGCCGCCGGAAGGCGAACGCCTGGACTGGCGCTTCCGCCTGGAAAAGACAGGCCCGGCCCGCTATCTGGGCCACCTGGAGATGATGCGCCTGTTGGAGCGCACCATCCGCGCCGCGGGCATAGAGCTGGCTTACACCCAGGGCTTCCACCCCCACGCCCTGGTAAAAACCGCCGCCGCCCTGACCACCGGGGTGGAGAGCCTGGTGGAAACCATGGAGGTGTCCACCATCCGCTCCTACGACCCGGACCAATTGGCCGCCCAGGTAAACGCCCTGCTGCCGCCTGGCCTGCGCCTGGCTAACGGAAGGCCGGGGCGCCCCGGCGAAAAACTCATCGACCCGCCGGTGGCGGTGTACCGCATCACCCCGGCCCAGCCCCTGGACCCGGCTCGCCTTGAGGCTTTTCAGGAGGCCGACCAGTGGATTATGCTTAGGCACTCCCCCAAGGGCAGCCGGGAGATCGACATCAAGGCCGCCGTCCGCCAAATTGAGCTGGACGGCGGAGACCTGCTGTTGGTCGCCGGCTCGGCCGGGGGGAGGCCCAAACCGGTGGAGGTGCTCAGCAGCGTCTTCGGGCTAAGCCCGGAGGAGGCCGCTGCCGCCCGTGCCCTGAAGGTGGAAGCCAGGGAGGAAGAGCAAGGCTGATGGCCTCGACTCTGCTCATAAACTCGCGCTCCTACGAGACCCGCGTGGCCCTGTTGGAAAACGGCCAGTGCGTGGAGGTCTACGTGGAGCGCCACAAGCAGATGTCCCTGGCGGGCAACGTGTACCTGGGCCGGGTGGCCAGGGTCTTGCCGGGCATGCAGGCCGCCTTCGTGGACATCGGTCTGCCCAAGGCCGCCTTCCTCTATGTGAGCGACGTTTACGAGCCCCCGGAAGAGATGCAGTGGGACGCGGGCGAGGTGCCCCCCGAGGCCCAGCGCAGCCCCGGCAGCCGCATCGAGCAGATGCTGCGCGAGGGCCAGGAGATCATGGTGCAGGTGGCCAAGGAGCCCCTGGGCAACAAGGGCGCCCGCATCACCAGCCACGTAACCCTGCCCGGCCGCAACCTGGTGCTCATGCCCACCATCGATCACGTGGGGGTGAGCCGCCGCATCGAGGAACCGGAGGAGCGCCAGCGCCTGCGGGGGCTCATCGAAGAGCTGCGCCCGACGGGCATGGGCTTCATCGCCCGCACGGTGAGCGAAGGGGCCGATCGCCAAAAGCTGGCCGCGGAGATGGACTTTTTGCGCTCGCTGTGGGACTCCATCGGCCAGCGCCGCCGCCTGGCCTCGGTGCCTTTTGTGTTGCACCAGGATTTGTCGGTGAGCCTGAGGGCGGTGCGCGACCTGTTCACCCGCGAGGTGGACCATCTGATCATCGACTGCCAGGAAGAGTACGACCAGGTGGTGGAGTTCGTCTCCACCTTCATGCCCCGTCTGCTGCCCAGCGTTGAGCTTTACGACCGGGGCGACCCCATCTTCGACGCCTACGAGGTGGAGCCGGAGCTGGCCCGGGCCCTGGAGCGCAAGGTCTGGCTCAAGAGCGGCGGCTACGTGGTCATCGAAAAGACCGAGGCGCTCACCTCCATCGACGTGAACACCGGGCGCTACGTGGGCGGCTACAACCTGGAAGAGACCATCGTCAAGACCAACCTGGAGGCGGTCAAGGAAATCGCCTGCCAGATACGCCTTCGGGACATCGGCGGGCTCATCGTCATCGACTTCATCGACATGGAGCGCGAGGACAACCGCGAGCGGGTGGTGGCCGCTCTAAAGGAAGCCCTGGGCGCGGACCGCTCCAAGACCAACGTGCTGTCCATGAGCCCCCTGGGCCTGGTGGAGATGACCCGAAAGCGGGTGCGCGAGTCCTTGGGAGAGTCCCTGGGCGAGCCCTGCTTCTATTGCGAAGGCTCCGGCCGCCTGCGCGACCCCACCACGGTGTGCTACGAGATTTTCCGCGCCCTGGAGCGGGAGATGAAAAACTCGGTGGCCGGCACGGTCAGCGTGATGGTGCACCCCCAGGTGGCCGAGGTGATGCTCCAGGAGGAGCGTTTCGCCCTGGAAGAGCTGGAAAGCCTGCTCCAGCTCACCATTCACGTAGTGCCCAACCAGAGCCTGCACCGGGAGCATTTCGAGCTGCGCCCCGAAGCGCGTTCCTGAGGCCCCTCGCTTGCCGAGGGCCACGCCCAGAGGTAGCCTTAGCCCATCATTGTCCCAGCCGGGGGTTCATTAATTTTGACCCGATTTCGCTTGCTAGACACCGGCCTGTTGACCGCCGCCGAGAACATGGCCCTGGACGAGGTGCTTACCCGCCGGGCCGGGGCGGGCATCTCCCCTCCCACCCTGCGTTTTTTACGATTCAGCCCTGACGCCGCCTTGGTGGGCTATCACCAGGATGCCGAGCGCGAGCTTCGCCTGGACTACTGCGCCGCCAACAGCATCGAGGTGAACCGCCGGGTTACCGGCGGCGGTGCCCTGCTGTTCCAGGAATCCAGCCTGGGCTGGGAGATCATCGCCCCCTGGGGCGAGGGGCCCTTTGCCGGGGGCTTCAACGCCGCCTTGGAGCGCATCTGCCTGGCCGCCGCCCAGGGCCTTTCCTCCCTGGGAGTGGAGGCCTGCTTCCGGCCCCGCAACGATATCGAGGTGGACGGCCGCAAGATATCCGGCACCGGGGGCATGGTCCTGGAAGGCGGGGCCATGTTCCAGGGCACCGTGCTGGTGGTCAACGAGATCGACCGCTTCCTCAGGGCGCTGAGGGTGCCGGTGGAAAAGCTCAAGCGCCGGGAAATCGAGTCGCTCATGGAGCGCATGGCCTTCTTGGAAGACCTGCTGGGGCGGCCCTTGCCCATGGCCGAGTTGAAGGAGGCCCTGGCCCAGGGCCTGTCCCAGGGGCTGGGCTTCAGCCTGGAGCCCGGTAGCCTTACCGAGGGCGAGAAAGAAGAGTTGGCCCAGCGCCTTCCTTATTTCCGCTCCGAGGGGTGGCTGCGCCTCAAGTCCCTGCCCTCGGACCGCCCGGCTTGGCTGCGCCACTATGTGCAGGGCGAGGGCGGCAGCATGCGGGTGCACCTGTGGCTGGACAAGCGGGGGGCGCGGGTGCAAAAGGCGCTGATCAGCGGCGACTTCTTCGCCCGGCCTCAGCGCCTGGTGCCGGACCTGGAAGCCGCGCTGATGGGCGTGAAGGCCAAGCCCGAAGAGTTGCGCCGGGTGGTGGAGGATTTCCTTAGCAACGCCACCGGTGAGCTGGTGGGCATCACCCCGGCGGAAGCGGCCCGCGCCGTGGCCGAGGCCGGGGCGCGCCTGGCGCTGGCCCGGGAGCTGGGCCAGGAGGACGCAGCCGAGTTGTTTTTGGTGAACCTCACCCCAGACCAGGCCCTGGCCCAAAAACCGGCCTGGCTGCTGCTCCCCTATTGCTCCAAACCGCCGGACTGCGACTTTCGCTACGTGCCCGACTGCGGGATTTGCGGCGAGTGCCAGTTCACCCAGATGATCACCCTGGGAGAGGAGCTGGGCCTCAAGCCGGTGAGCATCCAGTCATTCGAGCACCTCATGGAAAATCTGAAGCGCATCAAACAAGAAGGCGGCTGGTTCCTGGGCTCCTGCTGCGAGGCCTTCTACGCCAAGCACCAGCGGGAGATGGAGGATTCCGGGGCCCTAGGGGTGCTGGTCAACCTGGACTCCACCACCTGCTACGACCTGGGCAAGGGCATGGCCGCCTATGCTGGGCACTTTGACAACCAGACAGAGATGAACACCGCGCTCATCGAAAAGGTGGCTCGGAAGATGGGCCATGCCTGAGCGGGTGGATGTGCTGGTGGTCGGCGGCGGACCCGCCGGGGCTCTGGCCGCCCAGGAGGCGGCCGCGGCCGGAGCCGAGGTCCTGCTCATCGACAAGAAGCGCCGGTTCGGTGCCCTGCCCCACTGCGCCGAGTTCGTGCCGCGCTTGCTGGCCAGGGAGGTTACTTTCCCCGAACGCAGCCAAGTGCAGCCGGTGGAGGGCATGCTCACCGTTTTGGAAGGCGAGGAGCGCTTCACCCCAGGGTCGGGCTGGATTCTGGACCGCCAGGTGTTCGACCACGGCCTGGTGCTGGCCGCCGCCCAGGCTGGGGCGCGGGTGTGGGCCGGGGCCAAGCTCATGAGCCAAAGTGGCGATACCTGGGAGATACAACGAGGAGCCCGCAAGGTCAGCCTCACCCCCGGCGCGGTGGTGGCCGCCGACGGCGCGGCCTCTCTCACCGCCCGCCTGGCCGGGTGGCCCTCCCAGGCGCTGATGGCCGGGGTGCAGATGCAGGTGCCCTTGGCCAAGCCCTTGGAGCGCACCCAAGTCTATCTGGAGCCCGCCATACGCCACGGCTACGCCTGGCTCTTTCCGCGCGGCCTGGCGGCCAACCTGGGCCTGGGCTGCCGGGTGGAGGCCAAGCCCCAGAAGCGCCTGGATGAGTTGCGCGCACGGCTGATCGAGCAAGGACTGATCCTGCCCGGCGTGTTGGCCCTGGCCGGGGGAGCCATCCCCGTGGGCGGGCCGCGCGACGAGATGGCCAAGGCCCGCGTGCTGCTGGCCGGGGACGCGGCCGGGCTCACCCATCCGGTAACCGGGGCGGGCATCCCCCAGGCGGTTTTTTCCGGCGCGGAAGCGGGCCGCGCTGCCGCCCGCCTGGCCGGGGGCCAAGCCGGGGCGGGCCGGGAGTATCAAAACGAGGTGCTGGCCCGCTACGGCAAGCACTTGGCCCGCGGCCTGGCCGCCCGACAGGAAATGGAGCGCGAGTGGGACGCTGATGACTTCGCGGGGCTCATGGCCCGCACCTGGCCCGCCTGGGGAGGCCGTGGTGTCTGATCTCAACCAAGCCCTGGACCAAGCCCGCGAGTTGTCCTGGCGGCATCACGGCCCCAACCTGGGCATCTTCCTGCCGGGCATGTTCACCGCCTACGGCCGCAAGGGCCGCTACCCGGCGGTGAGCATCACCGGGCCCGAGTGCCGCCAAGGCTGCGACCACTGCCGGGGGCACCTTTTGCGCACCATGCATCCGGCCGTGGGGGCCGACGCCCTCTACGCCCTGGGCAAGCGCCTGGCCGCCCAGGGCCAGGTGGGCATGCTCATCTCAGGGGGCAGCGACCCCCAGGGCCGCCTGCCCTGGGACGCCGCCTTGCCCGCCATAGAGCGCCTGGCCGCCGAGACCGACCTGGTGCTCACCGCCCATGTGGGGCGCATAAGCGCGGCCACCGCCCGGGCCCTCAAAGCCGCCGGGGTGCGCCAGGCCCTGATCGACGTGGTGGGCAGCGAGGGCACCGCCCAGCGGGTGTTGCACCTGCCCGACGGCCTGGCCGCCCAGGGCGAGACCCTGGCCGCCTGCGTTGACGCCGGGCTGGAGGTGGTGCCCCACATCATCATGGGCCTGGACCACGGCCACCTCATCGGCGAGTACGACGCCCTGGAAATGGTGGCCGCGCTGAACCCCCAGAGGGTGGTGTTCGTGGTCCTTATGCCCTTGAAAGACACCCCCATGGTCCAGGCCGAGCCTCCCACCGTGGAGGAGGTGGCCCGTTTCATCGCCGAGGCCCGCATGCGCCTGCCCGAGGCCCGTCACCACCTGGGCTGCGCCCGGCCTCGGGGCCGCTATCGGGCCGAATTGGACGGCCTGGCGGTGCGGGCGGGAATCAACGCCCTGGCCATCCCCAGCGACGGAGCCCTTGAGCAAGCCCGCTCCTTGGGTGTAAAAGTTACCTTTCAAGATACTTGCTGTTCCCTGGCCTGAAGCGAGGAGAAACCATGCCCTTAGCCGCCGCCGAGGCAGACCTGAGCCACTCCAGCCCGGAATACGTGCGCCTTTCCCTGGCCGCGGCCATGACCCTTGGTTTCGCACAGGGCCGTTTCTTTCGCAACGCCCGCCTGGGCTGCATCAACCTGCTACTCACCTACCCCGGCGGGTGCAAGGCCAACTGCGCCTTCTGCGGCCTGGCCCGTGAGAGCCAGATCCCGGCCGAGGACCCCCGCTTCCAAAAGTTCATCCGGGTGATCTGGCGGGCCTACGCCCTGGACCAGGTGGTGGAGGCCTGCGCCGCCGCTCCCCCCCACGTGGAGCGGGTGTGCATCTCCATGATCACCCACCCCAGGGCCCGGGAAGACACCTTGGAGATCTGCCGCCGGGTTCGCGCGGGCTGCGGCCTGCCGGTGAGCCTGTTGATCGCCCCCACCATTCTCAAGCGCGAAAACCTGCTGGAGATGAAGGACGCCGGGGCCGACCGCATCGGGGTGGCCATCGACGCGGCCACGCCGGAGCTGTTCGCCAAGTTCCGGGGCAAGCCCGCCGGAGGCCCCCACCGCTGGGAGCACTACTGGGAGATATATCAGCAGTCCATCGAAATCTTCGGCCGGGACATGGCGGGGGTGCACCTCATCTACGGCCTGGGCGAAACCGAGGAGGAGTTGGTCTGGGCCATGGACCGGGCCCGGCGCCTGGGCGGCTACACCCATCTGTTTTGTTTCTACCCCGAGCGCTTCTCCGCCCTGTCCGACACCCCCCAGCCCCCGGCCTCGGGCTACCGGCGCATCCAGTTGGCCCGCTGGCTCATCGACCACGACCAGGCCAAGGCCTCGGACATGGCCTTTGACGGCGAGGGGCGCATCGTGTTCTTCGGCGACGACCCGGAGATTATCGAAAACGCCATCGCCTCGGGGCGGCCCTTCATGACCTCTGGCTGCCCGGGAGCCTCGGGAGAGGTGGCCTGCAACCGGCCCTACGGCAACGAGCGGCCCGGCCCGGACCTGCGCAATTACCCCTTCCTGCCGGAGGCCGAGGACATCACCCTGGTGCGCGAGCAGCTGGCCACCTACTGAAAACCAACCGATTCCGGCCCCTTGGACGCCGCTTTTGGGTTGCGGGAGGTCCAGTGGGGTGTTATATCACTACAATTTCAAATTAGTTCACCCTAACCCCTCTTGAGGGCAAGGAATACCGGTCATGAAGGT
The DNA here is from genome assembly GCA_018902755.1 of Pseudomonadota bacterium. Classification (GTDB taxonomy): domain Bacteria; phylum Desulfobacterota; class Desulfarculia; order Desulfarculales; family Desulfarculaceae; genus Desulfoferula. The sequence continues at coordinate 26,758 of JAHIQI010000037.1, read as the reverse complement.
CAACGTGGAAGAGCTGAGCCAGGTCCAGCGACGCATTACGGTGGAGCTGCCGGCCAAAGAAGTAGACAAGACCCTGAACAAGATTTACAACAAGCTGAAAAACTCCGTGAAGATCAAGGGCTTCCGGCCCGGCAAGGCGCCGCGGCCCATTTTGGAGCGCTATTACGGAGACCAGGCGGCCAGCGAAGCTTCCCAGGAGCTTCTGGGCGGCAGCTATGCCGAGGCTCTCAAGGAAAGCGGCATCGAGCCGGTGGCTCAGCCTGATTTCGACTTTGATCCTCCCCAAGCGGGTCAGGACTTCGTCTACAAGTTGACCTTTGACGTGCCTCCCGAGTTCGAAATCACCAAAGAATCCTACCAGGGCTTTGAGCTCAAGGAGCCCAAGCTGGAGGCCACCGACGAGGAGATCGCCAAGCGCCTGGACCAGCTGACCGAGCGCCAGGCGGTGCTGGTGCCGGTGGAGGAAGAGCGCCCCGCGGCCATCGGTGACGTGGTGGTGGTGGACTACGAGGCCTTTGACGGCGACAAGCCCCTGGACGGCGGCAAGGCCGAGAACGTGGAAGTGGACCTGGGCGCGGGCCAAAGCCAGCAGGAGATTGAGGTGGCCCTGGTCAAGGCCAAGGTGGGCGACACCACCGAGGCCAACGTGCACTTCGAGGACGACCATCCCAACAAGTCCATGGCCGGCAAGGACATCCGCTTCGTCATGCAGGTGAAGGGCCTCAAGAGCAAGGTCAAGCCCGAGCTGGATGACGACTTCGCCCGCTCCCTGGGCGGCGAGTTCGAGACCCTGGACGCCCTAAAGGACCGCATCCGCACCGACCTGGACAAGATGTACCAGGAGCAGAAGGACCAGGAGATCCGCCGCCAGATTTTGGACCAGGTGCGCGAGTTGGGCGAGTTCGAGCTGCCCACCTCCCTGGTGGAGGGCGAGCTGGAGGACATGGTCAAGGACTTCATGCAGCGGCTGACCCAGTCGGGCATGGACCCCAAGGTGGCGGGCCTGGACCCCATGAAGCTGGCCGACGACTTTAGGCCCCAAGCCGAAAAGAAGGTCCGCGCCGGTATCGTCTTGGGCAAGATCACCGAGATGGAAGACATCCAGATTGCCGATGAAGACATCGACGCCGAGTTCGAAAAGATGTCCGAGCGCACCGGCCAGCCGGCCAAGGCGCTCCGGGATATCTACAATAAAAACAATGCGATGCCCTCGCTAACTGCTCATATCCTGGAAGAAAAGACGTTGCAGGCCATAAAGGCCGGTGCTACTATTACACAAGTAGACCCAGACGAATTGGCTGCTGAAAACAGCGCGGCCGAGGGCGAAAACGCTAGCTGAATCTGATTAACGAAACGAGGCGCTGATGCCCCTTATTCCTTATGTCATTGAGCAAACCAGCCGCGGCGAGAGATCTTACGATATCTATTCGCGTCTGCTTAAAGACCGCATCATCATCCTGGGCGAGCCCATCGACGACCATGTGGCCAACGTGCTCATTGCTCAGTTGCTTTTCCTGGAGGCCGAGGACCCCACCAAGGACATCAGCCTCTACGTAAACTCGCCTGGCGGGCAGGTTACCGCGGGCATGGCCATCTACGACACCATGAGCTACATCAAGTCCAAGGTGAGCACCCTGTGCTTGGGCCAGGCCAGCAGCATGGCCGCCATTCTCTTGGCCGCCGGCGAGCCCGGCATGCGCTTTTCGCTGCCCCACTCCCGTATTCTGATTCACCAGCCCATGGGGGGATTTCAGGGACAGGCCAGCGACATCGACATACACGCCAGGGAAATCTTGCGTCTTAGGGAGGAGCTCAACCTGATTCTGGCCGGGCACACCGGGCAGAGCGTCAAGAAGGTCGCCGCCGACACCGAACGCGACTTTTTCATGAGCGGGGAAGAAGCCAAGTCTTACGGCATCATCGACAAGGTGATAGCCCACCGCGAACTGGCTGCATCATAAGCACCCCGCAAGTTCCCCAGGGGGACGGAGGCTGGTCTAAATGACCAAAAAGAACGACGGCAAAGGTTCCGATCTAGTTTGCTCCTTCTGCGGCAAGAGCCAGGATGAGGTGAAAAAGCTCATCGCAGGGCCTTCGGTGTACATCTGCGACGAGTGCATCGAGCTTTGCAACGAGATCATCGAAGAGGAGTACCAGAAGGAAGAGGCCGCCAGCCGCGTCGCCATTCCCAAACCAGTGGAAATCAAGGCGATAATGGACGAGTACGTGGTTGAGCAGGACCGGGCCAAGAAGATACTCTCCGTGGCCGTGCACAACCATTACAAGCGCATCGACGCCAAGATGGAAATGGGCGGGGTGGAGCTGCAAAAATCCAACATCCTGTTGGTGGGCCCCACCGGCTGCGGCAAGACCCTTTTGGCCCAGACCCTGGCCAAGATCCTCAACGTCCCCTTCACCATCGCCGACGCCACCACCCTCACCGAGGCCGGGTACGTGGGCGAGGACGTGGAGAACATCATACTGAACCTGCTCCAGGCGGCGGATTACGACGTGGAGCGGGCCCAGCGGGGCATCGTCTACATCGACGAGATCGACAAAATCGCCCGCAAGAGCGAAAACCCCTCCATCACCCGTGACGTCAGCGGCGAGGGCGTGCAGCAGGCCCTATTGAAGATCATCGAGGGCACCCAGGCCTCGGTGCCGCCCAAGGGCGGGCGCAAGCATCCGCAGCAGGAATTCGTCAAGGTGGACACCACCAACATCCTGTTCATCTGCGGCGGGGCTTTCGTGGGCCTGGACCGGGTGATCAAAAACCGCCTTGGCGCCAAGATGATGGGCTTCACCGCCCAAGTGAAGGAACGTCCCGAAGACGTGCCCTTGGGAGAGGTGTTGGCCAAGTGCCAGCCCGAGGATCTGATCAGGTTCGGCCTCATCCCCGAGTTCGTGGGACGCCTGCCCGTGGTGGCCACCCTGGAAGAGCTGAGCGAGGAAGCCCTGATCCGCATCCTCACCGAGCCCAAGAACGCCCTGGTCAAGCAGTACCAGAAGCTTTTCGAGCTGGAAGGCGTTGAGCTGAAGTTCAGCGACGAGGCCCTGAAGGCGGTGTCCAAGGAGGCCTTGGTTCGCAAAAGCGGCGCCCGCGGCCTGCGCTCCATCCTCGAGTCGGCCATGCTCGACATAATGTACGAGTTGCCGTCGCTCAAGGAAGTCACCGAGTGCGTGGTTGGCGAGGAGGTTATCACCAAGGGTGAACAGCCTCTGCTGCTCTATTCGGATCAGGCCGAGTACGCCTAGGGCGGCCTCGGCCGGGTCCGTCTGCCCCCGGGACGGCAAAAATAATCATGCAATCGCCTCAAAGAGTACTTATTCTCTTCTAAGAAGAGAACGTAAGTTTTTGCGTCTTCTCGTAATTAGGACGCTCGTAAAGCGAGGAAGCCGAATATGCGCGCACCATTGATGCCTCTCAGGGACGTGGTGATCTTCCCCTCCATGGTCGCTCCCCTGTTCGTGGGGCGCGACCGTTCCGTGGCGGCCCTGGAATACGCCATGGAGCATGGGAAGACCATCTTTTTGGCCACCCAACGCGAAGCCAAGGTGGATGACCCCCGCGAGGGGGACATATACCAGGTTGGTACCCTGAGCACGGTGCTCCAGCTCCTGCGCCTGCCCGACGGCACGGTGAAGGCTCTTATCGAGGGTCGCGAGCGGGCCCGGGTGATCGGCTACCAGCCCAACCCCGACTTCTTCATGGTCGACCTGGAAGTAGTGGATCAGGGCTTTGCCACGGACCTGGAATCCGAGGCGCTCATCCGCTCGGTGGTGGCCTCTTTCGACCAATACGCCAAGCTTAACAAGAAGATACCCAAGGAAGTGCTCCTTTCGGTGTCGGCCGTCACCGACCCCGGCACCCTGGCCGACACGGTGGTGGGCCACCTGCCGCTCAAGCTGGACGACAAGCAGCAGCTTCTGGAGCTTATCGAGCCCAACAGCCGCCTGAGCCGGCTGTTCGAGCTTTTGCGCAGCGAAATCGAGATTTTGCAGATAGAGCAGCGCATCAAGAGCCGGGTCAAGCGCCAGATGGAAAAGACCCAGCGCGAGTACTATCTCAACGAGCAGATGCGGGCCATCCAAAAGGAGATGGGCGAAAAGGACGACCTCAAGAGCGAGGTCCGGGATCTTGAGGAGAAGCTCAAGAAAAAGCCCATGCCCCGCGAAGCCCGCATGAAAATCGAGGCCGAGTTGAAAAAGCTCAAGATGATGTCGCCCATGAGCGCCGAGGCCACGGTGGTGCGCAACTACGTGGACTGGCTCATGGCCCTTCCTTGGCGCGAGCGCACCCGTGACTCCCTGGACCTCAAGGCGGCCCACGCCATCCTGGACGATGACCACTACGGCCTGGACAAGCCCAAGGAGCGCATCCTGGAGTTTTTGGCCGTGCAGGCGCTCACCAAGAAGATCAAGGGCCCCATCCTGTGCTTCGTGGGCCCTCCCGGCGTGGGCAAGACCTCCCTGGCCCGCTCCATAGCCCGGGCCATGGGGCGCAACTTCATCCGGGTCAGCCTGGGCGGCGTGCGTGACGAGGCCGAGATTCGCGGCCACCGCCGCACCTACATCGGGGCCCTGCCCGGCAAGATCATCCAGTCCATGCGCCGGGCCGGCAGCATCAACCCGGTGTTCTGCCTGGACGAGGTGGACAAGATGTCCACCGACTTCCGGGGCGACCCCAGCGCCGCCCTCTTGGAGGTCCTAGACCCCGAGCAGAACTACGCCTTCAACGACCACTACCTGGACGTGGACTACAACCTCTCCGAGGTCATGTTCATCACCACGGCCAACACCCTCTACTCCATCCCGGCCCCCTTGCAGGACCGCATGGAGATCATCCGCCTGCCCGGCTACACCGAGTTGGAAAAGCTGGGCATCGCCACCCAGTTCCTGCTGCCCAAGCAGGCCAAGGCCAACGGCCTGGCCCCCGAGCAGGTACAGCTCAGTGATAAGGCCATCCTGGAGATAGCCCGCCGCTACACCCGCGAGGCCGGGGTGCGTAACCTGGAGCGGGAGTTGGCCAGCGTGTGCCGCAAGGTGGCCAAGCGCCTTGTCAGCGAAAACGACGTCAAGGGCACCGTGCGGGTGTCGGTGAGCGCCGTGGAGAGCTATCTGGGCGTGCCCAAGTTCCGCTACGGCCTGCCCGAGGAGACCGACCACGTGGGTCTGTCCAACGGCCTGGCCTGGACCGAGACCGGCGGCGAGGTGCTCACCACCGAGGCCATCATCATGCCCGGCAAGGGCAAGTTGACCATCACCGGCAAGCTGGGCGAGGTCATGCAGGAGTCCGCCCAGGCGGCGCTGAGCTACGTGCGCTCACGGGGCAAGTCCCTGGGCCTGCCCGAGGACTTCTACACCAAGGTGGACCTGCACATCCACGTGCCCGAGGGAGCCATACCCAAGGACGGCCCCTCTGCGGGCATCACCCTGGCCACGGCCCTGGTGAGCGCCCTAACCCGCATCCCGGTGAAGGCCACGGTGGCCATGACCGGCGAAATCACCCTGCGCGGGCGGGTGCTGCCCATAGGCGGGCTAAGGGAAAAGGTTCTGGCCGCCCACCGGGCCCAGATCACCCAGGTGTTGATCCCCAAGGACAATGAGAAGGACATCAAGGAGATACCCCAGAGGGTGCTCAAGGCGATAGAACTGATACCCGTGGAGCACATGGACCAGGTGCTGACCTACGCCCTGGCCGTGGATGACCCCGGGGCCATCTTCCGGGAATCACCTGAGCCCTACGTGTTGCCCACGGACGCAAAAAAAGACGCCGCCAACGAAGTTATGGCGCACTAATTGACCGTAATCTCTTGACAGATCGCGGCTGGATTGATAAATAGTAGTCCCCTTGACGGGGTACGGGGCCGGGCGGCAAGATCGCGCGGCCTCGGGACTTGGGCGGGTAGCTCAGTTGGGAGAGCATCGGCCTTACAAGCCGGGGGTCACAGGTTCGAGCCCTGTTCCGCCTACCACCACTATCCCCGTTTAGGAAGGTGGCGGTAGGACCGAGCCGACCACCGGTTTTAGAAAATATACTACGCGGGGGCGTAGCTCAGTTGGTTAGAGCGCCGGCCTGTCACGCCGGAGGCCGCCGGTTCGAGCCCGGTCGTCCCCGCCACGTAACTCAAGGGCTTAGCTATATTTAGCTAAGCCCTTTCCTTTTGCGTCGGCTGGGATAGGTCGGAAATTGGCCGTTACAGTTAGTGATTCTGCCAATTTTTGGCGGACACTTCGCTGGGTGAGTAAATTTCGTTAGAGGGATGTTCCGCGACAAAGCAATAAAGTGGGCACAAGGCTTGCCGGCGAACCTCCCCGCCTCTTTTCAGTCAAGGAAAGGCGAGGCGCACTTCTACCTCGTCCGCATTGCGGTTGAGTCGCCTTACCGCCAAGCAGGCGGAAGGCTAGCCGACCAGTTCCTTTATGCGGGCCACTAAAGCGGCGGGATCCACCGGCTTGTCAAACCACTCGTCCACTTCCAGGGACTTTATGGCCGAGTGAGGCGCGTAGCTGGAGTCCATGGCGTGGTCGGCCACGGCGGTGAGCATAATCACCGGGATGTCGCGCAGCGCCTGGTCCTTGGAGACCTCCTTGGCTACCGCGAAACCATCCTTGTCCTCCATCATAACGTCCAAAACGATTAGGTCAGGACCCTCGCTGCGAGCCTTTTCCAGGCCCTCGATTCCGCCATAGGCAGCCAAGGGTTCCATTCCCTCGGCCTCCAGCAGCATGCTTACAGCTTCCACCAAATCGGGATCATCGTCTATGATGAGCACTCTCTTACCGGCCATTGTCACCCCTCCCAACAGGTACTCAGGCTCAAGTAGAATATCGATAGCATAGCAATGTAGTGGGCATACTGTCAATAAAGCGGGGCTGCCCCGCGTCATGCTTCAAAGACGCTATCGCCGGGCCGAGGATTGTTAGTAAACCTATCTGCATGATATTGTATTTATGGTTCGTATTCCGCGGGCCGCACGGCTGCCATCCCCCAGCCGCATGAGGAATCCATGGACGAAAGAAGGCATTCTTCCGACGAACTGGCCGCCGAAATCCAAGCCTTGCGGACCCGCATCAGGGAGCTGGAGGATTCTCTACAAAAGAACCGACAGATCCAGCAGGAGATGGAGCGGGAGCGTAAGTTCAGTGAGATGTTGCTGGACAGCCTGCCCGATGCCATCTACGTGGTGGACCCGCTTACCTACAAGGTCGTGGACTGCAACCAGGTGTTTCTAGACCACCTGGGTATCAAGCGCGAAAAGGCAATCGGGCACACCTGCTACCAACTCACCCGCCGCCGCCCTGAACCCTGCCAGAATTGCAAAGACGCCTGCCACGCCATTGAAACTATGCGAACCGGCAAACCCGCAGTTTCCGAGCATGTGCAGACCGCCCCGGACGGCACCGAACGATACATCGAATGCACCACCTTGCCGGTGATGGACTCCAGCGGCCAGGTGGCTCGAGTGGTGCACCTGCACCGCGACATCACCCGCCGCCAGCGGGCTTGGCACCGCTTCCAGGAGGTGAACCGGGAGCTGATCCGCTCCAACGCCTTTTTGCGAAACCTGATCAAAAGCTCGGTGGACGCGGTGATCGCCGCGGATATGACCGGACGCATTATCCTGTTCAACGAGGCCGCAGGAGACATAACCGGGTATAGCGAGCAGGAAGCGCTGAACGAGGTGGACATCCGCGACATCTACCCAGGCGATGGGGCGCGGGAGGTAATGGCCTTGATGCGCAGCGAGGAGCACGGCGGCAAGGGCAAGCTTAAGTCGCATGAGGTGCGTCTGCTGCATAAGGAGGGAAGCACCGTGCCCATCAGCTTGTCGGCTGCGGTGGTCACCGAGGACGAGAACGAGGTGGCCACGGTGGGCTTCTTCTACGACCTCAGGGCCAAGTTGCGCATGGAGCGGGAGTTGGACCACACCCGCATGCAGCTGTTGCAATCGGAGAAGATGGCTTCCATCGGCAAGCTGGCCGCCGGGGTGGCCCACCAGCTAAACAACCCCCTGGCTGGCATCACCCTTTACGCCAACCTGCTGGCCGAAGAATATGACCTGCCCCCCGAGGCCCACGACGATTTGAAGCGCATCTTGGACAACGCCCAGCGCTGCCGGGACACCATCAAGGAACTGTTGCAGTTCGCCCGCCAGACCAAGCGGGAGATGCGCCCCGCCGATCTCAACCAGGCCCTGTCGCGCACCATGTTCCTGCTGGAGAATCAATCCCAGTTCCAAAACATTACCGTGAAACTGGACCTGGACCCCGAGTTGCCCCAGGTGCCCGCTGACATCCAGCAGCTCAACCATGTATTCATGAACATTATCCTCAACGCGGCCGAGGCCATGCACGGTAACGGGCTCATTGAGGTGCGCACCCGACGCTTCCCCGGGGGGCGTGGCGTATTGGTGGAGTTTCAGGACACCGGCCCGGGCATCCCCCCCGACGTGCTCCCCCACGTGTTCGAGCCTTTTTTTACCACCAAGGAAGAGGGAGAGGGTACGGGCCTGGGGCTTAGCGTGGCCTTCGGGATAGTCAAAAACCACCACGGCAGTATCGAGGTCTTCAGTCCTCGCGGCCAAGGCACCTTGTTTGTCATCAAACTGCCCGCAGTGATCGCCGCCGAGGAGTTATAAAAGCATGACCCAAACCGATCAGACGGCCGTAACGGTCCTGGTAATCGACGACGAACGCGACATCCGTGACGGCTGTGAGCGTTTCCTGAGCCGCCTGGGTTGCTCAGTTACCAAAGCGCCCGATGGCGTGGCCGGCCTGGAGGCCATGGAAAAGAACCCGGCGGACATAGTGCTGCTGGACCTGAAGATGCCGGGTATGGACGGTCTGGAGGTTCTGAAAAATCTGCGCCAACTCCACCCCCAAGCGCTGGTCATTGTCATCACCGGTTACGCCACGGTGGAGACCGCCATCGAGGCCATGAAGCTGGGGGCCTATGACTTTTTGCCCAAGCCTTTCCAACCAGATCATCTAAGACTCACCGTAGGCCGGGCCATGGAGCGCCTACGCCTGACCCGCGAGACCGAGCGCCTCGAGCGCGAGCGCCAGCAGACCCTGGCCGACCTGGCCGGGGAGCAGAGCCGCCTGCGCACCGTCATTCGCGCCTTGCCCATGGGTGTCTTGGTGACCCAACCAGACGGCCGGGTGGTGCTGCACAACCCGACATTCTGTCAGATGGCCGGCCTGGAACCCAACAGCCCCTCGGGCCAGGACATAACCCACTATCTAAGCGAGCCCAAGGTGCACGAGTTGGCCCGCCGCGCTTCCCGGCAAAGGCAAGGCAATGGTGAGGACCCACCGGCGGTGGAGTTTGTAACCGGGCAGGGCCGCAACCTGTTGGCCCAGGCCACGCCGGTATTGGGCGATGGCGGTGACAGCTTGGGGGCTGTGCTGGTGTTCATCGATGTGACTCCCTACCGCATGTTGGACCAGTTGCGCCAGGAGTTCGTTGCCAAAGTGAGTCATGAGCTGCGTTCGCCGCTTTCCACAATCCTGTTGCAACTTACCCTCCTCGTGGGTGAGGAGGGCGCGGCGCCCATCCAGGGGCATCGCCACCTGCTGGTGCGCGCCCGGGAGCGCACCCAGGGGCTCATCTCCTTCGTGCGCGACTTGTTGGACCTTAGCCGCCTGGAAAACGGCGGAGGAATCTCCGCCGAGCCGGTTGAAGTTAGTTTGGAAAAAGTGCTTACCTCGGTAAGCGAAGCGCTCAGCGATCAGGCCCGGAACAGGAAAATTGAGTTGAGCCTGGAGGTGCCCGAAGAGCCGTTACCCGTGCTTCGGGCCGACCCGGTGGGCCTGGAAAGCGTGTTCACCAACCTTGCGGCCAACGCCATCAACTACTCGCCCGACGGGGGCAAGGTGAAGCTCAGGGCCTGGAGCGTGGGGGACGCCCTCAAGGTAGCGGTCAGCGACGAGGGCTTTGGTATCGAGCCTGATAAAATCGGGCTGATCTTCGACAAGTTCTACCGCGTCAAGAACGAGAAGACCCGCTACGTTACCGGCACCGGGCTGGGCCTGCCCATAGTCAAAAGCGTGGTGGAAGGCTTGGGCGGCGCGGTGGAGGTGGCCAGCGAGTTGGGCAAGGGCAGCACCTTCACCGTCACCCTGCCGACAAAACCAGCCTAAAATAAAAGAAGGCCGAGCCGGATCCATTTGGCCCCAGCCCGGCTAGTTCCCTCCCTTGAAACACCCTCCAGGGGTTGGCGTCCCTAGTCAAGCTTGGGTCGGGGATAAAGCCCGCCGCCTTCTACGATCTCGGGCACCTTCTCTTCCCACTCGATAGCCATGACGTGGAATCCCGCCACTCCCGGCACTTCCTTGAGGCGCTGAATGGCCTCAATGCACATCTTGATGCCTTCCTCGGCCTGCTTTTCCTTGGGCACACCGGCGATGCGCGCCACCACTTCGTCGGGCACATCCATACCCGGCACCCGGTTCTTCATGTACTTGGCCATGCCCGCCGATTTGAGCGGGGTGAGCCCGGCCAGGATATATACCTTCTCCAGCAAGCCCCGGTCGCGAGCCTCGCCCATCCACCGCTCGAACTTGTCGAGGTTGAAGATGCATTGGGTCTGGATAAACTCCACTCCCGCGGCCACCTTCTTGGCCAGGCGCGGCACTCGGATTTCATAGGGGTCGGCAAAGGGGTTCGCCGCCGCGCCCACGAACATGCTGGGCGGCCGTTTGATGTCTTCGCCGCCCAGGAATTTGCCCTCGTCGCGCATGTGCCTTACGGTCTGGATGAGTTGCATGGAATCCAGATCATGCACGTTTTGGCCCGCCGCACAGTCGCCGAAGCTTTGATGGTCGCCGGACAGGCAAAGGATGTTGTGGATGTCAAAAGAGGCCGCTCCCAAGATGTCGCTCTGTATGGCTATGCGATTTCGGTCGCGGGTTACCATCTGCAGGATGGGATCCAGCCCGGCCAGCTTCAGGTGGATGCAGGCGGCCAGGGAGCAGAGCCGGGTCACCGAGGTCTGGTTGTCGGTGATGTTTATGGCGTCCACGTGATCCTTGATCATCCGGGCCTTTTCCTTGATGGCCTCGGCGTCGCTGCCCCGGGGCGGCCCACACTCGCTGGTAACCGCCTGGTGGCCGGCCTTGAGCATCTTCTCCAGCTTGCTTGGGGTGGTTGCGCTCACGAGGCCACCTCCTCTTTGATGCGCATGCGGGGGCCACCCGCCCGATCGGTGGACCAGTCCTTGATGGGGGTAAGGACCTCATAATCTTCCATGCGGCCCAGGGAACTCAGGCGATCCACGATGAGCTGCCAGGCGCAATCCACGTCCTTGGATATCTCGCACTTGCCTTTGGTGGAGCCGCCGCAAGGGCCATTGAGCACCCGCTTGGCGCAACGGCTCACCGGGCATATGCCCGCAGTCTTGGCCAGCAGGCAGGTGCCGCAGCCCTGACAGCGTTCGCTCCACACGCCGCGCTCCAAGGCCCCACCCATGAACGAGGTGTCCACTCCGGGCACCACCGGAACTTTGTTGTACTCCTCGGCCATGAATTGACAGCCCACGCCGCAAGCGACGGAGACCACGATCTCATAAGGCTCCACCGTCACCCTGGCGCCCACCACGTACTCGCGGTCGCACTGGCGCTGCAAGGTGGTTTCGCCCACCTGGGCCTCAACACCTTGGTTGAGGAAGTGCAATCGAAGGGCCGAGGCCAGGATGCCGACCTCCTTGGTCCCCCCCACTTCGCAAACCGTGACGCATTCGTTGCAGCCGGCCACCAAAATCTTGCGGTGGCCCTTGACTACGCCGATGATTTCCTCCAAGGGTTTGCCGTTCGCTACGATCATTTCACGCCGCTCCTCTTTCCGCCGCCTGCCCGGCCGCCGGGCCCTTGGACGCCGCGCCGGCCAGTTTGGCAGGGTTGGGCCCCAGGGTCTTGATGCGTTCGGTCATCTCCCGGGCAAATTGGGCGAACTTGGGGGCTTCGCCCGAGGTGAGGTTGAACATCTGCACCCTCTCGCCACCGGTGCCCACCTGCTCCAACAGGCGCTGGGCGTACTCAACCCGCTTGCGGGCCTTGAAGTTGCCCTGCTCGTAGAAGCAGCTGCCCTCCATGCAGCCCACCAGGTATACCCCGTCGGCCCCTTTTTCAAAGGCGCGCAGGATGTGCAGGATGTCCACTTTTCCGGTGCAGGGCACGCGGATTATGCGCACGTGCACCGGGTAATTCAGGCGCATCGAACCTGCCAGGTCCGCGGCTGAATAGCCTCAGGCATTGCAGCAAAAAGCCACAATCACCGGCTCAAATCCCTCCATCACATTACTCCCTCCAGCAGAGCATCCACCTGAGCGAGGATCTGGCCGTCCTCGTACCAATTGAGCTCGATGGCCTTGGCCGGGCATTCAGCGGCGCAGATGCCGCAGCCACGGCACAGGGCCTCGTCGATTTGGCTCACCCCGTCTTCGTTGATGCGCGGCACTCCGTAAGGGCAGGAGTAGACGCACACCAGGCAGGAAGCGCACAGCTCCGGGTTCACCCGGGAGGTCACCGGCGACAGCTCCAGCTCGCTTTGGGATAGCAAGGTGGCCGCCCGCCCGGCAGCGGCCAGGGCCTGGGAAATGGACTCGCTGACCAGCTTGGGTCCGTGGGCCGTGCCGCACACGTAGACCCCGTCGCTGGCCATGTCCACGGGCCGCAGCTTCACATGCGCCTCCAGCAGGTAGCCATCGGCGTTGCGGGCCAGCTTCATGATCGACCAGAGGTCCTCGGATTCTCGTGGGCGCATGCCGGCGCTCAGGGTGACCAGGTCGGCCCGCACCTGAATCTCGCGGCCCAGCACATGGTCGGTGAAAGACACCTTCACGCCATCCTCGCCCGGGACAACCTCCGGTGGGTTCTCCTGGTCGAAGCGGAAAAAGACCACGCCCTTTTGGCGGGCCTCGGTGTAATAGTCTTCCATGAGCCCATAGGTGCGGATGTCGCGGTAAAGCACATAGACCTGCATATCCGGATTGAGCTCCTTCAGATGCAGGGCGTTTTTGACTGCGCTCTGGCAGCAGATGCGCGAGCAGTTGGGATAGTCGTCGCGCCGCGAGCCCACGCACTGGATCATCACCACCGAGTCCAGGCCTTCGGCCCCCTTGGGATCCTCCAGGCGCTGGGCCAACTCCACCTGGGTCACTACCCGGGTATCCTCGCCATAGCCGTATTCGCTGGGCTCGTACTCGCTGGCTCCGGTGGCCAGAATGAGGGCGCCGTGGTTGATCTTGCGCTCATACATGCCCGGGCCCACGATAACCTCGGTGGTGAAGTTGCCCCGGTAGCCGCTGAAGCTGGTGATCACCGTCTCGGTAAGCACCTGGAGGTTATCGTGCTCCCGCACCTGCTCGATTAGCTTGTCCAGGTGGGCGTTGATGTCCGCCCCCTCAATGGTATGGGTGAGCCGGCGGGAGAATCCGCCCAACTCCGCCTCACGCTCCACCAGCACCACCTCGAAACCCTGCTCGGCCAGGGACAGGGACGCGGTGAGCCCGGCCACCCCGCCTCCCACCACCAAGCAGCGGGGTTTGACCCCAACCGTCATCTTGGGCAGGGCGCGATGGGTGCTCACCCGGGCCACCGCCGCGCGCACCAAGTCCTTTGCCTTGGCCGTGGCCAGGGCCGGCTCGGCGGTGTGCACCCAGGAGTTGTGGTTGCGGATGTTGGCCATCTCGAACAGATATTTGTTGAGGCCGCAGGCAGTGAGGGTGTCCATGAAGATGGGTTCGTGGGTCTTGGGGCTGCAGGAGGCCACCACCACCCGGTTGAGGTTGTGCTCGGCGATCTTGGCCTTCATCTGTTCCTGCACGTCCTGGGAGCAGACAAAAAGGCCGTCGTCGGCCACCACCACGTTGGGCAAGGTGGCGGCGTATTCGGTGACCGACGGCACGTCCACCACTCCGGCGATGTTGATGCCGCACTTGCACACGAACACCCCCACCCGTGGCTCCTCGGCGCCTACATCGCGCTCGGGTATGACCTCCACGGAACGGGTGGCGCTCCACCGCGCCGGGGAGAGCTTGCCCGCGGCGGCCGCCGCCGCCGCACTGGCCTCGGTGACCGAGCTGGGAATGTCCTTGGGCCCCTGGAAGCTGCCGCAGACCATGACCCCCGGACGGCTGGTGGCCACCGGGGTCATAGGCTCAGTGGAGGCGAAGCGGTACTTGTCGATCTCCACCCCAAGGCGTTTGGCCAATTCGCCGCAGGACTCGGGCACCTGCAGGCCCACCGACAGCACCACCAGATCGAAGGCCTCTTCCATGGCCTGCCCGTCGTCGGTGGCGTATTCGATGCGCACCCCGCCGGTGTCCGGATCGTCGTAGATGGTATGGGCCCGCGACTTGATGAAACGCACCCCCTCCCGGTCCCGAGCCCGGTGGTAGTAAAGCTCGTAGTCCTTGCCAAAGGTGCGGATGTCCATGTTGAAGATGGTGCAGTCCAACTCGCCGTGGGCGTGCTCCTTGGCCACCAATGCCTGTTTGATGGCATACATGCAGCACACCGAGGAGCAGTAGCCGTTGCCGCAGCGATTGGTGTCGCGCGATCCCACGCATTGCAACCAGGCTATCTTGAGGGGCTCCTTGTGGTCCGACAGCCGCACCAAGTGGCCCTGGGTTGGGCCGGCCGGGCTGAGCAGGCGTTCGAACTCTAACGCGGTAAGCACGTTGGGGTTTTGGCCGAAGCGGAAGTCCAGGCCCAATATTTCAGGCTGGAAGGGCCGCGCGCCGGTGGCCAGCACCACCGAGCCCACCTCCAGGGCCAGCTCACGGGGAGCCTCGTCGTGGTTCACCGCCCCGGCCAGACAGGCGTCCACGCAGAGCATGCACTCGGCGCACCCGGCGCAGGCCAGGCAGCGGGAGGCCTCGGCGCGGGCCTGCTCCTCGGTGTAGGGCCCCAGCACTTCCGTGAAGTTCTTGGCCCTCTGCGCCGGATCGGCGTGAGGCAGGCGCTCACGGGCCTGCAGGGGTTTGTCCATTTTCTCCGGCTGCACCGGAGTCAGCTTGCGGGGCCGCCCCTCTTTCAGGTCCCGGCCCTCGACCATGGCCGTGACCGAACGGGCCGCCTCCTTGCCCTGGGCCACCGCCTCGATGACCGTGGCCGGGCCCAACACCGCATCGCCGCCGGCAAAGACGAAGGGCAGATTGGTCTGCAGGCTCACCTCGTCCACCTGCAGGCAGTTCTTTCTGCCCACATCCAGTCGGCAGGTGTCGTCCAGGCACTCCAGGTCCGGCTCCTGGCCGATGGCCGCCAAGGCCCCGTCAACCTCTATGACATACTCCGATCCGGGGATCTCCTGAGGTCGGGCCCGGCCCGAGGCATCGGGCTCGCCCAGTTCCATCTTGATCACCTCGACGCCGGTAAGCTTGCCGTCGCTGGATATGAAACGCTTTGGCGCCACCAGGAACTGGATGTTGACGCCCTCTTCCAAGGCCTCCTCTACTTCATCCTCATAGGCGGGCATCTCGTTGCGGGTGCGGCGATATAGAATTGTGACATCCTGGCTGCCCAGCCTCAGGGCGGTGCGGGCCGAGTCAATGGCCACGTTGCCGCCACCCACCACCACCACCCGCTTGCCCGGAGAGCTGGCCTGTCCCAGACCGGCCTGACGCAGAAATTCCACGCCAGGCCGCACCCCTTGCACGTCCTCGCCATCCACCCCCAAAGTGAGGCAATGGTGGGCGCCCACGGCCATGATCACCGCCCTGTAGCCCTCCTGCTGCAGTTGGGCCACGGTGAAATCTTCGCCCAGGGTGCTGTTGAGGCGTATCTCCACGCCCAGGGCCTTGATGTAGTCTATTTCGTAGTCCAGGATGCGCTGGGGCAGACGGTAGTCCGGGATGCCTACCCGGAGCATGCCCCCGGCCACCGGCAGGGACTCGAAGGTGGTGACTTTGAAACCATCCAGGGCAAGGTAGTAGGCCGCCGCAAGACCCGCCGGGCCAGAGCCGATAATGGCTATCTTCTCGCCCCGGGAAGGCTTGGTCTCGGGCAGGTCCATTTCTCCCTGCTCGATCTCCCACTCGGCGACAAAGCGCTTAAGGTCGCGAATGGCAATGGGCTCGTCCAACTCGCCCCGGGCGCAGGCCGCCTCGCAGGGATGAGTGCACACTCGGCCGCACACCGCAGGCAGGGGGTTCTCGTCGCGGATGACCCGCAAGGCCTCGCGGTAGCGCCCCGCGGCGATCAGGTTCACATAGCCCTGCACCGCGATGTGAGCTGGGCAAGCCACCTTGCATGGGCTCTGGCCTCGCTTGCTGATGGCGTAGGCCCCGGGTATGGCCTGGGCGTAGCGCTTGTAGGCCGCCCGCCGCTGGGCTATGCCCGCGTCGTACTCGCTGTCCAGGGGTATGGGGCAGACCTTAGCGCACTCTCCGCAGGCGGTGCATTTTTCCAGGTCCACGAAACGCGGATGTTGCAGCACCCGGGCGGTGAAGTCGCCTTCCTCGCCCTCTAGGCCCAAGACTTCCGCGTTGGTGAGAATCTCTATGTTCAGATGCCGGCCGACCTCGACCAGTTTAGGCGAGATAATTCACATCGCGCAGTCGTTGGTCGGGAAGGTCTTGTCCAACTGGGACATCAGGCCACCGATGGCCGGATCGTTCTCCACAAGGTAGACGTAATAGCCTGAGTTGGCCAGGTCCAGAGCCGACTGCATCCCCGCGATGCCGCCTCCCACCACCATGACCCTGCCCACGGGCGGGGCCAGGGCTGCGTCGCTCTTTGCTTGTGCGCTCTTTGCCATGCCTTTTCCCTTGCCAGCGGCGCGGCCGGAGGCTTGGCCTCGGCCGCGGCCTGATTAGGCCCCCAATATCTGTGGCAGCCGGTCCTCCCAGCCCAGGGGGGAGATCATCACTCCGCTGTAGCCGGCTGCTTTGATGCCCTCGATAAGCTCCTGGGCAACGAGGATGCCCTCGCGCACCCGGTCGGGAGCGCCCTTGACCCTTTCGATCAGTTCATCTGGCATGTGCACGTGCTTCAGGTGGCGGCCTATGGCCCGGGCCATGCCCACCGACTTGAGCAGGAGCACATTGGGTATGAGCTTCACCTCGCGATCGCCCAGGTGTTTGGTGAAAGCGGCCAGGGAGTCCAGATCGAACACCGGCGGGGTTACAAAGTACTGGGCCCCGGCGGCCAGCTTCTTGTCCAACGCGGCCAACTCTTGCTGCACCGTGCCCATGGCGCCGGTATTGATGGTGGCTCCCACGGTGAAATTGGGCGCGCCCTCCAGTTCCACCCCCGCCATGTCCTTTCCCGTGGCAAGCTTGGCGATGACCTGCATCAGCTCCAGCTCGTCCAGGTCGTAGACCGGCCGCGCCTTGTGGTGATCGCCAAGGTTGGGGGCATCGCCCTCCACGGCCATGACGTTGGTGATGCCCAGGGCCGCAGCGGACAACAGGTCCGCCTGGAGGGCCAGCCGGTTGCGGTCGCGGCAACAGACCTGCATAACCGTCTCCATGCCCTTGTTGGCCAGCAGCATGCAGCCCCCCAAAGAGCCCAACTTCATCACCGCGTTGGCCATCTCCGGCACCACCACCGCGTCCACCGAGCCCTTGATACGTTGCGCGTGGCCCACGAAGGCTGCCACGTCCACACCCTTGGGCGGCTCCAACTCGGCCAGGGTAACGAACCTACCCTGAGCCAACTTTTGTGCGAAACTCATGTCCCCTCTCAAAACAAGCGCCCGCCGAACCGGACGCCAGCCATAAACCGGCTGCTAGGGGAGCGGCGGGGCCGCTCCCATGAATAACCAATAAAAACGGCCCGCTGGGGCGGACCTATTTGATAAAAGCCTCCCGGGCCGTGTTGGTGCCACAGGTAGCCGAATACGTGCATAAGGGGTTGGGGTGGTTGCGAAGGCGGCGGTTGGGGCGAAAACCGCAGTCCGAACCTAGAAGTGCGAGCAGAGAGGATGAAAAGAAAAGCCGCAGTGAATTTGCCATTATGGGGGCGCCATTGGAGATCCGGATAAAGCCGCTCATCAACAGGCTCCTGGCGATCAAGGCGATTTAAACCATACTAAAATCATCATCATTATCTACAAAATGGGTTTTTGTTGTCAAGACGTTGCTGGCCGGGCGGTTTTCCAACCGCTTGTATCCTATCGCCCCCCTGGGATATGCTGAAAATAATCCTGCTGCTCCTCCAGAGAGGAATCATATGCCCAGCAGCCAGCGCCCCTGGGGTTATTTCGACCAATCAGCCGAAACCGGCCCGTGGTCCATCAGCCGCGCGGAGATTGACGCCAGGTTGCGCCAGACCTTGGCTTTTTGCGTGGAGCGGTCCACGGCCTATGCGGAGCTTTATGGCCGAGCCGGTGTGCGGGCGGATTCCTTCCGTGGTATGGAGGACCTGGGGCGCCTGCCTATCCTCACCATGAGCGATTTGATCGCCAGGCAAGAGCAAGACCCTCCCTTTGGCGGCTTTGAGACCGTGCCGGCCGAGGAGTTCCATCGCATCTACATAAACCCCGGCTTCCTGTGGCAGCCCGGCGAGAGCCGGTACCAGCAGACGTCCCTGGCCGAGGCCTTGTGCGGGGGGGGTATCTTGCCCGGCGACCGGGTGCTGAATACTTTTTCCTATCATCTCTGGCCCTATGCGCACATGCTCGACGACTCCCTCAATATGATCGGGGCCACGGTCCTGCCATCCGGCACGGGCAACGCGTTCATGCAGGCGCGCATCATGCAGAAGATAGGGGTCACCGCCTACATGGGCACCCCCAGCTTTCTGATGACCATTGCCCAGCGGGCCGAGGCCATGGGCTTGGACCCGACGAGCGACCTGCCCCTGGAGGTGGCGGTGGTAGGTGCGGAGATGCTGCCCGAGAGCCTGCGGCAACGCCTGCAGGACAAACTGGGTATATCCGTTCGCCAGAGCTACGCTACGGTCTACCTGGGATGCCTGGGCTACGAGTGTAAAGAAGCGTCCGGCCTGCACGTGCCCCAGAACATGCTGGTGGAGGTGGTGGACCCGTCCACCGGCCAGCCCCAACCCCCGGGGGTTGCCGGCGAAGTGGTGGCCAGCAACCTCAACCCGTCCTATCCCATGCTGCGCTTGGCAACCGGCGACCTTTCCATGTGGATGGAGGGCGATTGCCCTTGCGGCCGCACCAGCCCGCGCATAAAAGGTGTGCTGGGCCGCATGGACCAAGCGGTCAAGGTGCGTGGCACCTTCGTGCACCCATGGCAGTTGGACGAGTTGTTTGCGGCGCGACCAGAGGTGTTCAAGTACCAGGCCGAGGTGAGCCGTCACCAGGACCAGGATCTGCTGACCGTGAAAGTGGAGACGATGGATGAGGTGGGCGGGGAACTGGCCCTGCGTCGTCTCCTGGAGCGCGAATTGCGCGAATTCCTGGCGGTCAAGGGCCAGGTGGAGGTGGTGCCCCGAGGCACCATTCCCGACTTCCATGGAAAGATTCTTGACCGGCGCAAATGGGACTAGGACGGATGGCAAACTAGATGGCCGAGGAGAAGCTAAAGGTCGGAGGCCTGATGCAGAGTGACGGCCGCTCCATGCTCAGGGTTCTTTCGGCCTTTAACATCATGGACGGGCCAGGGGTGATCATGGCCGCCCTGGCAGCTCAGGGCATCAACGTAGAGCTTTTGGTTTCGGCCCAGGACCAGGAAGACGCCATCAACCTGTCGCTGGTGATCGCGGGTAAAGACCTGGACCACGCTCTTGTGGTGGCAGAGGAAGTCAAGCACGACCTGGAAGCCCGAGTCATCACCTACCTACCCGACGTGACGGTGCTCACTCTGTTCGGGCCCCATTTAAGGGAAAAGCCGCGTATCCCCGGGGTGATGTTCACCACCCTGGCCTCGGTGGGGGTGTGCCCCCAGGCCATCAGCACCAGCATCTCCAGTGTGTCCTGTGTGGTGCCAGGGCCCCAGGCGGCCCTGGCCGTGGATGCCATTTCCGAACGTTTCGAACTGCCCTACAAGGCCCAACAGCGACCTAAAAACTGGTGAGGCCCGATTGGTGATACCAACTGTAGCCCAAAATCCCGACTTGAAACCTGGATTGGGTTAAGGGAGTAAGTCACCACCAGGGTTCACCGTAGCCTATCACGCCGGAGGCCGCCGGTTCGAGTCCGGTCGTCCCCGCCACGTAATTCCGAGGGGTTAGCCTGCAAGGCTAGTCCCTTCTTTATTTGACTGGTTGCGTATAGGTTGCAGACGGTGCCTGAACGCATTTTCAAACTGGCACAAAATGCACTTCCTAGATGGCACGTATAACCGTTGGCTCCGTTCATTCCGAGGCAGTCACGTGCCATAAAATACCACCATGATGCCATCGAGAGCTTGAACCGCAGCCTGCGTGAGTCGGTCAAAACAGGAGGGCGCTTCCCCAACGACGAGACCGTCACGAAGCTGCTTTACCTGGCTATAGGGAGTGAGCCTCGGCTATGAACCAATTTGCCGCCATATTTGACGACCGGCTACAAGCCGTGGGACAGTGATACAGGAAGTTTAAACTGCGAATGGCGCATACGCGGAAAACCTGACAGTATCTCAAGCGATCGCCTTCGCTGAAAAGGAGGGCATAAATGGCCCGATTAAAGGACTTACCGGAGGCCCTGGGCACCAACTTGGTCAATCTGCCTTGTCCCGAGTTTGCGGACACACCTTGGGTCCAGCCACCGCCGTTAGCCGAAAGCCGCCTGGCCGCTATCTCAACCGCTGGCTTGCACATGCGCGGAGATATTCCTTTTACAGGCTTCTCCGGGGAATACAGAGTTATCCCAGGCGATGCGGCGGCGGGTGATTTGGTGATGAGCCATGTCTCCACCAATTTTGATCGCAGCGGCTTTCAGCAAGACCTGAATTTGGTCCTGCCCCTAGACCGTCTGCGCGAGCTGACTGAACACGGAACCATTCGGTCCTTGGCCTCCTATCACTACTCCTTCATGGGCGCCACTGACCCGGTCCCCATGGAGCAGGCCGCCCGGCAAGTGGCAGGGCAACTCAAGGGTGATGGGGTTGACACAGTTTTGCTGGTGCCCGTCTGACCCCACTGCACGCGCGCCGTGGGCGGGCTGAGCCATTACCTGGAACGAGAAGGGCTGGCAACCACCCAGATAAGCCTGATCAGGGAGCACAGCGAAAAGATCAAGCCACCTAGGGCGCTCTGGGTGCCATTTGAACTTGGTCGCCCCTTGGGCGTTCCCAATGACCCCGCTTTTCAAAAAAGGGTATTGCTGGCAGCTCTGAACCTACTGGAAGCACCGTCAGGACCGGTTTTGGTCGATTTTCCTGAAGAGGCGCCCGTCAGCACTACGCAGGCCGGGCCGCTGGCTTGTCCCATTTCCCTCCCCCGAAAGCAGACGGACCTGGACAGCCGCGAAGGACTGCGCCAGGCCTTTTTGCAAGAAGTCATTCAGATGGCGGTGTGGCATCGGGAAGCCGAGAAGAAGCGCGGGCGCACCACTTACGGCGCCAGCGGTTTAGATCCCCAGGAAGCGGCCCGCCTGCTTGCTGGCTTTTTGGTTGGCGAGTTGCCTGCAAACCCCATGAACAACCTAAGTCTGGCTTCCCTGGTCAAGCTGGCCAGCGAAGACATTAAGGCTCTATACATGGAGGCCATAACCACCCTCCCCGGCGGTCTGACCGACAGCGCCAGTCTCACCGACTGGTTTTTCGGTCAGTGCGTGGCGGGGCAGGTTTTTTTGCGGTTGCGGGAAGTAATGAGCCAAAGCCCAGACAAAGAAACCAGATTGGTGGGTAGCAGACTACTGATCCCTGTATCCCAGGCCAGCCGAAAGGTGTTCGCATAGCTTCGCAACTTAGAGTCCCCAGAATCGGCGGCCTTGGTGGGCATGAGCATCACAAATTGAAGCTGATGAAGTTCCTAAACAGCGGCGTCAGCCTAACCTTGCTTTCCTCAGTCAAGAGATAGGATGAACGTGGCCGTCTCCCCAGCCCGACCGTTTGCTACGGTCGATAGTTAGGAGAAAACTTAACCGGAGGGACGACCATGATCCATATTGACATCGACATTCACAAATCATCAAGCACCTTTTGCGCGCTGAAGGATGACGGGGGGATAGTGGGGATAGTAAAGAGGGCTAAGATCGCCACCAGCCAAGAGGCGTTTTCGGAGTTGGCAAAGGCTTGGCTTGGAGAAGGGATTCGTATAGCCATAGAGACCGGTAATCTGACCTGGTGGGCAGTTTCGGTGTTCAGGTCTGCCGGGATTAACCCACTGGTAGTCAATGCCCGGCAGTTCAAGCTGATATCCCAGAGCCGCAAGAAGAATGATCGTCATGATGCCCTGGCCCTGGCAGACGGTTTGCGTTGCGGAATATTGGATCACTGCCAGGTCGTGACGCCAAGTGAGCGGGCCCAGCGTTCACGCAGCCTGATTAGGACCCGGCCAACGGTGCTCAAGCAGAGGCAGGTCAGCCTTCACGCCATCCAGGCATGCTGCGTTCAGTTGGCGGGGAGGTCAAGAAACGGGAACTTGGCCAAGGAAGCCGCCCGGGAAAGGGTTTTGAGTCAGGCGACGATCCCTATTTGGATGAAGCCCTTGCTTTTGACCCACCACCAAGTATGGCTTGAGCTGAGCAGACGGGTCGAAGAGCTTGACCATATGGTACAGGCAGAGCTTGGTGATTGGCCAGAGGCCGAAATTCTGGATGAGATTCCAGGGTTTGGACCTTTGGTCAGCTTGGTAGTGTTGTGTCATCTTGATGATCCTCATCGGCTTTCCCGCAGCGCCCAGGTGGCCAGCTACGGAGGCTTGGTACCAAGCAGCCGTGACAGCGGCGGCGTTCAGCAACGGGGAAGAATCACTCGGGAAGGAAGTAGCACGCTACGTCATTTGATGGTGCAAGCGTCTTGGGCCGCGCTGAGGAGCCGCCGATTGACGCCTGCCTTACGAAAGTGGGCCAAAATCCTGATCGTGAAAAAAGGATGGAAAGTCGCCGTAGTGGCGCTTGCCCGCAGACTATTGATTTTGGCGCACAGGCTATGGAAGAACGGTGAAGTGTACAACCCAGCTTATGGAGCTCAGAGCCGCCAGTAAATACGGTTTCCAAACACCTGGGCAGTCGGGCGGTGACATAGCAGTGATGCTGGAAAAGATTGAGATGGCGCCAGGTGAACTCCTGGAAGTCGTGGGCCTTGCACAACACCCCACAGACCGGGCAGGGTACTCGGCTCCCCGGTCGGCGGTCACCTCCAGAAAGACCTCGTGAGGCGTCTTGCTGGTGTCCACCCGCTACCCCACCAGCCTCCAGGGGGGCTGCAAGCCAAGGCCCAGGGCCAAAAGATCGCCGGCATCCATGATGATCAACTCCCGCAACAGGCTCAAATGGATCGGCCAATCATGGCATCGCAACTACACCAATTCCACTCGTAACGACGAAGAGGCTCAAAAGTCGATTGACAGCTGAAAGTGAACTGGGTTTCTATGCCCAAAACCAAGCAAAATGCGGTCTCCGATGTGTTTTCAGCGACAAATCGTTTTGGATGGTAGTCAATGAAGCCTTTGGATGTGGTCAAACGGCGCGACAGGGCTCGCCGGGGGCATCAAAAGGCTCAAAGTATAGTCAAGCACGGTGACTGCCGAATAATCTGGAATGATGCCTTTGGATGCTGTAAAATGAAAAAGTTAGGTGTATCACCAGCCTCTGAAGGTCAAAATGAGGTGCAACGCGGCGAGTGCCGTACAATCCTGGCTAGTATCACAGAAGGGAGAGTAGGCTGATGGCTATTGTCATAATTTCTAGACAGATTGGAAGCCTTGGAGATGAAATAGCTAAGGCGGTCTCCGATAGGCTCGGCTACAAGTACATCGAAAAAACTAAAATAAGTCATGTTATTTCAGAGAAGGGGTTTTCCCTATTTGATTTCGATAAATTTGATGAAAAAAAACCTTCTATTTGGCAATCTATTTCGTTACATAAAATAAAGTTTTCCCATTTAATCAAATCGGCCATTTACGAACTTATAGCCAAAGATAATGTTGTGATTCTTGGTCGAGGCGGGCAAGCCATATTACGAGATTTTCCAAAAGCTTTGCGCGTAAGAATCATTGCATCGCATCCGACAAGATTAAGCCGAATCAAAGATGAGATGGGCTGCACTGAGGAAAAAGCAAATCAGATCATTATACAAAGCGATCGTGACAGATTCGGTTATGTCCGTGCCTTATTTAATGAGGATTGGGATGATATAAGTCTTTATGATCTCGTTATTAATACCAACACAATGTCACTGGAAACTGCCGTAAAAATGATTGCCTTTGCTGTTGAAGCTAATGAATTTAATAATAGCCCCGAGGTACTTGAAAAATGTAGGGAACTTTCTTTGACACAGAAAGCGGTGGCAGATCATCTGGATATTCCAGATTTAGAGTCGAAGATCATTAATGCAATGGGAGAAGCCGAGAAGGAGCTTGCAAGACCACCATTCATCAGGCGCCGCAAAGGGTAGGGAACATTGACCTTCTCCCCTAATATGCCCTAGTCGAGAAAAGCGTTGACAGGTTAGGGACCTAAATGAAGGAGTCATGGCCTTCCGGTTAAGATGGTTTTAGCAAAAGGACCACTTAACCATAGGGAAACCATTGCATAAAGGCGAAGCAGGTAGGAGTCCTCTGTTTTCGCTTTGATTTATTGCCTTCCGCGGGGTCGGGGCTTCAGTTTCGGGCCGATGATAGCCCGCCCACGCCCCGTGCCCGCCTCTGAGGGCGGGTTTGGGGGCGATATGCGCCTCCGCCGCTTGTCAATCGGCATTAAAAGTTGACCCGGGGTAGGCGTTGAAAATTGACCCACCTCTCTGCGTAGTAGTTTGGCCCCCGTTGGGGGCTTTTGTGTTTGGGGTCCCCGGTCAGGACCTGCTCTTAAGCCTCCAGCTTTCGTTTCCGGTTTCGATGATGTCGCAGTGATGGGTCAGGCGATCCAAGAGGGCGGTAGTCATCTTGGCGCAGTGGAAGACCTGGGTCCACTCCCCAAAGGCCAGATTGGTGGTGATGATGATGGAGGTCCGCTCGTAGAGCTTGGACACCAAGTGGAAGATGAGCTGGCCGCTGTTCTTGGAAAAGGGCAGATAGCCCAGTTCGTCCAGCACCACCAGATCCATGCGGGCCAGCTTTTCGGCCAGCTTGCCGCCTTGGCCCTCCAGTTTTTCCCTCTCCAGATCATTGGCCAGGTCCACCAGGTTATAGAAACGCCCCTTGCAGCACTCCTTGACCGCCTGGCGGGCGATGGCGATGGCCAAGTGGGTCTTGCCGCTACCGGTGCCTCCGATGAAGATCAGATTACGGCGGTCGCTCACGAAACTGCCCTGGTAAAGGTGGCGGATGTGCTCTTCATTGACCGGTGAGTCTTTAAAATCGAAGCTGTCCAGGTCCTTGCCCATGGGAAATTTGGCCTGGGAGAGACGGTAGCGGATGGAGCGCAGGCGCCTTTCGGCCTCCTCGGCCTGCAAAAGCTCCAGCAAAATCCTCTCCGGCCCCCAGCGGTTCTTGATCCCCTCGGGCAGCAGCTCGGGATAGATGGACTGCATGCCATTGAGCCTCAGCCGCTTCATGGCCTGCATCACATCCTTACGCGTCATGGCGGGCCTCCAGGCGCAGGAGGTCGTACCGGCCACAATCGGCCACCGGCTCGTGCTTGAGGATCAGATGGCCGGGAAGCTCCAGGCGGGGATGGTCATCCTGGTCCTGGGAGCGATGCAGGATGTTTAGGATGATCTCCTGGCTCACTGCCTTCTGGGCCAAGGCCTCCCGGCAGGCCGCGGCCACCGCTTCCAGGCCATGGCTGGGCACCGCGGCCAGAATGGACATAAACTGGCGGTCCCAATCGGAAAACCTTTTCAGATAAGATTTCACCCTTTCCAGGGGGCGGGGCAGCTCCCAGTCCATAAAGGGGGCACCATTGCGCAGGGCGCCCGGCTTTCTCTCCAGCACCGTCAGATAGTGCCAGGGATCGAAGATCATCTTGTCCCGGCCAAAGTACCGCTGGTGACGGCCCACCACCTGGCCCTGGCTCACTATGACGACGTGATCGGCATAGGCTTTGATCTGCACCGTCTTGCCCACCTGGGTGCACTCCACGCTGTAGCGATTGCGGTCAAAGCTCACCAGGCTGTAGCTGGACACCCGGGCGTTTTCCTCTGAGTAGCCGTCAAAGGGACGCCCCACCTTGATCAGGTGCTCCCGCTCCTGCTCAAAAACCTCCCACACCGTCTTGCCGGGAATGCTGGGGTGCCTGCGGCCCATGGCCCAGGCCACGCATTGGTCCCGTAGCCAGCGGTTAAGCTCGGCAAGATCCTTGGCCTTGGGCCGGGGAGTGAAAAAGCGGCGGCGCACCAGACCCACCTGGTTTTCCACCTGACCTTTCTCCCAGGCCGCGCCGGGGGTGCAAAACACCGGTGATCTTCCCCCGATTTAGTGGACACATGGTTAAGCAGCCATCTTGACCATTTCATATTGGGCCGGGGTCATGTACCCCAGGCCCGAATGTCTCCGGCTGCGGTTATAGAAAACCTCGATGTACTCAAAGATATCGGCCTTGGCCTGCACACGGGTGAGATAGTCCCGGTGATTCACCAATTCAGTTTTAAGGGTGTGAAACCAGCTCTCCATGGGGGGTTGCGCATTCCGGTGATTCCGGCCACCTGATCCGGCTGAAAGCGGCCACCCGTTCCGGGGCATTGCGGCCACTTGGTCGGAGCGAAGCGACGCTGGTATTTTGATTTAAGCCTCTTGCTCCTCCTTGGTCAAGGCGGAGTAT
>JAHIQI010000036.1 GCA_018902755.1 Pseudomonadota bacterium | reverse complement strand
GATGCATGAACATCGTTTAATTGAGCGCATGGTTGCTTTAATTACTAAACAGGCAGAGGCTATTCAAAGAGGCGTTGAACCTGACACCGAATTCATTGGCGGTGCGGTGGAATTCTTTCGGGTCTACGCCGACCGTTGCCACCACGGCAAAGAAGAGGAACTACTTTTCAAAGAACTCGGCAACAAAAATCTCAGTCCCGAATTGTCGGAAGTTATGCGCGAATTGATTCAGGAGCACAAGCAAGGCCGCATCATGGTTGGCAACCTGAACAAAGCAAATCAGAATCATGCAATGCAAAACGCTGACCATGGAGAGGTGGTGCGCCTGCTCATTGAATTGGCTTCTTTCTATCCCAAACACATAGAAAAAGAGGACAAGCATTTCTTCTTTCCAGTGATGGAATATTTTGCCAGGGAGGAAATGGACCGCATGCTAAAAGAGTTTGAAGAATTTGATCAGCGAATGATCCACAGCCTATTCCACCAAAAAGCAAAAAGTTGGGAAGAAGCCTCTTAATTCATTGGAGGGGATTATGGCAGAGGGGCCGCGCCTGAAGCGAATCTATGACCAGGCTGATCCGTCAGATGGCAAACGGTACCTCGTGGATCGGCTATGGCCCAGAGGAGTCGGAAAAATCGAAGCCAAGCTGGATGGCTGGCTCAAGGAGTTGGCTCCAAGCGATGAGTTGCGACAATGGTTCGGCCACAAGCCCGTCCGCTGGGTAGAGTTCAAAAGACGCTATCGGTTGGAGCTCAAAGCCAAAAACAAGCAAGAACAATTACGAGAACTTGCACGGGAATGTCAAGAGGGGCCTATCACTTTACTATATGCCGCCAAGGACATGAAACACAACAACGCCGTCATCCTGCGGGAGGAGTTATTGAGCAAGCATCACCCAACGGGACAACACTCCGTGTGAGTGGCGACGTTGTCTTTTGTTTTGGTGCGTCCCAACTGAAGGATTTAAGCAAGCATTCGGCTGGGATGGGGGGACGGCTGTTATTTTTGGTCATTTGGCCCTTCCTCCTTAAAGCGATTTTTGCATGGGATACTTAACAAAGGGAGTTTTTTTAAACAGCGACAAGAACACTTGGGAGATTAAACACTCTCATGGTAGGATTTATTTAGTTGCTGGAGGTGTGTGAAGAGGACTGGTGATCACTTGCAAAGGTTAACCTGTTAACATGTTTGCTCTAATTTTGTAAACAGAGGCATCACGGTTGATGCCGGCGAACAACAACATCATAGCAGGAGAGGCGTTGATGACCCCTGATAAAATGAAGAATTTGTTGGTTGCGGTGGTAATCATGCTAGGTTTTACCACCACATCTTGGGCCCAGCAAGAAGGTGGTCGCAGTGACTATTGGGGTCCTCATATGATGTGGGGAGGGGGATGGATGGGAGGAACCTTCATGATTATTTTTTGGATATTGGTTATTGTTGTCATTTATTTTGGCATCAGGTGGGCAATAAAAAGCGGGGATTCCCATGGCTTTAAACAAGCCGAAAGCGCTCTGGATGTGCTCAAGCGCAGATATGCATCCGGCGAGATTGACCGAGAACAATACTTAAGCATGAAACAAGACGTAGAAAACTAAACTAATATGCGTTTAGCCTCCCTCGCCGTTGGCTAATAATGATTATTTTATTACTTAGAATTCATGGCACTCAAAACTAGTTTATTGAGGGCGGCTCTTTATCTTTGTTTATGTATTGATTTTTTATTCCGCATAAAAGACGAGATTTGGATATAATTAATTCAGATTATCAGATTACATGACAGCAGTGATGGTTAGTTATGGATCGTCAATCAGAAAACCTAAAACTGATCTTTGCATTCTTAGACGATGGTCTTGTATTATTGAATGGCAATGGTGTAATCGTCACAAACAACCCGGCAGCTTGTAGCATTCTTGGCTTTGAAAATGAAAGTATAAGCAGCAGGCGTCTATTGGAACTGTTAGAAAAGGAGTCTCGCGACCAAAGCCTTATAAACTTTATTCAGGACGCGCTTCAAAAAGAAACGTCTAGAACGCATAATATAATTTCTTATCACAATAAGCATGTACTTCGAGAGCTTATTGTGAGCATCAAACTAATGGCCGTAGGGGATGCAGGTAAAGGCGGGCGAAATTATTTTTTATTGGTGATTAGGGACGTTACCCAGATGATGGAGTACCATCGCCGTTTATTAGCAGAAAAGCTGGAGGGCATGGAACGAGTGGCGCGGGCCGTAGCTCATTCAATCAGAAATCCCGTGACTAGCATAGGAGGGATAGCAAACCATTTATTGAACAAGCATGCTGCTGATGCAAGTGACATACAATATTTGCGTCGCATTATTGCAGAAAGCCGCCGTTTGGAGCAGGTTGTTTCTGGCGTGAGGGAATATACGGACTTGGCTGAGATACAAGCCAGACCTGTTGACTTGCGGACATTGATTTCTAGTACTATAATGAATTTTAATTTGCCTGTCGAGCGGCAGAATGTCGAAATTAAATGCTCCGCTTTTTTAAAGGATACTGCGGGCAGTCTTACTGTGATAGCCGATCCAACGCTTCTTAAGAAATTATTCAAAATACTGCTAAACAATGCGCTGGATGCTATGCTCGAAGGAGGATTAATTACAGTTAATTTAAATGCAACGTCTGACGGATTTATAGTTACAATTAGCGATACAGGAAAAGGCATAGCACCAGATGACATGCCCTACTTATTTGATCCGTTATTCACGACCAAAACCGATGCTGTTGGCATGAATATGGCCATAGCCCTGAGAATAGTCAGAGAGCATCATGGTACCATAAACGTTGATAGCTTGCCTGATGAAGGCACCACGTTTAAGATTGACCTTCCGGCAAATGGGCCGAATTCCATGTGGCCGCGTTCTCACGTCATTAGTGGGTATCAAGATGACACAAGCGGAAACTAAACGAGTTAAATTGCATTTGCTGTTGATTGTTTTTCTTATCGCCTTGATCAGTGTTCTTCACTACGCGACACCGAACGCAAGAGGTATAGAGCACCTAATTTATCGTGAACTATATTTGATTCCTATCGTGCTAGCTGCCTTTTGGTTTGGGATGAAAGGTGGACTAACTTTTTCTTTCATTACGGCTGCCATATATTTACCTTTGGCATTTCGGTCTTCGGATCGAATCACGGCTTATTACGTTAGTAACTTTACCCAGGGTGCTATCTTTATTATGTTTTCTATAATTTTAGGATGGATCAGAGATCGAGACATCAGGCTTCAGGCGGAAAGAGCAATAAATGTCAGGTTGGTCGCTATAGGTCAAGCAGTCTCCAGTATTGCACATGATCTTAAATCTCCTCTAATGGCGGTGGGCGGGTTTGTTTCGCAGGTGAGGCGAAAGTTAGACGATGAAGACCCTTCTGCTCAAAAACTTGACATCGCCATCGCTCAGACTGCTCGCATGGAAAATATGGTCAAGGACATGTTAGCCTTTGCCCGGCCTTTAGAATTAAACAAAGAGAGGACTGACTTGAACCAATTAATTGAGCAGGTGGTGGATGTGTCGGAAACTGCCAATGATAAGCCTGGTCACATAAGGACGCACTTGGATCATAAGCTGCCAAAAATTTTAATTGATAATGATCGTATGCAGCAGGCCATATTAAATTTAGTCAATAATGCTATTGAAATATCACCTAAAGGTGGAACAGTCAAAGTAACGTCTGTAATGCAGAACAATAAGATTAATGTCGAGGTCCAAGATCAAGGCATGGGTGTTCCACAAGAAAAACAATCCCAACTTTTCACTCCATTTATCACGACCAAAAAAGGTGGAACCGGCCTTGGCCTGCCGATAGCAAAAAAAATAATAGAAGCCCATGGAGGAGACTTATCTTTGAAAGAGACCAGCGCCAATGGAACCACCTTTAGAATTGAATTGCCAGTGTCCCAATTCTTAAATTTAAGGTGACAAAAAGCTACGCTCAACTCCTGCCTGCGCAATCAATACTATCTAACGTTGACAGGATAGAATTACACTTTATCAGCATGCCTGCTTGACATTAAAATGCTTTTGATGAAAAACCACCCTATTAGTGGCACATGAAAAACAACGCGTGATATAGATAGAGAATCATGTAAGTGCTGCTTCTTTCTTGGTTACACAACTACCTTATAAAGCCTGAATTAACGTTTATTTGCTTGGCTTGACTCTGGTGGACTGTCAAGCGCATACTACGTACATAGGGTATTAAATGTCGCTTCAGGAGCCGTATCTTTAAAGAGGGCTACTGATTACCTATAAAATAGGGGGTTTCAGAGTACCCTACGCGTTCAATCATTTTTTGCTGGTCATTTACTGCCACCCAGTAAGGAGGTGATCATGATGAGAATGAAATTTTCTAACGTCCTGCTAGCCGTATTGTTTATCAGTATCTGTGGCTTGGTGTTCATCAGCCCAGCCTTGGCCGTGGAGGAGCACCACCAGCAGCAGCCGAGTGTGCAAAAACCCGTTGCTGGGCAACCCAATACCGCTGGTCCTCAACAAGGTCCGGCCATGATGGGCGGCTCCGGCATGCCTGGCGGACCCGGTCAGGGAATGATGGGCTCCGGCGCAAGCGGCGGCATGGGCATGATGGGCGGTGGCTCAGGCGGAGGCATTATGGGCCCCGGCATGATGCGCATGATGATGAGCCACATGATGGGCGGCCCCGGTGGCATGGGCAAGATGATGGGCGGCATGATCTCCGGTGGGGGCAAAGGCAGGGGCCGTGGCATGATGGCGCGCATGACCGATATGCTGGAGCAGCTTAACCTGACCCCCGAGCAATGGAACAAGGTGCGCAAGCTTGCCCGCGAACGGCTGGAAAAGATGGTTGATCTGTGGGCCATGCGGACCAAGCTGGAAATCGAGTTGTCCAGTCTGCGCTGGGACCAAAAGTTGGACGCCAAGCGGGTCAAGGAATTGTTCATCCAGAAAGCGGGAGCTCAGGCCGACATGTTCCTGGCGGGCTTGGAGTATCTTCGGGGTCTTAAGGGCATCTTGACCCCAGAACAAGCCAAGAAGCTGGAAGGCGGAAGCTTACAATGAGGATGAGAAACACGATAAAGGCAATGTTTATATGCGCCGCCATTCTGTTGCTTACGGCGGCACCTTTGTGGGCACAACAAAACCGTCAGCCTCAGCAAGGGCAGCAGTATTATGGACCCGGTTATGGGCCTGGCGGCCAGGGCATGGGTCCCGGCATGATGGGGCCAGGCTACGGGCAAGGGCACATGGGGCGGGGCATGGGAGGGGCCGGGATGAATCCCTCGCAAGAGGGGTGGGCTGGCATGAGCCCCGAGCAGCGCCAGCAATGGCGGCAGCTAAGATCCCAGTTCATGCATGACACCCTGCCCCTGCGCCAGGAGTTGAACGCCAAGCAGATGGAGTTGCAGACCCTGTGGGGGCAGCCTGAGCCAGACCAGAAGCGGATCAAGGAACTCTCTGAACAGGTAACCGAATTGCGGGCGAAGCTGGATCAAGAGCATGACCGTTATCTCAGCCAGTGCCGTCAACAGTTAGGCGACCGAGGCTGGGCATGCCCCGGCTTGGGCACGGGAGGCTACTGAGGCCAGTCCAATTTATGCGAGAGTCCCTAACGACCGGGCTGCCAGGCCCCCTGGGCAATGGGCACCGTAGGGGCGCGGTCCATATCCAGCTGTCTTGGGTGCGCTAGTTTTGATCTAGGTTGCCGACCACGCGAGCGGTGGGCGCGGATGAGGGAGGGGCGGAAGTGAAAAGTCATAGCTGGTGGATGATGATGGCCTGCCTGGGGCCCCTGCTTCTCATATTCATACTACCTGTGCTCGGTGTGAGTGGCAGCGCTTTGTTGTTTTTGTTCATAGTTGGATGCTTTGCCATTCATCTGCTCATGATGAGAGGGCATGGTCATGGTAATGGCGGCCATGGAAAAGGGGATCATCATGACCAGAATTGAGGCGCGCAGATTGGGTCTGGCATTCGGACTGACCGGCGCCCTTCTATATCTGGGTTGTGTGTTGGTGATGACCGTTATGGGTAAGGCGCAGACCATAATCTTTTTTAATAGCCTTCTGCACGGTATTGATGTGGCTCCTATCATCAGGATGAATGTTCCATTTTTGGAAACGGGCATGGGGCTCGTTCAGACATTCATCATATCCTGGCTGGTAGGGGCCAGTATCGCCAGCATATACAACCTTGGGTTGAAGACGAACAGTTCTTCGACCGAGGAGGAAGATTAACGAAATGAAAGCCCACGATCACCATGACGGTGACGAAGCACACGGAAGCCAATCACGGCATCAGGATCGAAGCGGTCATGATCATATGAATTCAATGGACCATAGCTCCGGTCACGGTGATTCACGGGGTCCAGCGGACCAGGAGCACGACTCCGACCACCAGGAACACCAAGGGCACCAGGGACCTCAAGGCCACGGCAAGCATGGCGACCACCAAGGTCATGGCGGGGGCCACAGCGGTCACGCATCCCACCACGCCCACATGGTGGCTGACTTCCGCAAGAGGTTCTTCATTTCCCTGGCGGCCACGGTTCCCATCCTGGCCCTGTCACCCCTGATCCAGTCCACCCTGGGCCTGGAGCAGGCCCTG
This sequence comes from Pseudomonadota bacterium, assembly GCA_018902755.1. GTDB lineage: Bacteria > Desulfobacterota > Desulfarculia > Desulfarculales > Desulfarculaceae > Desulfoferula. Next base: position 90,613 of record JAHIQI010000036.1, on the reverse strand, counting down.
AGTTTCGACGGCGACCGCTACGTGCTGCTGGCCTTGGCCAGCTTCGTATTCTTCTACGGCGGCTGGCCCTTCCTCAAGGGGCTGTTCAGCGAGGTCAAGCAGGGTAGCCCGGGCATGATGACCCTCATCGCCTTGGCCATCACAGTGGCCTACGCCTATTCCAGCGTGGTGGCCCTAGGCCTTGAGGGCAAGGTCTTCTTCTGGGAACTGGCCACCTTGATCGACATCATGCTCCTGGGGCACTGGATCGAGATGCGCTCGGTGATGGGGGCCTCCCGGGCCCTGGAGGAGTTGGCCAAGCTGGTCCCCAAGGAAGCGCACAAGCTGGCCGGGGACGGCTCCACCGAAGACGTGCCGGTCAGTGATCTGATTGAGGGCGACTTGGTGTTGATCAAACCGGGCGAGCAGATCCCGGTGGACGGCCAGGTGGCCGACGGAGCTTCTTCGGTGAACGAGGCCATGCTCACCGGCGAGTCCAAGCCGGTGGAAAAACAAACCGGCGACCAGGTGATCGGCGGGGCCATCAACGGCGAGGGCTCGCTCAAGGTGAAGGTGGAGAAGACTGGCGAGGCGTCCTTCTTAAACCAGGTCATCAAGCTGGTGGAACAGGCCCAGGAGAGCAAAAGCCGCACCCAGGACCTGGCCAACCGAGCGGCCAAATGGTTGACCTACATCGCCATCGGCGCGGGGGGCAGCACCCTGGCCGCCTGGCTGACGTTCAGCGCGGTGGATTTCGCCTTTGCCCTGGAGCGCACGGTGACGGTGATGGTCATCACCTGCCCCCATGCTCTGGGCTTGGCGGTTCCCTTGGTGGTCGCGGTTTCCACTGCCCTGGCGGCCAGTCATGGATTTCTGATACGCAACCGCTCGCCCTTTGAGCAGGCCCGCAACATCAAGGCCATCCTGTTCGACAAGACCGGCACCTTGACCAAGGGGGAGTTCGGGGTGAGCCAGATCGTTAGCTTCAAGGAAGGTTTCAGCGAAAAGGATATCTTGCAACTGGCCGGGGCGGTGGAGTCCCAATCCGAACACCCCATCGCCAAAGCCATAGCCGAGGCGGCCGAAGGCCATCCCCAGCCTCAGGGCTTCAAAGCCATCCCAGGCAAGGGCGCCCAGGCCGAGGTGGAGGGCCGCCGGATCATGGTGGTCAGCCCGCGATATCTCAAGGAACAATCCCTTTCATATCCAGAGGACAAGCTGACAGAGGCCGAGGGGAAAGGCGCCACCCTGGCCTTCGTGCTGGTTGACGGAGAGCTAGCCGGATCGATAGCTCTGACTGACGTGATCAGACCCGAATCCAAAGAGGCGGTGAGGCGCTTCAAGGAGATGGGCATCCGGGTGATGATGATCACCGGCGACAATCAAAAGGTGGCCAAAGCCGTGGCTCAAGAGCTGGACCTGGACGAGTACTTCGCGGAAGTTCTACCCGAGGAGAAGTCCGAGAAGGTCAAGGAGGTGCAGTCACGGGGCTGGCTGGTGGCCATGACCGGCGACGGGGTCAACGACGCCCCCGCTCTGGCACAGGCCGACGTGGGCATCGCCATCGGGGCGGGCACCGATGTGGCGGTGGAGACGGCCGATATCGTTCTGGTCAAGAGCAACCCAGAGGACGCCGTGGCCCTGGTGGAGTTGTCTCGGGCCACCTACCGCAAGATGATCCAAAATCTGATCTGGGCCACAGGCTACAACGCCTTCGCTATACCGTTGGCCGCCGGCGTGCTTTACCAGCAGGGCGTTTTGCTGAGCCCGGCCATGGGCGCGGTGCTCATGTCGCTGTCTACGGTAATCGTGGCCGTAAACGCCAGGCTGTTGAAAATAGATGGCTGAGATGGGGCCGGGAGCAGACATGGTCCAATCAAATGAACCGTTCTCCAAGGTGGCGGTGGTGGGCGCAGGCATGGTGGGCTCCACTTTTGCCTATGCTTTAATGATAAATGGCGTGGCCCGCCATCTGGCCCTCATCGATCATGACCCCGAACGGGCCGAGGGAGAAGCCATGGACTTGGAGCATAGTCTCTCTTTTTTGCAGCCGGTACAGGTGGAGGCGGGCGGCTATGAACTATGCAGGAACGCGGACATCGTGGTCATCACCGCCGGGGCCGCCCAAAAACCGGGCGAGACTCGATTGGACCTAACCCACAAAAATGCCGAGATCGTCAAGTCGATCATTCCGCGCATCCTTGAGCACAATCCCGCTCCCATCCTCCTCATGGTCAGCAACCCAGTGGACGTCCTTACATATGTGGCGGTCAAAGAGTCTGGTTTGGACCCAGGCAGGGTGCTCGGATCGGGTACCGTGCTGGACTCATCCCGTTTCCGTCATTTGTTGTCCCAGAACTGTGCAGTGGATGTGCGCAACGTGCACGCCTATGTGATTGGTGAACATGGTGACAGCGAGGTGATGGTATGGAGCCGCGCCAACATCGCTGGTGTGCCCATGACCGAACTATGCCCGGTCTGCACGCAATCCTGTATGCTGGGAGCCAGGGAAGGCATCAATGAACAAGTCCGCAAGGCCGCCTACGAGATCATCCGCCGCAAAAGTGCGACTTATTGGGCCATCGGGTTGGCCGTAACCCGCATCGTGGAGGCCATTCTCAAGGACCAGGACAGCGTCTTGACCGTTTCTGCTCTCACCGATGGATTGTATGGCATACGAGACGTGTGTCTGTCCCTGCCAAGGGTCGTTGGTGGGCAAGGAGTTAAGCGCGGACTTGATGTCCTCTTGGATATCCAAGAGGAAAAGGCACTGGTCAAATCGGGAAAACTGATTCGCCGCCATATTGAAGCTATGGAGTCATGAAAGGAGAGCCCAGATGAAGGTAGAGCTAGCAGTCACCCGTAGTTGCCACCATTGCGCCATGCTTGAAGCCGAGTTCAAGAAGTTGGGAGTTCCATACTCCATCTGCTACTTGGAAGATGACCCGGAGATGCAACATAAATACGGGATCAAAGGGTCGCCCAACATCTTGGTGGACGGAGAATTAGTTTTCCGGGGCATGCCCTCCTTCGTGGAGCTTGAAAAGTATTTTAAAGAGATGTCGGGAAAATAGAGGGTTCAAATGAATTTACAGTAAGTTGTTTCCGCGGAGGCAATCCGATGAAGTCGAAAGTCAAGGTGGCAATTAACGGATATGGGGTCATCGGCAAGCGGGCTGCGGATGCGGTTTCTCTGCAAGACGACATGGAATTAGTGGGGATATGTGATGTGATTCAGGACTACCGCATTCGGGTAGCCGTGGAACGCAACTATCCGATTTATGCCGCTACCGATGCGCACATGGACCAAATGAAAGCGGCATGGATTCCAGTGGAGGGGGTGCTTGCAGACCTTTTGAACCAAATTGATATAATCGTGGACTGTACCCCGAAACACATAGCAGCTTTGAACCGCGAAGCCTACCGCCAAGCCGAGGTGAAATCCATTTTCCAAGGCGGGGAAAAGCATGAACTTACCGGGTTTTCGTTTGTTGCCCAGATCAACTATGCCCAGGCCCTCGATAGGGACACCGCCCGGGTGGTGTCTTGCAATACCACCGCCCTTTGCCGAGTGTTGGGGGCATTGCACCAGCATGACTGGATAGAGCGCGCCCGTGTGGTGATATTGCGCAGGGGCACCGATCCCTGGGAGTCGCACAACACCGGCATGATCAACACGGTCATTCCCGAAGTTAGGGTCCCTAGCCACCAGGGTCCGGATGCCAAGTGCGTGATACCTGATTTGGATATCACCACTATGGCAGCGGCAGGGCCGTTCAACCTCAGTCATATCCACTTCGCTATGGTGGAGACCAAAGCGCCTTTAACCCTGGATGAGCTTCGGGATGCCTTGTGGGACGCTCCTCGGATTGCCCTGGTCAGCGCTGGCAACGGGGTGGTGGCTTTGAATTCCGTGATCGAGCTTATGCGCGACCTGGGCCGACCGCGTAACGACATGTGGGAGGTGGCCGTCTGGCAGGAGGCGATGGCGGTGGATGAAAGGGAGATTTACCTGACCTACCAGGTGCACAACGAGGCCATTGTCATCCCGGAGATCATAGATTGCATCAGAGCCATGACAGGCCTGACCCCAGTGGCGATGGAATCCATCTGCAAAACTGATGAGAGCTTGGGCATTGTAAGGGAATTCCTGCCCGCAACTGCTCAGCCGGTCCCGCATAAGTTCGGTCCTGACGTCCCCCATACGACAGTCGAGGCTTTGGAAAAGGCTAGGGCAGAGTATGAGAGCTTCAGCTTTAAGGGGGCAGAAGAACCGTCCGATGCTTAATCTCCTTAACTGGGGATGCTGACTAATATCCTGAAATCAGACGACTGTATCAAGCTACGGCTCTTGCCTACGGTAGCCTGACATTTTCAGGTGCCGCCAGTCGTGAATCACGTGACAACGCCAACATTCCTCCGAGGGTACATGCCGGGCTTCGGGTTGATTTCCCAGATGGAACTTTAAGATAATTTCCGGGTAGTGCTCGCCCCGGTGGGAGGCTGGAGCGGGATGGCAGCGGCTGCACTGGCGCTGCTCTGCCGGTGGGTGACGGTAGCCGGCAACTCGCCAAGTGCCGAGCCCATGGCATTGGCGGCAGTCGTTTCCAAATTTTGTTCCGTGTGGGTCCAAGTGGCAGATGGCGCACTCCAGCTTGGCATCGAGTAATGTGTGATCCATTTGGGAGGCTACTTTAGGTTTCTCTACATGCTCTCTGTGGCAACGCAGGCAGAATCGTTCCTCCTGATGGAAGCGTATCTCAGGCCGAAGTTGGTTGACCTCCCTGAACTCGTGGCAGGTCCTGCACTGGCCATCGGAGACGCCCCGCCAAGGTTCATGGCAGTCGGGGCAGGTAGCAGCATTGCGATGGGCTCGGCTCAAGGCGCCGGGTTCAGCCGCCGCATCATAGAAGAACAGCCAAGCAGAAATACCCAACAACCCGATCGCCAGCACCACGTGCATCCAGCGCTTCACGGCAACCACCGTAACCCATAGTAGGTGGTGACTAGGACGTGCACCGCCAGCATGGCAAACAGCACCGCAGTCAAATACAGGTGCACCATGGACCAGCGCTTGAACATGAGTTTAGCGCGATCAAACACCGCAATAGCGTGCTCGGTTTCGGCTACTGACAGGGCCACACCGTGCAGTTCCTCGCAGGCCCGGCACTCCTCGCCACTGGCAAAAAGCGAAGCCTTCGCTTCCAGAAAGGTTTCCAACTCCCTGGCGCCTACCTCATCTCGTTTGCGATCAAGCAGGGCTCTTAACCGCTCCAGGTCCCCTTTCTGTTCCTTGAGCGAGCGATTCACTTTTTTGAACAGGAAGCGCCCCACTATGCCGCTCAACACCACCAGGAGCATGCTGATGTAGGTGAATATGCCTATTAGGCTGGCCGGGTTATTGCCAGCGTGGAGCACCACCAAGGTTGGGCCGGCCAATCCGAAAAATACGTGGGAGCTGAGGGGGTTCAGTTTGCCCTTTTTATTAAGGATTCTCTTGCGGAAAGGGTAGACGAGGGTGAGTGACATGATGATGCCGCCGGCGATGCCCAAGGCATGTCCAGCCAGTGCCCCACTGAAAGGCTGGGTGGGGATGACCACCGCTCCCACCAGCAAGGCCCCCAGGAATCCCGCTAACAGGATGTGGATCGTGCGGTCATCCATCATGACAGGAACGGCCCGTGCTATGCATTCAGTACCACATCGCTCTTGGGCACGGCGACGCAGGGCAGAATCATGCCAGCCTCTTTGTCACCGGCCTCCAGGCCATCGGTGCTCTCCAACTCCACCTCGCCGGAGATGAGCTTGGTCTTGCAGGTACCGCAGAAGCCCTGCTCGCACCCGCTTTCTATCTCCACCCGGTTCTCTTGGGCTAATTCCAGGAGATTCTCATATTTGTCCGTCCACTCCAACGCCTTGCCCGACTTTCTAAACTCAACCTTGAGGCTCATCGCTTTTCTCCTTTACAAGCTGCTGAAGCAAATGATGTGTGCGACGGTTACGCACATACACGGCTATCAGCGCGAAAACGAAAAAGACAGCCAAAAAGCCCATGATCAGCAGATGAGGCCAGGACATGCCCAAAACAATCCCGCTGTCTGGCTGGTACTGGGGCGCTATGCCCATTTGCTCTTTGAACCATTTCAAGTCTCTGCGCTGGTCCGGCTCGGCGGCCCAGGCTGCTTGCGGCGTGGGCAGAAGGCGGGTGCTTCCGTCAGGCAAGGGAGGGTGGGAGGCTATTACAGGCCAGCCCAGCAACAGGATAGCGGCCAGCCAAAGTGGCAGATAAGTCTTGGGGTCAAGCACGGCTCAAACCTCCAGGGGGCTTTTCAACCATTCAGTTGCATTTGCTGCCTGGAGGGCCCATCAGCTTTGTGTGGCATTCTGGTCCCTCGGGACCAAATTCCTCCTCATTGGCGCGGATGTGCTTGTCCAGCCATCGGTCCCACCAGCTCTTGGGCTTGATGTATTTGGAGGGGTCGGCCAAAAATTTTTGCTTGCAGGCCTCCGCGCAAAAGAAGTAACGCTCTCCCTTGTGGTCTACATAGATGTCCGATTCCTGGGGATTAACGCTCATGTAGCAGACGGGATCAATGTATTTGGTTTCAGAGATGCGCAATTTATGACTCCTTTGCTGTGGGGCGTTATTATGGACTCAAAGAAGCCGCTTTAAATGCGTCGCGACCTCATCCACAGTCTTGCTTGTGGTCTTATTGTAGCAGCATTATTAAGTAAGTCGGCGCCAAGCTTGTGCATCGCCCTGTATCACACTCGAACCAACACCACAGTGATGTTGTCATGACCGCTGGCTTCCAGGGCCAGCGCCACCAAATCATGCACCAGAGCGGGCAATTCCTTGCCCGAATCCAGCACCCGATTAAGGTCCAGGTCGTTCACCATGCCGTACAAGCCGTCGCTGGCGAGCAGCAGCAGCTCGCCCGGTTCGGGACGAAAGCTCCCAGTATCCGGCTCGCATTCGCCGCAACCCATGCAGTCAAAGAGCATGTGCCGCGCCGGATGACGAGCCGCCTCCTCGGAGCCGATCATGCCTTCCTCCACCATGAAGGCGGCGGCTGTGTGATCGCGGGTTACCTGGAACAGGCGTCCTTCAAGCCGGCGGTACAGGCGGCTGTCGCCCACATGGGCCCAGTCCACCCTCTCCGGACCGGCCAGCACGGCGGTCAGAGTGGTGCCCATGCCCTCCAGACTGGGCTCGGCTTGGGCTCTTTCATGCACCCTGCGGCAGATGGCGGCAAAAACCTCTCCCAGGGCCTGGTGATCTTCCGCCGGAGAGTCCATGGACCCAGCCAGCAGGTCCACCGTCATCTGGGCGGCCACCTCGCCCCCGGCCGTACCCCCCATGCCGTCGGCCACTGCAGCCAAGACCCGCCCACCGGGAAGATCCCGCAGCAGGAATCGGTCTTGGTTGGTGGGGCGTTTGAGGCCTCGGTGGGTTTGGGCGAAGAAGCGCAAAGGTTCTCCCGGTCAAAAAGCAGAGCCCATCGTGCTACATTGTGCTTATGACCAGTTTACTAGGAAATGGCGGCCAGGTCCCATGACAACCTCAGGAAACCACAAAAAACACATGCTCAAGCCCGGTCAGGTGCTCAACGGCCGCTGGGAGATACTGGAGCACATCGCCACCGGTGGCAAGGGAGAAGTATACCTAGCCCGCCAACCCAAGCTGGAGCGGGAGGTGGCGGTAAAGGTGGTTTCCCAGGATTTGATAGACGCTTACGAAGGCGACGAAGAAGAGATCGCCGGCGAGATGGAGCGTTTCCGGCGCGAGGTCTTGGCCATGGCCGCCACCCGCCATCCCAACGTGCTCCAGGTCTACGATTTCGAGCAGTCTGCCATAACCGTTGGCGGCCGCGAAAAAACTATCGACTACATCGTCATGGAATACATCCCCGGCGAAACCCTCTCGGCCACCATCCCAGAGCAGGGCCTGGCCAATGACGAGGACGGGCTACGGGCTTGGATCACCAAGTATTTTCTGCCTGTCCTGGACGGGGTGGAGCACATCCACGTCCAGGGCATCGTGCACCGCGATCTCAAGCCATCCAACGTGATGCTGGACGGCGAGGTGCCCAAGATCAGCGACTTCGGCCTGGTGGGTGGAGGCCAATGGAAGCCGGTTACGCGGAGCCATCACGTCATGGGCACCCTGGCCTATATGGCCCCGGAGCAGTACATGGACCTGGCCGAAGCGGGCTTCCGGGCCGACATCTACTCCCTGGGCAAAATGCTCTACAAAGCCACAGTGGGGGGTTTAGGCAAAGACACCATGAAGCCCCTGCAAACCGCCTCCCTGCCCCGGGCGGACACCCCGTTGTTGAAAGCCTTGGACCGGGTTATTCGCAAAGCAACCGCCGAGGGCTCGGACCGGCGCTACGCTTCGGTGGACGAGTTGCGCGAGGCCCTGGTCAAGCTGCCCGGCTTGGTTCCGGCTGGCGGGGTGGGACGGCGCAAGCTGGCCCTGGCTCTGGGCCTGGCCGCAGTGCTGGCAGCGCTGCTGGTCTGGGGTGTGTGGTACCACTTCAATATGCCCCAAGTTAAAAAACAGGCCCCCACCCAACCGCCAATTATGGCCCAGGAAGGCTCAAGGACACCAGAGGGGCCACCGGCGCAAAAAATCATATCCCAAGACGGGGCGGTTCTTCGGATGATCCCCGCGGGCGAAGCCCTTTTGGAAGGACGGCGTATTGGGGTCAAGCCGTTTTATCTGGCAGAAACCAGAACCACCAATCATCAGTATGTTGAGTTTTTAAATGCGATTAAGGGAAATTTAAGCGTCAATCAGGGCGTGGTGAAATTGGGAGGGAAACCATTATTGCGGTTGGGTGAAGTCCGCAAAGGTATCGCGCCGATCGCTTATCGCAAGGGTCGGTTCCGCATAACAGATCCAAAATACGCCTCACATCCGGTATTGCTGGTGAGCGGGCACGGCGCCCTTGCCTTTGCCAGCCATTATGGGCTGCGTTTGCCCACAGTTTCGGAGTTGCTGCGGTCCGGTTGGGGGCGGAAGCAAGAGCCGTCGGAAAAACCTGGTCAAGGGGAAGGCGGGGAGCAAGGCATGGCAGCCATGCATGGGCAAATGACCAGTGCCCCACCCCAACCCTCTGCTACGGAAGACGGTTACTGGCCGGTAACGCACTGGCCAGCCAATTCTGTGGGAATCAGGGGGATGGAAGCAGTCCTGGGCGAATGGGTCACTGCCGCCGATGGGAAGCCAGATTTACTGGTGTTATTTGAAATCTCCCGCGAGGCCGAGCCGTTTCTGGCCAAACGACCACCCTGGGAATCATTCGGGTGGGTCGGTTTCCGTTGCGCGCGCAATCTGGCATCGATGCCGGACGGTTCCTAGTTGAATTGCCGGGGGTATAATATCTACAGTGTTATCTGCCAGTTTACTGGGGTAGCCTCATGATTGCCGGCATCATATCATTTAAAGAAAACAATTATCCGCAGATTATTTCAAGCCCCCTTGCGCTGGAAGGTTCCAGGTGGCGTCCGCTTCAAAAAAATATACCACTGGTCACGATTTGCGTATTTATGCTTGCTGTTTTTGCGGCAGTGCTCTGGTTCTCGGTTGATCAAATATATCAGAAGGAGGCCATCAAACAGCACGGGTTGACTGTGGCCATAATCCAAAATGCAGAGGTAATAGTAAAGTCCCTATTTGCTGATTTTTCTCAGGATCTAAAGTTTGTGGCCAAGTTGAAGCCGTTCTCTCTGACGGCTGGGAACTGGTAAATAGTCCCCGTGTACCTTGAACAGACTGGTGGCATTTTGAGGCGTCTGCTGGCAAGCCATAGCGCCTATAAGCTTCAACAAAAACAAGAACAGTTCGGGATTGATTTGAACTAATGGCCCCTTTTAGGGGCCTTCCTCATACCACCGGCTATGCCGGTGGTGGCTGATTTTTTCACAGTAGGGCAAACTCGCAGTCAAGCTCTTGTTGCCTAAAAAACGGTCGAGTGGCGCGGGGGAATCTCACTCCCGCGCCACTCGACCTAAAAAACTATACTTCAGCCTCAATTGATTCAGTCGCATCCATACTCTTTCAATTTCTTATGGAGCGTCTTCCGGTTGATTCCAAGCTTGCGGGCGGTTTCGCTTTTGTTCCCGGCGTTGGCTTCCAGAGTGGCCAAAATCGTTTCCCTCTCAATTAACTTCAAGGGGCGATTGGCTGCAACAGACGCGGGCGTGGCCACCCAATCGCTTTTCTCGGCGTACGCTTCTGTGATGGTCGAAGGCAGCTCTTTTTCAGTAATGTGTTCGTCCGGCAGAAAAATGACGGCGCGCTCAATGACGTTTTCAAGCTCTCTGACATTACCGGGCCATGCGTATTTTAGCAGCATATCCATTGCCAACGGAGAGAAGCCTTTGACCTGCTTGTGATTTTTTTTTGCGTACTTCTCCAGGAAATGTTGGGCGAGCAATGGGATATCATCTTGACGCTCGCGCAACGGCGGAAGACGAAGAGTGACTACGTTCAACCGATAAAAAAGGTCTTCGCGGAATTTTCCGTTTTTAACCTCCTCCTCCAGGTTTCGGTTGGTTGCAGCCAGAATTCGCACATCCACCCTTAACGTCTCTTCACCGCCGACTCGCTGAATTTCCCGCTCCTGGATGACCCGCAGCAGCTTGGCCTGCATCGCGGCGGAAGTTTCGCCGAGTTCATCTAGGAAAATCGTTCCCTTGTCAGCCTGCTTGAATCTACCTTCGCGGCGCTTGTCAGCACCGGTAAACGCTCCCCTTTCATGACCAAAAAGCTCCGACTCCAGTAATGTCTCAGTAAGTGCCGCGCAATTGACCACCACCAGGGGCCGATCCTTGCGCGGGCTGTTGTGATGGATGGATTTGGCGATCAGCTCTTTGCCGGTCCCGCTTTCCCCCGTGACCAGTACGGTTGCCTCCGAAGGCGCAACCATGGCCATCATGTCGACCAGGGCCTTCATCGGCAGGCTCCTTCCGATAATATTTTCCAGCTCGTAATCAGCGCTCATCTTTGATCTCAGAGTCGCATTTTCCGCCTTCAGGCCGGAATGCTCCAAGGCGCGGGACAGGCTGATTTTGAGCACTTCAAAGTCCAGGGGCTTGGTTAAATAGTCGTAAGCCCCGGCCTTGAGGGCCTCAACCGCCGAATCAACGGAAGAGTAAGCGGTCATGATGAGAATCGGTATTGCCGGATTGTACAGCTTTATTTGCTTCAGGGCCTCGATACCGCTCATCTCGGCCATGCGGACATCCATCAAGATCAGGGCAAACGGTTTTTCCTTGACGTTTTCAACGGCTTTGATTCCGTCATCGGCCGTGGACACCTGGTAGCCCCAACTTCTGACGATGGTTTGAAGCGTTTTCAAGTGGTTTAGATCGTCGTCGACAATCATAATGTGAGAAGAGTTTTGCATGGTCATGAAAACCTCATTTCACCTTCGTTAACGGCAGAGTAATCGAAAATACGGTGCCTTGACCAAGGGCGCGACGCACTTTGATCTGCCCCTGGTGGGCTTCAATAATCTTGTGAACAATCGCTAAACCCAAGCCGGTGCCTTTTGGTTTGGTGGTAAAATAGGGGTCGAATATCTTGCTTAAATCTTCTGCGGAGATACCCGAGCCGTTATCCTTGATATCAATTGCAACGTTCTCGTTTACGCCTGCGGAACTGGAAACAGTCAGCCGGCCTCCGCTTTTCATGGCTTGCAGGGCATTCAGAAACAGATTCAAAAAGCACTGAGTCAAACGATCCGGATCGACATCGGCCTCCACGGAATCGGATGTAAGATTGAGTTGAATTTTAACTTTTTTTGCCGCTGCTTCCTGTTCAACTAGCCGGGTCGAACGCTTTAACAGTTCATTCATATCGGATGGCTTCCTATTTAATTTCATCGGCCTGGCGAACTCCAGCAGTTCGCTGATGACCCGGCTCATGCGATCCACCTCCTCGATCATGACCCCGGCCATCTCTTTGTCCTCGCTGCCGTCATCGAACTTGCTCTTGTAGTAGGAAGCGATGCCTTTAATGGAACTCAATGGGTTTCGGATTTCATGGGCTACGCCGGCGGCAAGACCGCCGATCGCTGCCAGCTTCTCCTTGCGGCGGATTTCATCCTGAAGGCGGCGGACCTCGCCAAGGTCACGAATAATCAGAACCTGGCCGACAAACTGACCTTCTTCATTGATAATCTTCGAGGCGCTGATGCTCACCGGGACGATCTTGTTTTGGGTGAACTCACATTCCATTTGTTTTTCGGATATCGACTCCCCAAGAACCAGGGATTCCCTCAACCCACAAAGATTACTTGGTAAAAAAGTGTCGAGGGCTTTCCCCCGCGCCTGGGTCAAATCAAGCCCGGCGATGCGTTCGGCGGCGCTGTTGTGAAATGCTATTTTTCCGTTTTTATCCGTGGCAATCAAGCCCACGGGAAGGCTGGATACAATTTGGTCTCTAATGGCGCTGGTGTCTTGAAGCGATTTTTTAGCCAAGCGATATCCTTGCATCCAGAACATCGAAACAAAACCGGCCAGTCCCAGGAGAATCAGAACGCCTGCTATGATGACCGTGTTGCGGATGTCCTCCCTACGCCCTTCTTCAAATGGCTGAGAGTCCAAACCAACCAGTATGATCTGATCGCTGTCGCCACTTGCGGAAGGCAGGCACCAGTCGCTGTCGGACCCCATCATCGTTTGGCGCATGCGATCACCCATCCAAATGTCCCGATGAGAGATCGGTCGAAAAAACCGGTAAACTTCAAACGCGTTGCGCTGATCGTCAATGCGCTTATACCGCCAGTTGATCGCCTCGGGTTGATCAAGTCCTTTTTCAGGAAGGACACCGCTCAGTTGCGTGCCGATCAAGCCCCGGTTGCTGCTGGCCAGAACCTGGCCATTGCGATTGACCAGCGAGATGTAGAACACGTCTGGGAGCCGAGCAGTTTCTTCGAGCAAGGTCTGGACATGTCGTCCGCCCCACATCATGCCCGTCATTCCTGTCCGGGCTCCAGCTTCCACCGCCTTGATGATAGCAGCCCCCTTCTCACTTAAAATCTGGGACGTGTATTTTTTTTCTCGGCTATAGTTCTGATATGCCAGGATAACCACGACGATCAGCAGGATTCCCACCGATCCAATGATAATCCAAGGCGATGTGTGAAGCCTCGTCCGACCGCGGCGAATTGTTTTTGAATTCATGGCACCCTCAAATTTTTTGGTTAAAAAATTATAAACCCATGTGGGTATATTGGCAACAGCACCGGGTCTATCAGCAAGCTAATTGGGTGCAAAATACACAGGTCAGTTGGGCCGCACGTCGATATTCCTGCTTAGCCAATGAGGATAATTATATAAAAATCAATAAAATACAACTATCACCGCTGAACTGGCACACAATTTGATTAACAACAAGACGACCGACACAGTCGGAAATGTGTAGCTCAAGCAATTCGAACACAACACTGGAGAGGTACAAACCATGAAAAAGGCGATTTTAATCTTCGCAGCGGTGACAGTCATTGCGTTGGCTGGAACGCAGGCATTCGCTTGCATTTGGGATGGATACTGGGGCGGCCACATGGGTGGGCCAGGCGCCGGAGTTTATGGCAATAATTATCAAGGTTTTTACGATAATACAGCCAAACTCCGACAGGAGCTTGCCGCCAAACAGGGTGAGTACAACGCCCTTATGGCCAAGCCCAATCCTGACTCCAAGCGGGCCGCAGAACTGAATCGCGAAATGACGCTCCTTCACGATCAGTTGAGGACTCAGGCGCGTTCCTACAACCTGCCGGCTCCGGGCACCAGGAATTATGGCGGCAGGATGGGAGGATACGGGTACGGCTGCTGGTAGTAGAACGGTATAAAGAGACGGTCGGGCCGTAGCCGGCCGTCTCATCGTTCAACCTGTAAGGAGGTCTGATCATGTGGGGCTGTGATTATGGACTCATGTCAGGAGGCTGGTGGGGCGGTTTTTTCCCGGGAAGTTTGTTGCCCCTGCTGTTATGGGGCTTGATTGTTGTATTGATTGTGTATCTCGCAATTCGGATCTTCAAGCCCCAATTACATGGCCGACAGGGGTCGTCCCGGGACCGTTCCGACTCCGAGGCAATTTTGAAGGCGCGATTCGCCAAGGGGGAAATCACACGGGAAGAATTTGTCAAAATGAGGCAAACCCTCTCCCAGCCATAAAAAGTATTGGGCCTATCGTGATAACCCATGTAGCGGTTTCATGTTGGTCCGTGTCCGATTTCCTTGTAGGTAATTGGGACAGAGTTGGTGATGCGCCATACTGCCCAGCTATTTGCAGGAGTGGAACTATCGCTTCAACCGAAGAGGGATCATCTCAAACCTGTTTCAACACCTCATTAAGCGGGTCGTAGATTCTGCCGCAGTCACCTACAAAGAGATCGTGCAGGGCGTCAGCTCGCTGATGCGTCATGCGGATAGGCTCCTAAGGCTATTGATTATTTTATAGCTGGTCTACCCACCCCGAAGCTTGCTTCAGCCCGGCTTTGTTCCCGCCGACACCCCGCAGTTTGCTACGGGCAGTTAATTTCGGCTCTTCGTCAAAAGGCGTGGAATTGGCCTCGGCCCCCAGTAAGAAAGCCGGCTGGAAAGGTAAAGAGGTCTTGAAGGGTGGACTCCACCATTTCACATGTAGATCATACGTTGCAGGGATAACAGGCCGTATATAATGGTATAAATGGCCAAGACCCGTTGTGCCTGGCATGGTACCCTGGAGGTTAGGGGGGGACCTCACCTTTGATACCCAAGCCAATAAAAGAGCCGTGAACCTGTCAACTGGCGGGTTTAGGCTGGCTTTGGAGCAGCAGGCCGCGAGTATAACTTTACTTGTGCTACCTGCAACCAACTAAAATCACGCGTATTTAGCAAAATTGGCGTAGTAGTCCACCTCCCGTGATTCCCAATTCCACAGGAAACGACGAAGAGGCTTAATTTCTAAGAAATAGTCACCGCCTAAAGACATCAATATATTTGGCTATCCTCGTGGCCAATACATAATTACCGCCACGCCGATAAGTGCGATGAGGCCTCCGATAACATCGAATCTATCGGGCGTGACGCCATCGATTTTCCAGCCCCAAAGAATCGACAGCACAATGAACACGCCGCCATAGGCAGCGTAAATTCTTCCAAAATTCGCGGGCTGGAGGGTAGGGATTACACCGTATAAGATAAGGATGGCCCCTCCTGTCAAGCCATAGAGAATCGGCCTGCCTTCCCGCAGCCAGAGCCACACAAGGTAGCCACCGCCGATTTCGCAAAGTCCCGCCAGGATAAAATAAATGATTGATTTGATGATCATTAATCATCCAGTTACGATTTATACGCCGGCATCGAGAAGAGTCGCGGCATAAACAAGCGCAGCAGCACTTTCGAAGATACACCGGTCCACCAAGGTTCAGACCGAAAATAGCAGTCGCGGGGTTCTGCCGCAAGTGTTCATGAGTGGGGAGGAATACTGAAGGTCGAAAACCAAGGTTTGATCAAACGTTAGCGAGAGACAGGCATGGACGATCACATAGCACACACCCATCTCAAAGAGTGGTGAGCAAATGAAGGCTGATAATGATGTCGCCATTAGGGTACAAGGGCTCACCAAGCGTTTCGGTGAGGTTCGGGCCGTCTCTGCGGTAGATTTTGCCGTATATATTAGGAGAGCTTTTTGGTTTCCTGGGTCCCAACGGAGCAGGCAGACCACGACCATCAACATGCTAACCGGCCTGGCTCGCCCTGATGCCGGAACTATTCACATCGGCGGCATCGACTGCACGAAGAAGCAGCGAGCCGCTCAGCACCTGATCGGGGTGGTTTCCGACGAAAGCAATTTGTACCCGGAACTCACTGGTTTTGACAAAGCCATGGGATAAGAGGTGCGTGGACATGATGGAGCCCCTCCTTGACAAAACTGCTTAATATCACGGAGTAAAACCTGCTTGTCCGTTTGATTGCAACTCGTTCCGGCACACAAAATCCGGATGAACTATATTTAAACTGCATAGCGCATTCGAGTAATATTCTGCCCCCTATTGCGGATAGCCTGTCTGTGTGCTATTTTGGTATAAGGTATCTTTAACATACGTTAATATATTATCATAGTAGTGATGGTAGGCTAACTCGGATTGAAAAACCACTTACCATCTGTGCCAAAGCTAGCTAGGCTTTTGCTATTCTTGTATTTGCTGGGTGGAGTCACCGGGGCCGATGCATTGGTGTGGTGTATTGGCCAAGGTGGGCATGCACATCTAGAGCAATCCTTCGCTCATTCTAACCTTGGCAAGTTGGGCCTCAACCCGACTCGGTTTCAACTATACAATGAACCATGCGAAATTAATGCCGGAGCCACCCACCATGCCGCCAGCCTGAAACACCTTCCGGTGTCTCCGGACCAAATAGCAAGCGCTTTCGGGATCGGCCATCATACGGCTCCGGCTGCATCCTCGGCAGTTCCGATGGTGAATCCTCTCCAGACGGACGTATCTGTACGTTTTGAAACCGCCGGTGAGTTTTTTCCCCTCGTAACAAGAGTCCTCCGCACAACGGTTCTTTTGATTTAACGCCCAGTCCCCATAAGGCCGTTTGACCGGCCGGCTCCAAATGCCGGTGGTCAACAGGGCCGTCCCTGGCTTAAGCCAACCTAACCAGAAAATCAGCACAAAGCCCGTGGCTTTGTTTGTGAAAGAACCAATTGCATGAAGGCGTATATTTTTATGCGGTTATCCTGCGCGATCATAACGGCACTCTTGATTGTGGCGGTACCATTGCACGCATTGGCTCAGCAAGAAGCGCCGCACGGGGCCTCCGTTCCCACCAAAAAGGCCGACGGCTCCCTTCATGGGAAAGCTGCTGAAGCCCTGCCAACGGTGTTCAGGGATATCACTCTGGCGAGAGCCCTGAACCTGGTCGTGAAATACAATCCATCCCTGGCCGCCTTGGCAGAGGAAATCCGCGCCAAAGAAGCCGCGGCGTTGCAAGCTGGCCTACTTCCCAACCCTGCCGTGGGCCTTGAGGTGGAGAACTTCGCTGGAAAGGATAAATTGCGGGGATTTGATGGTGCCGAGACGACCTTATTCCTGTCGCAATTGTTTGAACTGGGTGAAAAACGTCAAAAGCGGCGCCGGGTGGGAGACCTGGAGAAAAATTTGGCTGGCTGGGATTACCGCAGCAGGGAACAGGACATGCTGGCCGGCACCGCCAAAGCTTTTGTCGATGTGCTGGCCGCCCAACTGCGCCTAGCCCTGAATAAAAGGCTGGTCCAGATATCCCAGCAGACTCTGGACACGGTTTCCGCCCGGGTCGCCGCCGGAAAGACCAGGCCCATTGAACAGATCCGAGCCCAGGTTGAGTTGGCGTCCACCAAGACCAATTTCAATCGAAGCAAACGCGAACTACAGGCAGCTCGTGTTCGCCTCGCATCTCTCTGGGGAGGAGAAGAGCGCGTCCAATTCCAGAAGGTCGTAGGTGATTTGGGCAAAATGGCGACACCGCCAAGGCAACAAGACGTTTTGGGCCAACTGGCGCACAACCCCGATTTGGCCAGGTGGGACAATGAACTCCAGCGCAGAAAAGCTCGCTTGGCTCTGGCCAAATCCCGGGCGGTACCCGATCTCACTCTGAGCTTTGGGTTACGCAACTTCCAAGAGTCCAAGAGCAACGCCTTGGTGGCAGGCATCGAATTGCCTCTCCCCCTCTTCGACCGGAACCAAGGTGGAATCGGCCAGGCAATGGCGGAGTTGGCAAAGGCACGGTGGCAAAGGCGAGAAACCTTGATCAGGATACGATCCCGCCTTTCGGAGGTGCGGCAGCGGTTAGTGGCGGCTTTCAACGAGGCGGTTACGTTGCGCGAAGAAATCCTGCCGGGAGCGCAGCGTGCTTTCAGGGCAACCGAGATCGGATATCGGGAAGGTAAATACGGCTTTCTGCAGCTGCTTGATGCACAGCGCACCCTTTTCGAGGTCCAAGGGCAGTATCTAACCGCACTGTCATCTTATCATATTGAGCGCATCCAGCTCGAGCGCCTAGCCGGGGACTCTCTCCGAAATATCATGAATTCTGGCTCTGACCGGAAGAAAGCATCGAGGCAATGACAATGAACATAAAGTCCTTTATAACTGCCCTGCTCCTCATCTTTACAATTGCTTCGGGGCTTATCACTTGGTGTCCCGGAGAGACCGCCGCCAGGGAAAAAACTTCGCAGGATTACCCAGCCACACGGCAAACCGAATCCGGGAGCGGCCTCGCATCCAAGGGCCCCAAAAAGGGCGACATAGATGAAACAAGAACGGAAGGCCCACCCAGTGGAGAGGAACATGGTCAAGAGGTGGTCCGCCTTTCCGCTGGTCTGATCAAAGAATTCGGCATTGAACTGTCGATCGTCAAGGCGGGGTCGATCGACCAGTATGTGGAGCTACCCGGGGAGATTCGCATCAATCAAGACCGCCTGAGTCATGTGGTTCCCCGGGTTTCGGGAATTGTGCGGGGTGTCAGGAAAACTGTCGGCGATTCGGTCAAGACCGGTGAACTTTTGGCGGTTTTGGAAAGCAGGGAACTGGCCGCAGCCAAGGCTGCTTATCTAGCCGCCGTCGAACGAAAGGAGTTGGCACAGGCCAATTTCAAGCGTGAAGAGCGGCTTTGGCGGCAAAAAGTGACCAGTGAGCAGGAATATCTCACCGCTCGTCAGGCCCTGGCCGAGACGCGGATTGCCATGAACTCGGCGGAGCAGCAGTTGCACACCTTGGGCTTTTCCGAAACATATCTCGAAAAATTGCCCAAACAGTCCCACATAACCTACACCCGCTTCGAAATACGGACACCTTTTGCCGGCACCATTATAAAGAGGCACATAACCTTGGGCGAGAAAGTGAATACTGATGCTGAAGTATTTACAATAGCTGACCTTTCTACAGTTTGGATTGATATCAATATATACCAGAAGGACTTGGCGTTGATACAAAAAGGGCAAGTTGTGCAAATTGAAATTGGCCATAACAAGCAATCTGTTGTTGGGAAGATAGCTTGGGTTGGCCCCTTGGTTGGTGAGTCCACACGCACCGCAACAGCCCGAGTAGTCGTCCCCAATCCTTCTGGTGTTCTGCGCCCTGGCCTTTTCGTGAACGCGAAGGTGGCCGTGAGCAGCAATATGGCTGACATCGTGGTACCCAAAAGTGCCTTGCAGACCTTCGAGGATCGCACCGTTGTTTTTGTGCGCACTGATGAGGGGTTTAAGCCGCAACCGGTAAAGCTCGGCCGCCGAAACACCACCCGGGTCGAAGTCCTTTCCGGGCTTGAGACCGGTCAAACCTATGTGAGCAAGGGTGCCTTCCTGCTCAAGTCCCAGCTTTCCAAGGCCGCGTTCGGCGACGGCCACAACCACTGACAGGAGACCACACCTTGGGAAAACTAATAACTTTCGTGCTGCGCAGCCGGCTGTTGATGATCGTGGTCGGGTTGCTTGTTCTGGCTGCCGGCTGGTTCAGCTATCAAAATTTGCCGGTGGATGCTTTTCCCGATGTTACGCCGGCACTGGTTCAGGTATTTACGGAAACCCAGGGTCTCGCCCCTGAGGAGGTAGAAAAGTACGTCACCTACCCAGTGGAAACGGCCTTGAACGGCTTGCCAGATATCAAGAAGACCCGCTCCATATCCAACTTTGGCCTCTCGGTGGTCAATGTCTACTTCAAAGACGGCACGGATATCTATTTTGCCCGCCAATTGGTGAACGAGCGTTTGCAACTAGCGCGGGAGCAGATTCCCGAAGGCTTCGGTGAACCCGAGATGGGGCCTATAGCCACGGGGCTGGGTCAAATACTGTTTTACGTGCTTGAGGATGAAACCGGCAAACGAAGCCCAGAAGAGATGCGGGAAATCCAGGATTGGCTCATCAAGTTCAATCTCCAAACCGTTCCTGGTGTGACTGAGGTGCTTTCCTTGGGCGGAGAGGTCAAACAGTTTCAGGTGCGGGTCAGACCATCCGATTTGTTGCGCTACGATCTTTCCATCGGCAACGTAGTCAACAAGATCAAAGCCAACAATGGAAATGCCGGCGCTCAGTTCCTTGTGAAAAATTCCGAGGAATACATCATTCGCTCAGTGGGGTTGGCTAAAAACATCCCTGACCTGCAACGCATCGTTCTCAAGGTTAAGGATGGAACGCCGGTGTACCTAGAGCAATTGGCCGATGTGGTAATCGGCGGTGAAATCCGCCGCGGACTGGCCACCACGGACGGGGTCGGCGAAGTTGTGGTGGGCATGGTGCTCAAACTTATCGGGACCAACACCTCCACGGTTATCGCCGACGTCAAGGCCAAACTTGCGGCTATCAACAAAATACTGCCCGAGGGGGTAAGGGTCGTACCCTACTATGACCAAGCCACCTTGGTGGCCAAATGCGTCGAGACGGTCATAAACTCCCTGGTGATAGGCGTGCTACTGGTTGCCGGGGTATTGTTGATTTTCATGGGTGGCCTGCGGGCCAGCCTAGTGGTGGCCCTATCCATACCATTTTCCATCTTCTTCGCCTTCATCCTGATGAGGATATTCAACATCAGTGCCAACCTGATGTCTCTTGGGGGGCTGGCCATAGCCATTGGCATGATGGTCGACGCCACCATCGTGATGGTGGAAAATGTCGACCGCATGTTGCGTGAGGCCGACCCGGAGGACTCACCTCTAGCTATCGTGGCTAGAGCCTGCACCGAGGTTGGCCGGCCGATCATCTTCGCGATCATCATCATCATCTTTGTCTTTCTGCCCCTATTCACCCTCCAAGGGGTGGAGGGCAAGACCTTCAAACCCTTGGCCTACACAGTGGCACTGGCCATGCTGGGTTCACTGATCTATGCCTTGTTGCTCGCCCCGGTGTTGTCCTACCTTGTGATGCGTCGTCCCCAGTCGGTGGCCACCGGCCAAAGCCCATCGGAGCCTTCATGGGTCGTACGTTGGCTGTTGCTGCCCTATCGACCGGCGGTGAGCCTTTTCGTGCGCCATCGCTCGTTGGCCGTGGGTCTGTCTGTGTTGATGCTGTCCGTGGGCGCGCTAGTGCTGCCCTTGTTGGGATCCCAATTCGTGCCTCGTCTCAACGAGGGGGATCTATTGATTCGCGCGACCATGGCGCCATCTATTTCCCTTGAAGAGGCTAAGCAAACCATGCAGCGGTTTGAAAGGCGTATTATGAAGCGCTTTCCGGAAGTGACCCGGATCGTCACGCGGGTGGGCCGCGGCGAGGTGGGCGCTCACGCAGACCCGATCAACAGTGCGGAAGCCTTTGTGGCCCTCAAGCCGCAGGAGGAGTGGACCAGCGCGAAAACTCCCGATGAATTGTACGCTAAGATTAGCGAGGACCTAGAGGCATTCCCCGGAGTCCAATTCAATGTAACTCAGCCAATAGCCGCGGCAGTTGATGAACTGCTCACTGGAACCAAGGCCGAGTTGGCCATAAAAATATTCGGTCCGGACATGGACGTCCTCCAGAAAAAGGCGGCGGAGATTGAGGATATTATCAGGCAGATTCCTGGGGCTGCCGATGTACAGAAGGATCAAGTAGCTGGCACCCCCCAATTACGAATCGCGGTTAATCGTCGAGCAATAGCGCGCTACGGCATTAATGTGGAGGATGTGCAGAACGTCATAAGCATCGCTGTGGGGGGGAGGCGGGCTGGACAAATTTTTGAGGGCGTCAGGCGTTTCGACATTTTTGTGCGCTTCGCGCCACAGGCTCGCGACAACGTCGAAGCCATCAAGCACATTCTTATCGCCGCACCAGGCGGTGCCAAAGTGCCCTTGGATCAACTCGCTTCCATAGAGGAGATCGTAGGTCCCCGACAGATCACCAGGGAAAACAACCAGCGCTTTATCACTGTTCAGTGCAACGTGCGTGGACGCGACATCGGCTCATTTGTGGAGGAAGGGCAAAAAGCCATTTCCCAAAGCGTGCGGTTGCCCCCCGGTTATTTGGTGAGCTGGGGCGGCCAGTTCGAACTGCAACAGCAGGCCAACAAGCGTTTGATAATAGTGATCCCAATCACCTTGCTGGCCATCCTCCTTTTGCTGTTTCTGAACTTCCAATCTTTTAAAAATACCTTCCTGATACTGCTCAACATCCCCTTGGCAATGGTCGGCGGCGTTGTGGCGCTCTGGCTTTCAGGGCAGAACCTATCGGTACCGTCATCGGTTGGTTTCATAGCCCTGTTTGGAATCGCCTTGGAGAACGGCATGGTGTTGGTCACCTATCTGAACCAGTTACTCCGCGACGGGGTTCCGCTGGACGAAGCGTCGGTGCGCGGGGCCTGCCTACGCCTGCGGCCGGTGTTGATGACTGCGGTTACTACCGCTCTTGGGCTTATACCGTTGCTGCTTTCCAGCGGTACAGGCAGCGAAGTTCAGCTCCCACTGGCAACCGTTGTGGTGGGCGGCCTAGTGTCTTCAACCATTTTGACTCTGCTGGTCATTCCAGCCCTGTACAAATGGTTCTGCATTACCGTGGAAAAGGAGGCTTAAAACTATGAAAGAGATTAAAGCCTATATAAAAAAGCACAAGCTGGACGAAGTCTCTCGTGCCTTGCGTAGGATTGATGGGCTAACTGGCATAAGCATTATGGACAGCTATGGCCATGGCGTTGGTTGGAAAAGATCCAACGGTCAGGGGTCGGTGGCCTACCAATACGGTGTGAAGCTAGAAATCATATGTGCGGACCAATTGGCTGAGCAGGTTGTCACCGTCATTGAAAAGGCCGCCCATACTGGTCTCAAGGGAGACGGGAAAATTTACATCAGCACCATCGAGCAGGCCGTACGCATTAGTACCGGTGAGCGCGGTAACAAAGCTATCTGAAAGGGTATATCAAAATGGTAACTACCAGATTTATTCTTGCATTTGCAGTCTTGGCACTCCTTACCGTAATGGTGGGAGGCTGTACTGCCATCAACGCCAATCTGACAGACAATCTTTCGGCGAAACTAACCATAAAGGACAACCCAAAAACTACGATTTATGGGGTTGAGTTCGACGCAGCTGAATCGGAATTCGTGGTTTCAGGTGTGGTTTCACTGCGTAGGCCGGGGCCCGCGGTTCGCTTTTCACTTGGTGGCCATATAGATGTTAATATAATTAGGCAAGGAAATCTAATATATCAGCAAAGCGTTAGATTATATCCGATGCTACCATGGGGCAAGCTCTCACGCCCACTTTATCGCAACAAGAACTTCGAGTTCAGGGTCCCCAATAGTGAACTTGTACTGCTGGAAGATGACGAAGTGGTTCTGGCTTATCATGAGGGACAGCATGATCAACGTAATGGTTAGCCGGGCTTTTCAATAGCAGTCCATGGTCCGACTCGAGGTCCCGAGTCGGACCAATTTGGTTCGGCTCTCGTTGCATTGCGGTATACTCAAATTGAAAGCTACCTTTTTCCATCTGGCTTCATGTTGAGATGGAACTAATGGCCTCCTTTAGTGGCCTTCCCCATACCTCTAGCCATTTCGGTGGTGGCTGATTGGTTGGAATGAAGGAAATCCAGATAAAACAATACGATGTCCATAATTTGGACTGCGCCACTTGTGCGGCCAAGATTGAACGGGAATTGCAAAAAACAGAAGGGGTGGAAAGTGCTACAGTCGATTTTGCCAATCTCACTCTCCACTTGAAAACGACCGATATTCCTAAGGCGCTGGCTACGGTCGCCCGCGTTGAACCTAGGGTCAAGTTGGTTTCCAAAGAAGAGAGTCCGCAAGCTAACAATCATAATCATACGGAGGCCACTGGGTTTCGCAAGCAAGTAATCATCACCTCCATCGCTGGTATTCTTTTCGCTGTTCATCTGTTATTTGAGAACCTTTTCCACCATCTGCCTTGGTCCTGGGTGGAGTACGCCATCATTATAACAGCCTATTTATTGGCCGGCTGGAGTGTTCTGGTTGGGGCTTTGAGTACGGTGCGGCGCGGTCAGTTTTTTGACGAAAATGTGCTCATGGTCATTGCAACTGCGGGTGCCATGGCTATCCATGCCCTTTCCGAAGCCGTCGGCGTGATGCTGTTTTTCAAAATTGGGGAACTGCTTCAGGATGTTGCACTTCAGAAATCACGGCGTTCAATTCGTGGGATACTGGCCGCTCGCCCGGAACGGGCAATGGTTCGGACTGAAGGTGGTTACGAGGAAACCACGCCCGCGCAGGTGAACATTGGCGATATCATTTTAATCAAACCTGGAGAGAAGGTTCCTCTGGACGGTGAGGTTGTCGAAGGCAGCTCGCAGGTAGACACCTCGCCACTGACAGGAGAGCCGGTCCCCGTGCAAGTCCGTCCGGGTGATATTGTCATGGCCGGCACCATCAATACCGCATCGGCCGTAACGGTTCGTGTCACCAAATTATTCGCTGCCTCTTCAATATCACGGATTTTGGAATTGGTGGAAAACGCCGCCTCACGCAAGGCGGCCACCGAAAAATTTATCACCACTTTCGCTCGGTATTACACGCCCGTAGTCGTGGCTATAGCAGCCACTATAGCTTTCTTGCCTCCGTTGATATTGGAACAGGCCCAGTTTTCGACCTGGATATACCGTTCCTTGGTGCTCCTGGTCATTTCCTGCCCCTGTGCCTTGGTGGTCAGCATCCCGCTAGGTTACTTCGGTGGAATCGGCAGGGCGTCACGTGACGGGATTCTTATCAAAGGTTCGACCTTTATCGATGCACTTTCTAATGTAAAGACTGTGATATTCGACAAAACTGGCACTTTGACGCGCGGAGTATTCACGGTAGATCAGGTGGTGGCAGAAAATGATTTTTCTGCCGATCAGGTTCTGCTCTATGCTTCTGCGGCGGAGCGGTTTTCAACCCACCCCATCGGTAGATCCATAGTCGAGGCAGCAAAAATAAAAAATCTCTCTGTTGATGAATCCTTACTAGGCGAGCACAATATTTTACCCGGAAGGGGTGTCCGCGCCATCTATGATGGCAAGGAAATAATTGTCGGCAACGATGCCCTGCTGCATGAACGGCAAATCGATCATGGCCTATGCGATTTTGAAAGCACCATAGCCCACGTAGTGATAGATGGCCTATATGCTGGCTACGTTTTGATTGGCGACCAAATTAAACCCGATGCCAAGCAGGCTGTTGAAAAGCTTCGGGCAAATGGGGTCGAACATCTTATCATGCTGACTGGGGACAATGAGCACACGGCAGCAGGTGTGGCCAAGACCCTTGGCCTGGATCGATTTTATGCAGAATTACTTCCAGAAGATAAGGTCCGCGTTTTCGATGAAATCAGCGCGGAAGCACATACGGAGGGGAAAGTGGCCTTTGTGGGGGATGGGATTAACGACGCACCGGTTCTGGCCAGAGCCGATGTTGGCATAGCCATGGGCGCTTTCGGCTCGGATGCCGCAATTGAAACTGCTGACGTGGTGCTAATGACTGACACACCGTCTAAGGTGGCTGAAGCGTTGAAAATCGCTAAACATACCCGACTTATCGTTTGGCAAAATATTGTACTTGCGCTCAGCGTCAAGGGTGTTTTCATTTTACTGGGATCTTTTGGTTTGGCTACTATGTGGGAAGCCGTGTTTGCCGATGTAGGCACCGCTCTCATTGCTTTACTAAATGCGACGAGAGCATTACGCAACTAAACAAGTATCGTAGTCAAAGGAAAAACCTGCAAAGGTTAGAGCCAGGGCATCACCGGCAAGCAGGTGGCCGCGCTGCTGGACCGTCTCTCAAAAACCCGTGGATTGCCCGACAGGATATTTCTGGACTACGGGCCGGAGTTCGTGGCAAGGGCCTTGGATCTCTGGGCCTATGAAAACGGTGTCACCCTGGATTTCTCCCGGCCGGGCAAGCCCACCGACAACGCCATGATCAAGAGCTTTAATGGCCGCTTCCGGGACGAATGCCTCACCGATGCCAATTATTAACCGTAAAGGACATTATCAAGCCGTTTTTTTGCAATCCTGAATGTCTGTCCTTTGTCATTTATGCAGTGCAAATTTTGTCATTTATGCAGTGCAAATTTTGTCATTTATGCAGTGCAGACAGGGCGGTCAAATAATGTCCAACCGCCACTCAGGCCCCTGGCGAAAAACAAAGGGGCCAGCTCTTGCGAGCTAACCCCTTGATATTATTGGTGGGCTGCCGGAGAATCGAACTCCGAACCTACTGATTAAGAGTCAGTTGCTCTGCCAGTTGAGCTAGCAGCCCTTGAGTTCGTGAGGCTGTATTTATCAGCCGGGGCCGATTCCGTCAACAGTTTTCATCGCATATCTTGCGGCACAGGGCCAAGACGGCGTCCCGGCCCATCGATTGGTTTTCCAGGGCGGCCAGCCAGGGGGCGGGAAGGGCCTCCAGGCCCCAATAGGCTCCGGCAAGGGCTCCGGCCATGGCCCCTATGGTGTCGGCGTCCCCTCCCAGGCTTACGGCCAAAACTACAGCCTGTTCAGGCTGTTGCGCGGCCAAAAAGGCGCCGAGGGCCGGGGGTACCGCCTCGGCGGCGGACACGTCGCAGGCATAGGCCCAACTCAGAGCGGAGCGGGCCTCAGCCTCGTCGCCAAAGGGCAGAAGAGGCATGGCCCGCAGGCGCTGGGCCACGTGTTGGTCTATGGGCTCAATTTTGGCGGCGATACGCTCCACAAATTCAGTGGGCTCGGGCTTTCGGCCTGCCGCGCCCAGGTTGGCGGCCAGGCGCACGGCCAGGGCCTGGGCCGCGGCCCCGGCCAAGCCCCGGGGATGGGTGTGGGTGATGCGGCACTGGGTGAGGGCGGCGTCCAGGCAGGCGTCCTCGTCATCAGCGAAAAACACCCCCAGCACCCCCACCCGCATGGCTCCGCCGTTGCCCCAGGAATCGGTGGCCACCCGGTCCCAGGGCTCGCCAGCGGCCAGGCGGCTCATGAGGGCGTCGATGCGCCCGCCGTAGCCCCGCCTGGGCTCGTAAAGGGCCAGAAAGCGCCCAGCCAAGTAAGCCGGGTCCAGGCCGCCATGCTGGGCCAGGGTCTGCAAGATGGCGATCATCATCTGGGAGTCGTCGGTGTAGGAACCAGCCGGGAGGCGGCCGGGGAGCATGGCGTCCAGGCGGCCATGGGCCTGCTCGATCCGCGCGGCGCTCCAGCCCTCCACGGGCATGCCCAGGGCGTCGCCGCACATGGCGCCCAGGGCGGCCCCGGCCAGGCGGGAGAAGCTGAAAGCTGGTGGGGGTGACTGGCTCATGGCTGGATTATAGCAGGCTATTTTCTGGCCGGGCTGCGGGGGCCGTGGTACCATCTCACCTCATCAGGAGGATTCATCATGGCCACCCAACCCTGCGTACCTTGCGCCGATTACCGGGCCGGTCAGCGGCTGCTCAGCATGAAGCGGCAGTTGGCTAGCGACGATCTGTCCGAAGAGCAGCGGGCCCAACTCGAGGCCGAAGTGGCCGAGCTGGAGCATCTGCTGGACATGGACTAGTCCCCGGACTCCAACTCCTCTAACTCCAGAGCCATCTTTTCCCACTTGGCGGTGAGCTTTTCCACCTGGTCCTTGGCCTTGGCATGGGCCTTGGTCAGCTTGGTCCAGCGCGCGCCGTCGGCAAAGGCCGCCGGGTCCACCATCTCGGCCACCAGCTTGTCCAACTCGGTCGTGGCTTCCTCGATCTCCGATTCCAGCTTGGCCACCTTGTTTTTCAAAGGTTTCACCCGGCGGTAGCGCTCTTGGCGCGCCTGGGCCTCGGCCCGCTTTTGGTCGGCGGTTTTGGGGCCGCTGGCCGGGTCGCCCTCAACCGGCTTGGCCTGGGGCGGGGCTTCCAGCTCCGGGGCGGGGGGGGCGTCGAGCTTGGCCTTGGCCTTGATGGCGTCGGCGTCCAGGCCCTGCTTCCATAGCCGCTCGAAGTCGTCGTAGTTGCCGGGCAGCATGGTGACTTTGCCCGCGTTCACATAGGCCACCTGGTTGGCTATGGCGTTGATCAGGTGGCGGTCGTGGCTGATCAGGACCAGGGTGCCGTCATACTGGCTCAGGGCGTGCTCCAACACGGTGCGGCTGGCGATGTCCAGGTGGTTGGTGGGCTCGTCCAAAAGCAGGAAGTTGGGCTTTTGGATGAGGAGCTTGGCCAGCACCAGGCGGGCTCGCTCCCCGCCGGAGAGCACCTTGACCTTCTTGAAAACGTCGTCGCCCCTGAATAGAAAGGCCCCCAGGATGCTGCGCTGCAGCCCTTGGGCCATGAGCCCGGCCACGCTGCCCAACTCGCCCAGCGCCGTGTTTTCCGGGTTCAGGTCTTCCATGGTGTGCTGGGAGAACACGCCCATCTTCACCCGGCCCCCCACCAGACGGCGGCCCTTTTTGGGCTCCACCTGGCCGGAGAGCAGGCGCAGCAGGGTGGACTTGCCCTCGCCGTTGCGGCCCAGCAGGGCCAAACGGTCGCCCTTGCGCAGCACCAGGCTCAGATCCTTGTAAAGCGGTTTGGAGCCGTAGCCGAACTCCAGGTTCAGCATCTCCACCACCACCTTGGCCGAAGGCTCGGCCGGAGGCAGCTCCAGCCTGATGGCCTGGTCATCGGCGGGCAGGGTGACCCGCTCCATCTTCTCCAGCATCTTCAGGCGGCCCTGCACCTGTTTGGCCCGGTCCTTGCGCGTACGGTTGCGGGCCACGAAGTCTTCGATCTGCCTGATGCGCTCCTGCTGACTCTCAAAGGCTGCCCGCTGGGACTCGCGGCGGCGCTCACGCTGCTCCACGTAGTGGCTGTAGTTGCCGCCGTAGGTATAGATCTGGCCCGAGTCCAACTCAACGATGCGGGTGGCCACCTTGTCCAGGAACACCCGGTCGTGACTCACCAGGAGCAGGGCGGCGGGGTTGGTGACTAGGTAGCCTTCCAACCAGAGCAGGGACTCCAGGTCCAGGTGGTTGGTGGGCTCGTCCAAAAGGATCAGGTCCGGGGCCGAGAGCAGCAACCGGGCCAGGGCGGCGCGCATGAGCCATCCGCCGGAGAGCTCGCCCACGTCGCGGTTTAGCCGCTCCTGGGTAAAGCCCAGGCCGGCCAGCACCCGCGAGGCCCGGG
Source organism: Pseudomonadota bacterium (assembly GCA_018902755.1). Classification (GTDB taxonomy): domain Bacteria; phylum Desulfobacterota; class Desulfarculia; order Desulfarculales; family Desulfarculaceae; genus Desulfoferula. The sequence continues at coordinate 61,599 of JAHIQI010000036.1, read as the reverse complement.
CCTCCAGGTCGTAGCCGCCCAGTTGCTCGAACTGGCTCTGCAACTGACCCTGGCGGGACAGAAGCTCCTCCAACTCGGCCTCGTCGCGCACCACGCTGAGCAACCGGTGCACTTCATCCAACTCGGCCTCCACCTGGGGCAGGCTGTCGCCGGTCTCCATGGCCAGTTCCAACACGGTGCGCCCCGACAGGGAGAGCAGCTCCTGGGGCAGGTAGCCCAGGCGCAAATTTTTGGCTTTGAACACCTCGCCGCTGTCCGGCTCCACGGTGTCGAGCATCAGGCCCAGGAGGGTGGACTTGCCCGCCCCGTTGGGACCCACCAGGCCCAGGCGCTCGCCCGGACTGATGTGCAGGCTCACCTCCTTGAGGACGTCTTGCTTGCCGTAGTATTTGCTTACATTGTGCAGGGTGATCATGGGGCCAGAAGATAACATCCAGGCGGCTGGTCGGCAAGCGCGCCGGGTGCCCTAAGGGCGCAAGGTCGTGCTATATTCACTGACGGACCAAAATCGGAGCTGACATGCAAAGCGCCCCCTGGATATACAACCTGATCTCCCTAGGCGGGCTGGTGGCCCTGGTGCTCATCGCCCGGCTTTGCGGCCTGCACCGGGGACCCACCGCCTGGCGCACCCTGTTTTGGGGCCTGGCCCTGCAATTGGTCGTGGGCGCCCTGGTTTTCGCCCTGCCCGCCGGAAGATACGGCCTGCTGGCGGTCAACGACGCCATGGTGGCCCTGCTGGGCTATTCCCAGGCGGGCATAAAGTTTCTATTCGGCCCCCTGGCCGCCCAGCCGGGTGAGCCCCATTACATGGGCTTCATGCTGGCCATCCACGCCCTGCCCACCATCATCTTTTTCATGGCCCTCACTGCCGCCCTGTACCAGCTGGGCATCTTGCAACGGGTGGTGCGCGTGTTCTCCCGGGTGTTCGTAAAGACCCTGGGGGCCAGTGGGGCCGAGTCCCTGGGCGTGGCCAGCCTGATGTTCGTGGGGGTGGAGTCGGCGGGCATGGTGCGGCCCTTTTTGCCCAAGTTCACCCGCAGCGAGTTCTTTTGCCTGCTCACCGCGGCCATGGCCACGGTGGCTTCCTCCACCCTGGGGGTCTACGTGATGACCCTCAAGGGCAGCTTCCCCAACATCGCCGGGCATCTGATCAGCGCCTCGCTCATCTCCGCCCCGGCGGCCCTGGTGGTGGCCAAGCTCATGGAGCCCGAGACCGGCGAGCCGCTCACCGCCGGGCAGGTGGTGGACCCGGCCCTGGGCAAGTACGGCGGCCTCATGGAGGCCATCATCGCCGGGTCCAACGACGGAGTGAAGCTGGTGGTGGGAGTGGCGGCGCTGCTGCTGAGCTTTTTGAGCATCCTGGCCCTGATCAACGGGCTGCTGGGCTGGCTTACCGGCCTGGCGGGCCTGGGCCACCTGTCCCTGGAGATGATCCTGGGCTGGGTGGGCTATCCCTTCGCCCTGGCCATGGGGGTGCCCCCGGCTGACGCGGCGGCGGTGGGCTCCCTGCTGGGCCAGCGCGTGCTGGTCACCGAGATACCCACCTACATGCAAATGGGCGAACTGATGAAGCACGGCGGGTTGGTCTACAGCCGCAGCGCCATTATCGCCTCCTACGCCCTTTGCGGTTTCGCCCACATCGCCTCGGTGGCCATCTTCCTGGGCGGCTTCGGGGCACTGGCCCCGGGACGCATAGGGGAGTGGTCGCGCCTGGGCCTCAAGGCCCTGTGGGCCGCCACCCTGACCACCATGATGACCGGCTGTGTGGCGGGCATCTTCGCTTACGGTGGGGGCACCCTGTTGGGGATTGTCAAGTAGGGGTAATTAAAGGCGATAGGCTTTGGCTCGGGGGGCGCTGCGCCTGGGGGGCGCAGGTAGGCCCTGGGCATAAAAGAACCGGCGGCTGGCCTGAACCAACCGCCGGTGGGGTTTTTTAGATGGTCGGGACGACTGGATTTGAACCAGCGACCCCTTGAACCCCATTCAAGTGCGCTCCCATACTGCGCCACGTCCCGACGCGATTGGATTTGTACCATCGGGGCGGGGTGTTGTCAATCGCGGGAGGCGTTTCCCAGCAATCTTAGAAGCTCTTTTTCCATCATATCCCGAGCCGAGGCCCAATCACCCCCGGTGCGCCGGGGGCGGGGGAACCAGGCGGCCACTATCTCGACGGCTTCGGCCTCGGGCTCCCGCCTGGCCATGAGGGCGGCCTGAGCCTGGAGAACCGCCTCGCCGTGGGCGAGAAGCGGCTCCAAGGCCGCATCAAGCTCGCCACCCGCCGAATCATCTTCCGCCCACAGGGCCAAGGCCCCGCTGAGCCGGGCCAACTCCCAAAACTCCAAGCCCCGCGTCCCCCGCTGCCACAGGGGCATGATCTGGTGGCGGGGCTGCCACAGACCCAGGCCCTGGCCCTGCTCCCACAAATCGGCGCAGCGGGCCGCCAGACGGCTCACAGCGGGCGATGGGGTGCTGGGCGGGGTCTTGCCCCGGCTTGGGGCGTCCGGCCCCAACCAGGCCAACCAGAGCCTCTCCAGGGCTTGCCCGGCTGGTTCCTCGCCGGGGGTGTCCAAATGCGGATAGGAAAGCAGCAGACGCCCCCGGCCCAGGCGAGCCTCGATCACCGCCGGTTGCCCCCATAGGGGGGCCGGGTCGTTGCTGGGGCCGCAAAGGCGCATGTCCTGGGTGGGTCCGTGGTAGCGGGCCAGCACGGTTATGGCCGGGTCTTGGGGCTCGTTGAACTGGCCGGGCCACCACACCGGCCAGGAGGCCAGGGGCTCGCCCTGCTGCCACAAAGGGTGGCCCAGGGCTTCCGGGCAGGGGGAGATGAGCACCGGTCCGCTGAGGCCGGGCAGGCGCTGCGCGCCCGAGGCCCGGTCCAGGTTCACCAGGCCCAGGCCGTCGTCCACCGACAGGGCCAGGCCCGCCCCGCCGCAAAAGCCCAGATAGGTGCCGCCTTGGTGGATGAACCGGCTAACGGCCTCCGCGCCCTGGGGGCCCAGGGCCTTTTTCTTGCGGGCCGACCAGCCGCCGGGCACCACCAGCACGCGCGCGCCGTCCAGGCCGCCGCCCGCGATCTGGGCCGCGCTGATAGGCTCCAGGGCCAAGCCGCGCTGCCAGGCCGACTCCAGGGTCATGAGGGACCACAGGCCCCCGGTGTCCCAGAGCAGGCGAGCGGGAAAGGGGGGCAAGCCGCTTATCCCTGCTGCTGTCCGCCCACCACCAGGCGGGGGATGCGCAGGGTGGGTTGAGCGTCGCCCACCGGCGAGCCCTGGCCGTCCTTGCCGCAGGTGCCCAGGCTCCAGCCCAGGTCGCTGCCCACCTTGTCTATTTGGCTGAGCACCTCGGGGCCGTTGCCGGTGAGGGTGGCCCCCCGCACCGGGCGGTCCACCTTGCCGTCCTTGATGAGGTAGCCCTCGCTCACCTCGAACACGAAGTCGCCGTTGATGGTGTTCACCTGGCCGCCGCCCATCTTGCGCACGAACAATCCCTCGCCGGTGGAGCGCACGATGCTGTCCGGGTCGTCGGTGCCGGGCGCGATCATGGTGTTGGTCATGCGCGGTATGGGCCGGTGGCGGTAGCTTTCCCGGCGGCCGTTGCCCGTGGGCTGGGCCTCCAGCTTCCAGGCCGAGAGCCGGTCTTGGAGGTAGCCTTTGAGCACGCCCTTGTCGATGACCACGTTCTTGCGGCAGGGGGTGCCTTCGTCGTCGAATCCGCCCGAGCCTCGGCGGCCGGGCACGGTGCCGTCGTCCAGCACGGTGACCAGCTCGCTGGCCACCTTCTCGCCGATGCGGCCCGCGTACACGCTCATCTTCTCGTAGACCAGGTCGCCTTCCAGGCCGTGGCCCACCGCCTCGTGAACCATGGTGCCGCCCGCCTCGGCCGAGAGCACCACCGGCATGGCCCCGCCAGGCGCGGGATCGGCCTCCAGCATTAGCACCGCCCGCCGGGCCGCCTCCTTGGCCACCTTTGTGGGGTCCTTGCGCTCGAATATCTCCATGCCCCCGATGCCGCCCATGGACTCATAGCCGGTCTGCACCCGGCCGTCCTGGGTGGCCACGCAGTGCACGGCCATGATGATCTGGCTGCGCTCCTCCTCGGCCTCCACGCCCAGGGAGTTCAATATGCGCACCTGCTGGCCCCGGTCCATGTAGATGACCCGTACTTGGCTGATGCGGCTGTCCACCTCCCGGGCCGCGGCCTCGGCCGCCTTGACCATGTCCACCTTGATGGCCGTGTCGGTGTCCTTGAAGGGCCTCTGCGCCTGGGTGATCAGGCCAGGCTGCACCGGGCGCAGGGCCTGGGTAGCCACCGGCTTGCCCTGGGAAAGCAGGGCAAGGTTGCGCGCCAGGGGCAGCAGCGAGTCCTGATCGAATTGGTTGCCATAGGCGTAGGCGGTCTTTAGGTCGTAGATCAGGCGCAGGCCCGCCCCCTGGTCCACCCCGCCCAAAACTTTTTCCACCTTGCCGTCGTCCATGACGATCATAAGGCCGGTGGATCGCTCCAAGAACAGCTCGGACATCTGGCCGCCGCCGGCCAGGGCGGCTTCCAAAATAGGCAGGGCGTCGCAGTCAAGGCTCATGATAAGCTATCCTATTGATTGATCTAATAAAGATTTAACTATACCGGGCCCGGCAAAAATAGCACACCCCGAAAGAGCGGTCAACGAGGCCTCCGGGCAAGGGGCCGCCATTGACATGCCAGGGCACTCCGCGTAATATCAGCAAGCCAAGGTGAACGGTGGAAAGGGATTGGTATGACTCGTACAATCGTTATTATCGCCATGACCTGCCTGTTGGCGTTGGCCGCGCCCGCCATGGGCAAACAGACCGCCGAGCCTATCACCATCAGCGTTTTGGAGGCGGCCCAGATGCTGGCCTCCCAGCCCAAGGAAGTGTTTCTGGTGGATGTGCGCACCCGCCAGGAGTACGCCCTGCTGGGGCACCCTCCCCAGGGCTACAACGTGCCCTGGCGCCTGGCCACCAACGATTTCCAGATCAAGGGCGGCCCCTATCAGGGAAACAAGGCCGCCTACACCGGCTATCAGCTCAGCCCCAAGCCCAACCCCGATTTCATCGGGGTGATCAAGTCCCTGTTCAAGCCCGGCGACAAGCTACTGATCCTCTCGACCGCTGGTGTGCAGGGGGCCGAGGCCGCCGCCGCCTTGAGCAAGGCCGGTTTCACCCAGGTCTTCAACCTGGAGCACGGCTTCTTGGGGCAGCCCCTTTTGGTGGACAAGCAGGCCGAGTTGGCCGAGAAATATTCGCCCCTGTACGGCAGCCGGGGACGCCTCAACGGCTGGCTTTTCTGGGGCCTGCCGGTGACTCACCACATGGACCCGCGCTACATCTACCCGCCCGACACCAAACGCATGCAGACCCAAAAATAAAGTCCTGGCGCCTAGGACTGAACGGTCTCTTCGGATTCCTCGGGATAGCTCTGGCTTGAGCCGGACCAGCCTCCGGCCAGGTCCACGATCCGCTCGATACGCTCCAGGAGCGGGGGCAGGGTCTTGGGCCTGAGGGCGCTGACCACCACCCCGTCGTAGCGGTTGGCCAGGCGCTCCAGCACCTCGCTCTGGGCCGCGTCAGCCTTGTTGAGTACCACCAGGCGGGGGGCGTCGGTAAACTCCATTTGGTCCAGGATGGACTCCACCGCCTTTATCTGCTCCTCCACCCGGGGGTTGGAGGCGTCGGCCACGTGCAAGAGCAGGTCGGCCTGGCCCAGCTCCTCCAGGGTCGCGGCAAAGGCCCGCTTGAGCTCGTCGGGCAGGTCGCGGATGAAGCCCACCGTGTCGGTGATGATAACCTCCCGTTCCTGGGGAAAGCGCAGGCGGCGGGTGGTGGGGTCCAGGGTGGCGAAGAGGCGGTTCTCGGCCTTCACCGTGCTGCCGGTGAGGGCATTGAGCAGGGTGGACTTGCCCGCGTTGGTGTAGCCCACGATGGACAGCACCGGGAGGCCGCCCCGGGCCCTGGCCGAACGCCGCTGCCCCCGCTGGCGGGCTATCTGCTCCAGGTCCTTTTCCAGGCGGTTTAACTTCTGGCGCACCCGGCGGCGGTCCATTTCCAGCTTTGTCTCGCCGGGGCCCCGGCCACCGATGCCTCCGGTGAGGCGGCTGAGGCCGTCGTCCCGCGTACCCAGGCGGGGCATGAGGTACTTTAGCTGGGCCATCTCCACCTGGAGCTTGCCCTCGCGGGTGGCGGCCCGCTGGGCGAAGATGTCCAGGATGAGCTGGGTGCGGTCGATGAACTTCAGATCGGCCCCGGTGGCCGCGGCCAGGGATCGGGCCTGGCTGGGGTTCAGTTCTTGGTCCAGCACCAACACGTCCGCCCCCAGGCGCAGGGCGGTTACCAGCACCTGGCTGAGCTTGCCCGGCCCGATGAGGGTGCGCGGGTCTGGCTTGCGGCGGCGCTGCACCACCCGGCCCATCACGCTGAGCCCGGCGGAGCGGGCCAATTCGGCCAACTCGTCCAGGCGCTCCTCGGCTTCCTCGGGCGGGCCGCTGGTCACGCTGACGAGCAGGGCCGCCCCCGCCTCGCCCACCTCCTGGGCCGAGGCCGAGCGGGCCAGCTCGTCCTCCAGGCTGCGCACCAGGCGGGCCAAGTCCTCGGGAGCCCGGCCGGGGGCGAAAGGCTCAATGAGGCGGTGATCGTTTTCACCCTCGGGCTGGGGCAAAAGGTGGGCCACGTGGATCAGACCGGGCAGGCCGTCTCCCTGCACCTCCAGTCCGGCCACCAAGTCCCAACGCTTGAGGGACAGGTCGCTGAGGTCGGACGGGAACAGGCCGCCCTCGCCCAAGGTGGTGTGCAGCCAGGTGAAGCCCGCCAGGCGGCTGGGGCCCCGGCGCAGGCGGCTGGGCTCCGGCGAGGCAATGCCCTGGGGAGAGCCCACTACTACCTGCACCACCTCGCCCCGGCGGCTGAGCACCAGACCCAGGGGGCGGGCCAACTCGGCGCTGAGGCGAGACAGGTCCAGGGCCTGTTCGGGCAGGATAAGCTCGTCCGGGGGCAGGCGGCGGCGGTAGAGGTTGTTCAGCCGCTTTAGCTGGTTCGATTTTAGGCCAGCGGTGTGGCCCAGAAGTTTGGCCAAAGATTACTCCGGCACCGGGTCGTAGGTGAGGTCTTCGAAGCGGGTGAGGTCGTCCAAAAAGGCCAGGCGCACCGTGCCGGTGGGGCCGTTGCGCTGTTTGCCGATGATGATCTCGGCCACGTTGTCGTCGTCCTCTTCGGGATCGTCGCGCTTCTTGTAGACCTTCTTGCGGTAAATGAAGGCGATTACGTCGGCGTCCTGCTCGATGGCCCCGGACTCGCGCAGGTCGCTGAGCATGGGGCGCTTGTCCCCGCCGGGGCGCTCCTCCACCTTGCGGTTGAGCTGGCTCAGCGCCACCACCGGCACCGACAGCTCCTTGGCCAGGGCCTTGAGTGAGCGGGAGATGTTGCTGATCTCCTGTTCGCGGCTCTCGGTGGAGCCTCGTCCGCGCATGAGCTGGAGGTAGTCCACCAGAATGAGGCCCAGGCCGTGCTCCAGCTTGAGGCGGCGCGCCTTGGCCCGGAGGTCCAAGACCGACAGGGCAGGGGTGTCGTCGATGAAAATGGGGGAGCCGTGCAAACGGTCGGCCGCCTGGGTCAGGGCCGGGAAGTCCTGGTTGTGGGACAGGAAGCCGGAGCGGATCTTGGAGCCGGACACCCTGGCCTCACTGGCCAACAGGCGCATGCCCAACTGCTCCTTGCTCATCTCCAGGCTGAAGATGGCCACCACCACCCCGGAATCTAGGGCCGCATTGGAGGCCACGTTCAGGGCGAAGGCGGTCTTGCCCATGGAGGGACGCCCCGCGATGATGATCAGGTCGCCGGCCTGCAAGCCGGTGGTGAGCTGGTCCAGGATCTTGAAGCCGGTGGGCACTCCCGAGACCTGGCCCTTGTTCTTGAAGCGCTCCTCGATGATCTTCAGGGAGCTGCGGACCACATCGCCGATGGGGCTGACCTGCTGGCTCAGGCGCTCCTGGGTGGCCGCGAAAATGGCCCGCTCCGCCCCTTCCAGGGCGATGTCGGGCTCGGCCTGATGGGCGTGGGCTTCCTCGATGGCCTTGTGGGCGGCATTGATGAAGCCCCTGAGCAGGGCCTTGTCCTTGACCAGGGTGGCGTAATGGTCGACGTGGGCGGGGCTGAGCATGATGTCGGCCAGCTCGGCCAGATAGGCCGCGCCGCCCATCGACTCCAGACGGCTCTCGTCGTTGAGCCGTGAGGTCACGGTGATCTCGTCCACCGGCTGGTTCTTGTCGTAAAGAGCCAGCATGGCCTGGTAGATCATGCCGTGGCGGCGGTCGTAGAAATCCGCCGGCTTGAGGTGGGAGGCGACTCCGGAGAGCACCTCGCTGCCGTGGACCAACACCCCTCCCAGCACCCCGCGCTCGGCGGCGAGGTCCTGGGGGGGGGCGTTGCGGCTGGAGGCGCCGTCTGGGTTCACGCCTTACTCCTTGGCCTGCTCCTCGGCAGGTTCCTCGGCGACGGCTTCGGCTTCTTCGGCGGCTTCCTCGGCCTTGGCCTTGGGAGCGGCCTCCTGGGCCTCGCTGTTGGCCTCGGGATACACTTCCAATTCTATCTCAACCACCACCTTGGGGTGAAGCTTCACTGGAAGCGAGTAGGTGCCCAGCTTTTTGATGGGACCTTCGGACATGATGATCCGGCGGCGGTCGATCTCAAAGCCCAGGGCGGCCAGGGCTTCGGCGATCTGCATGTTGGTCACCGAGCCGTAGAGCTTGCCGCCCTCACCGGCGCGGGCTTCCACCCGAACCTTGACGCCGGTCAAAGTCGCGGCCTCGGCCTTGACCTTCTCGGCCTCGCGGGACTGGGCGGCCTCGATGCGCTGGCGCTCGGCCTCCAGGGTCTTGATGTTCTTCTTGGTAGCCATCAGGGCCAGCCCCTGGGGGACCAGGTAGTTGCGGCCGTAGCCGTTCTTGACCTGCACCACCTCGCCGGGATCGCCCAAACCCAGCACTTCCTGGGTAAGGATAACCTTCATTTCTATTCCTCCGACCCGGACGGCTTGGCTTGTTCCAGCCGTCTCAGATTTAACCACATATCAAAAAGCCCCGTGACGGCCAGTATAGCGGCCACGTAAATTTCCAGAGCCACCATCAGGTACACCGCGGTGCGCAAAAGCGCCGGCGCGTTCTTGCGGCGCAGCCAAAAATCCACCACCGCCAGCCCCTGGAAGAAGTAGAGCACTCCCATGACCAGGACCAGATTGGCCCCCAGCCAAAAGAGCCAGCCGCTTCCCAGGGCCATGATCCCCCCTCCCGCGATGAGCAGCCAAACAAGGCGCTCGGGAGTCCGGTAGAGGTTCATGGGGGAGCCGGTTTCCCGGGCTCCCAAACGGCGGCTGATGCGCCGCGCGGCCAGGAAGTTGAGCCAGGCCACCAACAGCGACACCGCGGCCAATATGCCCGGAGCCATCCTCAGGATGATCCGGCCGGCCATGGCCAGGCCCTGCTCCAACTGGCGCAGGGTGTCCGGCTCCAGGTCCATGGAACGGTACATTTCCATGACCATGGCCATCTCACTCTGCCATTGGGCCTTCCAGAGCTGCCAGGGGCCCACATCATAAAAGATGGAACCCACCAAAAGCACCAGCACCGATGCGGCCATGGCCGTGACCGCCGCCGTTCCCACGGCCCAGCGATCGGGCAGACCCTGGCTCCACATCTCGCCCAATGCCCCGGCCATAACCAGGAAGTAGATCAGGTAGTAGCCCCCACCGGGGGGGGCGGCCACCTGGGCCAGCAGCAGGGCGGCTGCGGCGGCCAGGATCAGCCCCTTGCGCCCCGCCCGGCGGCCGCGGACTCCATAAGCCAGCAGCAGCGGAAGGGGCGAGGCGAAGGTGATAACCGATCCGGCCAGGGGCAACATCCAAGGCACCGTGAACAGCACTATAGCACCGGCCGCGGCGGCCGCGGCGGCCAGCCACTCACCGGGTAGAGCGCGGCTCATCAGCGCCGCCGGCATAAACCGGCTAGTTGGAACCCTGGGCCGAGAAGGGCAACAGGGCGATGTGCCGGGCCCTCTTGATGGCCAGGGTCAGTTCGCGCTGGTGCTTGGCGCAGCACCCGCTTATGCGCCGGGGAATTATCTTGCCCCGCTCGGTGGTGTAGTAACGCAGGGTGCGCGGCTCTTTGTAGTCGATGGTGATGCTGGAGTCGGCGCAGAACCGGCAGACCTTGCGGCGTCCGTATTTCCTTCTTTTGAGCGTAATCATGCCGACCTCCTAGTCTTCGTCGTCGTCGTCGTCGCGACGGCGGCGGCCTCCGCGATGGTCGTCGCGGTCGTCATCATCGTCATCATCATCGTCGTCGCGGTCGTCGACCTCGTCCGGCTCGCTCGGGGGAGGGGTGCCGGCGGCCTTGGCCGCTTCGGCCTCCGCCTTGCGCTGGGCCATGGCCTCCTCGTCGAAGCTGTCGGCGATCTTCACCGTGAGGTAACGGATGACCTGCTCGTCGATCTTGAAGTTACGCTCGAGCTCGTCCACGGCTTCGCCGGTTGCTCCGTACTCCACGAGGACGAAATAGCCCTTGGTCTGTTTCTTCACCGTGTAGGCCAACCGCCGGCGTCCCCAGTGGTCTTCCTTCACGATGAACGCGCCGTCTTTTTCCAAAAGGCCGCGGAACTTTTCCACGCAGGCGGCGGTGTCCTCCTCGCTCAGCTCAGGATGGACGATAAAAATAGTCTCATAATGTCGCATAAGGCCTCCTCTCGGTCTAAACGTCCCCGGCCACGGCCTTAGGCGGTCGGAGAAAGGAGTGGGTTGGAAGGCTAATTGACTACCACCCGTGGGTGGAATTGTCAAGGTCACCGGCAGATTTAAGTCGCTCCAACAGGGCGCGGTCCGTGGGGCACAACTCCATGCCCAGGGTCAGGCCGATTTCTTGCCAGGCCAGAGCCCGGTGCTCCAGGGGCTGGGGGTTCTGCCCGTTCAGGCGACAGGCGAAGGCGTGCAGGCGCAGGGGCTTCCCCTCGGGGGTGAGGCCCTCCTGGGTGGCCAGCAGAGAGCCCACCTGGGCGCTCACCGCCAGTTCCTCTTCCAATTCCCGGGCCAGGCAGGTGCTCAGGGTTTCGCCGGGCTCGGCCTTGCCTCCGGGCAACTCCCACAGGCCGCTCTTGGCCCGCTGAGCCAGGAGCAGCTTGCCCTCCCTCAGGATGACCGCGCAGGTCACTTCCAGGAAATCCAACTCCTTGGAAAGGTTGGTCATTGCTTGGCAGGGGCAGCGCCGGATTGGCGCAATTGGCGGGTGCGCACGCTCAAATAGCGCTCCTCGGCCTGAGGGAAGGAGGGCTCGGCGTCCAGAATGGCCTCGTAAAGCTTGAGAGCCTCCGGGTCGCGGTCCTCGGCTTCCAACAGCCCGGCCAACTGGAACTTGAGCTTAAGGTCCTTGGGGGCCAGCTCCACCGCTTTGCTCAGGGCCTCGATGGCTTCTTTGGGCTGCTTGGCTTCCAGTGCCATGGCCGCCTTGAGCTTGTACAGTCGCATGCTGCCCGGATTTTTGGCCAGCACCTGCTTCAGCAGTTCCGAGGCCTTGGCGGGCTGAGCCTGGGCCAGTTGGTCCAACACCGACATCCACAGATCCAGGTCCTGGGGCTTTTGCTTGAGCAGCTTGGACGCGGTCTCCAGGGCCTGGTCCCAGCGCTTCAGGGACAACAGCAGGCGCAGCTTTATCTCCAGCACGTCGGGGTCCTGGGGCCGGGCCTTTTCCACCGTGGCCAGGCGCTTCAGAGCCAGGGAGGGCTTGTTGTCCTCCATGGTCAGCACGGCCAAGTTGTAGGCCAGGTCCGGGTCGCCGGGTTGCAGCTTGTCCAGGCGGCGGTACACCCTGGCCAGAGCCTTGCGGTCGCCGCGGGCCTCATAAATTTTGGCAAGGCTGAGCAGAGGGGCAGGGTTCTCCGGGTCCAAGGCGGCCACCTTTTCCATTTCCGAGGCGGCCTTGGCCTGGTTGCCGGCGGCCAAAAAGGCCTGGCTCAACTCCAGGTGCAGGGCGCGGTCCTTGGGCGAGAGGGCGGCTGCCCGCTCCATGGCCTGCAAGGCCCCGGCCTTGTCTCCGGAGCCGCCCCGCAGGCGGGCCAATTCCTTCCACAGGGCCGGGCGGCCCGCGTCCAGGGACACGGCTTTATCCAGGCTGGCCAAGGCCCGTTCCTGCTGGCCCGAGCTTTCCTGGGCCTTGGCCAGGCGGGCCAGGGTGTCGGCCTTGTCCGGGCCGCTCTCCTGGCTGGAGAGCCTTTCCAAAAGGGCGGCGGCTTCCTCCCAACGGCCCAACTCCTCGTAGAGCAGGGCAAGGCGATCCATGAGAGCCGGGTCGCCGGAGCGCAGGGCCACCAGCTTGCTCAGGGCAGCGGCAGCCTGGTCCTTTTGCCCGGCCGACTGATACAGCCCGGCCAGGCGCTCCAGCCAGCGGGGGTCCTTTTGGCTCTGGCCGTGGCTGGCCAGCAGCTCCGCCGCCTGGGAGAAACGCCCGGCCTCGGCGTAGAGGTCGGCCAGGCGCTCCACCATCAAGGCGTCATCGGGATTCAGGGCCAGGGCCTTTTCGGTGAAGGCTATCTTCTGGCTCAACTCCTTGGCTTGAGCTGCGCGGCGCAGCCAGTCGATGGGCAGCAGACGAACCAGCAGGCTCACCGCGCCGATCTGTTGACCGCTCTTGAGCACCTCCAGGGTCATGCTCTCGGTGTCGTAGAGGCGCGGCCCCAAAATTTTGGCCAGAGTGTGGTAGTGGTTCAGGTCCAGTTCGGGAAACCCGGCCAGGCGGAAGCTGAGGCCGTAATCCAGCCAGGAGTCGCTCTTGGCCCCCAGGACTCGGAAAGGCGCGTCCGGGTGCACCGTGGCCACCCCGCCCGCCCGCACCGTGACCGGCAGGCCGCCGATGGACAACTCCACGGTCAAAAGGCGGGGGCCGCCGTTTTGCGGATTGCCGTCATCTTCAGCTTGGGATGCGCCCGTACAGAAAAGCGCCGCGAAAAGCAGCAGAGCCAACAGGTATGGGCGGAGTCGAGAGTGCATGCTTAACCTGGATATTTCACGAAGGCCGCGAGTCCGGCTTCGCCATCCACCGGCATGCGGTGTTGCTGGCTGCGCGCGGGCCAGGGCGTAGCTTCGGCTACGCCATCGTCCCTCGCTTGCCAGACGCCTTGTCTGCCGGCGGCTGGCTGTGCCGGGCCAGGGCACAAACTGAATTTTGGCATTGCGGGTACATTTTTCATAACGGCCCCATGAATACGGGTTCGTTGTTTAATGCCACCCAACCCTTGTGAAATATCCAGGTTAAGCTGCCTCCCAGGCAAGCGAAAATTACCGCTCCAACTTTACAAGAGCCCGTCAGGCAAGTCAAAAGCTACCCCGCAGCACCGGCTGACCGTCTGTTTCGGCAAAGCCGGTGATGTCCACCCGCAGGCGGGTTCCGGTGGGATGGGCGCGGGGAAGTTGCACCAGGCAGTAGTTGGCGCCGCGCCCCAGGCCCGAGCCCTCCACGATCACCTCCAGGGTGCGGCCCACCTGGTCCTGGTAGTAGGCCCGCTTCTTGGCTAGGCCCATATCCCGCAAAATCGCGGCGCGCTCCTTGCTAACCTCGGGGGCGGGGTGGCCCGGCATATCCGCCGCCCTGGTGCCGGGGCGGGGGGAGTAGGGGAACACGTGCAGATAGCTTATGGGAAGGCTGGTGAGCAGGTCTCGGGTGTCCGCGAAGTCCCGCTCGGTCTCGCCGGGCAGTCCCACCAGCACGTCGGCTCCCAGGCACAGGCCGGGCATGGCGGCTGCCGCAGCTTGCACCGTGCGGGCGTAATCTTCCGGGCCGTAGGGGCGGCCCATGGCCTTGAGCAGGTTGGCGCTGCCCGACTGCAATGGCAGATGGAAGTGAGGGCACAGACGGGGTTCGGCGGCGGCCAGGTCGATTATCTCCTGGGTGAGTTCCTCGGACTCCAGGGAGGACAGGCGCAGGCGCGGGGCCGGGTGGGCGGCCAACAGGGCCCGCAGCAATTCGGCCAGCTCCTGGCGGGGCGAAAAATCCCAGCCCCAGCGGCCCAGATGGATGCCGGTGAGCACCACCTCGGCCGCGCCGCTGTCGCCCAACTCGGCAAAGGAGGCCGCCGCCTGTTCCAGGGGCAAACTGCGCGAGCGGCCCCTGGTGCTGGGCACGATGCAATAGGCGCAGTGGGCGTTGCAGCCGTCCTGCACCTTCAACAGGCCCCGGGTTCGCTCCGGGCCGGGGATCTGCACCCCGGGGCAGAAGCCTCCCGCATCCGGCGAGGGGGGCTGGTCCTGCTCCGGCAGCTCCGGTCCGGCCATGATGTCGCTCCACCGGGACAGAGCGGAGCGACCCAGGACCCGGCAGCCAGCCTCGGCGTAGGCCTGGGGCTCGGCTTGGAGGTCGCAGCCGGTCACCACCACCTGGGCCTGGGGATGGGCGCGCCGCAGCCGCCGGGCCATCTGGCGCGACTGTCTGGCGGCCACCCCGGTGACCGAACAGGTGAACAGCAGGGCCAGATCAACTGATTCGCCATCCCCGGCCGGTTGCCATCCCTGAGCCTGCATTTGGGCGGCCAGGGAGGCGGCCTCGGCCTGGTTCACCTTGCACCCCAGGCTGGCCACCAGATAGCGCTTCACTTGTCCGGCCCCGCCCCCGCTCTACTTGGCCGCCGCCAGGGTCCGCTTGAAGGCGCCCACCGAGTTGATTATGGTGGCGTCGTCGCAGCAATAGGCGATGCGGAAGTAGCCGGGACCCATGAAGCCTGAGCCCGGCACCAACAGCAGGTTCTGCTCGATGGCCAGCTTGCAGAAGGCCACGTCGTCGGGGATGGGGCTCTTGGGGAACACGTAGAAGGCCCCGCCCGGGCGCACGTACTCGTAGCCCGCCTCGTCCAAGACCCCCAGGATCAGCTCGCGTTTGCGGGCGTACTCGGCCACCTCGGCGGCGTCTTCGAGCAACTCGGCCACGGCCAGCTGCATGATGCCCGGCGCGTTGACGAAGCCCAGGATTCGGTTGGCCAAGGTCATGCCGCCAAGGAGCAACCCCTTGTCCGCGATATCCGGGTGCACTGCCGCGTAGCCGATGCGCTGGCCGGGCAGCGACAGGTTTTTGCTGAAGGATGTGACCACGATGCTGTTGGGGTAGGCCGCGAAGATAGAGGGCACGCTCAGGCCGTCGAACACGATCTGACGGTAGGGCTCATCGCTGATCAGGTAGATGGCCTTGCCCAGCTGCTTGCTCTTTTCGGTGAGCATGGCCGCCAGGGCGTCCACCGATTCCTGGGTGTACACAGCGCCGCTGGGGTTGTTGGGGTTGTTGATCAGCACCGCGCAGGTCTTCTCGCTGATGGCGTCGGCCATGGCCGCGATGTCCAGCTCGAAGGTCGCGGTGGTGGGAACCCGCTTTACCAATCCGCCATGGTTGTCCAGGTAGAAGTCGTACTCCACGAAGTAGGGGGTGGGCACCACCACCTCGGCGCCGGGGTCCACGATGGCCTTGAGCACGATGTTCAAGGCGCCCGCCGCGCCTACGGTCATGATGATCTCGTTCTCGCTGAAGGCGGGGCCGTGCTCCCGGCTCAGGTAGTCGGCCACCTTGGCCCGCACGTGGGGGTAGCCCGCGTTGGGCATATAGGCGTGGCGGCCCGGAGTGCGGTCGGCCACCAGGCGCGAAACCACCTCGAAGAACTTCTCCGGCGGCTCGATGTTGGGGTTGCCCAAGGAAAAGTCGAAGACGTTTTCAGCCCCCTTTTGTGCCTTGAGCTTGGCTCCGGCCTCGAACATGGCCCTGATCCAACTGGAGCGTTCGATGAATTCGGCGATTTTGTGAGCAACCGGCATGGAAAACCTCCCTGGGCTGGGAAACTAAAAAAGCCGCGGACCCTTCTGGGGACCGCGGCTGCTACTGGCTTGGTTTGCTAAGGAGTCAGCATGCCTCCACGGACCCGCTCATGAGCGGATAATAATACCCCGTAAATCGAGTTCCGCGAAAAAACACTCTAGCCTCCATTGCTTACCGGCACAAAGTACCATCAGGCCCAAGCGTGGTCAAGCCCCCAACGGCAAGGGCGGGCCACCCCCCAGGTGGTCCGCCCTTAAACGTGGTGGGCTGGGCGCTTACTCGTGGGTGATGGACGGGCCCATTTCCTTGAAGCTGAAGTTGTAAAAAACGTTGTGGCCGTTGTAGTCCAACACCCTGAGGTCGTCTTCCTGCTTCACGTCGTTGACGATGGCCTGGTACTGGCCACCATACTTTTTGCGAACCAAGTCCAGGCTGAGTTCGTAGGCGATGAACTTCATGATGCCCTTGCGGGCCAGCTTTTCCACGAACTGCTCGTCTTCAAAGGAACTGTAGGTGGTCAGCACCAGTATGGGGCCGGTTCCGGTGAAAATAATCCCTGCCTTCATGACTCACCTCCCGGCAAAGTTAGCCGTGCGCGGCGGATTGTCCGCCTGATTTAATCTTGATACGGCAGGCGCGGTCCTGTCAACGGGTCTACTGGGTCAACTCCTTGAGCTTGTCCAGGTCCACCTTGTCTGCGAAGTCCTGCACCACCTGGGCGGCGTCTTTCACCCGGCTGGCCTCCACCTGCAACAATACCTTGTTGTTGATCAGGGCCTGGAACTCGGCCCGGTCGTCCCGGTCCTTGAGCAGGGCCTTGTTGCCCTTGAAACGCACCAGCTTGCCCTGCTTGCCGCCCTGCAGGAACATGGGGTTGCTGAGCATCATGCCCAGGGATTGGATCAGGGGCGAGTCACTGATGACCTGGATCTTCACCTGGCCGCGGTCGCTGTTTTTGTAACGGCGGGTGGCGCTGACGCCTCCCCCGAACATGGCCCCGCCCGCGGCTTGGCCTTCGGATTTTTCCGCAGTCCATCCGGAAGGCGCGGCGGGGAATATCTGGCCCAGGGAGTCGGCCTTCTTTTGTTTCATCTGGGCCAGGGCGAATTCCACCTCTCCGATGGCTTGGCTTACCTTGCCCTCTTGGTAGTACTTCATGCCTTGTTTGAGCTGGTCGCTGATTTCGTCGGCCAAGGCGGCCGAGGCCAGTGACATGAGCAAAAGTAAAACGGCGATACCTGCGACGGCGCGTTTCATGGAATTCTCCCAGGTTAGAAGGGCAGGATGATTGGAATGACTATTGATTGAAAAATTATGGACAGCGGCGGCCTTGGGTGTCAAGGATGCTAAGATGCTCCTCGCGCATGGGAGATTCTAAAGATGAGCGAATCGATTCGAGCGGAGCGCTTTCCCCGACAGGAATTGCTGCGGGCCCTGTACCGGTTTCAGGCCGGGGAGGAGGCCTCGCGCCGGGCGGCCTGCGCGCCGGGCTGCGCGGCCTGCTGCACAGACCGCGTGTACCTGACCGGCCTGGAGGGGCGCATGTTGCGCGGGGAGCTGGCGTGCTTGGGCCGCCTGGATCTCTTGGCCCGTCTGAGGCCGGGGCCGGGGCCCGGCTACACCTGCAACCAGTTGGCTCGCCTGTGCTTGGAGCATAGCGAGCCACCGGAGGAGCCGACGCCCGAGGAGCCGGCCGGGGTCTGTGCCTTGCTGGAGGATGACCGTTGCGCCGCTTATGAGGCGCGGCCCTTGGCCTGCCGGGTGATGGCCTCCCGGCAAAAGTGCGGCTCTGGGGGCCAGGCCCAGGGCGACCCCTGGTGGTTCACCCTGGACACCGCCTTGATGCAGATCGCCGAGCATATCGACCTGGGCGGGAGCTACGGCTCGCTGGGCGAGCTGCTGTCCGACGAAGGTGGGGATGGGCAAGGCATGCTCAGGTGCGAGCCCTTGCCCGGGCTGGTGGCCCCGCCGGAGCACCAGGCCCGCTTGCAGCAGGCTCTGGGGCCCCTGTTCGTTTCGCCGGTGGCGGGCCGTCCCCTAGGGCATTGGCTGGACCTCATGCGCGCCGGATGACAGGAGGCGGCCCCACTAAGGCCAAAATGGAGAAATCACCGGTGATAACGGATGTTAACCAACGGTTGGCTCTTTGTTAAACCGGCCCCGCGTGATATAAATTAGACATGCAAGCAATACCCTCGAATCATATGCAGGAAGAAGGATTGGTCGTCAAGACCGTGGGCGGCATGGCCCAGGTGGAGACCACCCAGCAGGAGGCCTGCAAGTCCTGTGGAGCCCAGGGCATGTGCCATGCCATGGGCGGGGACAAGCGCCGAGTCATCACCGCGATAAATCAAGTTGGCGCCAAGGAAGGGGACAAGGTCATCATGGCCATGCCCCGCAAGGGGGTTTTGGGGGCCAGCTTTCTGGTCTACATGGTGCCCGTGGCCGCGCTGCTGTTGGGGGCTGCCCTGGGCAGGAAGTGGGGCCAGGCTTGGGGCCTTGAGCCGCAAACCTCAGCGGTGGTTCTGGGCGGAGCGGCCCTGGTGGCTGCTTGGCTGATTCTGCGCAAGGTTTCCAAACGCCTGGCAGGGCGCAAGGAGTTGACCGTCACGGTGGTGCGAATTCTGCGAAAGGAACAAGGGGATGCTCTGGAATCAAATACTGCTAGCTTATGACAACTCTCAGCAGGCCCTAAGGGCGGTTGAGTACGTTGGACAGATGTTCGGCCGCGTGGACAACGTCAAGGTGATCATCTTCGGGGTCTACGACAAGGTTCCTGAACACGACATGGAAGACACTGTTTTTACCGATCAGGTGCGCGCCCGCATCTCCGTCCTGGAACGAGAGAAGGAAAAGGGACGCGACAACCTGGACGAGGCCAAGAAGCTTCTGCTGCGCAAGGGCTTCAGCGAAGACCAGGTCAAGGTCAAGTATGTGGAAAAGAAGAAGGGCGTGGCCAAGGACATCATCGACGAGGTCAAGTCCGGGGGCTACGGCACGGTGGTGCTGGGCCGCAAGGGAGTGAGCAACCTCGCGGGCATGCTCTTCGGCTCGGTTTCCAGCGGAGTAATCGGCAACCTGGTGGGCGCAACCATCTGTGTGGTGGAATAAGACCGGCCGCCCAAACCAAGGAATCTTCGCCCCGGGAGCGCCAGCGCGCCCCGGGGTTTTTTATTCTCCGCCGTATTCCTTGTCCAGTTCGGCGGCCATGGCCTCGGGCCCCTTTTTGATCAGCTCGAAACTCTTGATAAGAGCGTCGCGGGCGGAGCTGATTTTAAGAGCCGCCGGAGCCTCGCGCAGGATGTCCAGGTTGGCCAGCACCGCCTGCTCGTAGTCGGGCCATGGCTCGCCCTTGGGGGCGTTGCGCTTCAATAGCTCCTGGGCCGAGTTGATCACCACGGCCGAGGCTTCCAGGTTGCCCAGGTGGGCCAGGTAGTAGGCTGCGTCGGGCCACTCGTTGCCCGGCGAGGGGGCCACTTGGAACAGGTCGTCGTCCAGGGGCCACAGGGTGAGCCCGGCGGCCTGGAAGAAGTTGCGCGCCACCTTGTGCACCACCTTGCGGTAGGTCTCGATGTCCGGGTTTAGCCCTTCGAACTGCACCTCGCCCCGGGTGGGCAACTCCAACAGCTCCAGCAGGCTTTTGAGGCTTATGCGTCCATTTTGGTCGGCGTAGGCGATGGCTGTTCCTCCCTCCCTGTTTCCAAGCTAAGCCCGTGCGGGAGGAAAGGCAAGCCGCCCCAGGGGGACGGGCTAGCCCTGGTTGGCCTTCATCCAGGTGAGGGGCAGGGTGAATTTGGGGGGCGGGTCCTGGGCCAGGTCGAAAAGGCGGCGGGCGGCCGGGTTTTGGGGGACCAGTTCGATGAGCCGCTTGGCGTCGCCCTGGGCCAGCGTGGGTTTGCCTTGCAGAAGGTAGAGCACCGTCCGGTTGTAATAGGCGGCTTCGCTTTGGGCGTTCTGATCCAGGGCCTTGTCCAGGTCGGCCAGGGCCTTTTCCAATTCTCCACGCAGGATGTATATCCCGGCCCGGCCCGCGTAGGCCTGGGCCCTCTTGTTGCTCACCATGAAGGTGGAGCCGATGGCTGCGCTGTAAGAGGCAAAGGCGTCCTTGTCGTTGCCCGCCTTTTCGGCCCTGATGCCCTGTTCCAGGGCGCTGTTGCCGCAGCCGCCCAAGGTCAAGGCCATGGCCAGCAGAATCACTAGGCAGCCCAGCGAAACAAAGCTTTTAGGCATGCGACACACTCCCCCAGGGGTGAACACCAGCGGGGCTATTGAAACACATCCCCGCGGCCCAAGGCAAACTTTAGCTTTTGTGAAATCTTGGCGCCAGGCTGCAAGCGGGCTGGGAAGGTGATAGGTTTTAACAAAGACCAAAGGAGGCTACACCATGCGCGGATTGCGCTTCGGGATGTTGGGTTTGTGGGTGCTGGCCGTGCTGGCCATCAGCGGGGCCTCGGCCTGGGCCGCCGCGCCCGCTTGGGTGCAGGGCAACTACGTGGGCAAGGCCTTGTTGGCCAAACAGGTGGAGGGCCAAAAGAACGAGGGCCAGGTGACCACCGTGAAGGCCGAGCTGAAGCAGGCCGGGGACAAGCTCAGCGGCAGCCTCATCGTGGGCGACAAGCCCGAAGACCTGATCGTCCTGGAGATCACCAAGGGCGAGGTGCAGGACGACTTCCTCTGGTTCCAGGGCGAGGAAATGATCTGGCGCTGCCAGTTCAGCGGCAATTTCAAGAACAACGAGATCACCGGCAATATCCTGTTTCTGAATCACAACCCGGCGGAGAAGCTTTTGAAGCCGGGCCAGGTGAAGAGTTTCGAGCCGGTCAAGCTGGGCGGACCCTTGGGCATGACCCGCCGCTGAGCTCCATCCCTTAGCCATAAAAAAGCCCGGCGGCCACACGGCCGCCGGGCTTTTATTCGGCTGTTTTAAGGCCGCCTAGGCGGCGAAACCCTTGGTCTGGTAACGCTGCCCGAAGCGGGTGAGGATGAGGCCCTCCAGGCTGGGGCGGGCGGCCAGGAAGCGGGTCGCCTGGGCCGGAGGCATGACGAAGCAGGCCGTGGCCAAGGCGTCGGCCAAGGAGGCCTTGGGGGCGCGCACGCTCACACTGTGGCCAGAGCCGGGGATGCGCCCGGTGGCCGGGTTGACGATGTGGTGATACAGGCGCTCCTGGTCGAAGTAGACCTCGTAGTCGCCACTGGTGGCCAGGGCCCCACTGGTCAGTGACACGGTCAGCTTGGGCTTGGTGGGCTGGTCCGGGTCGGCCACGGCCACCCGCCAGGGCTTGCCGCCCCGGTCGCCCAACACGCCCACGTCGCCGCCGGCGTTGATGAGCACGTGAGAAGCGCCCGCCTTGGCGGCGGCGGCCAGGCCCTCGTCCACGATGAAGCCCTTGGCCACGCCGTCCAGGGTGAGGGACGCGCCCTCCTTGGTCCGGCGCAGGCTGCTGCCATCGTAGTTGATTCCGCCCACCGCCGAAAGGGCCTTGGCCATCTGCCGGCGGCTGGGGGGCTGGTGGTTCAGCAGGAAGCTGGCTTTGACCGTGTCGATGACCGGGGCCACGGTGGGGTTGAAGGCCCCGCCGGTGCTCTGCTGCACCGCTTGACACAACTCCAGCACTGCCTTGAGGCGGGGCTCCAGGTCGTTAAGGCGGCCTTCGGAGTTGAAGGCGGCCACCGGACCGCCGGGGCGGTGCCGGTCGAAGACCGGGGTCAGCTTGGCCATGGCCGCGAAAGCGGCGTTCATGGCTTCCTGGGCCTTGACGGGCGAGGGGTCCAGCACGGTCACCGAGACCAGGGTGCCCATCATCATCCGGGTTTCCTGCGCGGCGTTTTGGCCTTTGCCCATGCTGGCCAGGCCGATGGCCGGCGAAACCAGGGGCAGGGCGGCCGCACCCAGGGCCGTGCTGCCGGCAAACCGCAGGAAGGAGCGGCGATCCAGACTCTTAGGCATTGTCCTTCCTCTCCCATTTCCAAGCCTCGTAAGGCTGATCTTTGTGTCGGTAACAGTAGAGTCCGCACTGCAGGCAGCGCTGGGTTTCAGCTTTGGCCATTTCTTCGGTGAGGCCAAGCTCAACTTCCACGAAGCTGCCCGAGCGATCAGCCACGCTGAGCTCGGGCATCTTGGCCCGGGGCCGCCCGGCCGGAGCCGCGTCCGGGGTCTGTTTGACCATGGGCAGCTCCTTGGGGCCGTGCACCCAGTTGTCCGGGGCCTCGGCGTCTTCGCCGCTGAGGTAGCGGTGCATGGCCCGCGCCGCTCTGCGGCCCGCCCCGATGGCCTCCACCGCCGTGGCCGCGCCGGTCACGGAGTCGCCGCCGCTGAACACGCCGGGGATGTTGGTGGTCCCGGCGTCCACGTTGGCGTCGATGGTGTTCCACTTGGTGAGGGCCAGGTCGTTGGCCGCGGCGTCCTCTTCCAGGAAGGCCAAGTTGGGGAACTGGCCGATGGCCGCGATTACGTTGTCGCACTCGAGGATAGTCTCGCTGCCCTCGATGGGCACCGGACGGCGGCGGCCCGAGGCGTCGGGCTCGCCAAGCTCCATCTTGATGTACTGCAGGCCGGTGAGCTTGCCGTTTTCGCCCACGAGCTTGGTGGGAGCGGCCAGGAAGTGGAACTTGATCCCTTCGTGCTTGGCCTCCTCGATCTCGATGGCGTTGGCGGGCATCTCTTTCTCGGTGCGGCGGTACAGGACGGTGACTTCTTTGGCTCCCAGGCGCCAGCAGGTGCGGGCGCAGTCCATGGCCGTGTTGCCGCCGCCGATGATAACCACCCGCTCGCCCACCGGGGTCTCCTTGAGGTTGCCCCGGTCGATGAGCATGTCCGTGCCGGGCAGGACCCCGCCCAGATCCTCGCCTTCCACGCGCATGCCGCGGCTGGACCAGCAGCCTACGCCCAGGAAGATGGCCTCGTAGCCCTCTTGCCTGAGGCTTTCCATGGTGAAGTCGGTGCCCATGGCCATGCCGGTCTTGGCGGTTACGCCCAGCTCCAGGATGCCCTGGATTTCCCAATCGAGGGTCTTCTTGGGAAGACGGTACTCGGGGATGCCGTAGCGCAGCATGCCGCCCAGGTGAGGCTGGGCCTCGTAGACGGTGGGCGCGTAGCCCAGGCGGGCCAGGTAGTAGGCGCAGGAGAGACCGGCGGGGCCTCCGCCCACGATGGCCACCTTGCGCTCGTTCTTGGGCAGGCAGAAGGGCTGGATGCGTTTGCCCGAGTTCATCTCGTAGTCGGCGGCGAAGCGCTTGAGGTGGTTGATGTTAACCGGCTCTTCGCTCTTGCCCCGGCGGCACTGGTCCTCGCAGGGATGGGGGCAGACCCGGCCGCAGACCAAGGGCAGCGGGTTGTGTTCCTTGATGATGGTGACCGCGTCCTCGTAACGCCCCTCGCCGATGGCCCTGATGTAACTGGGAATGTCGATCTGGGCCGGGCAGGTGGCCTGGCAGGGAGCTAGGCAGTTGTAGTTGGCGTTGAAGCCCAGGATGCGCCGAGTCACCGAGGTGAGGTGAATGATGCTCTTGGGGCAGGCCTTCTCGCAGTTGCCGCAACCGGTGCACAGGCTGGGGTCCACCACGGGCAGGCCCTCGGAGCCGATCTGGATGGCCCCGAAGGGGCACACCTTGACGCAGGAGCCAAGGCCCAGGCAACCGATGTCGCACATCTTGGGGCCGCCGGCCAACAGGGCCGCCGCGCGGCAGTCCCGCACACCGTCGTATTTGTATTTCAGTGGGGCAATCTGGGTGGAATAGGTGCAGTCCACCTGCGAGACGTCGGGCTCGCGGTAAACGAACTCCACGCCCATGACCTGGGACACCGCCACGGCGACCTCGGGGCCGCCACCCACGCAGATGTTGGCCGGGGCCTTGCCGCTGGCTATGGCCAGAGCCGCCGAAGCGCATCCGGCAAAGCCGCAGCCGCCGCAGTTGGCGCCGGGCAGAGCGCCTTCCACCGCCTCCACCAGGGGGTCCACCTCCACGGCGAAGACCTTGGCGGCTACTCCCAAGCCCAGGGCGGAAGCCAAGCCCAATCCACCGATTGCCAGGGCTTCGAATAACATTATGATGTTCTCCTCGCGGGCAAGCAGCCCCGCGTTTTCTGATGTCGCATTGCCTTCGGCATTACGTCTTTACCCGCGCGGCTTAGTGGCCGCCCACCAGCCCCGCGAACCCGCTGAAGGCCAGAGCCAAAAAGCCCGCCACCACCAAGCCGATGGAGGTTCCCTGGAAAGCCTTGGGCATTTTAATGAGCATGAAGCGCTCCCGGATGCCCGCGAACAGGATCAGAGCCAGGCTGTAGCCCAGGGCCGAGGCCAGGGAAAACACCAGGGTGTCAACGAAGTCGTATTCTTCGTTGATGTTGATGATGGCCACACCAAGGACCGCGCAGTTGGTGGTGATCAGCGGCAGGAAGATGCCCAGGGCCCGGTAAAGGGCCGGCAGGCTCTTGGCCATCACGATCTCGACCAACTGCACCAGGGCGGCGATCACCAGGATGAAGGCGATGGTTTGCAGGTATTCGATGTTCAGGGGAACCAGGATGTAGTACTGCACCAGCCAGGTGATCATGCCCGCCATGACCATGACGAAGATGACCGCCATGGACATGCCGGTGGCCGTGTCCATGCGCTTGCTGACCCCCAGGAAGGGGCAGTTGCCCAGGAACTTGGCCAGCAGGATGTTGTTGACCAGGATGGCGCTGACGATAAACAGCATGTAGTCGCCGAAACTCATGACTGGGCCCTCCGCTTACGATCTTCCAGCTTCGCGCTGATCAGGTTGATCGCGGCCAGGAAAAGGCCCAGGGCCACGAAGGCGCCCGGCGCGCGCACCATGAAGGTAAAGGGCTCGAAGCCTTCCCAGAAAAGGCCCTGGCCCCAGAGGGTCCCGCTTCCCAGGATCTCGCGGAAGGCTCCCAGCACGGCGAGGCTGATGGTGAAGCCCAGACCCACGCCCAGACCGTCGGCGATGCTGGCCACCGGGCCATTTTTGCCGGCAAAGGCCTCGGCGCGGCCCAGAATGATGCAGTTGACCACGATCAGGGGAATGAAGATGCCCAGGGCCTGATACAGGGGGAAGGTGTAGGCCTGCATCATCAGTTCCACGATGACCACGAAGCTGGCGATGATCACCACGTAGGCCGCGATGCGCACCTTGCTGGGGATGATCTTGCGCAGCAAGGAAACCAGCAGGTTGGAACAGACCAGCACGAAGGTGGTGGCCAGGCCCATGCCCATGCCGTTTTCGGCCGAAGTGGTCACCGCCAGGGTGGGGCAGAGGCCCAGCACCAGACGGAAGGGTGGGATTATCTCCCACAAGCCTTTGGTGAATTCTTTAGCTATGCTCATGACCGCGCTCCCTATTGAACCATCTTGTCGCGGTACTTGTTCAAGGTGGCCTGCGCGTTATTGATCGCGGCCACCACACCTTTGGTGGACAAGGTGGCCCCGGAAAGGGCGTTGATGTCTCCCACAGCCAACTCCTTGTCCATGGGCTTGTCCTTGAAGGAGTTGGTGAAGTTGGGCTCTGTAATGCGCGCGCCCAAGCCGGGAGTTTCGGTGTGGCTTACGATGCTGACGCCGGTCAGCTTCTTGCTGGCCAGGTCCACGCCCAGCATCACTCCGATGTCGCCGTGGTAGCCGGCGGCCGAGGACTCGAAGGCCACCGCGAAGGTCTTGCCGTCCTTCTTGGCCGGGAAGACGATCAGGTTGACCGGCTTGCCTTTTTTGTCCTTGCCCACCAGGATGCTGAGGCGATCCTTGATGGGGTCGTTTTGGTATCCCTTAAGCACCGCCTTGACCGCGGGCTCCTTGACGAATTTAAGCCGGCTGTACTCGATGGGCTCCCTGGTCACGTCGTGGACCAGGGCAAGCAGAAAGCCGCTAACCGCGCAAATGGCGGTGAGCACCACCAGCATTTTCAGAATATCACGCACCGCTCACCACCTTTCCGATGACCCGGGGGCGTATACGGTCCAGCAGGGGATTGGCGGCGTTCATGAGAAGCACTCCGTAGAAAGCGCCGTCCACCAGGCCGCCCCAGGTGCGTACGATGATGGTCATCAGGCCAATGCCCACTCCGAACAAGAAGGTTCCCCAGGGGGTGACCGGCGACGACACCGGCTCCGGCCCCAGGAAGAAGGCGGCGATCATAAGGCCGCCGGCGCCCAGGTGGAACCAGACCACGTTCATGTTGGCCGCGAACTCCTCGTAGCCCAGCTCGAGGATGCGGGGGTCGGTGTAGGTGGCGATCAGGGCCATGGCCACCGCGCCCAGCAGGGCGCCGACCGGAATCTGCCAGGGGATGATGCGGCGGATGATGAGGTACACCCCGCCGACCAGCAAAGCCCAGGTGCTGGTGGAGCCGATGTAGCCGGGCACCTGCCCCAGCCACAACTTGCCCATCTCGACCATTTCCAGGGTGCTGATGTCGCCCTTGAGCTGCATCAGCAGGGTCTCGGCCTCGGTCCAGTCGTCGCCGCTGCCCAGGGCCTGGGGCTCGAAGTAGGCGTTCATGGACTCGGGCCAGGAGATATACAGGGCCACCCAGGCCACCAGGACCGGGTTCATGGGGTAGGCGCCGATGCCGCCGAAGATGCTGATTCCCAGGAACACGGTGAGCGCGCCGCCGATGACCGGCAGCCACCAGGGAGCGCCGGGAGGCAGGATCATGCCCAGCATCAGGCCCATGCACACGATGTGCAGGCTGCCCAGGGTGGTGGGCTTCTTTTGGATCTTGCTGGCGACGAAGTCCGACACCGCGGCCGAAGCCACGGTGAGCAGCACGGTGATCAGGGCGGGGAAGCCGAAGTAATACAAACCCACCAACAGGGCTGGGGCCAGGGCGATGATGTACTCCAAGTACATGGAGCGCACGCTCATGCGGCCCAGGATGTGGGGGGAGGTGGATACGGTCAGCAGATTCTCGTTCATCACTCCATCCTCCCGGCCAGAACTTCGGTCTTACCGTGACGCAGGAAGTGGACCATGGGCCGCTTGGCCGGACATACGTAGGCGCAGCAACCGCACTCGATGCAGTTCATCAAGTCCATATAGGCCGCTTCCTCGTACATCCTGAACTCGCACAGCTTGCCCAACTCCGAGGGGATAAGGTTAACCGGGCAAGCCGCCACGCAGCGCCCGCAGTGAATGCAGGGATGGTCGGCGTAGGCCACTACATTGGCCGCGCTCTGCACGAACACGCCCTCGGTCTCCCGGGTCACCGGGGTGGCGGGGTCGAAAATGGCCAGGCCCATCATGGGTCCGCCCACGATTATCTTGCCCGGGCGCGAGGGGCCGCCGCCGGCGGCCGCCAAGACCTCGCTGATGGGCGTGCCCAGGCGCACCCGGAAGGTCTGCGGGTTCTTGACCTCGCCGGCCACGCTGAATATCCGGTCTATCACCGGACGGCCGCTCATGAGGACCTTGCCCACGTCCATGGCGCTGATCATGGGCTGCAAAACAACGCCCACGTCCTTGGGCTCGCCGTAAGGAGTGGGCACTTCGCGTCCGGTGAGCGACTGCACCAGGAAATTGTCGGTGGCAAAGGGGTAGGAGGTCTGGCTTACCGAGGCGATCTCCCACTCGTATGGTCCGGCCATGGCCGCGATGGCCGCGGTGTCCGAACCGGAGGGCAGGGCCAGGATAACCCGTTTGGCCCCGCTGATGCGGGCCAGGGCGGCCACGCCCACGGACAGCTCTTGGATGGACTGGCCTAGGCAGGAGCGGTTGGGACAGACCGGCGGATCGGCGTCCACCGCGCTGACGATCAGGGTGTCCACGGGCCGCACCACCGGGATGCCGGTCATATATAGATATGACTGGGGCGCCATGGGCGGGCTGAGGTCCACGTGAAGGGGACGACCCTCCACCTGGGCCCGCACCAGGCCCGCCTCGCGCAGGCGCCTGAGCAGGTGGCTTGGGCGGGTGCCCTTGACCCCGGCGGGGTCGGTGAGGGATTCACCCATGGCCGAATCCTCGGCCCAGGCGTCGGCCCCATCGTTTTTGATGACCACGGCGGGGACTTTTTGCCCGGCCGGGTCCACCGTGTCAACGATGGCTTCCACTACGCCGCTTACCGTGGCCTGGACGGTGGCCGACTCGAATTCCTCCGAGGCTCCCACCACCTGGCCCAGAGCTACCTGCTCCCCCGGTTCGACCTTGGCCTCGGCCACGGCCCCCCGGTGTTGTCTAAGGGGCAGATAGACTTTTTCCGGGGCCGGTAAGTCTACCGGCGGAGCCGCCGCCGGCGGGCGTGGAAGGCGTATGCCTTTCAACAAATTTGCAAGTTTCATCCCAACGAACTCCAGTTCAGGCGCTCAGATGCAAGACATGCCGCTTGCGCTGATGGCTGTTTTCGTGAAGAAAGCCACAAGGTAGGCCTAAAAATAATCCGGCCGGGGGAGTAGCCTCGCCAATCCGGACCGGGCATTTGTCCAAGGAGTACAACCATTTGATGTATATATCCCTGCGTAGGCCCACGTAGCCATCGCTCGGGCCCAAATATTATTCATAGTTGGAGGCCATGTCAACCGATATCGGGGTCTTAGGTTTGGAGGCAAGGAAGGGTGACCGTGAAGGTCGCTCCCTCTCCCGATTCGGATGTGACCTTGATGTCTCCGCCGTGGGCCTGAACCACCTTCAGTGATATGGCCAGGCCCAGCCCGGTGCCGGGCTTCTCCTTGATATCCTTGCGGCGGGAGCGGTAAAACTCGTCGAAGATATAGGCGGCTTCCTGGGCGGAAACGCCCGGCCCCTGATCGCTGATGGAAAGCTGCGCCTCTTCGTCCCGCTTATAACCGCGGATGGTGATGGTCCCGCCGGGGCGGTTGTACTTCACCGCGTTGCTCACAATATTGTACAGGGCTTCCAGCAGGCTCTCCCGGTCCACCTCCACTTGGCATTGCCCGTCGCTGACCTGCACCTCCAGATTTTGGCCCGCGGCGGTTATGTCGGCCTCGGCCCGCTGGACCAAGTCGCGCATGAGGGGGGCCAATTCCTCGGTGGTTTTACGGCTGTCGATGCCGTCCTGGTCCAGGCGGCTCATGGCCAGCCAGGTGTTCAGGGTGCGGGCCAACAGATCCAGGCGGACCACCGCGCGCTTTATGAAGCCCTGGTAGGCCTCGGGCAGCGGGCCCAGGGCCTGGCTGGCCGGCACCTCCAAAAGTTGGCGAACCGCGGCCAAGGGGGAGCGCATCTGGTGGGAAACCAAGGTGACGAAGTTGGCCAGCATGAGCGCCTTCTCGGCCCTGAGCCGCTCCGCCTCCAACATGAGCCGGCGGCGCTCCAGGCCGCGCTCCACGACCAGCTTCATCTCGTCGGGCGCAAAGGGCTTGGCCAGGAAGTCGTAGGCCCCTTGCTTCATGGCCTCCACCGCCTTTTGCAGGGTGGCGTGGCCGGTGACCATTATACAAATGATGGAGGGGTGGTTGGTGCGCACCCATTCCAGGACCTCGATGCCGTCCATGCCCGGCATTTGCAGGTCAACCAAAATAAGGTCGGGCGGATCCTGGGCGATGGCCTCTAGTCCCGCCTCGCCGCAGTCGGCCAGGCTAACCCGGTAGCCCCAGCGGTTGAAAAGCAACTCAGCCGATTCGCGGGCAACCTGGTCGTCGTCCACGCACAAAATGTGCGGCCCCTGGCGGTGCGGGCTCATGATGTCCCAGCCTAAACTTCGAGTAGTTTATTAACTTTTTTGTGCAACATCTCTGAAGTAAAGGGTTTATCCAGGAATTCATCACCATGGGCGATGCGGGCCTCGGCCGGTATGTCGAAGCGCTCGCCGGTGATCTGCTTTACCGCGGAACACATCAGCACCGGTATGTCGCGGTAGTCCATGTACTCGGGGGTGGCCCTCAAGGTGGTGATGACCGAGAAGCCCTCGTAGATGGAGTCCATCATGATGTCCAGGATGATCAACTCCGGATCTTCGGCCTTCACCATTTCCAGACCGGCCTTGCCGTCGCTGGCGATGAGCACCCCATGCCCGGCAGCCTCCAGTATCGCGGAGGTGGCGGCGCGGAAATCGTCGTCGTCGTCGATGATAAGAATTTTGGCCATTGCTTCACCTGGCTGAGAGTGAGGTAAGTAGATGATCGGATGTAAGTTTGCACCTTAAACTAGGGAATATTATAAGTCAATGTCGGGCGTAGGCATTAGCGAATTCCTAACCAACGCGCCACTAAAGTTCTTTCAGGGGGTGGTTCTCTGTGGTAAATAGCTTTTATCCTTGACATCCAAGGCGAGAGGCGTCTAAATTCACAACAGTTACTTTGTAGCTAATTTGTAACTATCAAGCGCCGTGCCGGCACGCCCCCGCGTCAAGGAGTGCCTACTACCCGTCGGGCTCCCGGCAGAGACGCTGGCAACCAACAACATATTGGCCGGAGATGTGGAAGCATGGATGTACTGCTGACCCCTTCAGGCGGGAAAGAGCACCTGCTCTTGGGCAACGAGGCCATCGTGCGCGGAGCCCTGGAAGCGGGCATGGCCTTTGCCACCTGCTACCCGGGCACGCCTTCCTCGGAAGTGCCCGACACCCTTTACCGCCTCAGGAAGCAGTTTCCCAACAAGGTGAAGTATTACTTTGAATACTCCACCAACGAGAAAGTGGCCTTGGAGTGCGCCGCCGGCGCGGCGGCCAGCGGGGTGCGCACCCTGTGCACCATGAAACACGTGGGCGTCAACGTGGCCGCCGACCCCCTGATGACCCTGGCCTACGTGGGGGTCAACGCGGGCATGGTGATCCTCACCGCCGACGACCCCTCGCTGTTCTCCAGCCAGAACGAGCAGGACAACCGCTACTACGCTCGTCTCAGCGGCCTGCCCATGCTGGAGCCCTGCGGCCCGGCCGAGGCCAAGGAGATGACCTCCTACTGCTTCGAGCTTAGCGAGGAGTTGGGCAGCCCGGTGATGATCCGTACCACCACCAGGGTGAACCACGCCCGGGAGGCGGTGCCCTTCGTCAAGCTGGGCAAGGTCAAGCAGACCTCCAAGTTCAAGAAAAATCCCATGCAGTACGTCACCGTGCCCGCGGTGAGCCGCAACCTGCACCTGCGCCTGCTTAACATCTACAACCAGGCCCAGGCCATCAGCGAGCAAAGCCCCTACAACCAGATCGTGGGCAAGGGCAAGCTGGGGATTATCACCAGCGGCGTGGCGGCCAACTACGTGATGGACGCGGTGGGCGACCTGGGCGCCAAGAGCAAGATCAAGGTGTTCAAGCTGGGCTTCACCTATCCCTTGCCCGAGAAAAAGATCGCCCGTTTCCTAAAGAGCGTGGACAAGGTCCTGATCGTCGAGGAGTTGGAGCCCATCCTGGAAGAGGCCGTCAAGGCCCTCGCCCAGGAAAAGGGCATCTCCGTGGAGATCGTGGGCAAGGTCGCGGGCAAGGTCCCGGCCAAGAGCGTGGACATCGAGGCGCCGGGCTTCTTCAGCCGGGCCTTCGAGTACAACCCGCGCCTGGTGCGCGAGGTCATCGCCAAGACCTTCGGCCTGAAGTTCACCGAGCCCGCCGAGATTTCCCTGGCCGGCATGCCCACCCCTCCGGGGCGGCCGCCGAACCTCTGCCCCGGTTGCCCCCACCGCGCCACCTACTTCGCGGTTAAGGAAGTGGCCGGCGACGAGGCCATCTACCCCACGGACATCGGCTGTTACACCCTGGGGGTGCTGCCGCCCATCAAGGCGGCCGACTTCCTGATCTGCATGGGCAGCTCGGTCTCCAGCTCCGGAGGCATCTCCCGGGCCACGGGCCAGAAGGTGGTGAGCTTCATCGGCGACAGCACCTTCTTCCACAGCGGCATCACCGGCCTGGTCAACGCGGTGCACAACAACCACAACTTCACCCTGGTGGTCCTGGACAACGGCACCACGGCCATGACCGGCCACCAGCCGCACCCGGGCGTTAACACCGAGGCCATCGGCGACGCAACCACCCACATCCCCCTGGAGCCCCTGATCAAGGGCCTGGGGGTGCAGCACGTGGTCACCATCAAGCCCTTCAAGGTGCGGGCCGCTAAAAAGGCCATCGAAGAGGCCATCGCCTTTGAGGGCGTGAGCGTGGTCATCAGCCAGGAGCTGTGCCCCCTGTTCGCCCGCCGGGTGGCCCCGACCACCAAACGGGTTTTCCAGGTGGTGGAGGACAAGTGCAAGGGCCATCTGGACTGCATCAAAAAGGTGGCCTGCCCGGCCATGTTCGTGGAGAACGGCCAGGCCAGGATCAACCCCTTGCAGTGCATCGGCTGCGCCCTGTGCGCCCAGATATGTCCCGAAAACGCCATCCTGCCGGTAAAGGCCAAAGGTTAAGGAGGAAATCATGAGCACCCAACGCATAGTATTCGTGGGCGTGGGCGGCCAAGGTAACCTCTTGGCCAGCAACCTTTTGGGTCAGGCGGCTTTGGCGGCGGGCCAGCACGTGGTGGTCAGCGAGATCCACGGCATGGCCCAGCGCGGCGGCGTGGTGGAGTCGGCGGTTATCCTGGGCGACGCCACCAGCCCCATCGTGTCCAACGGCGAGGCCGACGTGCTGGTCTCCTTCGAGCCGGTGGAGGCCCTGCGCCTGCTGAACAAGGTGAACAAGGACTCCCTGGTCATCACCAACACCCGGCCCCTGCCGCCCTTCACCGTGGCCATCGGCGCGGCTTCCTATCCGGCGCCCGAGGAGTCGGTGGCTTTTCTCAAGAAAAAGCTGGACAAGGTTATCGCCTTTGACGGCCAATCCCTGGCCGAGGAGGCCAAGAACCCCTTGAGCCTCAACATGGTCATGCTGGGAGCGCTGTTCGGCGCGGTGGATCTGCCCATCGACGTGAAGACCATGAAAAAGATCATCCGCACCCAGACCAAGAAGCGCTTCGCTGCCGCCAACGTTCTGGCCTTTGACCTGGGCTACAAGGCTGCGGCCTAAGAGCCGACCAGAGTAAAAAAGAGAGGGAGCCCCCGTGTGGGGCTCCCTTTTTTTTGGCCCGAAGGCTTGCCAAGTCTAGGCGTGGTTGCTGACGGTGCGGTTGCGGCCCGCGCGCTTGGCCCGGTACATGGCATCGTCGGCGCGTTTGAGCAGGTCGTCAAGACTCTCATGGGGCTGGTACTGGGTCACTCCGATGGAGATGGTTACGCGCAAGCCCGAGGCCACGTCCTTGAAGTTGGCCTGCTCTATGCGCCGCCGCAGCCGCTCCGCTACCTCAACGGATCGATCCACCGGGGAATTGATCAGCACGATCAGAAATTCCTCGCCTCCGAAACGGGCCACCCGATCCACTTCACGCACCGAGGAGGCCAGCAGCTCCGAGGTCTTGACCAACACCATGTCGCCCGCGTTGTGGCCGTGAGTGTCGTTGACCGCCTTGAAGTGATCCAGGTCCACGAAGCAGATGGAAAAAGAGTTGATGCCCCGGGCGGCCAGGGCCATCTGGTCGTTGATGATCTTGATGATCTGACGCCGATTGTAAAGCTTGGTCAGCTCATCGGTTATGGCCAGTTCCTCGATCCGGTCCATGGCCTCCTTGAGTTGCAGATTTTGACGGCGGTAACGGCGCAGGAACTTGTTGAGTTGGCCACCCACCAGCGACAGGGCGATCAGGATGAACAGGAAACCGAGCAGCTGCAACAGCTCGATTTGCAGGTTGAGGCCTTGGGGGTGATAGGTCCAAAGCGCGGCGATGACCGCCGCGTAGCCCACGACCGCCAGGGCGGTGATGAATACATACCCCTCTCTGCGCAAACGAAAGGCCCCGAAGAGCATGACCTGCAGATAGAACATCAAAAGGACCAGGCGTCCCTGTTCCACGAAGTAGATGGCCGCCAGCACGCAAAGGGTGGCCCAGGTAATTTGCGCCAAGGTAAGCCCCGGTTCGCGAAAGCGCAGATTGAATCCGCTGTAGACCAGAGCCAAGAAAATGAAACGGCCGCTTAGGTCAGCGGCCGCCAGGATGAGGAAGACCGGCAGGCCTCCCCGGAAGTAGCCGAAATACAAACAGAGCCAAACCAGAAAAAGGTGAACCACCCCGCCCATGACGCCCAGCAAGGTCAGCTTCAGGCGCAGAGCCTGGGCGTGGTCTCTGGTGGGTCGCTTGATTGTTGCGTCGCTTTGCCGCATTGAGAGGTCCCGTACACCCGCCAGTAAAGGGGCATTTCACAAGCTGGGTTAGTACTACTTATCGATAATCATATCTCATATGGAGCTTGGTTTGGGAGGGATTTGTGGTTTGGGTGGGGAGGGGGCCCATACGCATTTTTATTTGTTGGCAGGAAGGGGAGCCGGGCCGTTGGCTAAAAAAAAAGGGAGGTGGCTTTGGGCTACGAGATAAAATTAGAAGTACTACAATTCATGACAAAGATGGATGGGTGGCGTCGGCCAAGTTAACAGGAGATAGGCGGTTGAGTATGCCTGAGGGCAAGAGCGTATCATCCCAAAAAGTCGGATTGGCGCTGGGCAGCGGCTCGGCCCGGGGTTGGGCTCACATCGGCGTAATACGAGCCTTGGCCGAGGCGGGTATAGAAGTCAGCTACGTTGCAGGCACCAGCATCGGCGCCTTGGTGGGGGCCGGGTTCGCCCTTGATAAGACAGATGTGTTGGAGGATTTTGCCCGCCATCTGGACTGGAAGCAAATCGTCTCTTTCTTGGATGTCACCTTCCCCAGGTCCGGACTTATTGACGGTGAGAAGGTTACGGATTTCTTTCGCAGCCACGTGCGGAAGATGAAAATCGAAGAACTGCCCCTCCCGTATTGCGCGGTTGCCACAGATTTGGCCACAGGGGGCGAGGTAGTTTTAAGTAAAGGCGATATTGTCGAGGCGATACGCGCCAGCATCTCGATTCCAGGCATCTTTACGCCGGTAAAATTTAACGGCCAATTTCTGGTGGATGGCGGCTTGGTCAACCCCGTGCCGGTGAGCGCTGCCAGAAATTTGGGGGCGGATTACGTAATCGCGGTTGATTTGAACCATGACCTGGTGGACAAGGGGATGCCGAGTGCAAGTGCTACAAAGGATTCATCGCCGAAAGGTGAGGTTGATAAATCGCAGCTCGCAAAATGGGGAATCACCCAGGACCTAGCCGACAAGATAAACCAATTGGGATCGCCGGCTCTATCCCATGTTCGCCGGTGGTTGCTGAGGGAACCCACGCCAAATATCTTTGAAGTGCTGACAGCCTCGATCAACATCATGGCCACACAGATTACCGCGATCAAGTTGAAAACCAATCCGCCGGACTTGTTGATTCAGCCGAAGCTGGGGCATCTGCGTTTTATGGAATTCCACCGGGCCGAGGAGGCCATCACCGAGGGATACCGGGCAACCATGAGCCAGCTCAAGCAAAGTCGGAAAGGCGCGGCCAAAGGCGAATTGCCTAGCTAGCCCACCACCACGATTCCCGTCAGCGACGACTGGTCCACCTTATCGGCCTGGGCTTCGCGGCCCAGGGGCTGCATGTCCCATCCGGCCAGGGCGGCAAGCTGGAAAACGTCGATGCCCACCGCCTCCATGGAAGGCCGGGCCAGGGCCGGGAACAGGCAGGCCTTGCTTTCCAGCACCGCGCACGCCTTTTGGTCGCGGCACAGCACGTTGCGGCAGGAACCGGCGGCCAGGCCGAAGGACAGGTAATGCCCGGCGTAAAAGGCGGCCGACTCCAGCTTGGCGGCCAGCTCGAATATGCTGCGGAAGGCCTCGGTACGGGCGGCCTCCTGGTCGGGCGAGAGCATCACCTCGGGCGCGAAGCGCTTGTTGAAAAGAATGGCCTTGCTAAAGCCCGCCAGCACCCGCCGGAACTCCTCGGGCGTGGGGGCATGGGGCGGACAGTTGGCGCAGGAGGCGTAGTTGGGGCAGCGGGGCACCAGGCACTTGAAGGTCACCGCCTCGGACACCGAGATGGCGCTGGTGTCGATGATCGCGGCCTTGTCCGCGCCCAGTTCCAGGGCCTGGAGGCGCAGGTTGTCGAGGTCGGGTTGGTGCAAGGCGGCTCCTTTCAAGTCCCAATTTATATTAGTAGATTGACGAGCAAAGTTTAAGCGCCTAAAGTAGTGTTAACATAATACCATCGCGATTTGGCCAGAGACTTGTGTGCCATCATGCTAGCGCTAGATATTATTATTAGTTGATTTAAGCTAAATCCAATACTCTGATGCGTTGATGTTTAACAGACATAAGCGGTGAATGTTACAATGCCAGCCATTATAATTGGAGCTCCTCCAAAAAGTCTTGCACTTGAGACGAGGCAACATAATCCTATTGCCAACGTTGTAGATCCAATAATTTCTCAAATGAATAAAAATCAATTTGATGGCATTCGATCTGACTACCCTAGGGTTGTTGAGAGGTCTATACCTTCTGGTTGGTATAATTGCCATGGCTTAACTTTTGCGAGCAGAAGATGTGTAATTGAAGAAGCGGATGAGGTGGTTAAAATAATTACCGATGATGACTATAAAAGTATTGACGAAAAAGATGTATTACCGGGCGATATTGTACTCTATTATAAGAATGGAGACTTGGAGCACTCTGGTATTGTAATTACCAAACCCGAGCCTCAGAAGCTTCAGCCAAGTGTTATAAGCAAGTGGGGTTGTTATTGCGAAGTTATTCACTATGCGCACGATTGTCCCTATAGCACTGAGGATATAAGGTACTATAGGATAGAAGAATGACGTCAGTTAACGTATTAAATATAGATCAGCTGGCAAAATACATTTTATTAGCGAACACACCATACTTTTTGTATAGAAAAATTTACCAAGATGAAACGGTGATTGAACTGTCAGAAAAACTAGAAACAACACAATTAGTCTATGAATTTTTAGCAACTATTGGTTCAGCATCACATCTTGAAGACGCAGCAATTATTTATGGTATTATTTTTTCGCTGGCGCACAAACCACCATCTGAAGTTATAAGCTTTTTTCATGACTTGTCGGAGAGGCCTTTAAAATGGGCAAAACATATTTCAGAGAAATATTTTGTGGACTTGGAGGATACTTCAATTACTATAGTTAATGCAAATTATAGAGTTGAAAATATTGCTAAAAATATTTCCAAGGCCGACGGAGTTAACATGGATCGCGCACGTCAAAAACCGATCATAGGAGTCGTAAAGGGGTAGAAAAATGAAAACAATCTTTTCTTTGGTCGCAGAGGGAGTCGTAAACGACTCTAGAACGAATAACGTATCAATTTTTAATATGCTTTCGCAACTAGCTGGACCCAGTTTACCCTTTTTTGTGCAGAAGATGGTATACTTTGCGCTAATTGAAATTGGTAAAGACGACAAGTCCAATAAAAGTTACGATCTAAATCTGGTCGTAAAAAATAACAAAAACACTTTGCTTGAGCATAACTTGCGACTAAATTTTCAAGGGAAAAAGCGAAACAGACAAATCGTGGAGATCGGCGGTCTTGGCATTCCAAGCCCAGGCAATGTTTCTTTTACTTTAAGTTGGGGGAACAAAAAGCTTTCAAAATATTCAATTGATATAGTGAAAACAGGGCAGGCAAGTGTAGAGGATATTTCCAATTAATAGTTTTGAATAAATCATTTATTTCGGTTATTGAAAATATCCCCCAGTGACCTCTTCCCACTTGCCGGATGCCTTTAAGAGCAACTCGCAGGCCTCGCGCACCGCGCCCCGCCCGCCGGGCAGCCCGGCCACCCAGTGGGCGGCCTCGCGCACCGCGGGCCAGGCGTCGGCCGTGGCCAGGGCCAGACCGCAGGCCCGCATGGGCGGCAGGTCGATGAGGTCGTCGCCCATGAAGGCGGCCTGCTCGGGCGTGAGGCCCCGGTCGGCCACCAGGCGCAGAAACTCGGGCAGCTTGACCTTGCAGTCCTCCACCAACTCGTCGATGCCCAGCTCCTCGGCCCGCACACGGTTCACCTTGGAGGCCCGCCCGCTTAGCCAGGCTATCTGGAAACCGGCCCGCTGCAACAGCTTCAGGCCGTGGCCGTCCTTGATGTCGAAGAACTTCAGCTCGCGCCCGTCCTGGTCGTAGATGACCCGGCCGTCGGTGAGCACGCCGTCTATGTCCAGCACCATGAGTTTGATGCGGGCCGCCCGTTCAATCACGCTGATGTCACTCATGCCGCCTCCTCCCGCACCAGGGCGTGGATGGCCTTGAGTTGCTTGAGTAGAGCCGCCACCTGGTCCAGGGGAAGGCTGTTGGGGCCGTCGCACAGGGCGTGCTCCGGGTCGGGGTGGGTCTCGATGAACACCGCGTCGGCCCCGGCGGCCACGGCGGCCCGGGCCAGGGCCGGGGCGTGGGCGCGGTCGCCGCCGCTGGACAGTCCCAGGCCGCCGGGCAGCTGCACGCTGTGGGTGGCGTCGAACACCACCGGCGGGCCCATGGCGCGCATCACCGCGATGGAGCGCATGTCCACCACCAGGTTGTTGTAGCCGAAGCTGCTGCCCCGCTCGGTGA
This sequence comes from Pseudomonadota bacterium, assembly GCA_018902755.1. Taxonomy (GTDB): domain Bacteria; phylum Desulfobacterota; class Desulfarculia; order Desulfarculales; family Desulfarculaceae; genus Desulfoferula. Next base: position 23,376 of record JAHIQI010000036.1, on the reverse strand, counting down.
GCCACACCTTGTCGTTGCCGGTGCTTCGCACCTTGGCGATTATGGGCCCCACGTCGTGGGGGGCCATGAACTGGCCCTTTTTCACGTTCACCGGTTTCATGGTCTCGCCCGCGGCCACCAGCAGGTCGGTCTGGCGGCACAGGAAGGCCGGTATCTGCAACACGTCCAGTACCTGGGCGGCCGCCGAGGCCTGGTCCGGGCTGTGGATGTCGCTGATCACCGGCAGGCCGGTCATTTCCTTGATGCGCCCCAGCCACTCCAGGCCCTGCTCCAGGCCCGGGCCCCGGAAGCTGGTGACGCTGGTTCGGTTGGCCTTGTCAAAGCTGGACTTGAAGATCAGCGGTATGTCCAGAGAGGCGGCCACTTCGGCCAGGCGCGAGGCCACCTGGCTGGCCAGCTCCAGGCTCTCCAGCACGCAGGGCCCGGCGATGATGAAGAATTCGTCGCGGCCAAAGGAGCGCCCGCCCAGGGTCACGCTGGGGACCGGCGAGGCCATGGCCTAGGCTCCCTTGGCGTTTTTGTAGCGCAAGGCGGCCCGGATGAAATCGCGGAACAGGGGATGGGGGGTCATGGGCCGCGACTGGAACTCGGGGTGGAACTGGCAACCCAGGAACCAGGGATGGTCTACCATCTCCACGATCTCGCCCAATTCGCCGTCCGGGCTGGTGCCGCTGACGATGAGACCCTTTTCGGCCAGGGCGTCCTTGAACTCGTTGTTGAATTCATAGCGGTGACGGTGGCGCTCGCTGATCTCGTCGGTCTTGTAGGCCTTGTAGGCCAGGGTGTCCTCGATGAGCTTGCAGGGGTAGGCCCCCAGGCGCATCGTGCCGCCCTTGTCGGTCAACTCGTCGCGGCGCTCGATCCGTTGGGAGCGGAAGTCGAACCACTCGCGCATGAGGTAGATGACCGGGTAGGGGGTGTTGGGGTCGATCTCCGAGGAGTGGGCCTCTTTCCAGCCCAGCACGTTGCGGGCGTACTCGATCACCGCCATGTGCATGCCGAAGCAGATGCCGAAGTAGGGGATGTTCTGCTCGCGGGCCATCTGCACCGCCTTGATCTTGCCTTCCACCCCGCGCGAGCCGAAGCCGCCGGGCACCAGGATGCCGTCCACCTGGCCGATGATCTGCGCGCCCTCGCGCTCCACCTGCTCGCTGTCCACGTAGGTGATGTTCACATGGGTGTTGTTGGCCACCCCGCCGTGGCACAGGGCTTCGTTGAGGCTCTTGTAGGATTCACGAAGGTCCACGTACTTGCCCACCATGGCGATGGACACCTCGTGGGCCGGGTTCTTGAGCTTGTAGACAAGCTCCTCCCAGTTGTCCAACTTGGGGGTGCGGGTCCAGATGTTGAGCTTGCGGCAGACCTGCTCGTCCAGACCCTGTTCGTGGAACTTCAGCGGCACCTCGTAGATGTCTTCCACGTCCACCGCGGTGATCACCGCCTCGGGCTCCACGTTGCAGAACAGGGCGATTTTTTCCTTTAGGCTGCGGTCCAGGGGCATCTCGGTGCGGCAGAGCAGGATGTCCGGTTGGATGCCCACGCGGCGAAGCTCGGCGACCGAGTGCTGGGTGGGTTTGGTTTTGAGCTCACCGGCGCTTTTGATGTAGGGCACCAGGGTCAGGTGGATGTACAGGCAGTTTTCCTTGCCCACGTCGTTGCGGAACTGGCGGATGGCCTCCAAAAAAGGCAGGGACTCGATGTCGCCCACCGTGCCGCCGATCTCCACGATGGCCAGGTCCGAGCCGTCCACCACGTTGGTGATGGCCTGTTTGATCTCATCGGTGACGTGGGGAATGATCTGCACCGTGCCGCCCAGGTAGTCGCCCCGGCGCTCTTTGTTGATCACGCTGTTGTAGATGGAGCCGGTGGTGTAGTTACACTTCTTGGTGATTCTGGCGTGGGTGAAGCGCTCGTAGTGGCCCATGTCCAGGTCGGTTTCGGCTCCGTCGTCGGTGACGTAGACCTCGCCGTGCTGGAAGGGGTTCATGGTGCCGGGGTCTACGTTGACGTAGGGATCCAGCTTTTGCAGCACCACCGTAAGCCCCCGTGCTTCCAACAGGGCTCCAATGGAGGCCGAAGCCAGTCCCTTGCCCAAGGAAGAAAGCACGCCACCGGTGGTAAAGATGAATTTTGGGGTCATTTGACTGATCTCCTGCGCGGCTGGTGGTTGCCGTGGTGGTGCACGGCCATTGCCGACACCTGGCGCGGACCGCCATGGTTTATCTGATCTAACTTAAGATTATACCTAAGTTAATGTCAAGATGTCTTGATGTGACATTTTTATGGAACCCTGACGCGAATTATTATAGTGTGCACTCGGGTCCGCAACAAGGCTTGGAAGTCAAATAATGCGCGCAACGTGACCGATGGGTCAATTTTTTGGGGCTATCTTTTTGACCGCCAAAACTGCTATTCCCAACTTATAGGCCCATCATGTCAGCAGGAGGATGCGGATGATCGTCGCCAATCGCATGAGTCCCAACCCGTGGACCATTTCGCCGGAAGCCTCGGTGGCCGAAGCCCTGGAACTGATGCAGACCCATGGGGTGCGCCATTTGCCGGTGGTGGAGGATGGCCTGCTGGTGGGATTGGTTACCGACATAGACCTGCGCACCGCTTACTTCGCCAGCCTGCTGGAGGAGCTTAAGGTGCGCGACGTCATGTCCCACGACCCCATGGTAATCGGCGGGGGCGACACGGTGTTCCAGGCCGCCAGGCTCATCCACCGGCACAAGCTTACAGGGCTGCCGGTGGTGGAGAACGGCCACCTGGTGGGCATCATCACCCTGGCAGACATCCTGGGGGTGTTCGTGGCCCTGTTGGGGCTCTTGGAAGACAGCACCCGCCTGGACGTGGCCCTCAAGCCGGGCAGCGAGGCCCTGGAAGAGGTCTACGCCATCATTCGCAAGCAGGGCGGAGAGGTGATCAGCGTGGCCCAACTCTCTTCGGACGTGGGGCGGCGCATTTACACCTTCCGTTTGAAGAAAACCGAGCTTGAACCCCTGGTGGAGGCCTTGCAAGAGGCCGGGCACGGGGTTCTGTTGTAGCCATGCGTGAAGAAGGCGCGAAGTTGGATCTGCCGCCGGAGCTGGCCCAAGGCTGGCAACGGCTGGTGGAGCGGCTGGCGGGCCTGGACTCGCTGATGGTGGCCTTCTCCGGTGGGGTGGACTCCAGCCTGCTTTTGGCCGCCGCCAGGCGGGTGCTGGGTGACCGGGTGCAGGCTGGCATTTGCCTGGGGGCCCTCACCCCCCCCTGGGAGGCGGCCCGGGCCCGCTCCCTGGCCGCCCACCTGGGGGTGACTCTGCATGAGATGGACGCCTGCGAGCTGGACGACCCGGACATAGTGCGCAACGACCCCCAGCGCTGCTACCACTGCAAGCGCCTGCGCCTGGGCCGCCTAAAGGAATTGGCCGACCAGCTGGGCCTGGCCGCGGTGGCCGAAGGCAGCCAAGCCGACGACGCCATGGACTTCCGCCCCGGCGAACGGGCTGTGCAGGAGTTGGGGCTCATCAGCCCCCTGGCCGAGGCGGGCCTGGGCAAGGCCGAGGTGCGCGCCCTGAGCCGTGCTCTGGGACTGCCCACCGCCGAGCTGCCCGCCGCCGCCTGCCTGGCCTCTCGGGTGCCCTGGGGCACCGAGCTGAGCCAGGAGGCACTGGAGCGCATAGGCAAAGCCGAACATGGCCTGCGCGAGCTGTTGCCGGGCAACCTCAGGGTGCGCGATCATTTCCCCGTGGCCCGGCTGGAGCTTGCGCCCGAGGACCTGGCCCGCGCCCTGGATGAATCTTTGCGCGAGAGAATCGTGCAGGCGGTCAAGGCGGCGGGCTACGACTACGCCGCCTTGGATATGGAAGGCTACCGCATGGGGGGAGGGCAGAAGACTCCGCAAGAAGGCTAGAGGTGAGCGGAAGCGGTTGTAAACCGGGAGGGGAACATGACCGACGAGCTGGCCCAAGTGAAAGAGCGCCTGGCCCTGAGCCGGGACAAGTTTCATACCTTGACCATGGCCTTGGCCCGCACCCTGGGCGAAGGCATCGTACTCTGCGCCATGGACGGCAAGGTGGTGCAGGCCAACCAGGCCTATCAGGACATGCTGGGCTACAGCCTGAAGCAGCTACACAAGAAGACCTATCAGGAACTCACCCCGGCCAAATGGCGCGACCTGGAAGACAAGCTCCGCGAGGAGCAGGTCATGCAAAAGGGCTGGTGCGAGGTTTATGAAAAGGAATACATCAAGAGCGATGGCACCGTGTTTCCGGTGCGCACCCAGGCTTGGCTGGTGCGCGACGAAAGCGGGCGTCCCTTGTACCTGCTGGGCATAGTCCGCGACATCAGCGGCGAGGCGGGGGTTTGATTCTCGCCGGCCGGGTTGACTAAAATCGCTTCATGCGAGTAATTGAAGATGTTGGCAGCCAGACCGGCAGGCTAAAAACCTGAGCGGAATAAATCTTCTCCGGTCAAACAGAAGGGGATTGGAGCGTACAGGCGGCCAATATAGAGCAGATCGTGATGACCTGCCCAGCGGTGGCACCCAGCCTCCTACCTCCACTCAAGCCTTGGAGTTTCGCCTAACGCTTTTTGGCGGTGCCCTGGTATAGCTCCAGGTAGCGCCGCGCGCTGGCGGTCCAGGAAAAATCCTGGGCCATGCCGTTCAGCATCAGCCTCCGCCAGGACCGGGGCTGGGCAAAGACCCGGCCCGCCTCCATCGCCAGTTCCAGAAACGCCTCTCGGTTGAACTCGCTGAACACAAAGCCCGTGCCCGCGCCGCCGGCCTGGTCAAATGGCGTCACCGTGTCCTTGAGCCCGCCGGTGGCGTGCACCAGGGGCGGGGTGCCGTAGCGCAGGGCGTACATCTGGTTCAGGCCGCAGGGCTCGAAACGGCTGGGCATTAGCATCAGGTCGCTGCCCCCTTGCAGCAGGTGGGCCAGCGGTTCGCTGAAGGTCAGCTTCAGCCCCACCCGGCCGGGATGGCGGGCGGCCAGGCGGCTAAGGGCCGCTTCCACCTCCGCGTCGCCGGTGCCCAACAGGGTCAGGCTCGCCCCCATGTCCAGCAGGGCCTCGCCCGCCTCGGTAATGAGGCTAAGCCCCTTCTGGTGGGTGAGGCGGCCGATGAAGCCCATGACAGGGCCGCGCTGGGCCGCGGCGTCCAGGCCGAAGGCCTCCAGCAAGGCCCGGCGGCACAGGGCCTTGCCGCCAAGATCGCCGGCCGAATAGGTGGCGGGCAGCAGGGGGTCGTTTTCCGGGGACCATTGGGCGTAGTCCACGCCGTTGATGATGCCGTGGAGATCCTGGGAGCGGCGGCGCAGCACGCCCTCCATGCCCATGCCCAACTCCGGGGTCTGAATCTCGGCCGCATAGGTGGGGCTCACCGTGGTGATGGCTCCGGCGGTCATCAGGCCGGCCTTCAAGAGGGAGATGTTGCCCCAGTACTCGGCCCCCTCCATATTGTCCATGTAATGGGGCAGTCCGGTGATGTGGAAGTCGTGACGCGGGTAGATGCCCTGGAAGGCCAGGTTGTGGATGGTGATGATGCCCGCCGCGCCGTCCAGGGGGCCCAGGTCAAAAGGCCGCGTGGCAAGGTAGGCGGGCAAAAGGGCGCATTGCCAGTCGTGGGCGTGCACCACCTGGGCGGGCCAGTCCAGGGCCCGGGCCAACTCCACCGCTCCCCGGCACAAGAAGACGAAGCGCTCCAGGTTGTCGCCGAAGTCGCCGTACACATCACCGTACAGGCCGGGGCGGCTGAAATACTGCTCATTGCCCAGCAGGTAAACCGGGCAGCCACCCACCCGGGCCTGCCACACCCGGCAGGGCTTCATTTCCCCGGCCACGGGAACCACCAACTCCAGGCCGCTGTCGGTGACATCGTGAACCTGGCGGTCGATGTGGCCGTACAAGGGCATGACCAGGCGCATGTCCAGGCCCAGGGCGGTCAGGGCCGGAGGCAGCCCGGCGGCCACGTCGCCCAGGCCGCCGCTTTTGGCCAGAGGTGTTATCTCCGGGGTTACGAACAGAACCTTGTCTACCTTGGTACTGCTTACTGACACTGGGTGTTTCCCCGCTTGCTGGATGAGAGGCCATGCCCTTGTTGGGCAAAACCCGACTTATGAACGCCTTGGCAAGTCACAAAGACTTGCTTTTCCCGCTCCGGGCTGCTACTTGTAATCATGCGTTGGCCACAGCTGGGTCCCCATATGGCATTGCGAGGACTAATGAAGCTGTGGCCTTTTTGCGTCGAGCGCCGCGCCGACCAACGCCGGGAAGCCAATTTGGCCGCCGAGTTCGTGGTGCGCGAAAGCTTTTCCGGCAAACTGCTTTCTTCCTCATGCTCCGCTCAAGTGCTGAACCTATCCCGCCGGGGCTGTTGCCTGGCCCTGGGCCGGCTCGACTGCGGCGGCTTCCATTTGCACCGCTGCCTGGAAGCCCCCCACGACTATCTTCTGGATTTGAACATCAACCCCCACAACGGCGCTTCCCGCCAAGTAACAGCCGAGCTGCTTTGGCTGAACCGGGAGCAGGACTCTGTAGGTCTTCCTTTTCGGGCGGGGCTGGCTTTTTCCGAACAACCGCGTCACTAGCCGTCTTCGCTGCGGCGGGGCGTCCCGCCACGGGCCCGTCTAACGCCCCAGGGCCGCCTGGGTCACGGGCAGGGAGGCCAGGTGCTCGGGAAGCTCGTCCAGGGACGCCTTGGGCCGCCGCACCGCGGGGATGCGCAACACCCGGGTGGGGGTGATGACCAAATCGGCCATCAGGTCCCATGGCTCCTCGGGAAGCTCTTCCAAAATCTGCTCGTCGTGCACCAACACCGCCACCGGGGTCTCGTCGGAGATCACCTTCAGATGCTTGAGCAGGGCCCAGCTGAAATCCAGCATTCCCCTCCCGTCGCCCAGGATGCGGCCACGCCGGTCCACGGCCAGGGCCGCGCCCACCAACAGCTCGGCCTTGCCCGGCCGGGAGGTGGGCAGGCGCACCAGGTGCCCGGACTCGGCCAGAGACCAGCCCCTGAGGGCCCGGCTGCGCAGGGGCAGGGGCACGTCCGGCGGGGTGATGCGCATGAGCCCCTGCTTGAGCCCAGGCGTGGTGGCCAAAAGGCTCTTGTTGTCGTTAAGGGCGTTTATGCGCACCTGAAGCAGGCAGGGCTCCGGGGTGACGGCCAGCACCCTGGCCAGATGGTACTCCTTGAGGCGGCGCAGGCGCTCGGCCGCCTTGCCCGCGCCATCGAACATGGGCGCGCGCCCCGTCTCCAGCTCCTGGGGCCAAAGCTCCTGCCAGCGGGCGCTAAGTTGTTCGCGCAGCTCGTTCTTGTCCGGCATCATGCGCCTCACCTCTCCAGCAGGCGGCCCGTGTCCTGGGCCTGTCGCAGCGCCTGACGGTACTGCTCCTCGGGAGTAGGCGAGCCGGTCATGTTATCCAAAATGCTTTGCTCCTGTTCCGGCGTGTGCTGGCCGGACTTGATTAGTTCGCTCACCGTGGGCCGCGCCTGCTTGAACACCACCAGGCGGCCGTCGTCCAGGGGAGCGGCCAGGCGCCAGGCGGTCAGCTTTATCCGGGGGCCCGCCTTGGCGTCGGCCGCGAATACCAGCTTGTGGCGGTAGTAGCGGGCCTTGGGGCCGGGCTGGCCCACGGCCACGCCCTCGGCGGTCTTGCCATCCGGGCTCAGGCGATAGCGGCCGTAGAACTTGGGCCCCTGAAGGTTGGCGTAATACCAGAACATTAAAAGCTCGTCCCCTCGGCGCGCCAGGAAGAAGCGGCCCCAGCCGTCGCCCCGCCAGGAACCGGACCAGTCGTAGAGCAACGGCGGGGTGTAGCGGGCTCCCTTGGCGGGCAGGGCGTAGGCCAGGCGGCTGGGATTGGTGTAGCCGTCCTGGCGGGCCCGGTCCAGGGTCTTGGGATTGGTGGTGTACAGGCGGTCCAGGGTGGTGCCCCCGCGCAGGGGCTCGGGGAACTGGGCCTCCAGGCCCCACAGCTCCACCCGGCCCGGCCCGCTGCTTTCAGGCGCGTAGCCCATGAGGCCCAGAGGGCGACATCCGGCCGGAGGGGTGCTGCTTTCGCTGATCAGGAAGTATCCGCCCTGGTCGTGCACGTAGCCCCACAAGGGGCGGCTACCGGTGACCGGCTTGGCCCACAGGCGGGCGATGGGGCCTTCCAGGCGATAGCCCTGGGCCTCCCAGGAGCTGACCCCCTGGGCGTCCACGGCGTAGGCGTGGCGCAGAAGACCCGGATGCCACAGGCGCAGCAGGGCGTGGACGGCCGGGGCCTGGGGCCGGGCGGCCGGCTCGGCGGCCGGTTGGGCCGCGCCGGGGGTTATGGTCAGGCCCGGCGGGGTGGGGGCCAAGGGGTCCTCGGCCTGGGGCCACAGGCGCACCTCGTTGATGGCTCCCTGGTAGGTCCTGCCGGGCCAGCGGCTGCCTCCCACCATATAGGGGGCGCTGGAGGCGGTCCAAGGCTCGGGCATGGCCGCGGCGGCCACTTCGCTGCCGTCCAGGTACAAGCGGGCGTGGCCGCCCGTCTCCCAGACCAGCCAGGCGGTGTGCTCGCTGCCAGCGGCCACGGTGGAGTTGGAGCACAGGGCCAAGGAGCCCTGGCTGGTGTCCATGAGGGCGCAGAGGTGGTTTTCCGCGTCCAGGTAGAGCTCCAGGCGGCGGCCGTAGCCTCCCTGGGAGAACAGGGCCCTGGGCTGGCCGGTGGCCTGGCCGGGATTGAAGCCGACCTCCACCGCTCCGGTGGGGCCGCCGGGAAGCTCGCTGCGGGCGGAGATGATCTGGGGCAGGCCCGCAGGGGTGGCCGCCGCGGTGTCGGCCTGCTTGGCGGTGCGCTCCAGCAGGAAGGTTTCAGGCTTTAGGTGGGGCGGCCGCTCCTGGCCCTGGGGCCACCAGTAGGAGGTGACTTCCAGGCGGCTCGGCTCCAGGCGGCGGAAGGCGAAGCTGCCCTGGTTGCCGCAGCACTGGCCGGGCTGGTCCTGGGCCTGGCCCTGAAGGCGCTCAGGCCCGGCGGGAGTGGCGTGGCCCTTGGACAAATAGCGGGGGCGCTCCAGGGAGCCGCCGTAGGCCACAAAGGAGAAGCCCTTGTCCGACCCGGAAATCTTGAAAAAGTCGCTTCCCGTGCGGGTGTCCACCCACACCCCGCTGAGGTTGCCTTCCTGGCTGACCTGGGGGCCGGGAGGGGAGGCGGGCAGGCCCTGGCGGGTCAGGTTGAGCTGGCCCTGGCCCAGGGTGGAGTTGAAGGCGCCCGCCAGGCTCAGGCCCGAGGCCTCCTCGACCAAGGTGGCGGTCAGCTCGAAGCCCCCCGCGGGGTCGCTGTAGGCCAGCATGGCCCCGCCAGGAGTGGGCGTGAGGTTCACCTCACCGGGCATGCCATCCCAAAGGCCAACGAGGGAATCGCCCTGGGCGAGCAGCTCCAGCTTGCCCTGTTCCAGGTCGCTGGGGGCTCCGTTGGGCAGTAGATTGGTATACCAGTAGGTCAGGCGCCATCCACCGGCCAGGCGGTCCGCCGGCTCCGAGGGAGGCAGGCCCGCCACCCGGCGAAAGACCATGCGGGAGTCGCCGGGCCAGGCCGAGCGGTCCAGGGTGGGCGCGAACAGGGCGAAGCGGAAGGCCTCCGGACCCAGCACTTCTATTTCCTGGCGTCCCCGGCCCGGACAACAGGAGCCGGGCAGGGACTGCCACACCCCGGTCAGGTGTTTGCCGCCGGGGCTGGCCACCAGGCGGCCCAGATAGGCGAAGCCGCCTTCGTGGGTGGCCTGGCTGCCCTGCCACAGGCGCAGCAAAAGCGAGCCGTCCGGCTGGGGGGCCACCAGGGCCGAGGCCGAGGCGTCGGTCGGCTGGTAGATGCCGGGCAGCAGGGGAGGGGTGGTTTGGGCGGCGGCGAGATGGGGCCAACCCAGGCAACAGCCGAGTATCAGCAAGGAAAACAGTAGCCTAGTTCGCATTATTTAATCCGATAGAGGCGCGGAAAATGGCAATATTGTTTTCATTGTCCCCGCGAGGCCAGGGATTGTCAATGCCTGGCAAAGCTCTGTAAAAAATAAACAAAAAGTGACTTGCGCGCTCAGGGGGGCGTGATTATATTCATGACGGTGAGCACAGGAGGCGCTAGTGCACCCCCAAGCCGTATTTAGCCATGAGGAACTCAGGCTGTTGGCCGAGGGACTCAACGTGGCCGAGGACAGTGTAAGCGACTACTTTCGCTTGTCCGAGGGTTTTTGGTGCCGGCATCCCTTTGAGGTGCGCACCCTGGCCGAGCTTGAACCGGCCGAGGTGACCCCCGAAGCACTGGCCCAGGTGCTCAGGCTGCGCAAGGCTGACGCCCGCCGGTTGAGAGGCCGGGATTTCTGGCGCATCTGCTTCCAGGATCACAACTTCCTGGAGGCCATGCACAGGGAAAAGGCGTCGGAGTTGTTTCTGCCCATGCTGACCTACGTGATGGTGCATGAGTTGGTTCACGTGGTCCGCTTCGCCACCTTTGTGCAGCTTTTCGAGTTGGACCAGGAGCGCCGCCAGGCCGAGGAGGCCAAGGTGCACCGCCTGAGCGCCGAGGTGCTCAAGAAAGTGCGGCTGCCCCATCTGGAGCAGGTGCTCGACAGTTACGAGAATTTTGCAGCCACCCTTAGCCCAGAGGGTCACTGCTAGAACGGCAAGATAAGTCAGAGGAGTTTGGCCATGCCGGTTTATGAGTACGAATGCTGTAAATGCAACCAGGTTTGCGAAGCCTTGCAAAAGGTCAGCGACGCGCCCCTTAAGAAATGCCCCCATTGCGGCGGTAAGCTCAAGAAGATCATGAGCTTGAATTCGTTCCAACTCAAGGGCGGCGGCTGGTACGTCACCGATTACAAGGGCAAGAACTCCTCCGTGGCGGCGCCCAGCGAAAGCCCGGCCGGCGAAAGCCCGGCCAGCGAGACCCCGGCCGCCACCAGCGCGCCCAAGACCGATACCGCCACCAAAAAGGAGACAAAGCCCAAGGCCAAAAAGGCCGACAAAAGCTAGCCAGGTCCCTTAGTCCTATCGACAATTTGGGCGCCCCCCTTCCGGGAGGGCGCCCTTGTCATGCCCGGAGATTGACACTCCCGGCCAAGCCGCCTATTTTGGGCCAGGGAGATAAGCATGGATCTCACTCCATTACAAATAGCGGCCCAGCACCTGGCCCAGGCTGATAGGGTGGCGGTGCTCACCGGGGCGGGCATCTCCGCCGAATCGGGAGTGCCCACCTTTCGCGGGGCGGACGGCCTTTGGGAAAAATATCGGCCCGAGGACCTGGCCACGCCCCAGGCCTTTGCCCGCGACCCGGAGCTGGTATGGCGCTGGTACCATTGGCGGCGGGGGCTCATCGCCAAATGCGCCCCCAACCCGGCCCATCGCGCCCTGGTGGATCTGGAGGCAAGGGCGGGGCGCTTCACCCTGATCACCCAGAACGTGGACGGCCTGCACCGCCTGGCCGGGAGCCGCAATCTTTTGGAGGTGCACGGCAACCTGTGGATGGTGCGCTGCACCTCCTGCGGGGCCCTGTACGAGGAGCGGGACCTGGACCTGCCCTCGCGCCCGGCCTGCCGCGACTGCGGCGGCTTGCTGCGGCCCCATGTGGTGTGGTTCGGCGAGTCCCTGGACAGCGGCGTCCTGGAGGCGGCTTGGCAGGCGGCGGCCCAGTGCCGGGTGATGCTGGTGGTGGGCACCAGCGCGGTGGTGCAGCCCGCCGCCGGGCTGGCCTCGGTGGCCAAGCAGGCCGGGGCCTTTGTGGTCTAAGTGAACCTGGAGCCCACCCCCAACAGCCGGGAGGTGGACCTATCGCTCATGGGCAAGGCGGGCGAGATACTGCCCCAATTGGTGGAATAGTCATGGATCAGTCAAACATCATCATCACCCTGACCAGCGATTTCGGCCACGGCCCCTACGTGGGGCTCATGAAAGGGGTAATCCTGGGCCTTTGCCCCAAGGCCTACCTGGTTGATCTGGAGCACGGCCTGGCTCCCCAGGATGTCCTGGCCGGGGCCCTGGTATTGGAGCAGGCGATCGGGGTGTTCCCTCAGGGCACGGTGCATCTGGCCGTGGTGGACCCGGGCGTGGGCACCGGGCGGCGGCCCCTGGTGGTGGACGGGGCTGGCGGCCGCTGGGTGGGGCCGGACAACGGCATCTTCACCCCGGTGCTTCTGGCCGATCCCCAGGCCAGGGCCTATGAGATCAGCGACGAGTCCCTGTTCCGCGAGCCCCTGTCGGCCACCTTCCACGGCCGGGACATTTTCGCCCCGGCGGCGGCGGCATTGGCCGCGGGCCGCGACCCGGCCAGCCTGGGCCCCCTGGTGAGCGACCCGGTGCGCCTGGACTGGCCCCGGCCCCGGCGGGTCGGCGAGGCCCTGGTGGGCCAGGTGCTCATGGCCGATCGCTTCGGCAACCTGATGACCAATCTCTCGCGCCCCGAGGTGGAGGAGTTTCTGGGCGGCCAAACGGCCATAGTCAGCATGGCCGGGGGGGCGGTGGAGGGCATCTCCACAACCTACGGCCAGAACAAACCCGAACAACTCCTGGCCCTGTTCAACTCCCAGGGACGCCTGGAACTGGCCGTGAACCAGGGCAGCTTTTTGGAACGCCTGGGCCTGAAGCCCGGCAATGAGCGGGGCCTGGAGGTGAGGGTGGAGGCGGCTTAAGGAGCCGGTTCCGTTGACACCCCCGATTTCCCGCCCTATACTCGCTGCATGCTTAAGACTGACGATCTGGCGTGGTACAAGGAGTTCCTGGAATCCGGGGCCTGGGCCGACGCCTTCAACAACGCGGGTGAGGAGTTGCGCCTGGAGATGATCGAGAAGGTCGAGATGCTCCTGGACGCGGCCGACGCGGCGGACAAGGTGGTGGGCGAGGTGCTCTTCGCCAAGGACGGCATGGCCGCCCCACCGTCCGATTCCTCCTCCAGTTTGGACCGGGACTAGCTCATGCGCCGCTGGTGGTTGTGGGTCATATTGGCCTTCCTGGCTTCCGGGGCGTTCTACGCCACCCACAGCTTCTTGAGTGGTCCCCGCTGGGCCTTGTATCAGATCGGCAAATCCATCCACGACCGTGAGCCTCGGGTCTTCCTGGCCTACGTGGACATTGAGCGCATACTAGGCGGGCAGAAGGAAACCATCGTGGACATGGTGGCCCCCAAGGGCCGGCGGGACGACGACACCCGCAGCCTGGTGCGCGGCCTGGTGGGCGCCTTCATGGCCCCCCTTAGCGACCAGCTGGCCGGGCAGGTGGTCAAGGCCATCAACGACCCGGAGCGGGAGAACCTGCCCTCGTCCTGGACTCTGGTTTTCGCGGCCAACGTGACCCGCAACGGCAACTACGCCCTGGTGGTGCTTTCCGACCCCTCCAAGGGCCAGCGCCTGCGCCTGGGCATGGAAAAGCGCAAGAACGGCCCCTGGCAGGTGGTGGACATCGACTCCAACGACCTCAAGCGCCTGGCCAAAAAGTACCTGGAAGAGCGCTACGGGGTGAAGGTGGACCAGAAGCCCGCGCCCCAGCCGGAGCAGACCCAGAGCGCCCCCGCGCCGCCGGAAGGCCCCGCGACTCAACCACCAGCCCAGTAAAATTTGCGGGCGCTACGGCGTCCTGAATGGCCTAAGGGTCAATGCGAAGGTATCTCCACCAGAACCAAGTGTATGCTTTTGGAAGGCAGCCCTAAAACCTGGCCCGTGCTGCTTATGAGAAAACGGCCCACCATGTCCCGCGCCTGCAACTCCTCGACAAGCACCAGACCGGACTTGGCCAGAAAGTCGCGAACGTGCCCGCGCTTTATGCCGAAGGTGAAGGGTTCGCCGTGCCGGGCGCGGGCCGCGGAGCCTCGCTGCCCGCTTTGGCCTGATTTGATCCGGTCCAGGGCTTCCTGGGTGAGGTAGTCGAACACCAGGCTGCTGCCGGGTTTGGCCTGCTTGGCAACGAAATCCAGGGTGGCGCGCACCCCGGCCTCTTGCAGGTAATAGCTGACCGCTTCCCAGATGAAAAGGGTGCGCCGGTCGTTGCGGTAGCCGGCCTTGGCCAACATTTGGCCCAGGTCGTCCTTGTCGAAATCCACCGCCACATAGGCCACGCCCACCGGCAGGCCACCCAGGGCCGCCTTTACCCGCTGCTTTTTGTTGGCCTGGGTGGCGGGCAGGTCCACTTCGAAAAAGCGCACCTGGGGAAATTGCAGTTGAAAGCGGTAGGCCCGGCTGTCCAGCCCCGCCCCCAGGATGACCACTTGCTCCGCCCCGGCCATGGCCTCTTGGATCAAAACCTGGTCTATGTACTTGGTGCGGGCGGTCATGTAGTAGAAGGTGCTGCTGCCGCGCTGGCGATACTTGGCCAGGGCCGCCTGGTAGTCCTCGGGCAGGCGGAGCAGTTTATCCAGAAAATCCTTGTCCAGCAGGCGCCCGGCCAGATAGTCCGGGTTGCGGGTGCCCGGGTCCGGGTCCTTGGCGCCCAGGGCCCGGTAGGCGGCGGCCACCAGGGAGGTCCAGGATATCTCTCCCGGCGGCACGGCCATCGCGGACGAGGCTGTGCTCAGGAGCAGAGCCACGCTCAGGCAGGCCGCTGCGAGATTGAAACGGCGGCCTCTAAAAAACGCTGGGCAGCACTGCATGCGCTGGACTCCGTGCTGGAGGGATAGGTTGGGCGGCATTGCGCCTTGCGATTATTGCGTGGCCATCCGAGTTTAAGGGATGGTATTGCAGTATCTCACAGCCTGGCAAGCGGCGATTTTGCCACTAAACACAAAAGGGCGGGGGATTAGCCCCGCCCTTTGGCGTAAATCTCGATACTCATCTAGGGTAGGTCGCAGTTAAACAAATATGTCGAACTATACGAATTAGATGTGTAATGTTAACATTAACTATACAAGGTGGAGTTTATGCCCGACGAACAGTATCGTGATTTAGTGCTTCGTCGTTTGGCTAAGACGTGCATTCCTCTACTATTCTATTCGACGAAAGACCAAGCATTAGGCATCGCCGGGACAGGTTCAATGTTTGACCTTGATGGTAGAATATTTTTAATTACTGCTGCACACGTATTTGATGATCATAAAATTGAGGATATTGGAGTTCCTGTGTTAAATAAAAACAACATGGCGCTTGTTCAAAATGATGTTGGCGGCAAAAGTTATATCTTAGAAGGTCGGACAATTATCGCATTGGGTTCCGGTATTGTTCGTTTACATGGAAAAATTGATATAGCATTAATTGAAATAGAAAATTATGAAGTAATTTTACAACTTAAAGACACTTATGAATTGTTGGGCTATGATTGTTTTGAATATATAAAAAGAAAGGAAAGTGTAATAATTGCTGGCTTTCCAATTTCATTGGTAGAAAAATACGCAGGTCGTATGATACCAAAGATATTGTACTTCGAAACCGAAATCATACCTCCACCACCCCAAGAGGAATGTGCTGACACCATTGAACTATATCATTTTTTTATGGGATATGATGAAATAGAAGAAATAAATAAGGGGAGTATTGACCCTCTCGACTTACAAGGGATAAGTGGAGGAGCAATATGGCAAATTGACCCGCGTGTTCCTCGCGATAGGCTATGGACAGCAGCGCGAGCTATGAAGCTTATTGGGGTCGAAAGATCTGCTCGTAAAGGTAAATTTATACGAGGCACACACCTGCATGCTTTGGTTGTTATGTTTGAACGAGTTGATCAAAAAATAGCGTCCAAAATAAAGAGGGTAGTAGTGAAAAATAAGTAAAATTAATTTGGGAAAATAACCTTCATAATTTTTAGCACCTTTCTAGGATTAAGTGCTTAATCTTAGCGTCATTTTTAAGATTCTTGGACTAACCGAAAATAATCGCCCGCACATGGTAAATAGCTGACTGTATGGTGAGTAACATGTTTACTTGCTCTAAAGCGCCCGCATCCACTCCGGCTTGAGCCCCACCCGGCCGCCCAGGGCCTGGTCGATCAGGGCCAGGGTCTTGTCCCGGTCCCGGGGCAGCACCGCCTTGACCGGCAGATAATTGGAGGCGTGGTTGGAGTAGAACAGGCCGCCGTCCAGGTCGGTGTGGGCGATCATCTCCCTGAGCTCGCGCAGCATGCCCTCCACGCCGGGCAGCTCGAACTCGCCGCGCTGCTGGGCTTCGTACATGGGCGTGCCGGGGATCAGCATCAGGGTGAGGGCGCCCACGAAGTCGGGTTTCATTTTGGTGAGTAGCTCGCCGGTGGCCTTGGCGTGCTCCAGGCTGTACTTTGTGCCGCCCACGCCTAAAAGCACCGTGGCGCTCAGCTTGATGCCCGCATTTTTTACCCGCCGTCCCTGCTCGATGAGCTTCTCCGGGGATGCTCCCTTGACCATTTCCTTGAGCACCACCGGGTGGCCGCTCTCCACCCCGTAGTAGAGGATGCCAAGGCCCAGCTCCTTGAGCCGCGCCAAGTCCTCGTCGCTCTTCATGGCGATGGCCTTGGAGTTGGCGTAAGCCCCCACCCGGGTCACCCAGGGCAGCTTCTCCTTGATGCGGCCCAGCAGCCACTCCCAGCGCTTCATGGGCATGATCAGCGCGTCGCCGTCCATGACGAACACCCGCCGCTGACGCCCACAGTATTTGGAGGCGAACTCTATGTCGCGTTCCAGGATCTTCTGATCCTTTATGGCGAAGCGCTTGTCCTTGAAGGTGCCGCAGAAGCCGCACTTGTTGTGAGAGCAGCCCAGGGTGGCCTGGAGCAATATGGAGTAGGCCTCGCTGGGAGGACGGATGCAGTTGCCCACGTAGTCAAAGCCTTGAGGTTCGCCGGCGCGGTTCATGCTTCTCTCCGGAAAGGTGTGTCGCACCTATATTTATATGGCGGCGAGGGGGCGGGCGCAAGCCAAGGCCCCTCCCGGCAGCGCCGGGAAGGGCCTCGTTGGTCGTTGCAGGCGGGAGGTTTAGTGATAATCGTGGGTGCCCAGGATCACCGGGACCCCGGTCTTGGCGCTGATGATGTCGGCCATCTCCTGGGCGCTGGTGTAGGGGCAGGAGGGGTTGGCGTTGGCCATGCAACTGCTCATGTAGATGACGTCGGGCTTGACGTCGCTCATCTTGATGCCCACCCCGATGTTGGGGGCGGTGTTGCGGCCGGGGCAATGACAGGTGTGGAAGCCCATCACCTGCACCGCCTCATCGAAGTTGCCGTCACCCAGGGCGGCGGCCTTGAGACAGCGCCACTCGCCTGGGCAGCCGTAGCCGCTTTCCATGTAGGCCCCGCAGCCCACGATCAATGCTTTTTTCATGGAGTCCTCCAAAACCGGGCCCGCCGGGCGCGGGCGATTATTCCCTATTAACCGTAGGCCTTCAATAGCACCAGCCGCCCACTTGGTCAAGGCGTCAGATGAGTGCTTGTACCCCGCATCGGGGAATGTTACCAAGGTATACTGGGTTCAGAGAACAAAATTACTGCACCGTGGAGACAGGAGGCTTATGCAGCCCACCTTCTGCTTTATCGACGACGCCGACTTTGAGCTGGAAAATTTCCAGAAAAACGTGGCTCCCGCCTTCAAGGGGGTGGAGTTCGTATATGCCCGCGATTTTGAACGGGCCCTGCACAAGCTAAACGGCCGCCGCTGCCTGTGCTTTCTGCTGGACATCTACGGCGCGGCTCCGGGAGGCGGCTCTGGCGATCTGCCTGATCCCGAGAGCTTGGCTCCGGCCCTGGGGCAGGGATTCGAGGCGGATTCGCTCTACCAGGACCTGCAAGGGGAGGGAGGCGAGCGGGCCAACCAGTTCCTGCGCCGCCTCTACGCCAGGGTCCAGGCGGCCCAGGAGGCCTTCACCGCCGCGGCCGAGCAGGTGGGGCAAAGCGCCGCCTTTGGCCTGAATTCCCTGGCCCAGGTTCGCGAACAACAACCCTGGGCCACGGCCCTGGGCTACAGCCGCAAGGCCTTGTACGCCGATGCGGCGGCCATGTGCCTGGGCGGGGCAGACGGGGTCTTGCAAAAGCCCCAGGGAGCCGACGAGGCGGCCATATCCAAGGCCAGCCACCAGGCGGCCCCGGAGCTGGCCAAGGCCGCATTCGCCGCCGTGGACCGCCGCTTGGCTGGCATGACCGGGCTGGTGGGACTGAGGCTGTGCCAGGACGGGGTGAGCCTGCCCTTGGTGGAGGCCTTGCAGGCCACCATCGGCCAGCTGAACGGCCTGGAAAAGCGCTCGGCCGAGGCCCGCCGCGAGGCCCTGGAAAAGCTCAAAGCGGTGCGTCTGGAAGACCTGGAGCTGGAACAGAAGGACGTGGAGGTGATTTTGGCGCTGTGGGATTGGCTAAGTCTCGAAAGTTAAAGATTATTCAGGGGCTTGCCTTGACATGGCCCCCCGCGGTTGCTAAATTCTATTTGGCGGTTTTTCTTATTAAAAAGACGGGGGTAAGTGGGCGTGACCCAAGAACTTTCACAACGTGCCCGGTTGGTTCTGGCCTCGGTGGTGGCCAACTATATAACCACGGCCGAGCCGGTGGGGTCGCGCACCGTATCCAAGCAGAAAGAGGTGGATTTTTCCCCGGCTACCGTGCGCAACGTCATGTCCGACCTGGAGGAGATGGGCTACCTGGAGCAGCCCCACGTCTCGGCCGGACGGGTGCCCACCGCCGAAGGATTGCGTTTGTACGTGGATTCCATCCTGGAGCTGGACGAACTTGACCAGCACACCAAGGACACCATCCGCTCCCAATTGGAAAACCAGCCGGTCAACGAAATCAACGACATCTTCAAGGCCACCAGCCGGGCCTTGAGCCAAATCAGCCGCCAGGCGGCCCTGGTGGCGGTGCCCAGCCCGGAGCAGGAAGTCTTTAGGCACATAGAGTTCGTGCGGCTGGCCCCTGGGCTTATCCTGGTGGTGCTGGTCTCCAAGACCGGCGGGGTGCAGAACCGCATCATCGAGGCCGAGGAGGACATCGCCCAGGAGGAACTGGACCGCTACACCCGCTATCTCAACGACCTCTTGGCCGACCTGACCCTCAGCCAGGTGAAGCAGCGGGTGGCCCAGGAAATGGCCGGCGAGCGCAACCGCTTCGACGCGGTGCTCTCGCGCGCCCTCACCCTGGGCAAGCAGGCCCTGGACAACCGTAGCGAGGGCGAACTGTTGATCGACGGCCAGACCAACCTCATGGACCAACCCGAGTTCAAGGACGTGGTGCGCCTCAGGGGCATCTTCCAGGCATTCGAGGAAAAATCCACCCTGTTGCGTTTGCTGGACAAGGCCCTCACCGCCCAGGGGGTTAGGTTGATCATCGGAGCGGAGAGCGACCTGGCCGAGTTGGACGGCCTGAGCGTGGTCACCTCGCCCTACGGCGAACAGGGCAAGCCCTCGGGGGCCCTGGGGGTGATCGGACCCACCCGCATGGACTACTCCAAGGTAATACCCATGGTGGACTTCACCGCCCGCCTGGTTAGCCGCATACTGGACCAGAGGGGCAAATAGCTGAGCGCCGTGGCCGGTATTTGCGAAAGGATAATCAGCCAGTGATCAAGAGCGATAAATCCGGGGCCGCCCCGGCTCCGGAACAGGAAGAAAAAATTCCCACCGAAGCCCAGGAGGCCGCGCCGGAACAGGGGTGCGAGGAATTGGCCGCCCAGGTGGCCGAGTTGAATGATCGCGCCCTGCGCCAGGCGGCGGAGCTGGAAAACTACAAGAAGCGCACCGAGCGGGAAAAGGCCGAGTTCTTCAAGCGGGCCAACGAAGGCCTAGTCAAGGAGTTGCTGCCGGTCATGGACAACCTGGAGCGGGCCCTGGCCGCGGCCAAGGAAAACTCCCAGAGCGACCAGACCCTCCTGCAGGGCGTGGAGATGGTCCATGCCGAGTTGCTCAAGACCTTGAGTCGCCACGGCCTGGAGCCGGTGGAGGCCATGGGCCAGCTCTTCGACCCCGAGCTGCACGAGGCCATGATGCAACAGGAAGACCCGGAGCAGGAAGAAAACACCGTGTTGGCCGAGGCCCAAAAGGGCTACACCTTCGAGGGCCGCTTGTTGCGCCCGGCCATGGTGGTGGTCAGCAGGAAGCCCTCCTAGCCCGTGGCGGGAGTGAGCAGGGGAGGCCCCGTTGTGACTGCCGGTAAGCATCATATCCGCCGCCGCACCGTCTTTGCGGCGGCTCTACTCCTCGTGGCGGCCTTGCTGGTCTGGGGCTGCGCCCCGGCGCCCAAGGTGCCGGTCCCCTCTCCGGGCCCCGCGCCCGAGGCCAAGCTGGACAAGAGCCTGCCGCCAACGGCCTTGGAAAAGGCGGGCGACGACCGTCTGGCCCGGGGCCGCCACATGCTGGCCGTGGACGCCTACCTGGCCGCCTTGTCCCAAAACCCCGGCCCCCTGGCGGTCAGCCGCATGCGCCTGAACCTGGCCCTGGCCTATGAGGGCGCGGGGCAGCGGGTCATGGCCTTGGAGCAGTTGCGCAGCATGCCCGCCAAGGGCGGCGACCCCGAGGTGCTCACCAAGGGCCTGCTGATGCAGGCCGAGTTGGAGCGCAAGCTGGGCCAGCTCAACCAGTCTTCGGCCACCCTGCGCCGCCTGGCCAAGATGCCTCCCCGGCCCTTGAGCGAGGCCGAGCAGCGCCAGGTGCTGGACTCCCTGGCCGCCACCCAAGGGGCCCTGGGGCAATACGGCCAGGCCACCGGCACCCTGCTGGAGTTGGCCGGCATGGAGGGCTTGGTAACTCCGTCGCTGCAACTGCGCCTGGCCAGGACCGCCGGGCGGGCCTCCTCCGGCGAGCTGGAGGCCCAGTTGGGCAAGCCCCGCCCGCCCAAACTCAACGCCATCCTGCTCCTGGCCCTGGCCAGGGCCCAGTTTCGGGAAGGCCGTCTGGACGAGGCGCTCAGCACCCTGGGCCAGGTGGACGGCTTGGTCCCGGACGATGCCATAGGCGACCAGGCCAAGGTGCTTCGCCAGGAGATAAAGCAGGCCAAGCTGGTGGATCCGGTGGCGGTGGGGGTGCTGTTGCCCCTCAGCGGCCCCTGGGCCCAGACCGGCAAAGAGGTTCTGGCCGCGGTGGAACTGGGGCTGGGGCTGTATGAAAGCGCCGCGGGCAAGGCTCCGGTGCTCTACATCGCCGACAGCCGGGGGCGCGTCATGGAGAGCGCGGCCGAGGTGGACAAGCTGGTGGACCAGCACAAGGTCATGGCCATCATAGGGCCCTTGGGAGCCGGACCTTCCCTGGCCGCCGCCCGCCAGGCCCAAGCCCGCCAAGTGCCCCTGATTTCCCTGGCCCGCATCGACGGCGTGGCCCAGAGCGGGGCCTACGTGTTCCAGGACTCCCTGACGCCCCAGCGCCAGGTGGACGGCCTGCTCACCGAGGCCATGTCCCTACGGAACAAGAAGCGCTTCGCGGTGCTGGCCCCGGACAACTCCTATGGCCGGGGCTTTGACGGGCTGCTGGAAAAGGGAGTGATCGCCAGGGGAGGCGAGACAGTACGCCGGGTCTACTACGACCCCAAGGCCACCGACTTCACCCAGTACGTGCAAACCCTGGTCAAGCTGCCTCCGGGCAAGTACCGCCCCGGCGCGCCCGATTCGCCCCAACCGGTCATCGACTTCGAGGCCTTGTTCATGCCTGACGGCCCCCAGGCCGTGGCGATGGCCGCCAGTCAGCTGCGCTATTTCGACGTAACCGGGGTGCTCTTGATGGGAACCAACCTGTGGCACGAGGCGCGCCTGGTGGAGTTGGCCTCCCGCGACGTGCAGGGAGCCATAATGCCGGGATGCTTCGACCCCGGCTCCCGGGACCCCATTGTGCAGAAGTTCGTGGCGGAATATCAAAAGGCCCTGCAACGCACCCCCTCTCTTCTGGAGGCCCAGGGCTATGACGCGGCCCAGGTGTTGCGCCACCTGATTCGAGGCAACGCTGCGCCCCGCACTCGCGTGGCCATGCGCGACGCCCTTGCGGCGGTCAAGGACCTGCCTGGTGTGTGCGGACCCATCACCATGAGCCCCCAGCGCCTGTTCGACCAGCCGGTGATCATCTTCACCGTGGACCGCGCCGGTTTCCGGCCGGTGCAGCCCCAGGACCGCATACCGCCCGAACCGGCCCCCAGCGCCGACGCGGCCACGCCGCCGGCGGATCAGGCCCAACCGGGAGCGCCGCCGCTGGTGCAAGGACAACCGTCAGGGCAGTAAGCCGGGTTCAGGCGCGCGCTTGGACCGAAACCTTCAGCCGCACTTGGCCGTAGCCCTGGCTCTCCACCCCGCAGTCGGTGCAGTTTACCTGACGCATGAAGTGGAAATGGTTGGGGTCCAGGCCTTCGCTGAGGCGTTCGTTGATAAGGGCCACCGGGACGGTGAGCTGCCCCACCAAGTAGACGCACATGCGCTTGGGGCACAGCTTGCTGATGAAATTTCCGTCCACATCCAACACGAAGCGGTCGCCTGGCCGGTATCCGGTGTTGCAGGCCACCGAGGAGACCACCTCCGCCTGAATGCTGTAGCGGGATGACGCCTCGGCCAGGCGTTTTATGTGGCGGGCCCGGGAGTCGTCCGGAGTGATCAACTCCGCCTCTTGATCCGACATGCCCACTCGCCGCGCGAACGCCTTTACCGGGTCCGTATGGTTCATGCTCCCCCCCTTTAGATCAACCGAAAAGGGCTTTACCTCTGATGGCCTCGGCCACCCGGGCGATGTTCTTGCCGTGCTGGATGCACACCTCGGAGCGCTCCTCGGGCAGGCCGCCCTTGATGACCGATATGTCCTCGTTGTGGGCCCGGCCATAGGGACCCCACTGCAAGCCGCCCTTGGCGTAACCGGGCGAGTCCTTGGGCAGGGGCACCAACACCATCCCCAGCTCAGCCAGGTTGTTGAGCATGGCCAGCATGGTCAACTCGCAGCCACCCCCGGCATTGCCGTAGCCCGAGCCGCAGGCGAACACCGCGCCCGCCTTGCCGGCCACCTTGTCGCCCATCCACAGGCCGGAGCACTCCTGGTCGATGAATTTTTTCATGCGCCATTCCATGGACGCCATATGCACCGGGCTGCCCAAAACCAGGGCGTCGGCGGCCAATACGTCCTCGGCCTTGGCCTCCTCGGCGTGCTTGATGGTAGCTTTGCAGCCTTCGATCGAATCCACTCCCGCGGCCACCTTTTCGGCCATCTTCAAGGTGCCTTTGTGGTCGG
Source organism: Pseudomonadota bacterium (assembly GCA_018902755.1). Lineage (GTDB taxonomy): Bacteria > Desulfobacterota > Desulfarculia > Desulfarculales > Desulfarculaceae > Desulfoferula. Next base: position 317 of record JAHIQI010000036.1, on the reverse strand, counting down.
TGGAGTAGACGATGAGAACCTCTGCCATGGATACTCTCCTCTGCTCGAAGTTCGTTTGTTCTCTTTAATATATGGCCACGGAAAACCGGCGGAGGCAAGGGGAGGGGCCGCAAAAAAAGCGGGCCCCTCCCGCGAGGGGAAGGGCCCGTGTTCAGGCGATGGGGCGGACTAGGGAACTACACCCAGCGTGCGGTGACGGTTCTTTCGTCCAGGAACAGGCGCATGGAGGCCAGGCGGGACTTGGCCGCGCCCAGGAAGCTCTTGCGCTTGCTTCCTAGGGGGAAGAAGGCATAGGGCTGGGGCACGCCCACGTTGAT
>JAHIQI010000035.1 GCA_018902755.1 Pseudomonadota bacterium | reverse complement strand
TACCCGGTGGTGGACCGCATGAAGGTACTGCGCCTCATCGAAAACCTGGTGGTGGGGGCCGGAGCGGTGGGCTACCTGGTGGAGTCCATGCACGGAGCCGGGCCGCCCACCGCCCAGCGCATCATGATCGGCCGCCAGGCCAACCTGGAGCAAAAGGTGGAGCAGGTCAAAAACATGTTGGGCATCGCCTAGGGCCAACGGGAGAGACACACTATGAAACGGCGCAGCCAAAAAATCCTGGAACGGCCCGAGTGGGCCATGAACCGTTCCCTGTACAAGTCCATGGGCTACAGCGACTACGACCTGGAGCGCCCCATGATCGGGGTGGCCAACTCCTGGAACCGGGTGGTGCCGGGCCACTACAACCTGCGGCAGGTGTCCGAATACGTGCAGCAGGGCATCCGCCAGGCCGGAGGCACCCCGGTGGAGTTCGGGGTCATCGCCGCCTGCGACGGCATCGCCAACGGCAATGAAGGCATGCACTTCATCCTGCCCAGCCGCGATCTGATCGCCAACGACGTGGAGGTGATGGTGCAGGCCCACCGCCTGGACGCGGTGGTGCTGTTGTGCTCCTGCGACAAGATCGTGCCGGGCATGCTCATGGCCGCCGCCCGCCTGGACCTGCCGGCCATCATGGTGGTGGGCGGGCCCATGGCCGGTGGCTGCTCCTTCGACGGACGCCCCAGCGACATCACCTCCCTCACCGAGGGCCTGGCCATGCTCAGCGACGGCAAGATCACCGAGGAGGACTACCGCCGCCTGGAAGATTGCGCCGGTCCCACCTGCGGATCCTGCTCCTTCCTGGGCACGGCCAACACCATGTGTTGCCTGGCCGAGGCCCTGGGCATGTCCCTGCCCGGCACCGCCACCATCCCGGCTTTCTTCGCCGACCGCCTGCGCGCGGCCCAGGAGTCGGGACGGCGCATCGTGGAAATGGTGGAGGAAAACCTCACCGCCCGCAAGATCATCACCCCGGCCAGCCTGGCCAACGCGGTGCGGGTGAACAACGCCATCGGCGGCTCCACCAACGCGGTGCTGCACCTTCCGGCCGTGGCCTACGAGGCGGGTCATGAGCTGGGCATGGACCAGATCGAGCAGATCTCCAAGGAAACCCCCCACGTGGCCAAGATGAATCCGGCCGCCCCGGATAACGTGCCGGACTTCCACCAGGCGGGCGGAGTGCCCGCGGTAATGAAGCAAATACTGCCCTTGCTGGACGGCGCGGCCCTCACGGTCAGCGGCAAAAGCGTGGCCGAAAACGTGGCCTCGGCCCAGGTAAAGAACCCGGCCATGATCCGCACCCTGGAAGACCCCTGGGGCGTGGGCGGCGGCCTGGCCGTGCTGCGGGGCAACTTGGCCCCCAACACCGGCATCACCAAACCGGCGGCCATCAAGCCGGAGATGCGGGTGTTCACTGGCAAGGCCCACTGCTTCGACTCCGAAGAGGCGGCCAACCAGGCCATCCTGGACAACCAGGTCAATCCCGGCGAGGTGGTGGTTATCCGCTACGAAGGGCCCAAGGGCGGGCCGGGCATGCGCGAGATGTACAAGGCCATGAAGCTCCTCTACGGCAAGGGCCTGGCCCTGAGCACGGCGGTGGTCACCGACGGCCGCTTTTCGGGCACCAACAACGGCTGCTTTGTGGGCCACGTCTCCCCCGAAGCGGCCGAGGGCGGGCCCTTGGCCCTGGTGGCCGATGGCGACGAGATACTCATCGATATCCCGGCGGGCAAGCTGCAACTACAGGTGAGCGACGAGGAGTTGGCCAAACGCAAGGCCGCCTGGAAAGCCCCGGCCCCCAAGTTCACCAGCGGCTACCTGGCCCTGTACGCCCGGCTGGCCGAATCTGCGGACAAGGGCGCCATCATCCGCCACCGCTCTGAATAGCGGGCAACGATCAACATACCGGCGGCCCCTGCTTCGGCGGGGGCCGCTTTGTTTTTAGCGCAGGTTTTTCAGGGCGAGCTGACCGGGGATGAGCACCACCAGGCTGAGGGCAGCCAAGGCCAAAAAGCCCCAGGTAAAGTCCCCGGCGTAATCCTTAAGCATGCCGAAGAACAGGATCATCAGCCCGGCCCCCAGGTTGGCCAGGAAGTTGATGGAGCCGATGAGCCCGCCCAGGCGCTCCGGCGGGGCGATCTTGCCCGCAAGCTGAAACAGCGAGCCGAAGTTCAGGGCCCCGCAGCCGGTGGCCGCCAGGGCCAGGCCCAGGGTGAGAGCCGGGGGAAGGCCACCCAGGCCCAGGCCGATGAAGAGCAGGCACAGCAGGCCGATGGTGCCCCCGGCCACCCAATAGGCGGGCAGGCGAAACAGCACCAGCCCGCCGGACAGGCGGCCCGCGAAGCTGAGCCCCATGATCAGGGCCCCGCTCCAGGCCAGTTGGGCGGCGGTCTTGCCGGGCAAAACATCGGCCAGCAGGGTGGGCACCCAGATGGCCATGGTGATGCCCGAGCCGAAGGAAAGGGCCAGGTAGATACCCAGCACCCACACCCGGGCGTCGCGGGCGATGCCGCCCAGCTCCAGGCGGCGCTGCGGGGCGGCCTCCCTGCGGGGCAGTTTGAGGGCGGGCACCATCGCCAGCAAGGGCAGCCAGCACAGGGCCGCCACCACGAAGGCCCATTGCCAGCCAAATGGCACCAGGGCGGGCACCACCAGATAGGCCAACACGCTGCCCACCGGCACCAGGGCCCCGTAAAAGGCCTGGAAGATTCCGGCCCGCCCGGGCGGGGCGTAAAGGGCCATCATCTTCATGGGGGTTACGAACACCAGGCCCGCGCCCATGCCGGTGAGCAGCCGCCCCACCACGGCCAGCCCCCAGCTGGGGTACAGGGCGGGCAGCAGGTCGGCCACCACCAGGGCGCTCAGGCAGATGAGCAGGGTTCGCTTCAGGCCCAGGCGGTCCAGGATCAGGCCGCCGGGCACCTGCATCAGGGTGTAAGCCCAAAACAGGGCACTGACGATAACCGAGAACCCGGTGTAGGAGCAGCCATAAACCGCGATGAGCGGCTCCATGGCCGGGGGCAGGTTCATGAAGATGATGCCCAGAGTTGGGCCCATGCCCAGGGCGAAGGCTACGTAACGGTTCATCGGGCCACCGGCTTGAGAATCAGAGTGGACCCCATGGGCCGGGCGCTAAACGCCCTTCTTCACGTTGTCGGGGTAGAGGAAGTTGTGCATTGCGCAGGGAGCCCACTTGTGCTCGGCGCAGATGGACGGCTCGGTGGTCAGCCCCTCGAAGCGGGCGTCCGCGCGCAGAGCCTTGTAAATTTCCATGGTGCGCTCCACCTGGTCGCGTTCGCCCTTGGCCAACAGCACCACCGAGCCCTCGGCCCCGGCCGAACCGCCGGAAGCGGCGTGTAAGACCTCCACTCCGGTAAGCTGTTTGAGGGCCTCGATCTCGCTGAAGCGGGCCCCGGCCACGGGCACCAGGCCCACGGGCATGCCGGTGGTGAAGTCCACCCTGCGGGTGCCCATCTCCCTGGCAGTGTCCATGATGGAGCCCATCACCGTCTTCTCCAGGCCGCCGGGCAAAATGCAGTGGATGCCCCGGGCCATGACGTAGCCCAGGGCTTTTCCCATTAGCCCGCCGGTCTCCACGCCCAAAAGCACCCCCACGTTGCCGTGGTTGTCCAGGGCGTTGGCCCCCTTGATGAGCACGTCCTCGGCGCCCATGGTGCCGAGCACCTCGTCCATGTCGTTCACCGGCTTGAGCTCGCCCTTTTCGAAAAACCAAAAGGCCGCGTGCCCCTGCTTGGCCAGGATCTGGCTCATGGCCTTGCCCACGCAGGTGCCCTTCAAGGAGATCATGCCGCAGGCCAAGGCCCCGCCGGTCCAGGCGCCGGTAAGCTCGACGAAGATGTGGGCCCCGGTGGTGCCGCTGGAGAGCAGCACCCGGCCCTTTTCAAAGGCCCTTTGCACCTGGGGCAAGGCGGCCACGCCCTTGGCTATGAGCCGGCGGGAAAGGGAGGGGGTGAAGCAAAGCATGGCGCGGGTGGTGGACATGGGTTTTCTCCTGCCGGGGACGCCCGGCTCTACGGGGCTTGGGTCCAGGGCCGGGCCACGGGGTGCGGCTCCCGGCTGATCATGGGCACCACTCGGCTGTAGTCCGGGCGGGCGCAAATTTCCAGGTCATTGGCCTGGCACATGGGGCGCAGTTTGTGCTGGGCGGCCAGTTCCAGAAGATGAGCCCCCAAGGCGGCCGCATCGGGCCGCTCCCCGGCCAGCATGGCGGCCAGATGCTCGGCCACCAGCCAGTCCTCCGGCGCACCGTAGGGATGCTCGGTTCCCACGGCCAACAGGCTCACCTCATCGAAATCGCGGCGGCGGATGGCCTCCACCAAGGCGGCGGCGTTGCCCAGGGAGCCCACCAGCACGGTCTCAGCCTTGGTCAAGCGCTTGGGCAGCTGGCTGCCGTTGCTGGTGGTGAGCACCACGGTCTTGCCGGTCAGGGGTTGGGCCAGGGCCTGGGCCGGGGAGTTGTCGCCGTCGAAGCCGGCCAGTTGCACCCCTTCCCGTTCGCCCCAGGCCAGCCAATCGGGGTGCTCGCCCTTGCGGGCCTGGGCCTCCTCCAGTTCGGCCACCAAGTGGACTTCCTTGGCCCCGGAGGTGAGCGCCCCGATCACCGTGTTGCTGGCCCGGATCACGTCCAGCACCACCACGCAGCCGGTTACCCGCTCCAGGTCGTCTCGGCGGGTGATGATTTCCACGCGCACTAGGCTGCCCCCCGCTTGGCCACTATTTATCGCCGTCCAGGGGGATGGTGCGCAGCAGGCCGCTCAACAGGGCCACGCGAGCGCACTCCTCCACCAGCTCGGCCAGGTTCTGGGCCTTGCGCAGGTTCTCACCCACCGCGATGATGCCGTGCTCGGCCAAGAGGGCGGCCTTCACCTTGGGCGCGGCAAAGGTCTTGCCCACCGCCGAGGCCAGCTCCAGGCTGCCTTCGCCCACCGCCTCCACCAGGGGCACCCGCCCCAAGATGCGCTTGGCGTGCACGGTCAGCAGGGGAATCTCCCGGCGGCTCACCGCGTAGGCCGTGGCGTGGGGCGGATGGTAGTGCACCACCGCGCCCACCTCGGGCCGGGCCTCATATATGGCCAGATGGGAGCGCAGTTCCTTGGTAGGCTTGCCCGCGCCCTGCACCACTAGGCCCTCGCCGTCGCACACCAGCAGATGGTCCGGCTCCAACTCGCACAGGGAAAGGCCGCTGGGCTTTACCAGCAGGTAGCCGCTGTCCAGGCGCAGGCTGATGTTGCCGCCGGTGCTCATTTGCAGGCCCAGGCTGAAGGCCCGCCGGCAGGCGGCCACGAAATCCCGGCGTGGTTGCTCGGGCATACTCAAGACCTAGCCCCACACCTTCTGGTCGTAGACCCCGGTGCCGTGGCTGGTGAGCACTATGTCGCCCCGGGCCAGGATTTTCTCCATGCTGTCGTAGAGGTCGAAGATGTTCACGAAACGGCCCATGGGGGTAAAGGCCAGGCCCCGCTTGGGATCGGGCTCCATGTTCTCGTCGGCGAACACTGCGTCGCCAGCCACCACCACCGTGCCGCCGTCGGTTTCGATGGACACCGACTGGTGTCCAGGGCAGTGACCCGGCGTGGGGAACATTGAGATGCTGGGGCTGAACTGGTACTCGCCATCCACGGTGTGGAAATCCACGCCCTTGAAGGGAGCCTCCACGCCCAGCTTCTCGGAGTCGTAGGACTTGTAATAGAGGATGTGGGGGTCCAGGGCAAAGGCCAGTTCGGTGGCGTGCACCCAGAACTCCGCGTTGGTGAACATCTTCATGTTGGCGCAGTGGTCCCAGTGCAGGTGAGTGAAGATCACCGCGTCGATCTCCTCGGGCTTCACCCCCAACTCGGCCAGGCGCTGGTCGATGCGGTAGCCCTCTGGCTGGTAGGAGCCGGGGTGGTGCCAGTCGGCCTTTTCGGTCTCGGACATGCCGGTGTCCACCAGGACCTTCTTGCCGTCGGCCAGCACGAGGAACGCGTTGGTGGGAACCTCAACCTCCTGGTCGTAGCCGTGGCCGCCGGTGATGTACACGCCCTTGTTCAGGCGGATCATGCCGGTGTTCATGGGATAGACTTTATTGCTCATCGGCGATGCGCCTCCCTTTCAGGCTATGGCCTCCGCGGCCAGCATGGCCCGCATTTCCTTGGCGGCCTCGGCCACGAACTCGTCGCTGTTTATGTGAGAATCCAACTTAATGATATCAATGCGCCCGTCCAGTTGCCGCTCCAAAGCCTCCAGGAACTGCGCGTCCGTCTCGGGGTCGTAAAACTGCTTGCCCTTGGCATTGGGCTCGGAGAAGCCTTTGAGCGGCACCATCACCTTGACCGGCCCCAGGGCCTTGTTGAGCTTGGCGGCCAAAAACCCAGCCGCGCCCACCATCTCCTCGGCATTGGCCCTGACCAGGGTGATATTGCGGTTGTGCACGATGTAGTTGCGCCGCTTCTTCCACTCCTCGGTCAGCTCCAGATGGGGGCCCATGCAGAAGTAGTCCACAGCTCCCATGCTCACCAAACAGGGAAGGCGCTTTTCGGCCAGCACGTCCAAGTGCTCGGGCCGGGCCTGGAAGATGCCCCCGGCCATGCGCTCGGTGATCTCGTGGGTGGACCAGTGCAGGATGGCGTCGAATGCGCCCTGGGCGGCCAGCTCGTCCATGGAGGCGCCTCCCATGCCGTTGGCATGGAAAAAGGCCATCTCCAGCTTGGGGCCCACCAGCAGCTTGCGCAGCTTCAACAGCCCGGCGGTGACCACCCCGAAGGCGGTGGCCCCGATGACCACGCCGGGGGGGCGGTCTTGGGGAGCGGGTTGCAAAACCATGGCCGCCAGGCATAGGGCCGCGTTGTACAGGGTGCGGCGCAGGATGAAGTTCATGCCCAGGATGTCGGCCACCGAGGGGAACACCGCGATGTCCTTGGTGCCCAGGAAGGGGCGCATGTTGCCCGCGGCCAGGGTAGTGGCCATCACCTTGGGGAAGCCCAGGGGCAGCGACTGCATGGCGCCGGTGCCCATGGCCGTGCCCTGGCCCCCGCCCAGGCCGATGACCCCTTGCAGCTCACCGGCCCGGTGCATGTCCTCCACGATGAGCGACAGGCCCCGGCCCATGGTTCCGATGATATGGCCCTTGTCGCCGGTGGCCACCAGCTCGGCAAGCTCCACCCCGGCCCGGCGGGCCACCTGCTCGCGGGTTATGTCCGCCACCGGGGGAGGCGTGCCCAGGCTGCCGCAATCGATGATCAGAGCCTTGACTCCTTGCGCCTGGAGCACCTCGCGGACGTAGATGGTCTCCTCGTCCTTGGTGTCCAGGGTGGCCATGATCAAAACTTGGGGCTTAGCCATGGGTCTACCTCGCAGTTACGCCGCCTGGTTGTCGCCGCATTTTTCCCGCAGGCGCTCCCAGTCCTCGTTCACCCAGGTTTGGAACACCTCGCGCTGGGGCGCGGTCATCCCCTTGAAACGGCCCTGCATGTTCAGGTAGTCGGCCACCGGGGTCTTGGCGACCATGGGCGTCAGGGACCAGCGCACCCCGTCCCACACCTCGTACAGGGGGAAGGCGCGGCACTCAACGGCCTTGCGAGCCACCTCCATGGTCAGCTCGGTCTCGTGCCGCCATCCGGTGGGGCAGGAGGCCAGGATGTGCAAAAAGCGGGTGCCCTTGAGCCCCTTGGCCTTTTCCACCTTTTCCATGAGGTCGCGGGGGTAGCCCACCGAGGCCGTGGCCGCGTAGGGGATGCGGTGGGCGGCCATGATCTCCACGATGTTTTTCTTGGGCTCCACCTTGGGGGCCGAGGCCGGAGTGGTAGTGGTCCAGCAGCCCGGCGGGGTGGCCGAGGAGCGCTGGATGCCGGTGTTCATGTAGGCCTCGTTGTCGTAGCACACGTAGATGAGGTCGGTGTTTTTTTCGGCCGCGCCGCTCAAGGCCTGCAGGCCGATGTCAAAGGTGCCGCCGTCTCCGGCCCAGGCCAACACGTTGGTGTCGCCCTTGCCCTGACGGTTCAGGGAGGCGCGCACCCCGGCGGCGGCCATGGCGGTGGTGGCGAAGGGCACCGACATCACCGGCACCCGTAGGCAGGTGCTGGGATAAAGGCCCACGAAGGTGGGCCAGCAACCGGCGGGCATCACCACCATGGTCTTGGGGCCCAGCACCTCCAGCACGTAACGCATCACCAGCGAGGCCCCGCAGCCGGGGCAGCCCATGTGGCCGGGCGCCAGGAGTTCCTGCTTCAGTATCTTGCTATTCACGGCAGCACCTTGATCCAGATAGAGTCGCCCAGTTCGAGGCCTTGCTTTTGGCCTCCCAGGGCCTCGCGGGTCATGTCGGCCAACAGCTCCTCGGTGATGTCCATGCCGCCCGCGCCGGCGATGAAGCCGTGCACCTGGGCCGAGCTTTTGCCGTACAGGCAGGACTTGATTTCCTGGGCCACGATGCCCTCGCCTCCGTAGGACACGTCGCGGTCCAGCACCACCAGGTGCTTGGCCCCGCTCACCGCTTGGCGGAAGGACTGGTGGGGGAAGGGGCGCACCATGGCCAGGTTCAGGCTGCCGGCGACCACGCCTTCCTTGCGCAGGGCGTCGGCGGCCAGTTGGGCCGCGCCGCCGGCGGTGCCGATGGTCACGATGACCACCTCGGCGTCGTCCAGGTTATGGCCCTGCACCGGGGCGTGGGAGCGGCCGAAGCGGGCGGCGAACTCGTCGGAAGCCTCCTGCCAGGCCTGCTCCACGGCCAGGGTATCCATCTGGCGGCGGTACTTGAGCGAGGAGAACAGGTCCGCCCCGCACACGCAGCCGTAGGTGGAGGGGTTGTCCACGTCCACCTTGTCCACCGGGTCGTAGGGCGGCAGGTAGCGGTCCACCTCCTCCTGGTCGGGAACGTCGATGACCTCGGAGGTGTGGGTGAGGTAAAAGCCGTCCAGGTTGATCATCACCGGCAGCATCACCTTTTCGGCCACGCGGTAGGCGATGAAGGTGCTGTCCATGACGTCCTGCACGTCGCAGCAGTAGTACTGGACCCACCCGGTGTCCCGCTGGGAAAGGGAGTCGGTGTGGTCGCAGTACAGGTTCCAGGGCGGGCTCAGGGCCCGGTTGGCGTTGAGCATCACGATGGGCAGGCGGCCGCCCGCCGCGTGGTGCAGCATCTCGTGCATCAGGGCGAGGCCCTGGCTGGAGGTGGCGGTGAAGGCCCGCGAGCCGGTGGCCGAGGCCCCCACGCAGGCGGCCATGGCCGAGTGCTCCGACTCCACGGTAATGTACTCGGCGTCCAACTCGCCCTTGCCGATGTAGTCCGACAGCTCTTCCACGGTCACCGTCTGGGGGGTGATGGGATAGGCCGCCACCACCTGCACTCGGGCCAGAACCGCGGCCAGGGCCGCCGTCTCCGTGCCCATGATCACTTTTTTCATGGCTGGTTCTCCATGACCAAAGCTCCGCGCGGGCACTCATAGGAGCAGATGCCGCAGCCCTTGCAATGGTACAGATCTATCTCGATGGTCCCGCCCGCCTCGTTCAGGTTGCAGCAGGCGTCAGGGCAGGACAGGGCGCATTGTTGACACAGGTTGCAGGTGCCGCAGGACAGGCAGCGGGCCGCCTCCTCCTGGGCCTGTTCCGAGACCTCGGCCGGGGCGAAGAAGCCCAGGGTGAGGTCATCCACCGTGGCCACCGGGCCCAGCTCGGGCTGGGCGAACACCGCCGGTAGCCCCAGGGCCGCCTGGGCCTGGTTGGCCGCCTCGCGGCCCAGGGCCAGGGCGTGGGCCACCTGGGAGGCTTTGAAGCCACCGTCGGCGTCCATCACCAAAGGCTCGGGGCCACCACTGGCCAGGGCGTTCACCGCCTGGGCCTCGGCGGAATGCGGGGCATAGGCGCCGGCGTCCACCAGCACCAGGTCCATGCCTGCCAGAAAGCTCGGCGCGGCCTGGGTCTTTATTGTAACCCCGGCCACCTGGGTCAGGCGCTCTACCTCCTTGGCAAGCACCTCGGGGGGCAGTTGCCCGGCCTTGGCCTGGGTGAGCAAGCCGCCGGCCACCTCGCCCGGCTCCAGCACGGTTACCGTGTTGCCGGCCAGGCCCAGGAAATAGGCGGCGGCCAGCCCGGCCGGGCCGGAGCCACACACCGCCACCAGCTTGCCCGTGTCTGCCTGGCGCTCCAATACGGGAGCGCCGTCGGCCTCGGAGGCGCTTTTCTCCAGGTTCTGTATGGCGATGCCCTGGTCCAACTCCTTGCGCAAGCACTTGGCCTGGCAGGGGTGGTAACACAAACGGCCGGTCACGCCGGGCATGGGGTTGTAGGCCATCAAGAGAGCCAAGCCGGCGGCCGGGTCTCCCTGGGCCAGTTGATGGATCATCTGGGGGACCGGCTGCCCCAGGGGGCAGGCCGCGCGGCAGGGAGCGGTCTTGTCCTGCTGCACCGGGGTGAGCAGGCGCCAGGTCCCGGTCTTGTTCCAGGTCATGTCCTCGATGGTGAGCGGCATGACCGGCAGTTGCATTATCGAATCTATTTGCTTCTTGGCCATCAGCTCTTCTCCAAGACCCTGACCTGTTCGTAGGCCTCGCGGGCGGCGGCGGCGTTCTCCTGCTTTTTGGCGGGCACGCCTTCTTCTATGGCCTGGAAAAGGGTCTCGGGCTTGAGCGGCGGCTCCTGGACCACCTTGAGGTAGGCTCCCAGCACCACGGTGTTGATGATCGGGGCCAGGCGCGAGCCCAGCCGGTGATTGACCGCTATTTGGTTGGCGTCGATAAGGGCCAAGGTGAAGCGGCCCACCAAGTCCTGGGGAACCTGCCCCTCGGCGTAGTTGAGCACAATGGGCGTGCCCGGAGCCAGGCCCGCTGTCACGTCCACCATTTCCAAGAGCTTGGGGTCCAAAACGACGCACACGTCAGGGTTGACGATCTCCCCCCTTGCCAGGGCCGGGGAAGAGTCCACCCGAACGTATGCCGCCACCGCCGCTCCGCGGCGCTCCATGCCGAAGGCTGGGAAGGCCTGCACGAACAGCCCTTCCATGAAATAGGCCTTGGCCAGTATTTTGGAGGCGACCACGGCTCCCTGTCCGCCTCTGCCGTGCATGCGAATGCCTAACACTGAAGAATCCTCCCCCATTGCGACCCGTGGGCGCGCAGGGATGTTGGAGCAGCTCCGCTTGCTCCGGAGATGCCTGGCCCCATTCCAGGCGCGCCGGGTGGCGCGCCCGGAGGGGCCTATTGTTGCTTGAGGCGTAGAGGTCTAGTCGGCGTCGGGGCCGTATTCCTTGCTCTTGCGCCAGTTCATCAGCTCACGGTTGTCCGGGTAGCAGTACAGGCCCATGTCCTGGTCGTTGGGATGGACGTAACGGCCGCCGGGCAGCATGGACACCACCCGCATCTTGTGGTGGCGGGGCTCCTTGTTCTTGCGCTCCACTATGTCCACCAGGTATCCCGGGTCCTCGTAGCAGTTGGCCCAGTTGTCGTGGTGCATGGGCAGGATCACCTCGGCGTTGAGCGCCTCGGCCACCCGCCACAGGTCCCAGGGAGACATCTTGTCGGTGTAGCCGGGGGCGTTGTTGCCCATGGCCATGGAGACCACGTCGATCTTGTACTTCTCGCCCACCATGCGGTAGCCGTTGTGGTACAGAGAGTCGCCCAGGAAGGCGATGTTGCCGCCCTGGGTGTTGAAGATGTAGGCCACGGCCACTTCCTCGTAGGGCACCGGGGTGTCGAAGCCGGTCTTGGTGGCGATGATGTCGTAGTTGGGCGCGAAGTCGATCTTCATGTCCGCGATCTGCACGCTCTTGCCCACCTCGGCCACGATCAGCCTGTCATCGGGCACACCCATGTTGGCCTTCATGCGCCGGGCCGCCTCGGGCGGGGCGATGAACTTGCAGTTGGAGGTCTGCAAGGCGGCGCTGATGGTGTAGAAGTCCATGTGGTCCTGGTGATGGTGAGTGATGCACACCGCGTCGATGCGCTTGAACTTCCAGGGATCGATGACCATGGGGTGGGTGCGCATCCACCACAGCTTTTCCGCGCCGCTGGTGCGGCACACGCCGCAATAGGAGTAGTCGGTGAAAAGGCTGGGACCGGCGTAGTTGTCCACCAGGAACACCGCGCCTTCCTGGCTCTTGATGGCGCAGGACATGGCCCCGAAATACCACAGGGCGCCGGTGCCCGGCTTTACCTGGAACTTGTCGATCTCGTAGTTGAGGTAGGAGCCCCACTCGGGGAAGACTTCCTTGAGCCAGATGTCGCGGCTCATCTCGCGGGGCAGACCAATGGTCCCGCCGTCCATGACTCCTCTTTCATCATACTTGACAACGTTGTCGCCCATGTTTGGCCTCCTTTTGCAAGGCAACCGGCCTTGCCGTTTTAACTTTTTCGCCGCGCCTCGCGGGCCCGGCCCGCCCCCCTGGGGCGGCGCAACTTGAGTTAAGCCCCGGCCTACCAGAAGGTCAGGACGTCTCCGTCTTTCAGTGGCTCCTGGGGGTCCACGATGCTGAAGCTGGGCTGACCCCCGCGCCGGCAAATAATGGCGGTGGTTAGGTTGAACACTCCCCCCGGCGGGTCGAACACCGGCCTGAATCCGGGGTAGCGCTGCTCCATGACATCCAACAAGTGGTCCGCATTGGCGGGCTCGTCCAGGGCGATGGACTCGCGCACCCGCCCGGTCATCACCGCGATGCGGCCCACGTACTTCACGAAAACGTGGATGGGCGCCGGTTGGGGGCTATTCATGGCCGCCCTCCTCCGTGCTCTCCCAGATACCCCGGCGCTTGAAGTCCTCCACCACGTTGCCCAGGCCCAGGCCCAGCAGGGTCTCTTCCTTGGGAATGGCGGTTTCCTTGTCCCAGCCGCGCACCTGGTAGTAGTCGTCTTTCATGATTTCCAGGTTGTCGCCGATGGGCGGGATGTTGTGCTCCTTCACCGGCTCCTCCAGCATGCGCCGGGGGATGGTGTCGTCGGCGCGTCGGAAGCCTTCGCGCACGATGTAGGCGCGCTCCAGGTTGACGATGCGCGTGCCCTTCTGGATAAAGTCGTCCAGGTCGCCGTTCTCGCCGGTGCAGGAGTTGAACAGCTCCAGCCAGGGGCGGAAGTCGATGCCCAGCATGGCGCGGATCATGTACACGCAGCTGGGCAGGCTCTCCACGATGGCCCGGCTGTCGTAGAGCCAGCGCACCAGGCGGCCCTTGTCGTCGGGCGAGCGGGTCTTGAAGGCCTTGAAGGGATCGAAGGGCAGATCCATGTCCGCGGGAATGGTCTTGGGGTTGGGCGGATAGGGGGGATACCAGCGGGTGTGGTCCGGCCCGCCTTCGCTCACCGCCAGGCCCAGGGCCATCTGATAGCCGTTGCGCTGGGGCATGCGCTCCAGTTCCTTGCCCTTGATGCTCAGGGCGAAGCGCTCCGAGCCCTTGCCGATGCGCTTGGCCGCCTCGGCCACCCCCAAGGCCAGGATGTCGCCGAAGCCCTCGCGGCGGATGATCTTGTCGGTCATGGTCAGGAAGGCGTCGGCGTCGCCGAAGCGCAGTTCCATGCCGTCGGTGTCGCTGCGGTTGATCACCCCGCGCTCATAGCACTCCATGGCCCAGGCGATGGAGTACATGGCCTGGTCCTCGTCCAGCCCGGCCCGGTTGCACATGTCGCGGAACTTGATGACGTGGGGGTAGGAGTGGATGCCCACGATGGGCGCGGCCTGGGCAAAGCCCACCTCGCGCTCGTCCCCGGTGGTGCCCGCGAACAGCCCCTCTTTTATCTCGTAGCGCCGGCCGCAGGCGGGCAGAGGGCAGCAGAAGCTGGACTCCGGGCGCACCACGTATTTGTCCATGTACTCGACGTCGTTGAGCATGGGCTCGAACAGGCCCATCTGGGCGTTGTGGGCGTGCACCCAGCCGTTCTCGTTGAACAGCTCCAGGAGCATATTGGCGCTGTTGAAGGACCAGGAGGGCACGAAGGCGTCGCGGGTGGTGTTGAGGTCAAAGGTCTTGTGGAAGTTGCGGTAGGCCGCCAGGAAGCGGTCGCCGTGGGCCACGCTGACCATGCCCGAGCCCTTCACCGCCACGGCGGCCAGCTTCTTGTCGCCCATGATGGTGCCGCAGCCCTTGCCGCCGGAGTGGTCCAGGGTGAACTGCACCTTGGCGTTGGCCGCCAGGTTTTCCCCGGCCATGCCCACAGAGGCCACGTGAATGCCCGCTATGCCGGTCTCCTCGCGGACGATGGCGTGCTTTTCCTTGGTGTCCCGGCCCCAGAGGTGGGACGCGTCGCGCAGCTCCACCTTGTCGTCCACGATGAGCAGCCACACCGGACGCTCGGCCTTGTTCTCCACGATGACGAGGTCGTAGCCCGCGAACTTCAGCTCCGCGGACCAGTGGCCGCCCGCCCCGCCCTCGCCCAAAAAGCGGTTGGGATGTTTGGTGAGCACGGAAACCCGGCCCATGCCGATGGGGGTGCCCTCCAGGGGGCCCGCCCCGAAGATGAGCTTGTTGCCCTGGTCGAATGGCCCCACCTCCGGACCCACCTCGTCGTAAAGGTAGGCCACGTTCAGGCCCCGGCACCCGATGAAGTCCCGCGCCTTTTGCATGGACAGCTCTTCGGTGCTTATGCGGCCGGTGGCCAAGTCCACCCGCAGGACGCGTCCGGCCCAACCGTGCCAGCTCATAGCTCGTCCCTCTTCAGCGGCCGCCAGGGATAGGGGTATTTCCAGGGCACGATGAGGCGGAACAGGGGTTGGTCCTGGCGGGCCTGCTCCCAAAGGGCGCGCTTGCTCTCCAGGTCCTCGTCGTCGGTGTAGATCAGGCAGCCGGTGGGGCACATCTCCACACAGATGGGATCGCCCTCGTGCTTGAGCTGGCATTCCTCCAGGCAATTTATGTGAGGGATGTTGAGCACGCCCTGGGGATCGGTTTCAATGTGGATGCGCGATTCCTCCGGGCGAAACCCCCTGCCCTTTGCCAAGACAAAGGAGCACCAGGTCTCGCAGCTGCGGCAACCGCTGCACAGGTCGGCGGAAACCACCGCTATTTTGATGAGTGCGCTCAAGGGATTCCTCTTTCTCCCCCCCCTCAGGCCCCGGCTACGGCTTGCATACCCCTACGATAAGCGGTCAGGTTCAGCTCCGCCAAGTGGGGCGGCACCGAGGCCTTTACCTCGTCGGCCACCTCGTCGGCGTCCAGGGGCAGGGCGCCGGTGGCCACCAGGCCGCCGAGCATGACGATGTTCACCGCAATGGGCGCGTCCAGCTCCAGGGCGATCTTGGTGGCGTTGAAAAGCCAGGCCTTATCGGTGGCCTTGTGGATGGCCGCGCTCATGGCCTCGTCGCTGGGGTAGCTGGCCTTTTGGCTCAGCACCGCCACGGGGTGGATGCCCTCGCTGTTTACCAGGGCCTTCACGCCGGGGTTGCCGTAGCCGCTGATCATGCGCAGAGCCTCCAGGGGCTCCAGGCTGATGATCATGCTGCCCGCGCCCTGGGGCACGACGGGCCCGTAGAGGCGCTTGCTGGAGATGCGCACCCCGGAGAAGACCCCGCCGCCCCGCTGGGCCGCGCCGAAGGTCTCGCCGATGCTGACTTGATAGCCCGCCCGGAACATGAGGCGCCCCACCAGCCGGGAAAGCAGGATGTTTCCCTGGCCGCCGATGCCGGAGATGATCAGGTTGTAGGGATCGGGTGACAGCGGCATTAGTCGTTCTCCTGCTTGCTGATGGCCTTGAAGGGGCAGATTTCCACGCAGATCCCACAGCCCGAGCAAATCTGCTCCTTGAAGGCGGTCTTGCCGGTGGCCGGGTCCAGGTACAGGGCCGGGCAGCGGAAGTCCCTGCTGCACACGGCGCATTCGGCGCCCTTGCATTTTTCCTGGTCAATGGTGATGCGGTAGGGGTGGGACTTGGCGGCCTTCATACGCACCAGCTCGCAGGCGCGGCGCAGGATGAGCACCTGCACCCCGGGCTTGCCCATGAGCTCGCGCATCACCTTGGTGGTGGCGCGCACCTCGAAGGGATCGGCGATGGTCACCTGGCAACCGATGGACTCGCACACCTTGGCCACGTCCAGACGCGGGGCCGGGGTGTTCTCGGCGGTGTTGCCGGTGCCCGGGTGAGGCTGGAAGCCGGTCATGGCCGTGGCCGAGTTGTCCAGGATGATCTGGAGCATGTCGGCCTGGTTGTACACCGCGTTTATCAGGCGCGGCACGCTGCTGTGGAAGAAGGAGGAGTCGCCGCACACCGCCACCACCGGCTGGGTATAGCCGAAAGGCTTAAGCTGGCCCAGGCCGGCCGCGGTGCCGGTGCCCGAACCCATGGAGTGCAGCAGCTTGATTTGGGCCTTGCCCTCGGGGAACACGTCCAGAGTGGAGCAGCCGATCTCGCCGGTGACGTAGGCGTCGCGGGCGTCGGCCTTGATGGCCTTGTCCAGGGCCCAGAAGCTGGCCCGGTGGGGGCAGCCGGCGCACCAGGAAAGCCCCCGGCTGATTACCAGGGGAGCCACTTCCTGTTGGACCAGGCGCTCGTAGGCCTCGTCCCGGGCCGGGGCCTTCATATCGAAGATGCGGGCCAAGGCGCTGAGGGCGCGGTCCGGAGTCATCTCCCCGCTCATGGGAATGTGGCCGCTGCCCTTGCCGTACACCGCCACCGAGCCCAGGCCGTTGTCCACCAGGGCCTCCTTCACGGCGGCCTCCATGAAGAGGTCCACCTCCTCCAGCACCAGCACCTGAGGAGCGTTCTTTAGGTGCTCGACAACCCAGGCGGTGGGCAGGGGCCAGATGGTGGCCAAGCTCAGAAGCCCCACCCGCTCCTCCAGGCCCAGGGTCTCCAGGGCCTCGGCCGCGGCCAGGTGGCCCGCGCCGCTGGCCACCACCACCAGCTCGGGCTTTTCAGGCCCCTGGTAGGAGTTGAAGGGGCACTGCTCGAACTCGGCCCGGATGGCCTCCATCTTGGCCAAGAGGTCCTGGTGCTTGTCGATGGACAGATAGGGGTTCAGGCTCACCGAGCTGTCCGAGGAGGCCTTGGGCGCGCCCGTGGGCAGTTCGCCCATGGTGATGGGGTTGCTGGCGTGGGACAGGCGGGTGTAGCCCCGGTAAAAGACAAAAGCGCTGTGCTTCTGGGAGAGGTCAAAGGCGTACTTGACCAGTTCCACCGCCTGCTGCCCGGTCATGGGCTCCACCATGGGCGCGGTGGCGAAGCGGGCCAGCCAGCGCGAGTCGGTCTCGTCGCCGCTGGAGTGGCCGTGGGGGTCGTCGCACACCACCATCAGACAGGCCCCGCCCTTGGGGCCCAGGCCGGTGTAGCTCAGGTGGGTGATGAAGTCCAAGGCCAGGCTCAGGCCCGCGTTCTTCATGGCCGACAGGCTCAGCAACCCGGCGGTGGCCGCGGCGGCGGCACCTTCCACGGCGGCCAGCTCGTTGGTGGACCACTCCGCGTGCAGCTTTCCCTTTTGGGTGCACTGGGCCAGGGCGGGCACTATCTCCGAAGAGGGGGTGCCGGGATAGCCGGTGACGAAGTTCACTCCCCGCTCCAGGGCGCCGCGGGCGATGGCCTCGTTGCCCAACAGAAAGTGGGAGGTCCCTGGTTCATATTTGTCTATGGCCGCCACGTTTACTCCTTATTGCTGATCCTGTGGCCAATCGCTCGCCCACGGGCTGTCCGGGCCACCGGCGCCGGGCGCCGGGCCTATTCCCAAACCAACTCCAGGCCCACCCCCGCCTCTTCCACGTTGGACGCGCCGGAAAGGGCGATGCGCGACTTGAAGTCGCAGCAGTGGCAGGCGTAGAAAGTCCTGATTCCCTCTTGCTGCACGAAATCCTTGGTGGCCTGCATCAGCCAATCGGGAGGCGCCTGCAAGTGCAGCCCGCCGATGGCGGTGTTGATGCGGTCCGCCCCGGTCACCTGCTTGGCGTAGGCCATGATGTTGCAGATGCCGTTGTGGGAGCAGCCGGTGATCACGCTCACCTCGTTGTTGCCGTGCAAATAGGCCAGTTGGGTGTCCTCGTCCACCAGGTCTTCCACCCACTCGCCGTCCACCTTCTTCTTGGCCACTTGGGGAATGCGGCACTCGAAGTCGTTGGCCCGGGGCACCTTGCCCAGGTAGTAGAGCCGGGAGGTGAGCTTTTCCACCTCTTCGCTCATCTGAATATCGAAGAAGCGCTCCAGGGTATCCATGCCCACGTCGGTGCCCTGGTCCTCCTCGATTTCGAAGTTGTACTTGGGCAGGAGCAGCACCTCGCTGCTGAACTTGAGTATCGGCTTGCGGGTGACCTTCTTGGCCTTGTAATAGTCGATGAGATGCTTGAGGCCGCCGGTGTGATCGTAGTGCCCGTGGGACAGGATCAGCATGTCGATGGCCGTCAGGTCCAAGCCCATTTTTTCGGCGTTGAGGATGAAGGCGTTGGAATAGCCGGTGTCGTAGAGGATGGTCTTGCCCTCGTCCTCGATGAATGCGCTGAAGCCATGCTCCGCGAAGTAGAACTTGCAAAACAGGCTGTTGTTCTCGGTCAAAAGCGTGAGCTTCATTTTTTCATCCTCCCCTGATTCCCTTTAACATGCAGGCGGTCCATGATGAGGGTCCTCGCGTCTTCAACGGGCCGGCTCTTAGATCGGCCGGCGCCTTGGGGCAGGATTAAACAAAGTCTCTTCCGTCGCGGCCTAGAGCTTCACGCCCAGGCACTGCTCCACCTCGTCCTGGCAGGCCCTAAGCTCCGCCGGGGTGCCGCTAAGCTTCACCTGGCCCTTTTCCAGCACGTAGGCCCTGAGGTTTTCGCTAAGGGAAATGGTCAGGTCGTAGTTCTGCTCCACCAACAGGATGGTGGCCCCGTGGCGTTGCAGGCGGCGCAGGATCTCGGCTATCTCCTCCACGATCAGGGGAGCCAGGCCCTCGGTAGGCTCGTCGATCATCATCAGCTCGGGGTTGGAGATGAGCCCCCGGGCGATGGTGAGCATCTGCTGTTCGCCGCCGGACAGGCTGCCGCCCAATTGCTTCACCCGCAGCTTGAGCTTGGGGAAGTAGTCGAAGACCATGTCGAACTGCTCGGAAACGTTGAGCTGCTTCTTTTTGTGCAAGATGCCCAGCTGCAGGTTCTCCTCAACCGTGAGGTTGGGGATGATCCGCCGGTCCTCGGGGATGATGGCCAGTCCCTTGCGCACATTGAGGTAGGGCGCGTTACCGGTGATGTCCTCGCCCTTGTAGATGATGCGGCCGTTCTTGGGCGGCTGGATGCCCATGATGGACTTGAGGGTGGTGGTTTTGCCCACCCCGTTGCGCCCAAAGAGCACCACCACTTCCCCGGGATGAACCTCCAGGGACACCCCGTGCAGGATGTGGCTGCTGCCATAGTAGGTGTTGATATTTTCTACCTTGAGCACGGCTCGGCCCCTTTTCCCAAATAGACGTTTTGCACCGTCTCGTTGGCGCTGATCTTTTCCGGCGTGTCCTCGGCCAGCTTCTTGCCCTCGTGCAACACCATCACCTCGTCGGATATGCCCATGACCACGCTGATGTCGTGCTCAATGAGGATGATGGTCAGCTTCAACTCGTTGGACAGCTTGCGGATCAGATGGGTGGCTTCCACGGTCTCCGCCGGGCTCATGCCCGCGGTGGGCTCGTCCAGGAGCAGGATGGTGGGCTCGGTGGCCAGGGCGATGCCTATCTCCAGGTAGCGTTTTTCCCCATGGCTCAGCTCCGAGGCGGTGCGGCCCTGCTGATCGGCCAGCCCCACGTGCTCCAGTATCTCCATGGTGCGATTGTTGATGGCCGAGTAGCTGTAGGCCTTGCGCCAGGAGTTGAACATGCTCACCCGCGACTGGGCCGCCAGGCGCACGTTCTCGAACACGCTCAGGCGCGGGAAGATGCTGGTGATCTGGTAGGTCTTGGTGATCCCCAGCTGGGATCGCTCGTTCATGGAGGCGTGGGAAACGTCCTTGCCCTGGAAAGTCACCTGGCCGTGGGTGGGCTTGTACAGGCCTGACACCAGGTTGAAGAAGGTGGTCTTACCCGCGCCGTTGGGCCCGATGATGGACTTGAGCTTCCCCTGTTCTATGGAGAAGTCCACCTGGTCCACCGCCTTCAGGCCGCCGAAATGTTTACATATGCCTTTGGTTTGTAAAAGCATGACAGGCCTCTATCTCAAGACGCCGAAGGGCGGCGACGTTCGCCGATCTTCTGCACGATGGTTCCCCAGATGCCTTCGGGAAACAACAGTATCAAGGCCATGAACATGGCCCCTACCCACATTTCCCAGCGGTCGGTGTAGTTGCTGATGTTGTTGCGAAGGTACAAGAACACCGCCGTGCCGATGAAGGGTCCCATGAAAGTGTGGGTGCCGCCCAGCACGGTCTGCATCACCACGATACCCGAGGTCATCCAGAAGAGGATGGTGATTGAGGCCGCGCCCAGGTAGATGGCCAGCAGGCCGCCGGCCAAACCCGAGAAAAGCCCCGAATAAATAATCGAAAGAAACTTGATGCGGGTGATGTCGAACCCGCAGGCCCTGATGCGGTCCTCGTTCTCCCTGATCCCCTTAAGGGCATGGCCAAAGGGAGAGCTGAGGATGCGCCATTGGGCCAGCACCGCCAGGGCCACGATGACGAAAACGAAGTAGTAAAGACTGAGTTGGTCCGAAAGATCGATATGGAAAGGGAAGTCCACCGAAAGGGGCGGAAGCTTCAAGCTGTCCTCGCCGTCGGTCCACCGCTTAAACGGCGACAGGGCCAGAAAATAAAGCATCTGGGCGATGGCCAGGGAGATCATGGCGAAGTAGGCCCCCTTGCGCTTGACCGCCAGTAAACCGATCAATACCGCTACCAGAGTGCCGCCGGCCATGGCCGCCAACAAAGACACCCAAACTCCCACGCCTCCGTAGTACACCACCATGGCCCCGGCATAGGCGCCCGCTCCCAGGTATCCGGCGTGGCCAAAAGAGATTATGCCGGTGTGGCCCAGCAGTAGGTTGAAGGCCAGGGCGAACAGGGCGTAAACCATTATCTCCGTGGCCAGGGGTTTGGAAATCACGAACGGCAGCACCAACCCCAGGGCCAACACTACCCACATGGCCCGGAATTCTAAAATGGCTTGCCAGCTGTACGGCTTGTAGGACGTTGTCTCTTGAGTTTTTTGTTTTGCGCTCATTGGTCTAATCCCGGCCTTCTTCGCCAAAGAGCCCCCTGGGCCGCAGCACCAGGATCAAGGCCATGGTCAGAAAAATGGATACGTTGGACCAGTCGGGGGCCAGCAGGGATACGAAGCTCACCACCTGGCCCAAGATCAAGCCGCCCAAGGCGGCGCCGCCCAGGCTGCCCAGCCCGCCGATCACCACCACCACGAAGGCCTCCACGGTCATCTCGTCGCCCATGTTGGGGATGGTCTGCACCATGGGGGCGGCCACCGCGCCGGCCAGGGCGGCCAGGCCGATGCCCAGCATGAATCCCACGGTCCACACCCGGGACACGTTGATGCCCAGGCAGTTGACCATGAGCCGGTCGCGGGTGGCGGCCCGGATAATCATGCCGATGCTGGTCTTTTTCATGAACACGTACAGGGCCAGCAGAACCAACGCCATCAGCACCACCAGGAAGATGCGGTACTTGGGCAGGATCAGGTTGCCCACGAAGGTGGCGCCCTGCAGCATGGCGGGATAGTCCACCACCTTGCCGATAAGTCCAAAAGCCATCTTGATGATGTCGGGGATGAAGATGCCCAGCCCAAAACACAAGAGCAAGGGGTAGATCTGGTCGGTGCCGTATAGCCGTTTGAGCAGGGTTATTTCAAACAGGCCCCCGATCAGCGAAACGATGACAACCGCCGCGACCAAACCCACCCAAAAATTCCCGCACAAGGAGATGGCCGTGAACATCGCATAGGCGCCCAACATATAGAAGGTGCCATGGGCGAAGTTGAGAACGTCCAACAATCCGAAGATGATGGACAGTCCGCTGGCCAACAGGACGTAAATAGCGCCCAGGGCCAACCCCATGATCACTTGCATTAGGATGATTTCCCAACTTAGTTCCATCACGCCCTCTTTTTCGAAGTAGGCCGCGGCGGCCAGAGGAGGCCGCCGCAGCCGTCTGTCGGGTTTTTACTTGCCGGGCAAGTGGTCGCGGATGGGTCCGTATACGGTATCGGCGCGGTCCACGTCGCAAGGCAGCATGGTCTTGCTGGGGGGAACTTCGGCGATGACCTTGGCCTGGTCCCAACCCTTGGCCTTGGTGCCCAGGCCCTGAAGGATGACCACGGTCTGGGTGCGCACGTGGTCACACTTGCGGAACTCCTCGGGGCCGTGGTTCAGGTTCCATTTCAGGCCCTCCAGAGCAGGGATGATCTTGGCCACGTCGGTGCGGGTGCCGGCCTTTTCCATGGCCATGAACAGGGTGTAGGCGCCCACGTAGCCGCTGTCGGCGTCGGCGTCCGGGGGACGGCCGAACTTCTTGGTGTAGGAGTCCACAAAGGGCTTGGCGTTGGGGTACTTCTTGTACAGGGTCCAGTACCAGGTGGCCGCGCCGTAGACGTTCTCGTTATAAGAGGCGCCGCACTCCTTCATGATGGGCATGGCGGTCTTGGGCAGGGCCAGCTTGACGCGCTGGCTCAGGCCCAACTCGCCGAACTGCTTGATGGCCGAGACCAGGTCGGAACCGAACACGGACAGCACCAGGAAGTCGGGCTTCTTGGCCAGGATCTGAGGAACGTAGGCCGAGAAGTCGCGGGTGCCGATGGGGGTGTAGATGGCGCCCAGGAACTCGCCGCCGACCTGCTTGCTCTTGTACAGGAAGGCCGCCACTTGGTCGTGACCCCAACGGTAGTCGGCCGCGATGACCATCCACTTTTTGCCCAGCTTCTCAAAGGCAAAGTCGGCCAGGGCCGCGCCGGTCATGTAGGACTTGATGCCGGTGGTGAAGCCGTAGTAACCCCAGTCCTTGCCCTGCCCCAAGCTGTTGTGGCAGGTGGACATGTACAGGACCTTGTTCTTGTTGGCCCACTGGTTGATAACCATGGAGATGCCGCCGGACAGGTTGCCGCCGATGATGTTGATGCCGCTGTCCACGTATTCCTTCATGCGCCGAAGGGCCACGTCGGCCTTCAGCTCGGAGTCGCGGACCAATACCTTGACCGGCTTGCCCAGCACGCCGCCCTTGGCGTTCCACTCGTCCACGGCCATTTCCACGCCGCGCTTCATTTCCTCGGCGTAAGCGCCGTAGGGTCCGGAGAGGGGGAACTCCCAGCCCACGTCCGCGGGCGGAGCCGCAGGGGCCGTACTTGCAAAGGCCAGAGCACAGAGCCCGGCCAACAACGTCAGGACCAAAAACCGTTTCATCAAAATCCTCCTCCTTGGTTCATCACAAAATGCGGCCAGGCTCTTGCGCTACACCCATTGCTGCCTAAAACGAGCTCCAGGCCAAAAGATTTGCCCTACGTCCATGAATCGGCTCCCGACGGCTTCCCCCCGTGTCGCCCGCCAGGCCCAGATCAATCCTCCAAAAACGCTCCACGCATGGCGGAGGCCGCCCCTTGGGAGTAGCGGCGCAAAAGTCCCCTGGGGTGTTGGCGCTGGGGCGCCTGCCAGGTTTCGCGCCGCTGGGCCAAGACGCTCTCCGCCTCTTGTGGCGAAACCGGCGTTCCCTGGACACCCACCAGGTCCACCCGGCGGCCGGGAATGTCGATGCGCACCAGATCGCCGTTTTCCACCAGGGCGATGGGGCCGCCCCTCACCGCTTCGGGGGAGACGTGGCCCAGGCAGGGACCCCTGGTGGCTCCGCTGAAGCGGCCGTCGGTGACCAGGGCCACCTTGCTGAGCTCGGGAATGCTCACCAGGGCCTCGGTGGTGGCCAGCATCTCGGGCATGCCGCTGCCCCGGGGCCCCTCGCAGCGAATCACCACCACCGACTCGGGCTTGATGCGCCCTTCCAGGCAGGCGGCCAGAGCCTCTTCCTCGCGGTCGAAGACCTGGGCTGGGCCCTGGTGCACCAGCATGTCCTTGGGCATGGCCGCGAACTTGATCACCGAGCCCTCGGGGGCCAGGTTGCCCTTCAAGACCGCTATGGAACCAGTGCCCTTGGCCTGCTCCAGGGGCTTGATAACTTCCTCGGGGCGCAGTTTGTAGTTGGCCAGATAGCCGGCCCCGCGCTCGAAGAAGCCCTCTTTCCAGAGTTGCTCCAGGTTTTCCCCCAGGGTCTTGCCGGTGACGGTCATGACATCCAGGTCCAGCATTTCCCTGATGTTCCACTGCACCCGGGGGATGCCTCCGGCGTACCAGGCCAACTCGCTCAAGTATTTACCCGAAGGCTGGATGTCCATGAGCAGGGGCACGCTCTGGTTGGCCTGGTCAAAAAGCTCCGGCTCCACCAAGCGGCCTCCCTCGTGAGCAATGGCCGGTAGATGAATCAGGGCATTGGTGGAGCCGGAAATGGCCGCGTGAACCTTGATGGCGTTGGCAAAGGCCGCCTCGGTCATGATGTCCGAGGGCTTGATGCCCTGCTCGGCCAGGCGCATGACCTGGTGGCCAGCTTGCCGGGCAAGGCGGCGGATGTCCTGCAAGGAGGCCGGGCAAAGCGCGGCCCCTGGCAGAGTCATGCCCAGGGCCTCGGCCACGCATTGCATGGTGCTGGCAGTGCCCATGAACTGGCACGCGCCGCCCATGCCCGGACAGCCGCTGAGTTTATAGTTGCGGATGCTCTTGGCCACATCCTGGCCCTGGCGCATGCGGGTGGCGTCGTCGCCGGTGAACACGCTGTGGCTCATGGCCGGGCCCATGCGGTTGCTGCCGCCGGGCATGTGCAGGCCGGGGATATCAAGGCGCATCAGGGCCATGAGGTGGGCCGGGATCACCTTGTCGCAGCTGGAGATGGCCAGCACCCCGTCCCAGGGGATGACCCGGCCGTGGGCCTCGAACAGGTCGCAGTACACCTCGCGGGCGGGCAGGATGTAGTTCATGCCGTCGTGCAGCATGGCCCACCCGTCGCAGATGTCGGTGCCGTGGAAGTTGGCCGGCTTGCCCCCGCTCTGATACACCCCCAGCTTGGCCTCCTCGGCCAGCTCGCGCAGATGCACGCTGCCGGGGTGGCTTTCGCCGAAGGCGTCCTCTATAAGGATGTGGGGGGCGGCGAGGTCATCCTCGTCCCAGCCCGTGCCGCAGCACAGGGCGTCGATCTGAATCCAGTCCTCGCGGGCCTTGCGGCTCTTTTGCTTGTTACCTGCGCCCATCAGGGGCTCCACCTGTTCCTGTCCCAGCCGGGCCGAGGCCCTAGCCGGGGGTTACCTCGGTGTTGGAGAGCATCTCCAGGCACTTGACGATGGAGGAGTGGTCCCACTGGGAGCCGCCCATGGCGGTCACCGAGTTCCACAGCTGGGACAGCAGGGCGTTGCAGGGCAGGTAGATGCCCAACTGCTTGGCCGCCTCCACCGCGATCTCGGTGTCCTTCTTGTGCAGGTGCACCTTGCCGCCGGGGGTGAAGTTGCGGTCCAGCATACGCTGGCCGTGCAGTTCCAGCACCCGGCTCTGGGCGAAGCCGCCCAACAGGGCGTTGCGCACCTTGGCCGGGTCCACGCCGTTTTTCTTGGCGAAAACCAAGGCCTCGGCCACCGCGGCGATGGCCAGGCCCACCACGATCTGGTTGCAGGCCTTGGACACCTGGCCCGCGCCGCTGTCGCCCACCAGGTTCACGTTCTTGCCCATCTTCTGCAGCAGGGGCAGCACCTTCTGGAAAGTGGCCTCGTCGCCGCCGGCCATGATGGACAAGGATGCTTCCTTGGCTCCCACGTCGCCGCCGCTCACCGGGGCGTCGATCATATTGAGGCCCTTTTCCTTGAGGGCCGCGGCGATCTTCTTGGCGCCGATGGGGCTGATGGTGCTCATGTCCACCACCGCCGCTCCGGGGGCCATGCCCTCGACGAGGCCGTCGGAGCCCAGGATCACCTGCTCGGCGATGGCTTCGCTGGGTAGCATGGTGATGATCACCTCGGAGTTTTGCGCCACCTCTTTGGGGCTGGCGGCGGCGGTGGCGCCCTGGGCCACGGCCTGCTCCACCGCAGTGGGCACTACGTCGTACACGCAAAGTTCGTAACCGACCTTGAGCAGGTTGCCCGCCATGGGCAATCCCATGATGCCCAAACCCACGAATCCGACTTTCTTAACCACGATTTCCTCCATGGATGACTTTTGGCTACTCAGCTCTTGGCCGAGCGGGCTGATTTCTTGGTGCGGGCCGGGGCGATATCGGGCGCTCCCAGCTCCTGAGAAATTTTCGCGGTGGTCTCCTGCAACAGGGGCATCAACTCGTCCACCTTTTCGGGGGTCATGCGCTCCCGGGGGCCGGAGATGCTTATGGCCGCCACCGTCTCGCCCTTGAGGTTGTAAATGGGCGAGGCCATGCAGTTGACCCCGATGAGGGTCTCTTCACTGTCGCGGGCAAAGCCCTGCTCGCGCACCTTATCCAGGGCCTTCTTGAGATCGCGCATGGAAGTGATGGAGGTTTCGGTGCCCTTTTTCAGACGGCCCCGGCCCTTGTAGAGCTGGGTCAGCTCCGCCTCGGACAGGGCCGAAAGCAGGACCTTGCCGGTGGCGGTGCAGTGGGCCGGAAAACGGGTGCCCACCCGGATGGAGACCCGGAGCAGCATCTCCGACTCGAAACGCTCGATGTACTCGATCTCGTCATCCACCAGGGAAGCCGCGCTCACGGTTTCCTTGCACTTGAGGTAAAGCTCGCGCATCAGCGGGTTCATCACCGCGCGCAGGGCTTTGAAGCGGTCCAGGGGCGACTGCATCATGTAGAAGCGGATACCCAAACCGTACTTTTTGGTCTCCAGGTCCTGGCGGGCGTATTTGTACTTCACCAAAGACGAGAGGATGCGGTGCACCGTTCCCTTGGGCATCTCCAAGGTATTGGATATTTCGGTGACGCTCATCTCCTCATTTTTGCTGACCAGCAAATCCATTACCGACAGGGCCTTGGCTAGGGATTTCATAGACTGTCCCCCCCCTTGCAAAACCGGGAAATCCTTATTTGGGTTGCAAACATGGTAGTTCCAAATTGTGGAATATGGTTTTATATAAAATACTAAAAGAGGATTTTCCATGTCAACCAAAAACTTCACGTTTTTTCTACATAGCGGAATAGATTCCGTAAAATGGAACCAAAATGGCAAGGCCCGGCCTCGCCCACCGGCCGGGGACCAATTTTTTTTATAAATTATATCAGAGTGTTATGTGTGATAACCTGGAAAGACGATCGGATCAAGCTGCAAAGGGGTTGAAACGCTTGGAATGAATTCGTCTCGTGGAACGCCGATGCCCATCCACCGGCATTCCGTTTCATTTGGGTGGGTCTAATACATGCCCATGATGGCGTTCAAAGACTGTTTTATGTGCACCACGCTCAGCTCGCGGAGCTTGGCCTCGTCCTTGGCCTTTATGGCCTTGATGATCTCCTTGGCCTGATGGAAAAAGCTGCCGCTCATGATGTTGTGGGGGCGGGAACGCCAAAAGCGCAGGTAGCCGGAAAGCATGCGCTCCAGCAGGGCGGCCAGCTGCTTGTTGCCCGTGGCCTGGTAGAGCACCCGGTGGAACTCGGTGTCCAGGCGCGAGAGCTCCTCGTTGTCCTTGACCTTGTCCAGGTTGGAGATCTTCGCCAGGATGCCGTCCAGGGTGGCCAAAGTCGCCGGGGTCATGCGCCGCAGGGCCAGCACGTTGGCCTCCACCTCCAGGAGTAGGCGGATCTCGGTGGTGTCGCGCATGCGGTCCAGGGTCAGGGGGCTCACCGTGAAGTGGTTGCCGTTGCGGTAAACCCAGTCCTCGGCCTCCAGATAGATGATGGCCTCCTTCACCGGCGTGCGGCTGACCCCGTAGTAGGAGGCCAGGTCGCTCAGGTTCAGGCTGGCTTCCGGCTCTATATCCAGGCTGATGACCCGCTGTTTGAGATCTTCAAATATTTCTCGAGGGTCCAACTTGCCTCCCTTTCCGGGCAATGGCGATCACTGATTTTCCACGGTCCCCCTGCGGCGGCCCCTGCCCCCAGCCTAGCGAGCGGCGTTGACCACGCCCTCCACCTCCACCAGTCCGCCCAGGGGTAGCTTGGCCACCTGCACGCAGGCCCGGGCGGGGTAGCCGTCCTCGGCCGAAAAATACCCGGCGTAGATCTGGTTCACCGTGGGGAAGTCGGCCATGTCCTGCAGGAAGATGGTGGTCTTGACCACCTGGCTCCAGTCCAGGCCCGCCGCCTTCAGCACCGCCGCGAAGTTGTTCATGGCCTGCTTGGCCTGGGCCTCAACCCCGCCCTCGGCCATGGCCCCGGTGGCCGGGTCCAGCCCCAACTGACCCGATACGAACAGCAGGTCGCCGGCCCAGCAGGCGTGGCTGTAGGGGCCCACCGCGGCGGGGGCGTTGTCGGCGGTTACGGTCTTGCTCTTGCTCATGGCGATTATCCTTGCTGGGCGCGGCCTAGGACCAGCGCCGAAAAAGTTGATGCTCTATGCCGAAACAGTCCAGGGCCTTGCCCACGCTCTGGTCGATGAGGTCGTTGATCCCCTGGGGCCCGTGGTAATAGGCCGGGATGGGCGGCAGGATGGTGGCCCCGATCTCCACCGCCTGGGACATGAGCCTCAGGTGCCCGGCGTGCAACGGGGTCTCGCGAACCATGAGCACCACCCGGCGGCGCTCCTTGAGGCACACGTCGGCGGCGCGCACGATTAGGTTGTAGTTGAAGGAGTTGGCCACCGCCGAGAGTGTCTTGATGGTGCAGGGGGCGATGACCATGCCCTCGGTGATGAACGATCCGCTGGACACCGACGCGGCCATGTCCCCCACCGGGTAGACCTTGGTGGCCAAGGCCTCCACCTGGTTGGGGTGGTACTTGGTCTCGATGGTCAGGTTCAGCCGGGCGGCGTCGCTCATGATGAGGTGGGTCTCGCGGCCCAACTCCTTTAACACCTCCAGCAAACGCACTCCATAGATGACTCCGCTGGCTCCGGTGATGCCCACGATGATTGGTTTGGCTTTATCCGCCATGATTGTCCTCCTGGCCGAGAGTCGCTAACTATTAGTTCCGGCCGGGGCCGGAGCCACGGGCCGCCCCGGCGGGCCGGGGATCCTGAGCAGCCGGGGGTTGGAAAGCGCCGCCGCCACGAAGCAGCAGAGCGCCAGCACCAAAAGGGGCGTCTGGTAGGTGCCCGACAGGGACACCAGATAACCGCTGAACCACCCGGCGATGAGCCCGGCCCAGGCCTTGCCGGTGATGGTCAGGCCCCAGTTGGCCGTGGCGTTGCTCGCCCCAAAGTAGTCCCCCACCATGGCCGCGTAAAGCACGAAAGGCGCGCCCCCCAACAGCCCGGCCAAGAAGACCGCTCCCACGAAAACCCACGGTTGGCTGCCGAACAGCCCCAGGGAGAGCATGCACAGCCCCAGGAGGCTGAAGAACAGCAGCATGGTCCTTTCCCGGCCCAGGTAGTCCGAAACCACCCCGCCCACGATGCGACTGAAGCCGTTGCCCAGGGGGAAGGCCACCATCACGAAAGCGAACAAGGTGCCGCTTATGCCGAATTCCTGGGCGATCATCTTCAGGTGCGAGGCGAACATGAGCACCGTGGCGATAATAAGAGTAAAGCCCAGGTAGATTATCTGCCACTGGTGAGTCGCCACCATCTGCACCGGCCGGTACTGCGCCGTGGCGGGCTGCTGTGGCCGGCGGGGGCTCAAGCGCCGCACCCAATCCTCGGAGGGATAGGTGTAGAGCAGGGCCAGGGGCAAAAGCACCGCGGCCATGGCCAGGGACAGATACCAAAAAGTTTCCCGCCAACCGAATAGCTCCAGGCTGTCCTGGAGGAAAAAGTTGAAGAACAGGGTGCCGGCCCCGAAGCCGAACTCCACCACCCCGGTGGCCAGGCCCCGCTTACGGGGAAACCACTTCAGGGCGGTTGCGGTGGAGATGCCGTTCAAGGCCCCCACCCCCAGGCCGCCCATGCCGTAATAGAGGCACAGCTCCAGGGGGCTGGTGGCATAGGAGGCGGCCAGCATGCCAGCCCCCACCAGGCAGGCCGCCAAGAGGCAGGGCCTGCGAGGGCCGGCGGCGTCGGCGTAAATGCCCGAAAAGGGCTGCACCAAAGTGGCCGCCAAGATGAGCACCGTGAAGGTGAGGCCCACCTGCTCCAGGGACCATCCCTCTTGCCGGGTGATGGTGAAGGCGAACAGGAACCAGGAGTACTGGTAGATGCTGATTACCATCTTGACGCACACCGCCGCGCCCATCAGCACCCAGCGATAATAACCGCTGTTTTGCATCCGCCTCCCCGTTGGCCCCAGGCATCATATCCACCGGCCCGGTCCTCCCCGGCCTGGCATTGCCATGCGCTCCGGGCGGGGCGGGCCGCCGTGGCCCGCCCCGTCCGGTTGTTTCGTTTCCGCTATATCCGCCGCCTACTCGCCCCAGGTCATGGGGGAGTCTTCCTTGGCAAACTCCAAGTGGCAGAAGGGGCAGTGCAAGGGGATCTTGTCGTACTGCGGCTCGTAGAAAAGCCGGTCGATGTAGTAAAGCTCTTTGCAGCCCGGGCAAGTAACCCAGACGTCCTTGGGGTTTCCAACCTTCTCAATAGTGATCATGACGCCTATCCTTTTCAGCCCCGCCTAGGAAGAGGTGGGGTAATTGCTTAACAGGCTGGGATCCACGAAGTCCTCGAGTTGGATGGCCGCGGCCACGTCCTCGGGGGTTTTGTTGACCATTTGATAGAAGCGGGGCAACCCGTTGCCGATGGGCGGCGGCATGGTGGCGTCGATGCCGCCCCGGGTGCCGATGTTGCCCGGCGAGGGGACGCTGGGGTCCAAGGGGAACACCGCCGCGCCTTCCACCACCACCAGGTCCCTGTCCCACTGGCTGCGGTAGGCGATGGACCACATGATGTCGCTTTCGTTGAACAGGTCCATGTCCTCGTCGATGACGAACACGTGCTTCAGGCGGCTGTCGCAAGGCAGGGTGGCCATGATGACTTCCTTGCCGATGCCGGGCCGAGTCTTCTTGACCTGCACGTACACGTGGTTGCGCCGCCCGGAGATGGGCACGAACACGTTCATCACCTCGGGCACCACGCTTTTCACCACGTTGTAGATGCGCGCTTCCAGGGGGAAGTTGCCCAACAGCACCAGGTGGTCGGCCAGGCCCACGCCCAGGCCGTGGTAGATGGCGTCCTTGCGGTAGGTCACGCACTTGACGTCGATGACCGGGCTGGGGCGCTGGGGCCCGATGTAGCCGGGGTACTCGCCGAAGGGGCCCTCGGCCTCGAACACCTCGCGGGGCACGTAGCCCTCGATGACCATCTCGGCGTCGGCCGGGACCATGATGTCCTCGCCGAACAACTCGCTGGGCACCAGCTTGACCGCCTCGCCCATGACCCCGCCCATGGAGGGGTAGTGGCTCTCGGGGTAGGCCAGGCGCGACTGGGCCCCGGAGATGCCCGCCGGGTGATGCCCGATCCAGATGGCCACGGGCATGTCCTTGCCCTGTCCCCACCACTTCCAGATGTTCTGCATGCTGTGGCTGGTCACCGCGGGCCAGTAACCGGTGCGCCGGGGGCTCTTAACCCAGATGCGCTGCAGGGAGCAGTTGTCGATTTTGGTCTCGGGGTCGTAGTTGCACACGAAGCCGGTGCCGATGTAGGGGCCGGGGTCCATGTAGTTGTGGGTTAGGATGGGGAACTTGAGCAGGTTGATCTGATCGCCGGTCTCGATCACTTCCTTTACCGGGGCCTCTTCCTTGGACACCTTCACCGGATCGATGCGGTTGGACACCTTCTGGGCGTAGTCCATGGCGATGCGGCGGTGGTCCAGGCCCAGGGCGTCGGCGCAGAGCTCGCGGCTGGCGGTGAGGTTGGTCACCACCGGGAAGGCGCTCTCGGTGCCGTTGTCCAGGATGGGATGCTCAACGATGATAACCGGGTACTTGCGCAAAGCGTCCAACTTGCGCTGCAAGGCCGAGATTTCGTAGGCGACCTTCATGGGTTTTTTAACCCTCAGGATCACCTCCGGCCTTTCCTTCTCCAGTTGCTCCAGGTAGGTCCTCAAATTTTTAGCCATGACTTTTTACCTCTCTTCTGGGTAAGCACGATGCCATGCCCAGTTCCACCGAGCCCCGGCCCCGAAGGGATCAAAGGCCAGGACTGCGGCACGGCGTAACGTCCTCAGGCCCGGCCGATGGCGGCTGGTTGGGACGGACGAAACTTGTAGGCGCAGAAAACGGCCGCCGCCAAAACTGCGAAACCGGCCACGTTAAGGACCAGCGAAGACAGGCTGGCCCACAATACAACTCCCGCCGCGAAGAACAGCCCGCGCTGGTAGCCCTTGAGGCGCGCGCTGAAAACTCCCATGATGGCGGCGGAGAAACTGATGACGATGAGCCCCACCTTCAGCACGTCGAAGGTTATCTCGGCCCAACTGCCCAAGAGCATCAACGCCGGATAGCTGGCCAACAGGAAAGGGATGGCGTAGATGGTCAGGCCCATCCAGCAGGCCCTGAGGCCCACGTCGGAGCTGTTGGCCCCGGCGATGCCCGCCCCGGCATAGGCGGCCAAAGCCACCGGGGGGGTGATCATGGACAGGTTGGCGAAAAAGAAGCCGAAGAAATGGGCGGTGATGATGGGCACTCCGCCCTTGATCAGGGCGGGTATGGCCAGGATGGCCACGGTGATGTAGGCCGCGCTGGTGGGCATGCCCATGCCCAGCACCATGCAGATCAGCGAGGTGATGATGAGTAGCCACACCACGCTGTCGCCCGCGAAGGCCAGGATCAGGTCGCTGAACTTGAGCCCCAGGGAGGTCAGGGTGAGCACTCCCACGATGATGCCCGCTATGGCGCAGGGGATGGCCACGGCCACGCAGGCCTTGGCTCCGTCCTCCAGGGCCTTTACGAACAGGCCGAAGTCCTTCCACTGGCGGGTGATGACCAGGGGTATGGCCGAAACCACCACCGCGCTCAGGATGGCCATGGTGGCGGCCAGGGTGATGGAATAGCCGGCTGACAGGTAGTAGATGATCACCACCACCGGGATGAACATGTAGCTCTTCTTCAGGGCCATGGCCCAGAAGGCCTTGCGATCATCCTCGGCGGTCTGCAAGTCGTGCTTGACCGCCTCGAAGTGCACCACCGCGTACACCACGATGTAGTACAAAATTGAGGGTATGATGGCGGCCACGGCGATGGACCAGTAGGGAATCTGGGTCAGTTCGGCCATGATGAAGGCCGCCGCGCCCATGATGGGCGGCACGATCTGGCTGCCCGTGGAGGCCAGGGCCTCGATGGCCGCAGCCGAGGCCGGGTTGTAGCCGGCCCGCTTCATCATGGGGATGGTGAAGGTGCCCGAGGTGGAGACGTTGGCCACCGCGCTGCCGCTGATGGTGCCCAAAAGGCTGCTGCTGATCACCGCCACCTTGCCCGGACCTCCCTTGAGCCCTCCGGCCACGGAAACCGCCAGGTCGTTGTAGAACTCGCCCAGGCGGCCGTATTTTAGGAACGCCCCGAAGAGCACGAACAGGAACACGTAGATGGTCGAAACCCTCAGAGGTATGCCGAAGATGCCTTCCTGGGTGAGCACCATGAACTCGGTGAAGCTGTCGCCGGTCACCGAGCTGTGCCCGATGTTGCCCGGCAACAGGTAACCGAAAAAGGCGTAGCCGATGGCCACCAGGCCCAGGATGGACAGGCCCCAGCCCATCACCCGGCGTCCCGCCTCCAGCACCAGGAAGAGGAGCAACACGCAGACCACCACGTCGCTGATCTCCACGTCGGAGACGAAACGTATGCGCTCGGAAATCCTGGTGTAGCTCACCAGCATGTAGACGCCCACCGCGCCGGACAGAAGGGCCAGGAGGTAGTCGGACCAGTTGCCCTGGTTGAGCCGGGCCGGACCCGGTTTTAGCAAGAAGGCCAAAATCAGGGCGAAGGCCAGGTGCATGAACTCCAGTTGGAGGATGTCCAGGTCAAAGGTGATGGAGTTGTAGAGCTGGGCTACAGACCAGGCTATGGCCACCGTGGATATAACGTAACTTTTGGCCGTCAGTTGCATACCGCGTGATCCTTGATAGGGTGCGGCTCCCGGCCGGGGGGCCGGGAGCCCGCGCCCGTTGTGGCTCAGTCTCTACTTGATGTAGCCGGCTTCCTTGTAGTACTTCGCGGCCCCGGGATGCAGGGGCAGCGGCACGTCGGGAGCGAGCTGGGGACGGAAAGCCGCCGCGCCCTTGTAGGTGGCGACTAGCTGCTCGCGGTTTTCGCAGATCGCCTTGGTGATCTTGTAGGCGATGTCATCGGGCATCTTGTCGGTAGCCATGAGCAGGGTGGCGAAGCCCAGCACCTGCACCGGCTTTTCAACGCCGCGGAAAGCGCCCTTGGGCAGGGTGCTCATGCGGTAGCCGTACTTGCCCACCAACTGCGCGCCAACCTTGGCACCCATGGGCAGGAAGCGGATCTTGGTCAGGGTGGAAAGCTGGGTCCAGGAGGGGTGGCCGGGAGTGCTCACGTGAGCAAAAGCGTCGGCCTGGCCGTCTTTCATCATCTCCACGGCGGTGGGGAAGGAAACGTTGGTAACCTTGCCGCCCCAGGACTCAATGTCCTCATAGGTGATGCCGTAAGCCTTGAGCACCGTCTTGGTGGCCCACTCGCCGCTGCTGCCCTTGGGCAGAAGCACCAGGCGAATGGGGTACTTCTTGGCCTTAAGCTCCTCGAAGCTGTTCACCGGCACGTTGCCCCGCACTGAGAACAGGTACCAATAGGTGTCCAGGTTGCCCACCAGCATCTTGATCTCGGGCATCTTCTCCTTGTAGGGAGACTCGCCACGGATGGCCAAGCCGGTCTCTACCGGGAAGCCCAGGGCGACGTTGGCCTTGTTCTTGTGCAGCAACAGGGGGTTGCCCACGCCGCCGCTGTAGGGCAGCACGTCGGTGGTGGTGCCTTGGGGCAGGGCGGCCTGCATTATCTTGGCCATGGTCTGGGCCATGATGTACCAGCCGCTACCGCTCTTGAAGGTGGCCATGGAAAGCTTCTGGGGACCGGAGTCGCCGGCCATGGCCTGGCCGCTCAGGGCCAGACAAAGAACCGCTATCGCGACGATCCCTACGAGTTTAAACCTAGGTTTACGCATGCTTCCTACCTTTCCGCTAATTTGGTTCGAACGATGATGACTCTCCTGATGCTTACCTGCCCTAACTCCCCAGTTCAAATTTAAAATCGCAATAGGGGCCCCCGGACATTATCGTCGTGGTGCGGGTCATTTGTATGCCCGGGTTGAAACCCTTGGCAAACGCCGCGTCCCGTCCGCACGAAAGGACCTGTCCGAGCTCCTCGTAGCCCAAATCGCGATACATCTCCGCGTACCGGCAACGGGTCACCTTGAAGACCAGCTTGTCCTTGTCCATCTGCTCAAGCTCGATCTCCAGGGCCCCGCCCTGTTTCCAAATTTCCGGAGCCTTGTGAAAGTGCTCCATGGTGTTGCCGCCCAGGGCCTGGGCGAACTGGGCCCCGGCCTCTTCGGCCAGGCGCTGCACCACCTTGTCCACCTCGGCCAGGGCCTTGTCCTTGCCCATGGCCTGGGTAAATTGCTCGATCAGGGGCCCGGCGGTGCGGGCCTCGATCTCGCGGCGGGTCAGCAGCTCTATCTTGGTTAGATCAGCAGCCATTATCTCTCTCTCGCCCGCGGGGCCTACTTGCCCCTGGTGAGCATCATGTCCTTGAGCGGCATGCGTAGGGACTTGATGGAGGCCACCGAGGGCCAGCCGATGGCCAGGTGCAGGGCCTGCTCGATGTTGTCGGGCAGGCCGTACTTCTTCTTGAAGCGGGCGGCGGTCTTGTCGGTGCAGGTGAGCCACACCGCGCCCAGGCCCAGGGCGTGGGCCATCAGGCACATGTGATCGCCGGCGGCCGCGCAGTCCAGCATCA
The DNA here is from genome assembly GCA_018902755.1 of Pseudomonadota bacterium. GTDB lineage: Bacteria > Desulfobacterota > Desulfarculia > Desulfarculales > Desulfarculaceae > Desulfoferula. The sequence continues at coordinate 39,377 of JAHIQI010000035.1, read as the reverse complement.
TGTTGTGCGGCACCAGGCGGTCGTGGCCCACGGTCTCGTAGATGGCCTTGTCGTAGCAGATCACGATGATGGTGCAGCGGTTGGCCGGGGTGGGGATGTCGCTCCAGACCATCTTCATCTCTTCGGGGTCGTTGATCACCGCGAAGCGCACCACGTTGAGGTTGCAGCCGTTGGGGGCGGCCCGGCCCGCCTCCATGATCTGCTCCAGCATATCCTGAGGCACCGGCTTGTCCTGCACCCAGTCGCGGATGGAGCGGCGGTCCCAGATGAGCTTATTCACCACCGCCATCTCGTCGGCGTTGAACTTCTCGGGCAGGGGCTCGTCGATGGTCACCTTTTCCCCGGCGCGGATCTTGGCGGCCAGGTCCAGGTATTTCTTGCCCCATTGCAGGTCAGGGTCGTCCAGGGGGAAGCCGCGCTCGCTCAGCACCTCCCAGCAGATCTGGGCCTGGGTGCCGAAGATGGGGGTGGCTTGTTTGTCGCCCACCAGGATGGGGTATATCTCCACCTCTATGGTGTGGTGCACCCGCTCGCGGAACAGGGCCCTGAGGCAGGTGGGGTCCATGGCCATGAGGTCCTGCCTGGTGTATTCGCCGTAAAGCCAGCGAACGGTGTCGGCGCTGGCGGAAGAATGTAGCTCGTCGAATTTCTCGGTCATCTCAGCCTCCTCAAACGGTTGCCATATCCTTGGCCTCAGGGGCCCGGCTGGCGGCGGCCCTAACGGCGGGGTTTTGGGGCCCCAGCCCGGACGCCGCTTTTAATCCTCTACTAGTATTCGGCAAAATGCTTTTCCAGCATGATCTTCAAGATGGTGCGGTCGGTCTCCACCATGCCCTCGGTGCTTAGGATGCCCACGTTCCTGGTGGTCTGCTCCAGGGTGCCGCCGACTATGCCGTCGGTGGGCTGCACGCTGACCCCCTGCAGGGCGAACAAGGCCGCCTGCACCGCGGTGCCCGCAGCGGTGGAGAGCTTCAGGGCGCAGCTGGCCTTGGCCCCGTCACAGATGACTCCGGCCAGGTCCGAGGTGAGGTTTATGATCGCCGCGGCGATGTAGTGCAGGCTGCCGCCCAAGAGGTAGGTGACCCCGGCGGCCGCCCCGGCCCCGGCGGCGATGGAACAGCCGCACACCGCCGAAAGCCGCCCGGTGTGGGCCTTCACGTAGCCGGTGACCAGGTGGCTGAGCCCCACCGCCTTGAGCACCTCGATGTCGTCCACCTCCAGGTAGTCGCGCAGGGCCCAGATGGGCAGCACGGCGGTGAGGCCGTGGTTGCCGCTGCCCGCCGAGGCCATGGCCGGCAGCTTTACCCCGGCCATGCGGGCGTCGGCCGCGGCCGAGGCCAGTATCTTGGCCGCCACGATCATGTCCTTTTTGATGAGCCCTTGGCGCACCAGCCGCTCCTGGGCTTGGCCGATGCCCAGGCCCGAGCCGTGCTTCATGCCGTACTCGGCCAGCTTGAGGTTCACCTTGACGCTCTGCTCCAGAAAGTCCATGTCTTCCTGGTCAAAATCGTCGATCATCTCCACCAGTTTGGACAAAGGCAGGTCCTTGAACCAATGCTCCATCTCGGCAAGCTGGCTGGCAGAGCCGCCCACCTTGCCCGTGAGCAGGGGGTGATCCGTGATTTCCTGGCCGTTGAGGCCCAGGTAGACCAGGTTGTCGTGCAATTCGCAGACAATCGCCTCGGCCCGGTCTTCCCCGGTGGTGAGCACCACCTTGATGTACAGGCCGGTTTCCGCCCGCAGGTTGACCTTAACCTTGCCTTCGGCCTGGGCCTTCTTGGCAAGGGCCACCACCTCGTCGTTGATGGGCTCCAGGACCTCCATGGACAGGGCGGGGTCGCCGCCCAACGCGCCCAGGGCGGCGGCCATGTCTAGGCCGGAGAGGCCGCCGGTGCCGGGAATGGAAACGGCGATGCCGTTCTTATAGATGTTGGGGTCCACCCACAGTTCCAGGCGGTCGAAGCCGCGCTGGGGCAACAAGGAGGACGCCGCCGCCGCCGCCAGGGCGATGGCCACCGGCTCGGTGCAGCCCAGGGCCGGCGCGACCTCCATTTTCAATATTTCTTTTACGGTAAACGGCACCTTGGCAACTCCTCGCCCGGGGAGAAAAGGCCGGGCGTTCAGCAAGTAACAGCGATCGATCAACGCGGAAGCCGGGCCGGCGCCGTGGGCTCCGGTCCCGTTCCTGCACTCCCCCCGGTCTGAGAAAAACCCTGATGGCGCCCTTGGGGGCGCCCAACGGGACAGCATTTATATTTATTGTGTATGTAGGGCGTATGCACGTCAAGAGACAATTTTGTTCCCTTGCGTGGCCCCGGTGCGCCGCATCCGGTGCAACCGCCCATAAAATCAGTATGAATTGTCGAGAAACCAAACCGCCAGGCAAATAAAAAATAATTCGGGGGCCCTAGAGCGGAGAGTTCACCTGGGTGCGCACCATGCGGCGCACCTTGCCGGGGCCGGATTTCCACAAGAGCAGACAAGAGGTCCACAAGGCGGCGATGCAAAGGCAGAAGCTGAGCAGGTAATTGCCGGTGACATCGCGCAGCAGGCCGGTCACATAGGTTCCCACGGAGCCACCCAAGCCGGTGCCCAAAAAAATCACCGCGAAGATCAGGCCAAAGGAGCCGCCCATGAAAAGGTCGGCTGAGGCGGCCGGGTATATGGGGGTGGACCCGCCGTAGCCGATGCCGAACAGCACCATGAAACCGAGGGCCAAAATGGTGCACTGGGGGGTAATGAACATCAAGGCCAAAAACCCCAGGGTGCAGATGCACACCGTCAAAAAAGTGGCCAGTTCCCTGCCCAGGCGGTCGGAAAGAAAACCGAAAAGCACCTTGCCCCCCGAGCTCAGGATACCCACCATGCCCAGGTACATTGCCGCCAAATGGAGGCTGTAGCCAGCATCCACCATGGCCGAAGCCGCGTGTATCAGGGCGGATTGGTAACACATGGAACTGAAGCAGTAAGCCCCCATGAGCATCCAAAAGGGCCGAGTCTTCACCGCATGGGCCAGGGTCCACGGCCGGTCGGCCCATTCATGGTTCAGAACCTTCATCTCCCAACGCGGGTGCTTTCGCTTGTTGCCGCCGCTTTGCGCGCCACCTTCCATTTCCAGGCCCATGGATTCGGGGTTTGGCCGGGCTAGAAACAGGTTCAGAGGTATGATCAGCCCGGCCACCAAGCCGGCCAGGCAAAGATATGCCCCGCGCCAGCCAAAAGCGGCGATCCAGCGCTCGGCCAGGGGCGTGAAAATAGTCATGCCCATGCCCACGCCGGCGATGGCGATACCGACCGCCGTGCCTCGGCGGCGCTCGAACCAGCGCGACAGAATCGCCGAGTTGGTGGTGAAACCCATGAGGCTCACCCCCGCTCCGGCCAGGACCCCGTAGGTGAGCCGGAAAAACCACAGGCTCTGGGTGAAGCTGACCAAAAACAGGGCCAGCGACAATAGCGCCGCGCCCATGGGCATTACCAGGCGGGGTCCAAAACGGTCCAACAGGCGGCCCGCCACGGGGCCGGTAAGAGCACTACAAATTATGAAAACCGAAAAAATGGAGGAGGCCGTGGCCCGGCCCCAACCGAAATCCCTCATCAGGGCCAGGAAAAACACCGAGAAGGAATACCAGATGCCAAAAGCGACGGCCAGGTTGCAGAAGCACAGCCCCACGATGACCCATCCGTAATAGAACCGGGGCTGGGACCCGCTGAATAGGCCGCTTATCATGTGGCTTTCCTCCTGATGCTTTCCAACCACCTGGGCAGGCCCGGCGCGGAGCCTTGGGCAGGGCATCAATTATATACACCGTTTTTAGTCATATATTTAATTAATTATTTCACAGATCGGCATACTCCAAAAAACGGGGCTTCCGCGTCTGCACGGAAGCCCCGTTGTCATGGGTTATATCTTAAGGCCGCGCTATTTGCACTCCCGGTCTATGGTGCTGGCCAGGGGCAGCTTCTTCAGGCGGCCGCCGTAGACGATGGGGTCGCCCTTGTAGCCCAGGGCCTTGAAGTTCAGGTAGTCGGTCTTGCCGATCAGCTCGTGCACGTCGCGGCCCTGCTTTTTCATCCACTGGAAATCCGTGCCCCGGTGGGCCAGCTTCTTGAAGTCCACATGGCGCTCGTCCTTGTGGCAGCGGCAGCAGGTCTTGTCCTTGGCCAGGGACTCGTGGCACTGGGCGCAGCCCAGGGCCGCCTTGGCGGGCATGGTCTCGTGGGTCAGGCCCCAGTACATGCGGGTCTGCACCCACTGGTACTGGCCGCTATAGGGCTTGAGCCCCTTGTTGTTCGGGTTCACCTTGATGGACTCGGCCATGCCCTTGGCAAAGGCCTTGTTCCAGGCCTGGTCGATGACCTTGTCCGGCACCGGGGTCTTGGTCTTGCCGATGGTGGCCCAGAAGCCGCCGGGGCCGTAGAGATGGGGCACCAGCAACAGCTTGTTCACCGCGTCGGCCGCCTGCTTGCCCTCCATGAGCTTGAAGGGATAGATGCGGCTGGCCGGGTCGCGGAAGCCGCCCACCGGCTTGGTGATGTCCACCACCTTGGAGGTGTCGATCTTGTCGCCCAAGAGCACCCGCTCCACCTTGCCGTTGTACCAGGCGTAGGCGGGCTTCATGCTCTCCTTCCAAAGGAACTCGCCCTTCTTCCAATCGTAGTCGGGCATGCCGTAGCGGTCCTTCTTGGGCTTGCGCTCCTTGTGGCCCGCCTTGGACCAATCCCACCAGGTCTTGGTGGCGCGGCACTTGGCGTACACCGGGCTGTGGCAGGTGACGCAGAACAGATGCTCCACGTGGCGGTTGAGGTGGTGGTCCAAAAGGGAGTTGCCGTTGTGGGGCTTGTTGGTGTGGCAGTCCTGGCAGGTGCGCGGTCCCTCGGCCACGGGCAGCGACAGGGAGCGCCCGCTGATCTTGTGGTTGCGGGTCTTGTGGCACTCCTGGCAGGCGAAGTCCATGCCCCCCATGTGCACGTCGCAGCTCTTGGAGGGGTAGTAGAGGATGCCGTTCATGTCGCCGTGCTTGACCGCGTCGCCGCCGCCGCCCTGGAAGTGGCAGTCGCCGCAGTTCTTGCGGCTGGGATGGCCCACGCTCTGGGCGATCTTCTTCAGGTCCAGTTGCAGGAAGGGCCAACCGGCGGCGGTGGGCACCTTGGAGTAGGTGCCGGTGGTGTCGTGGCAGACCAGGCAGTCCATGCGGCTCTGGTCGTTGAAGTCGAACTCCGCGTTGCTCCAGCCGTAGCCCGCGTGGCAGGAGGTGCAGCGGGGCCAGTTGGAAGGCAGGGCCACGCAGAAGTTGTTGATGGTGTTGGTGGCCTTGCCCATGTCGATGCGCTTTTCGCCTTCCACGGTGAAGGGCGAGGGGCCCTTCCACTGCCAGTGGGCCGCGTTCTGCAGATGGTTGGCCGCGTCCTGGTGGCAGCGCAGGCATTCCTTGGTCACCTCTAGGGGGCCCGGCTTGTCGGGCAGCTTCACCAGCTTGCGGTGGTCGGGCACTTTCTTGGCGTGGCAGTCGGTGCAGCCCACCGGCCCTTGCTTGCGCTTTTCATGACAGCCCATGCACTGGCGGTGCAGGGCGGCCTTCAGCCCCAGGCGGCCGGGCAGCTCGGGGTTGAAGGAGTTCTGGTGGCAGGCCACGCAGCGGGTGGTCTCCGAGGCGTCCTTGGCCGCGGGCTTGGCGTGGTGGCAGGTGAAGCACTGGCCCTCCAGCACCGCCGCGTGCTTCTTGTGCATGAAGCGCACCGCCTCGTAGAGGTCGCCATCCTTGTTGACCATGGGGTTGTCCAGCACCAGGTAGGGATGCTTCATGTCCGCCAGCTTGGGCATCTTGTCGCCCAGGCGCAGGCGGCGCTGGCGCTGGGACTCCTCGCTGGTCTTGACCACCAGGGGCGGCACCTCGTGGGCCCGCTTGAGGGCGGCCACCTGGTCCACGGGCACCCAGGGCGTGCCGTCGGGATTCTCCTTGGCCGGCGGTGGCGGCGGTGGCTTGTTCCATTTCTTGGCCGCGGCCACCGGGTCGAAGGGCTTGGGGGCGGCGGGCGCGGCCGGGTTGGCGGACACGGGGCCTTGATAGGCGTAGAGCACCAGGCCCAGGCCCAACAGGACCCCCACCATCCATACGGTCAGGAACTTCTTGCGGCGGGCGCTCATGAGTTGGCCTCCTTTCCTGCGGGGGAAAGAACCGGGAGGAAGTAGACAGTGAAGCGATAGGCCAGCATGAGAGCGGCTATGAACCCTGCGGTGATCGCCAACTCACCCACCGAGGGGAAGTATGACTGCACCGGGTAAGGCGGCTGGAAGGCCACCAGGAATACGTTCATGCGGTTGACGACGACCCCGCCCACCACCATGCAGGCGGCGATGAACAGGGGCGTGCGATGGTTGCGCACCTTGGGGAAGAGCAACATGGCCCAGGGGATGACGATGCCGAAGAGCACCTCCACCGCGAAGGATCGGCCCTGCACCGACCCGTCGAAGATGAGCGGCCACACCCCGCGGGCGATCACGTCGCCTATCTTGAGCGCGCCGTAGACGCCCAAGAGCAGGATGGTGATGCGCACCATGCGCGAAAGGATGCCCATCTCGTCTGCCAGGTCGAAGGAAGCGCTCACCAGGGTGTTCTCGAACACCACCATGGGGAAGCCCACCGCGATGGCCGAGGTTAGGAACAGCAGGGGCAGGATGGGGGTGTACCAAAGGGCGTGCATCTTAGTGGGGGCCACCAGGAGCAAGGAGCCCAGGCCCGACTGGTGCATGCACGAAAGCACCACCCCGGCGATGATGAACACCCACATCACCTTGCCCAGGTTGCGGTTCAAGAAGGCCAGAAGCCCTTCCGCCGCCTCGGCCAGGGCCACCACCGGCCAGGAGCGGTTGGCCAGGGAGGCCTTGAATCCGTGGGCAAAGCGCTCTGCCACCACGGGCAGAAACTCGACGTGCAGCACCGCGGTGTAGATCATCACGCACATGGCCACTTCGAAAAGCACCGAATTGGGGTTCCAGAAGATCATGGGTTTCCAGATGGCCCAGGAGCGCCCGATGTCCACTAGTAGGGCCAGGGACACGAACACGTAGCCCAGCAGGGCGGTGAGCAGGGCCGGCCGCACCACCGGCTCGTAGGCGTGGCGTCCGAAGATGTGGGCCAGGGCGGCGGTGGTGAAGCCTCCGGCGGCCAGGGCCACGCCCGAGGCCACATCCACCCCGATCCACAGGCCCCAGGGGTGGGACTGGCTGAGGTGGGTCACCGCGCCCAGGCCGCCGATGTAGCGGCCCACCACGAACAAAAGGCCGGTGATGGCCAGGGCGGCCATGACCAGGGCTCCGGGGCTCCAGAAACGGGCTTTGCCTTGCAGGGGGGCCGCGTGGCTGTGCGCGCTCATGACTTGTCCTCCCCCTGGTCCCGCTTGCGGTTGAACACGGCCATGGCCCCGCCCAAAAGGGCGAACAGCGACAGGGGGGCCCACATATAAGAGAAGATGCCGTGCTGGATGGTCTCGGTGAGGTGGGGCATGGGCTGGTTGGGGAGCTTCAAGAAGCCCATCTTGGCGAAGGGCTCGCGGGAGATGTAGAGCCAGCTGGTGCCGCCCACTTCCTTTTCGCCGTAGATGTAGGGCTGGTAGCGGCCCGGGTCGTCGACCATCTTCTGCCTGGCCAGCTTGATCAGCTCCGAACGCTTGCCAAAGGTGATGGCCTCCACCGGGCACACCTGGGCGCAGCCGGGCTTGCCGCCCTGTTTGGAAATGCGCTCAAAGCAGAAGGTGCACTTGCGCACCCTGGGGGTCAGGGGATCGTGATATTCGTAGGCCGGGATCTGGAAGGGGCAGGCCACCATGCAGTAGCGGCAGCCGATGCACTTGTCCACGTCGTAGTGCACCGCGCCGTTGGGCTTTTTGGTCAGCGCCCCCACGATGCAGGCGCTGGCGCAGGCGGGGTCCTGGCAGTGCATGCACTGCACTTTCACGAAGGTGGGAGCCATCTGGTTGCGCTCGTCGCGCCGCCCGGTGTAGTAGCGGTTGATCACGGTGAAGGCCTCGGGGCCGGGACGGCGCTTGTCGTCCAGCACGGTGAGGTCGTCAAAGGGCCGCTCGGGCTCGGGCAGGTGGTTCACCTGGTTGCAGGCCTGCTCGCATTTGCGGCAGCCAACGCACACGCTAAGGTCCACCAGACAGCCGTAGGCGTCCGGCGGCGGCTGGTAAGCCCGGGCCGCCGAGACCCGGCTGGGTTTGCCCAGGGCGCCGGCCCCAAGGGCCGCTCCGGTGAGCCCCAGAAATCTCCTCCTGTTTAACTCCACTTGCCAATCCTTTCCAGTGCGGCGAACAACAAGCTCTTCAGTAGGGCAAAAACTACTATTTTCGTATACTTAAGTGGCTCGATCACTCTAGTGCAATTGACGGGCCATGATGGGCTTAAACTTAATTACCTATAGATAATGCTACATTAAAACGCCCACTGATCTCCGGAAAATACCTATAGCACTATACCTTTTTTACGTTTATATTTACATGTGTCTAGACACATGTCAGGAGGACCCATGGCCCCCAAGGAAATCGGCCACCACTGGCGCAGCATCCTGGACACCCTCAGCGACGGGGTGGCCATCATCGACCCCACCGGCCAGGTGCTCATGGTCAACCAGGCCATGTGCCGCCTCACCGGTTACGAGGACCGGGAGCTGGTGGGCCGGGCCTGCACCGTGTTCAACTGCGACGCCTGCGCCCGCACCCGCCGCCCCCAGCGGGGCGGGTGGTGCGAGCTGTTTTCCGGGGAGCAGCCCGAGAACCGGGAGATATCCTGCCGCCTGATCCGCAAGGACGGCACCTACATGCCCGCCCTCAAGGTGGCCGCCCTGTTGCGCGACGGCGACGGCCGTCTGTTGGGCGCGGTGGAAACGGTCACCGACCTTTCGGCCATCAGCCGCCGGGACCAGAAGATCAACGAGCTGTCCCACCAGTTGGCCGGAGAGGAAGGCTTCATGGGCATGGTGGGCCAGAGCGAGGCCATGCGCCGGGTCTACCATCTGGTGGAAAAGGCGGCCCAGGGCCAGGCCCCGGTCTTGATCCACGGGGAGAGCGGCACCGGCAAGGAGCTGGTGGCCCGGGCCATCCACGACCTGGGCGAGCGGCATGAAGGGCCTTATGTAGTGTTCAACTGCGCGGCGCTCAGCGAGTCACTATTCGAGAGCGAGTTGTTCGGCCACGTGAAGGGGGCCTTCACCGGGGCCCACCGCCACCGGGCCGGGCGCTTGGAGTCGGCCCACGGGGGCGACTTTTTCATGGACGAGATCGGCGAGCTGCCGGTCAGCTCCCAGGTGAAGCTGCTACGGGTGCTGGAAGAGAAGCACTTCGAGCGGGTGGGCGACCAGCGCACCCTGTTCGTGGACGTGCGCTTCATCGCCGCCACCAACCGGGACCTGGGGGCCATGCTCCAGGCGGGGCAGTTCCGCGAGGACCTCTACTTCCGCCTCAACGTGATCCCCATCCACTTGCCGCCCCTGCGCCAGCGCAAGGAGGACATCCCCGCCCTGGTGGAGCACTTCCTGGCCCGCCTGCGGCGGCGCACCTCCAAGGAGATATCCGGGGTGTCGCGCCAAGTCATGGAGCGTTTCACCGCCTATCACTGGCCGGGCAACGTGCGCGAGCTGCGCACCTGTCTGGAATACGCCTTTGTCCTGGCCGACCACGGGCTCATCGAGCCGGGCCAGCTGCCGCCCCAACTGGACAGCCGGGCCTCCCGCCAGGCCCCGGCCGCGCCGGTGGGCAGCCCCGCCCCGGAGGCGCGCAGCCGCCGGGACACCCCGGAGGACGAAAGCCAGCGCCGGAAGCTGGCCGAGGCCCTCAGGGCCGCCGGGGGCAATCAGACCAAGGCGGCCAAGCTGTTGGGGGTGAGCCGGGCCACGGTCTACAACCGTATGAACCGCCTGGGCGTCGAGCTGAAAAAATCGGTGCGCGACTGACCCGCGCGGCCAGCCTCTACATATCCCGGGTCAGCTTGATGATCTCCAGCAGGGCCCGGTCCCGCTGGGTCTGGCGCTTGGCCGCCTTTTCCGGGGGCCATTCGTAGAAGCCGCCGCCGGACTTCACCCCGTGCCGGCCCTGCTCCACCTGGGCCACCAACGAGGGCGAGCCCTCGATGCGCTTTTCCAGCAGGGGCAGCAGGTAGCGCTGCACCGCCAGGGTGGTTTCCAGCCCGGCGAAGTCGGCCCGCTCCAGGGGGCCCATCAGGGCCATGCGCAGGCCGAAGCCATGGCGCACCACGCGGTCCACGTCCTCGGGCTCGGCCACCCCCTGCTCCACCAGGGCCAGGGCCTCGCGTTGCAGGGCGTGTTGCAGGCGGTTGCCCAAAAAGCCGGGGATATCGTGCTTCAGGCGCACCGGCACCTTGCCCGCGCCTTGGAGCAAAGCCACTATCCGGTCGCAGACCTGGGGATCGGTGCGATCGCCGGGGATCACCTCCACGCAGGGGATGACCTGGGGCGGGTTCCAGAAGTGGGTGCCCACGAAGCGTTCCGGGTGGGACAGGTCCCGGGCCACCTCGCTGATGGCCAGGGCCGAGGTGTTGGTGGCCAGGATGGCGTCGCGCTCCACCAAGGGCTCGATCTGGGCGAACAACTCCCGCTTGAGGTCCATCTTCTCGGGGGCGGCCTCCACCACCAGGCCCACGCCTCGGCAGGCGGCGGCCAGATCCGGTTCAGTGGTGATGTTGTCCAGGCAGCGGGCGGCGTCGGCCTCGCTCACCATTCCCACTTGCAGGAAGCTGTCCAGGCTGCCGCGCACCCGGTCCTTGGCCACGGCCAAGACCTCGGCAATGGGATCGTAGAGCCTGACCGGGTGCCCGGCCAAACCGAATATTTGGGCTATGCCGTGCCCCATGATGCCCGCCCCGATCACCGCCACGGGAATCGCCTCTGCTCCAACGCCCTGCATGCCAGCCTCTTTGCTCATCTAAAACACCCCATGCTTCTACAAAATGTTGCCCGCCGCCTCACATCTCAGCGCCGGGATCAAGATAAAATCGAGCCCGATTGTAATACATCGGCCCCGGCCTAGTCGATGAAAGGCGGCTCAAAAACACCTTTTCACCGGGACGGGTCAAAGGCCGCCACCTTTCCGGGGAAATCCGGTATTGATCGGCCCGGCCAAAAATGGCCTACTGTATGCGCGGCCAGGGAGACGCGCCGGGGCCGGGGCAAGGACATCCGCCCTCGTAGGCTTCATGAAAGAGGTGGGGGAAACCAATGGCAGTCAAAGTTGAAAGAGGTTGGGTGTGATGCTCAAGAAGACACGGTTTTTCGCCGGGCGGAAGCCTTTGTCCCGGGCGCTGTTGTTTTTGGGGCTCATGGCCCTTGGGGGAATGTTGTGGGGCGGAGCGCCCAGCGCCCTGGCCCAGCAAGGCGGCAAGGCCGCCGCGCCGGACTACGCCGACCAGGTGAAGCAGCTGCAAAAAGTCATCGAGCTGCAACAGCGCCAATTGGAGGCGCAGCAAAAACAGTTGGAGCATCAGCGCCAAATGCTTCAGTCGCTGCAGGAGCAGGTGGGCGGCCTGGTGAAGGCGGGGGCTAAACCCGCCGCCGTCAAGGAGCCGCAAACGGCCGCCGCGGCCAAACCGGCCGCCAAGGAGCCTCCCAACGACTGGGAGGGTTCCTTCGCGGTGCAGGGCACCAAGACCCGCTTCGCCCTGGGCGGCTTCGCCCAGTTGGACGTGATCCACGACAGCGGGGCCATCACCACGCCGGGCGACTTCGTCACCGCCAACATCGTCACCAGGGGAGCCACCAAGACCCAGGGCTCGGACGGCCAGACCAACTTCAGCGTCAAGGCCACCCAGCTTTGGTTCGAGACCCGGACCCCGGTGGAGCAAGGGCTGCTGAGGACCTACCTGTCCATGGACTTCTTCGCCAACTCCCAGACCACCAGCCCGGACATCAGGCTGCGCGAGGCCTACGGCGAACTGACCAAATTCGTTTTGGGCGGCGACCTGCTGGCCGGTCAGGCCTGGTCCACCATCTGGTACACCAACGCCTGGCCCAATATCCTGGACTACGAGGGGCCCAGCGCCGAGGTGGGTCAGCGCCTGCCCCAGGTCCGCTGGAGCCGGGCGCTCAATGAAGGGCTCACTCTGAAACTGGGCATCGAGTCTCCGGGCGACCACGAAATTCAGGGCGCGGACGTGCTCAGCGCCTGGCCCGACGGGGTGGTTTCCCTGGAGTGGCTGGCCGGTCCGCTGAAGTTCCAGGGATCGGCCATAGTGCGCGATCTCAGGGCCAGCCAGAACAACGGCCCCACCGAGAACGCGGTGGGCTGGGGCCTTTTGGCCAACGGCAACCTGGGCCTACCCTTCCTGCACCCGGGGGACAACCTGACCTTCTCCATCGCCTACGGCCAGGGCATGGGCTCCACCATCAACGACTCCCCGCCCGACGCCTTTTACGACTCCACCAACAACAGCTTGGAGGTCCTGCCGGTCTGGGGCTATTACCTGGCCTACGAGCACAAATGGACCGAGGCCCTCAGCTCGGTCATCCTCTACGGCGGGCTCCGGGTGGACAACGCCGACAACCAGCCCTACGACTCCTACCACTCCAGCCAATACTCCTGCGTAAACCTGATCTGGCAGCCCACCAGCTGGTGGCTGTTGGGCGGGGAGCTGCTCTGGGGCGAGCGGGTGGACAAGGACGGAGCCAGCGGCGACGACACCCGGGTGCAACTCACCACCAAGTTCACCTTCTAGACCAAAAAAGACGCATCCCCGGCGCCTCACTCGCCGGGGATGCGTTTCCCACCCCACCCCTATCTCACAAGTTGCTGTTGAGGGCTTGCGCTCGGTTATGCCCAGAGTTGCCCACGGCCTCCCGGCTGGCCACGCTCAAGGGACCGTCGGCGGCGCGAGCCATCCTCTCCAGGGCCGCGCAGGCCTGCGGGTCGCCCATCTGGCCCAAGGCCCAGGCGGCGGTGCAGCGCACGGTGACGTTCTCGCCCTGCTGGTTGAGCACCGCGACCAGGGGCTCCACCGCCCTGTTGTCGCCGATCTTGCCCAGGGCGCGCACGGCGATGCGGCGAATGTGACGGTCCGGGTCTTGAAGCATGCCGATCAGAAGGTCCACCGCCCGGGTCTCGCCGATCTCGCCCAGGGAGTAGATGGCCACGCCGCGCACCTGGTAGCACTGGGAGCCGGCCAGGGCCATGATGCCCTCGGGAGTCAGCTCCACCACCTTCACCTGGCATCCGCTATGGGCCGCCTCCTGGCAGGTCCTCTGCAGCTTGGCCAGCACGAACTCAGGCGCCTGGCGCTGGGCCAGGGCCGTGGCGGGCGCAAAGCCCCAGGAAAAGACGGCGGCGGTCAAAACGGCCATCAGGCTGAAAACTATCTTTCTCATTTTTTCTCTCCTCGGTTTGGGTTTGCCGAGGATGCCCTGTCCTGCTGCATCCTCCTGAGTCCAGGCTAGGCCCTGGCCGGGAATGCGCGTTAGGAGGTTTGGCTCAAAGGGGGGTAAGGAAAAAGTGGAAAGGGCCTGCTTTTCAGGCGCAAAGCGGTCTAGAGAGCTTTTTTATCCCGAATTTTCATGAAAACAGGGAGGCAACGACAACGCAGCCATGCGCCGCCTGGCGAGGCCTAACCGGCACAACCAGACACCGCAGGGCAAGGCGGCAGGCGAACGAGGGACATAGGCGTAGCATGCCTACGCCGAGGGCCGAGTGACGCCGACAACGCCGCCATGCGGGGTCTGATGAAGCCGGACCCGGCACAGCCAGGTGGTGCCAGGCAAGGCGTCGGGCAAGCGAGACCCGCAGGCGTATATGCCAATACGCCGAGGAGACGAGCGAAGCCCGCAACGCAGCATCGCGCCACCTGGCGAAGCCGGGGGTTAGTAGGATAGCCAGTCGTCCAGGGAAGTAACCCCCTCGCGCAGAGCGTAACGGATCAGGTCCACCAGGTTGTCGATGTCCAGTTTTTCCATCAGGTTGCGCCGATGGGTCTCCACGGTCTTTACCCCCAGGTGCAGGCGTTCGGCCACTTCCTTGACCTTGTGGCCCTCAGCCAGCAGTTGCAGCACCTCCCGCTCCCTGGGGCTTAGCACCGAGGCGGGGGGATGGGACACGTCCTCGTTCAGGCGGCCCACGAAACCCTTCACCACCAGATCGGTGACCTCAGGGCTGAGATAGGTCTTGCCCTGGGCCACCAGACGGATCACCGAGGTAAGTTCGGCGGCGGTGCAGTCCTTGACCATGTAGCCCTTGGCCCCGGCCTCCAGCACCCCGGCCACGAAACGCGGATCGCGGTGCATGGAAAGGGCCAGCACCTTGACCCCCTCCATCTCGGCCAGGATCTGCCGGGTGGCCTCGATGCCGTTGAGTTCGGGCATGGATACGTCCATCACCACCAGGTCCGGCCGTAGGCGCTTGGCCAGGGTCACCGCCTCCCGCCCGTTGTCGGCCTCGCCCACCACCTCCATGTCGGGCTCCTCGGACAGCAGGCTTTTGATGCCCTCGCGCATGATTTTGTGGTCATCGACCAGAAGAATGCGGTTGTTCATCGCTTTACTCCCCAGCCTCGGCCACGGTAGCCAAGGGCACGGTTATGCGGGCCAGGCTTCCCCCCCGGCTGGGGGTGGATATTTCCAGCCTGCCCCCCAGGAGGTCCAGGCGCTCCCGCAGGCTGAACAGGCCCAGCCCCGTCCCGGCGTCCTCGCGCTTGGCGGGGTCGAAGCCCACCCCGTCGTCGCCCACGGTTATGCTCAGCTCCCGCCCGTCGGCCTCGAGGCCTATCTCCACCTTTTGGGCCCGGGCGTGCTTGGCGGCGTTGAGCAGCAGCTCGGAAACCGCCCGGAACAAAAAGCCGCGCATCTGGGCGTCATCCACCGTCACCTCCCCGGCGCAGCTAAACTCCACCTGCATCCCGTAGCGCCCCCTACCCTGCTCGGCCAGCCATTGCAGGGCGGGGGCCAGGCCTATCTCGTCCAACACCCGGGGGCTCAGCCGGGCGGTCAGCGACCTGGTGTCGGATATGGCCTGTCCCAGCAGCTCCAGCACCTCCTCGATGCGCTCCCGGCTGCGGCCCTGGGCGCTCTCGGCGGCCTTGGAGAGCTTGAGCTTGCTCACCGCCAGGTACTGGCCCACTCCGTCGTGCAGGTCCCGGGCGATGCGCCGCCGCTCCTGGTCCTCGGCCTTGACCAGCTCGGCGGTGAGCCGCCTCTGGCGGGTCACGTCCACCGCCGTGCCTATCATGCCGTTGACCGCGCCGGTGTCGTCCACCAGGGGCGCGGTGTAGGAAAGGAACACCCTCTCGGCCCCGTCCGCCCTGCTCACCCGGTACTCCACCCCTTCCAGCAGCATCCCCTCGTCGCGCACCTTCTTGAAGGCTCGCACGCAATGGCCCCGGTCGTCCGGGTGCACGTAATCGATGAAATGCCTGCCCAGCATTTCATGGGGCTCGTAGCCCATCAGGCGGGCGGCCTTGGGGCCCACAAAGGAGTAGGCCCCTTTGTTGTCCAGGGTGTAGACCAGTTGGGGGTTGGAGTTGACCAGGGAGCGGTAGCGGGACTCGGAGCGCCCCAGCTCGGCGGTGCGCGAGACCACCTTCTCCTCCAGGGAGGCGTTAAGGGCGTCCAACTGGCGCTCGCGCTCCTGCACCTGGGAGCGCAGCTTGAACTGCCTGAGCAGGGCCAAACGGTGCAGCCAGTTGGCCCCCAACAGCAGCAGGCTGGCCGAGGCCAGGGTGCCGGTGTTGTGCAGCAGGTCTCCCTCGCCCAGCAGGGGAGTGTCGGCAATGGCCAGGGGCACCAGATACACCAAGAGCAACGAGGCCACCAGGGACGCCGCCACTCCCAGGCGGATGGGAATCAGCACGATGGCCGCGATCAACACCAGGCTGAAACCGGCGTAGTAGTTGCCCCCGGCCCCGCCCATGGCCACCAGCATGATCTCCAGCATGGCCGCCACGGTGAGGGCCCCGGCTATGGTGAGGCCCTCCTGCCAGGCCTGCCCGCTACGCCAGCGGTTTAGCAGCCACAGCGCCCCCATGACTCCCGCCGCCGCCAGGCGCAGCCCCAGGAACAGGCCAAAGTATGCGGGAGCCATGCGCCAGTCCACCACCGCGAATAGCGGCACCAAGACCACGCCCACCGCGAAGCCCACCGACAGGCGGCTTTGCAGCAGCTCCACGTAATGGGCCTTGAACTGATCTTCGGTCTGCCGGGTAGTCTCATCGGGCGCGGGGCTGCGGTTGGCCTTGGGGGCGGCGGCTACCGGCGGGGCGAGGAAAACCATAGCGTACGCCAACTCACTTTCATGACTGGGCGGGCGGCCTCCCATAAAAAACGGCGTCACGAGGCGTTGGGGGCACCCTGCCCGGTGGCAAGCAAGACCATGGCGGACCGCATGGGACATCTAAAAACATATTATAAAGCACCCACGATTTGTGTAGTTTTTTAAGCGCTTGCCCGAGGCGGCGGACCCCGCCACAAAAACCGGGGAGCCGGGGTTGCTCCCGGCCC
The DNA here is from genome assembly GCA_018902755.1 of Pseudomonadota bacterium. Classification (GTDB taxonomy): domain Bacteria; phylum Desulfobacterota; class Desulfarculia; order Desulfarculales; family Desulfarculaceae; genus Desulfoferula. The sequence continues at coordinate 22,893 of JAHIQI010000035.1, read as the reverse complement.
CCCGTGGGTTGCCCGCGCGGTTGGTCGATCAAGCTGGGTTACTGGCGGGCGAGCTTGCCTGACACCTGGGCCGTCTTGGGCGCGGCCGGGGTGGGTTGTTGGGGAGTTTCGGTGCGCATGTGCTGCCAGCCACCGCCAAGGGCCTTGTACAGGCTGATGATGTCGCCGGTGATGGTCGCCAGGCTGGAGATGCGCTCATCGTCGTAGGAGAACAGGGAGCGCTGGGCGTCCAGCACGTTGTTGAAGTTAACCAGCCCTTGGCGGTACTTATCCTGGGCGATGTCCGCCGCCTTTTGGGCCGCGTCCACCGCTGCGGTGAGGGCCGCCAGGCGGTCCTGCTCCTGGTTGAAGGCGGTGAGCGAGTTGCGGATTTCCTTCACCGCGACCAGCACCGCCTTGTCGTATTGCGCGGCCAGTTGCTCCTGCTTGGCGTTCTGCACCTCGATGTTGGCCCGGATGGAACCGGCCTTGAATATGGGCCAAGTCACGCTGGGCAAGATGCTCCACACGTTGCTTTCCGCGTTGAACAGCTTGGAGGACTTCATGGACTCCAGGCCGATGGAACCGGTCAAATAGAACTTGGGGTACAGCTCGGCCGTGGCCTCTCCGATGCGGGCGGTCTGGGCGGCCAGGGCGCGCTCGGCCATGCGGATGTCCGGACGCTGGCGTAGGGTGTCCGCCGGTATCTTTAGCACCACCTTGAAGGGCGCTTGGGGGATGTCGCCGGTCTTGGCCAGGCGCTTCTGCAAAGTGCCGGGCATCTTGCCCACCAGCACAGCCAATGCGTTGATGTAGCTCTCCAAACCGCTCTTGAGAGAGGGTATGGTGGAGCGGCTACTTTCCAGGTTGTAGCGGGCCTGCTGCACGTCCAACTCGTCGCTCAGCCCCGCCTTGTAGCGTGCCTGGAGGATATCCAGGGTGTCGGCCTGGGCCTTCAGGTTGTCCTCGGCCACTTTGATCCGCTGCTGGTAGGAGCGGATGGATACATAGGTCTGGGCTACCTCGCCGGCCATGGAGACCCACACCGACTCCAGGGAGGCCTGCTCGGACTCGATGTCGGCCTTGGCCGCTTCCACCCCGCGCCGGGTGCCGCCGAAGATGTCGATCTCCCATGAGGCGTCGAAGCCGGCATTGTAATAGGTGTTCTCGGCCCGGATGGCCTCGTCGTTGGCGTTATAGCCGGTGATGGCGCGGGTTTGTTGGTACGAGCCGGTGGCATCCACCGAGGGGAACAGACCCGCCCGGCTGATGGTCAGTTGGGCCCGGGCCTCACGCACCTTGGCGCGGGCCTCGCGCACGTCCAGGTTGCCCTTCAGGGCCTCCTGGATCAGCTTGCTGAGGGTGGGGTCGTTGAAGACCGTCCACCAGGAGACCAGGTCCTGCTTGCTTATGGACGCCCGGCGCCCCTGTTGAGCTGCCGAATCGGCGATGCCCGAAACGTCGGCCTTGGGCGTGGACGGCTGCTTATAGTCGGGCCCCACCGTGACGCACCCGGCCAGGCTGAGGCACAACGTAGGTATGAGTAACAGTTTCAGTTTCATGAGAGGTCCCCCTTGGCGGCCTCTGGTTTGGTTGACTGCGGCTGCTCGGTGGAGAGCTTGGCCTTCAGGTATTCCCGCACTCTTTGGAACAGGACGTACAGGGCCGGAATGATGAGGATACCCATCACCGTGGCCGCCACCATGCCCGCGCAAACCGTCATGCCGATGGCCTGGCGGCTATTGGCGCCCGCGCCGGTGGCGAAGATCATGGGCAGGGTGCCCAGGATGAAGGTGAAGGCGGTCATGAGCACCGCCCGGAAACGCTCGCTGATGCCGATGCGGGCCGCTTCCAGGATGGAGTGCCCCTTCTCGCGCTGGGTCTTGCAGAACTCCACGATGAGTATGGCGTTCTTGCTGGCCAGGCCCACCAGGAGGATCAGGCCCAGCTGGGCGTAGATGCTCAGCGAAAAGCCCATGAGCTTGATTCCGGCCAGGGCCCCGGTGATTGCCACCACGATGGAGAGCATGACCGGCACGGGAATGGTCCAACTTTCGTACTGGGCCACCAGCAGCAGATAGCCGAAGAGCAGCGACAGGCCCATGAGCATGATGCCCTGGCTCTGCACCTTGCGCTCCTGGTAGCTCATGCCCGACCAGTCCAGGGAGTAGCCCTGGGGCAGGCTCTGTTTGGCGATCTTCTCCACCGCCGCGATGGCCGCGCCGGTGCTGACCCCGTTTGCGGTCAGGGCGGTGATGGCCGCGCTTGGGTACTGGTTGAAGCGCAGCAGCATGCGTGGCGCGGCCGTGGGCCTGATCTTCACCAGGCTGGACACGGGCACCATCTCCCCGTCGCTGTTTTTCACGTTCAGCTCGCCGATGCCCTCGATGCTCTTGCGAAAGGGCCAGTCGGCCTGGACCATGACCTTGTTCACCTGGTTGCCGATGTTGATGTCGTTGACGTAGCGCGAGCCCAGGTAGTTTTGCAGGGTGGTGAACAGGCTGCTCACCGACACCTTCAGGGCCTCGGCCTTGGCGCGGTCAACCTCCAGGAAAAGGTGGGGCGTGTTGGCTGCGTAGCTGCTGAAGGCCACCATTATCGCAGGCGATTGATTCAGGTGGACCAGAAAATTCTGAAGCACCTGGGCCAGCTTTTGCGGATCGTTTTCGGTGATGCTCTGCAGCCGGATGTCCAGGCCGTTGCTCATGCCCAGGCCCATGATGGGGGGCGGGGTGAAGATGTTGACCCTGGCCTCGGGCGTCTGGGCCGCGCCGGCTTGCAGCTTTTTGACAAAGGCGCCTATTTGCAGCTCGGCGGTTTTGCGTTTATCCCAGTCCTCCAGGTGGGTGACCATGAATCACACGTTTTCGCCGTTGCCGCCGATGAGGCTGTAGCCGGAAATGGCCATCACCGACTCCACCCCTTTGAGCTCTCGCGTGGTGGCGGACAGACGCTTCAGGATCGCCTCGGTGCGCGCCAGGGTGGCTCCTTCGGGCAGTTGCACGTCGGTGAAGATGGCTCCCTGGTCCTCGGGGGGGATCAGCGAGGTCTGGGTGGTTTTGAAGAACAAACCGGTGAGGGCCGCCAACACCAGCAGGATGACCACCGGGAAGGCCAGACGCTTGGCCAGCCACATGGACCACACCGCGTAGCTGTCGCGGCTTTTGTCCAGGCCCCGGTTGAACCAGGCCAGGGGGCCGCGTTGGGGGGGGCGCTGCTTGCGCAGCATGGCGGCGCAAAGGGCCGGGCTCAGGGTCAGGGCCACGATGGTGGAGAATAGCACCGCCGTGCTGATGGTTACCGCGAACTGGCGGTAGATCTGACCGGTGAGGCCGGCCACAAAGGCCACGGGCACGAAGATGGCCAAGAGCACCAGGGAGATGGCGATGATGGCCACGCTCACTTCTTGCATGGCCTTGATGGCTGCGTCCTTGGGCCCCAGGCCCTCGTGCTCCATGAGGTGATAGACGCGCTCAACCACCACGATGGCGTCGTCCACCACCAGGCCGATGGCCAACACCAGGGCGAACAGGGTCAGCAGGTTGATGGTGTAGCCCATGGCCATGAGCGCCGCGAAGGTGGACAACAGCGACACCGGGATGGCCACCACCGGGATGAGGGTGGCCCGCCAGTCCTGCAAAAAGACGTAGCAGACCAGCACCACCAGGCCGAAGGTGAGCAGCAAGGTGAAAAGAATTTCCTGCACCGAGGCGGTGATGGTCAGGGTGGCGTCATAGGCCATGGCGTAGTCGAGTCCGGAGGGCCAGGTGGCCTTGAGCCTTTTCATCTCGGCCTGCACCGCCTCCATGGTGGCCAGGGAGTTGGAGCCCGGGGTCTGGGAGAGCATCAGGGCCACGGAGGGCATGCCGTTGTAGGTGGTGCTGTAAGCGTAGGAGTCGCGCCCCAGCTCCACCCGGGCCACATCCTTGAGACGCACCTGGCCCCCCTGGGGATCCGAGTGGACGATGATGTCCCCGAAGTCCTTGGGGTCGTTCAAGCGGCCCTGGGTCTGCAAGGTGTAGACCAGCTTGATGTCCTTGCCGCCGGGGGCCGCGCCCACCGAACCGATGGAGGCCTGGATGTTCTGGCTGGATATGGCGCTCACCACGTCCTGGCTGCTCAGCCCCAAGGCCTGGAGCCGGTCGGAGTTGAGCCACACGCGCATACTGTATTGGCCGCCCAAGATGGTGACGCCGCCCACGCCGGGCACTCGCTTCATGGCATCCTTGAGGCGCTCATGCACGAAGTTGCTCAAATACAACTCGTCGCGGGACTTGTCCGGCGAGTAGATGGCCATGAATCCAAGGACGCTGGAGGAGCGCGTCTCCACGGTGAGGCCCTGCTGGGTCACCTCGGAGGGCAGCTTGGACTGGGCCTGCTGCAAGCGGTTCTGCACCTTGACCAGGGCGATGTCCAGGTTGGTGCCCACCTCGAAGCTTACCGTCAGGGTGTAGTTGCCCTGGTTGTCGCTCTTGGACTCCATGTAGATCATGTTGTCCACGCCGTTGATCTCCTGCTCGATGGGCGTGGCCACCGTCTTGGAGAGCACCTCGGCGCTGGCCCCCGGGTAGGAGGCCGAGACCTGCACCGTGGGCGGCGCGACCTGGGGATACTGCTCGATGGGCAGCGAGGAAAGGGCCAGGGCTCCGGCCAGGGTCAGCACTATGGCTATGACCATGGCGAAGCGGGGCCGCTCTATGAAAAGGCGCGAGATCATGACTGGCGGTCCTCTCCGGCGGCTCCGGCCGCGTTGCCCGCCGTCTTGACCGGCTGGCCGGGCCGCACCCGTTGCAGGCCCTGAACCACCACGGTCTCGCCCGCCTTGAGGCCCGAGATGACGATGCGCTTGCCGTCCACGCTGTCGCCCAGCTTCACGTAGCGCTGCTGGGCCACGCCCTTGTCCGTGACCACAAAGACATACTCGCCCTTCTGATCGGTCATGACCGCTTCCTGGGGCAGCACCACGCTGCGCTCGGTTTCGGGGGTCTCCATGAACACCTTGACGTAGCTGTTGGGCACCAGCTCCCCGCCGGAGTTGTCGTAGCGCAAGCGGATGACGATGGTGCCGGTGTTGAGGTTCATGCGGTTGCCCACGAAGTCCAAGGCGCCCTCGCCCTTGAAGGCGTCGCCGTTGGGCAGCACCAGGCGGGCCTTGATGGCCTCGATGCCCTCGCGCTTGCTTATCTTGAGCAGGTCCAGGTAGTCGCGGTCGCTGATGGCGAAGCGCACCCGGACCGGGTCCACCTGCACCACCCTGGCCATCATCACCGCGCCGGGGCTAACGTAGTCGCCCGCGGTGACCTCGGCCTTGCCGATGCGCCCGGTGATGGGCGAGCGCACCTGGGTGTAGTCCAGGTCTATGCGCGCCACCTTGAGGTCGGCCTCGGACTGCTTCACCTGGGCCTTGAGTTGCTCGATCTTGGCCTTGGCCTCCTGCTGGGCCGCCTTGTATTGGCGCACCGCGCTCTTGGCCTTGTCCACGTCGGCCTGCACCACGCTGCGCGCCCCGGCGTTGCTCAGGCGCTTGAGATACTGCTCGGCGTAGGTGAGCTGGGCCTCAACCGACTCCAGGTTGGCCTTGGCCGCGTTTAGGCTGGCCTTGGCCTGGGACAGGGTCGCCTCGTAAAGCTCCACCTTGGCGCTATAGCGGTCGGGGTCGATGGTGTACAGGAGGTCGCCCTGGTTGACCATGGCGCCTTCCTTGAAGTGCACTTTCTTGATGGTGCCCGACACCTGAGCGTACAGCTCGGCATCCTGAATGGCCTCAACGTGGCCCACGTACTTGCTGGGCGGCTTGAGGGAAGCCTCGCCCACCGTGGCGGTCACCACCTGCGGGGCCGCCCCCCGCCCGGCCATGGCCGGCCCGCTCTTGCTGCCGGCGGCCTGCTCATAGGGCACCAGGCCCCGGACGATCCAACCCACGGCCACCAGGGCCAGCAACACAACACCGATGACGATGGGTTTTAAAACACGCATCGTAAAAGTCTCCTTGATTTTTCCGGGGGGATACAAACCGCCCCTTCACAAAAATGGTTCAGGCGCGGATGCTGTCGAAAATAGCCTGCATCCCTGTCCGTACGCTGACCTTGAGGGGGGCGTTGGCCATTCCACTCAAATAAAGACGCACCATGCCGGTGAACATGCCCACCATGATGTCGCAGACCTCGTCCACGTCCACGTCCGGGCGAATCCTGCCACGTTGTCGCTCCTTGTGCAGCACCAGGTCGAAGTCCTTGAACGGCGCGTTGCGCATGTGCCCATCGCGCAGAAGGTTGAAGATCTGCTTTTCAGTGGCCCACTCGACCTGCATGGACATGAAACGTACGAACTTCCTGAAGCGCATGTCAGTGTCCAGCAACTCGGCCCGGACCTGGAAGCGCTCTTGCAGGTCCTCCAGGGAGTCCAAGGAGAGCACCTTTTCGGCCAGCAGTTCGGCTTCCCAGGCATGCATATTTTCCATCAGCTCCACCAGTAGTTCGCGCTTGTCCTTGAAGTGCCAGTAGACCGCGCCCCGGGTCATACCGATGCGCTTGGCTATGTCGCTCAAGGTGGAGCGGGAAAAGCCCTTGTCGCTGAAAACGTCCAAGGCGCCCTTCAGGATGTTTTCCCTGGTTTGCTGGGCTTGTTCGTTTGTTCTTCGAGCCACCGACGGCTCCTTTCGTTCCGGGTCCCAATCCTGAGGTAAAGATATACATACATGAATGTATGTCAAGTGACAAAGTGGAGGCAAAAAGAACGAGCCGCGCAACTATCTGCTATTAATAACTATTGCCTTCAAACCTGACCGCGCTCTATATCTGGAGAGAATATTGAGAAGCTCCCAAGCAGGCCTCGGAGCTCATCACGAAGCGGCAAATTGCATGGTTTTCAGCCCGCCAAATAAAATGGGTTGGCCGTTGATGGCCAACCCATTTTATTTGCACGCCGGCGTACAGCCCCACTGGGACCTTGCGGCCTTTTCGGGGAGCGGGCACCGGGGATTTAAAAGGTGCTTATGGCGTCCGAGTCTTCCAGCACTTCGGCCAGATCTTCGCTGTCCACCCCTTTGGCCTCGGCAAAGGCCAGGTCCCCGGCCTCCAATTTGAGGTCCCTTAGGTCCTGGGCCAGGTAGTAGAGCTTGCCCTCGTTTTCCAGGTAGGAGTTCAGGGTCTTGGCCAGATAGGCGGGGATGGCCCCGGTCAGGCTGAGCAGGGCGTTGCCCAGGAAAACCAGTCCGGTCTCGTAGCCCCCCATCTGGGTGGCCAGGGCGTTGCGCAGCCCTAGGGTGAAGCGCTCGTCGGCCACGGAATGCCGGATTATTACGCATACGTTGTTGACCATCGGCGTCTCCTGTCCCTACCCGCCCAGGGTGAAGGCGGCGTCGGAGGTTAGTAAGAATTTGGTCAAGGAGGAACCCACGTTGCCGCGCGACACTCCTTCTATGTACTGGCACCCTTCGGTGCCGCGCCCATATTCGGTGGTGTGGCAGGTGTGGATCACCGCCCCTTGGGCGGCCAGGTCCTTTACCTTGTCGGCCAGCCGCTGGGTGTCCATGAAGTCGGTCAGTTCCTGGTTCATGCCCCGCTCGCCGGTCCAGGGCACTTCCTGGTTGGCCAGGTTGCAGGCGTTGCCGAAAAGGAAAAGGTTGAACTTGTGCCCGCCCTCTAGGGCCGTGGCCCCGAAGTTAAGAGCGAACTCGGCCAGCTCGTTTTCGGCGGCTCCGGAAATCAGGGTGATGGTGATGGTGGCCATGTCCGCTCCTAAAGTTGAACCAGCTTTTTGCCGTCCAGGACGATCTCCACGATGCGCTCCATGCTCACCGCCTCCCAGGCGGCAGCGGGCTTGATGCCCCGCTTGGCCAGGGCGGCCTCTTCGGCATAGACCTCATCTATGGAATGGCTGGACAGCGCCTCGGCCATAGCCTCTCTGGACAAATAGACCGCGTCGCTGATCAGCAGAAGTTCCTTGTCCTCGTCGGCGGCCAGCCGGTCCACGGTGTCCAGCACCGAGGCGTCGGCGGTGGTAAGCAAGAAAAGCATGGTGAGCCTCCCCGGCTATAGGGCCTGGATGTTGTAGTCCACGTCCATTTCCTCCTCCAGGGAGTAGGTGGCCAGGGACCCGTTGAGCAGGCTGCCGCGCACCGACTGGAAGACCTCCTGGTCCTCCGGCGACACCGGCGTTTCCACCTGGATTTCCATGTGAGTGAAGCGGGTGCGCAGGTTGCTGCCGCGCTCCTTCTCGATCTCGCCCGAGGCGCTTATTTCCCCGAGGTGCTTGGCCCCGCCCTTCTGCATGTCGCTGGCCAGGGTCCCCACGTAACAGGACAAGGCCGCGGCCAACAAAAAGCGGGCCCCGATGTGTTCTTCCTTGCGTACTTCCGGGTCCAGGTCCAGGGGGTTCCAGGTGATGGTGGGCAGGGCCGCGGAACCCATATCTATGGTGAACCTACCGTCCTCGCTTCGGGTCAATTTAACCGTAACGCCCATGAGTGCGTCTCTCTTCGTAGCTAATAGTTATAGACAGATGCCTTGTTTCACCGCAGCGGGAGAACCGCGGAGTCGGCCGTTTTGTCGCGCCCCTGGAAGTCTGCCGGGTGGAGTTTCCGGGTGTCCTTTCGTGGGCGCGCCGCACCTAAACGGCCGATGCCTGTCCCTCCTGAATGCACCAGGCGTGCCAACGGATGGGGACAGCAACCCGCCAGAATTACTAAGCTTTTTTAGGGTCGCTCATGGCCTGACGAGTCATAACCGCGCACCAAGGCCCACCCCTGACTATCGCATTGATTTATAAGGATTTTTTGCGGGACTAATCCGCACGGCGAGACATTTACGCGCGGTGGCGTTGGCCTTTGAGACCTTTTTAATCCTTTGACGAGCCCTCGGCGATGCCCAATTTTTTCATTTTGCGGAAAAGCGTCTTGCGGGGCAGGCCCAGGGCGGCCGCGGTGTGGGAGCGGTTCCAGTTGTACTTGGCCAGGGAGCGGATTATGAGCTGCTTCTCGGCCCGCAACAAAACCGTGCGCAGGTCGCTTTCCTCCGTGGCCTGGAGGCAATCAGCAGGAACCAGGGAGTGGTCGCCGCCCGTGGGCATGAAATCCAGGTTGCCGAAGGCTATGTAGCGCTCCAGGGTGTTGCGCAGCTCGCGCACGTTGCCCGGCCATTCGTAGCTGAGCAGCTTGGCCATCTCGTAGCTGGCCATTTTCTTTTCGCTGCCCAGCTTGTCCTGCAGGAAGAACTCCACCAGAAAGGGGATGTCTTCCTTGCGCTCCCGCAAGGGGGGCAAGAAGATGGGTATGACGTGAATCCGGTAAAAGAGGTCTTGGCGGAAGCTGCCGCTTCTGGCCATGCCTTCCAGGTCCCGGTTGGTGGCCGAGACCACCCTGAAGTCCGACTGCTGGGACTTGGGGCTGCCGATGGCGGTGTATTCACCAGACTCCAGGGCCCGGAGAAGCTTCACCTGGCTGCTGTAGCTGATCTCGGAGACTTCGTCCAGGAACAGGGTGCCGCCCTTGGCCTGGTCCAGGTACCCCGACTTGTCGGCATGGGCCCCGGTGAAGGAGCCCTTGCGATGCCCGAAAAACTCGGCCTCGAAAAGCTCCTCCGGTATGGCCCCGCAGTTCACCGCCACGAAGGGGGCTTCGTTGCGCGGGCTCAGCTCATGCACCGCCTTGGCCACCAGTTCCTTGCCCGTGCCGGTTTCGCCGTAGATCACGATCCCGAAATCCGAGGCGGCGGCCCGCAGGATGGACTCGAACACCTCCTGCATCTTGCGGCTCCGGCCGATGATGTTGCCCAGGCGCACCCGGTAGTCGATGGAGGTCTTGAGCCGCAGGTTTTCCAGCCTGAGCTCCTGGGATTTCTTCTCTATCAGCTCTTCGCGCTGCTTGAACTCGGTGATGTCCATCACCACCGACAGGGTGGCCGGGCGTCCTTCCCAATCAATGGGGGCGGGCCTGCCCTCGAACCAAAACTTGCGCCCGTTCTTGTCGATGCCGGTCCAGCGGAAGCTGAGGGAGTCCTTTTGGTTCTTGTCCAGGGTTTCCAGCATCTGCCTATGGCGCATGCGGTCCCCCTCCACCAGCAGCAGGCTGGCGGGCTTGTCCGCCAGCTCAGAGGGATGGGTGTAGCCGAACATGGTGCAAAAGGTCTGGTTGACCATCCTGAGCAGCCCGTCCTGGATCAGGGCCACCCCGGCGGGGACGTGCTCGGCCAGGATCTTAAGGCTGTTGAGGGCGCTGCCCGAGGCCTCCTCCACCGCCAGGTCGCTGGGGACCGCGAACACCGTCTCCAGCACCGCCCCACCTTCCCCCTGGCGCCAGGCCAGTTCGGTAACGGACAGGGTCTTTCCGTCGGCGGTGGCCATCTGCCCCCGCGCCACCCATTGGTCGTCGGCCAAAAAGCGCAAAAAGGAGCGCAGCCCAAAGGCCTTGCGCGCCCCGGCCTCGTCTTTTCTGCGCAGGAAATCGGCCAAGGGGGGATGGGTGCGGCCCAGCAGGGGCAGGGGCAAAATGCGGCCCACCGCCTCGTCGGCCGCCAGGCCGGTAAGGCGCTCCATGCCCTGGTCCCAGGATGAAACCACGCCGTCCGCATCCACAACCAACTGCCCGGCCAAAACCGTCTCGCCGGCTTGGCTGGGCGTCCCGGGGTTGGGCTTCGGCGGTGTATGCCCTGAATCGGCCCGCACCATCTTGCCACCTAAAAGGTCACTAAAAGATGACACTTACCTTACCACAAGCATATGTTTTTTACATTGGGCCAAAGGCCCCCCCGAGCCCCGGCGGCCGCTGGGCGCAAGGATGAGGCCGGGGGGCCTCATCCTTGCTGCGGTGCTAGAAAAAGACACTCACCAGGCCTGTGGCCAGGGGCGGAAAGATGATGAGCAGGCCGATCAGCAGCACCATGCACAGGAAGAAGGGCAGGATGCCGCTGAAGATGGTTCCCATGCTCACCCCCTCGGCCACGCTGGACAGGGCGAAGACGTTCACCCCCACCGGCGGGGTGATCTGGCCCACCTCCATGATCACCACGGTGACCACGCCGAACCAGATGGGGTCGAAGCCCAGGGCGAGAATGGTGGGGAAGATGGCCGGCAGGGTCAGCAGGATCATGGGGATGACGTTCATCAGGCAGCCCAGGATGATGTAGAGCAACAGCACCCCGCCCAGGATTAGATAGCGGTTCAGGCCGCTGCCGGTGATCACGTTGGCCAACTCGAAGGGCAGGCGGCTGGAGGCCATGAAGTAGCCCAGAATGCTAACCCCGATGAGGATCATCAACAGCTTGCAGGTGATGAAAACCGTTTGCTCGCAGGCCCGCAACAGGCCCTTCCAGGTCAGCTTGCGCCGGACCACGGTGATGAGGAAGGCTCCCACCACTCCGATGGCCCCGCCCTCGGTGGGGCTGAAGAAGCCGCCCAGGATGCCGCCCAGGATCATCACGAACAGGATCAGCATGCCGATGACACCCTTGAGCGAGGCCAGCTTTTCGCCGAAGCTCACCGCCTCGCCCCGGGGCGCGGTTTCCGGATGGCGGGTGGCGATTATCCAAATGGCCGCGATGAACATGAGGGCCAACAGCACCCCCGGCACGATGCCCGCGATGAACAACTTGCCCACCGATTCCTCGGTGACCAGGGCGTAGAAGATGAACCCCACGCTGGGGGGAATGAGGATGCCCAGGGTTCCCCCGGCGGCCAGGGCCCCGCAAGCCAGGCCGGACTTGTACTTTTTGGCCTGCATCTCCGGCAGGGCCACCGAGCCCATGGTGACCGCGGTGGCCATGCTGTCGCCGCAAACCGCGGCGAAGCCCGAGCAACCGGCCACCGCCGCCATGGCCAGCCCTCCGGGAAGCCTGCCCAGCCACTTGTAGGCGGTGTCGAAAAGCTCCTTGCTGATGCCCGCCTCGGATGCCAGGAGCCCCATGAAGATGAACAGCGGGGCCACCGCCAGGATGAAGCTGGCGGTGGTGTGGTAGGGGGAGATGCCCAGGGAGTTGAGGGCGGGGGTCAGGTTGAAGCCCAGCACCCCCAAGCCGATGTAGCCCACGATGGACATGGCGAAGCCGATGGGCATCCCCGAGAGCAGCAGCACCATCAAAAAGGCCATGCCGTAGAGACCGTACTCGAAACGCGATATCTCCCAGGGGATGGCCTTGAGCCAGGTGGGCATGGTCAAAAGGGCGGCGGCCGCGGCCAGGGCCAGGATGATGCCCAGCCAGGCGCGGTCCTGCAGGTTCTCGGACAGGCTGCGCAGCAGTTGCTGCAACAGCACCAGGCACATCACCGCCACCCCGATTGCCGCCAGGGCCAAGGCGGTCCACACCGGTATGCCCAGCATGGTGCTGTATTCGGTGGTCTTGTGCATGGCCGTCAAAACGGTGCGCCAGCACATGACCCCGAAGAACACCGAACAGGAAGCCAGGGAAAAGGTCTGGAGGCAGCGGGCGGCCTTGCGGGGCAGCTTGCAGGTGACCAGGTCGATGAAAATGTGCCCCCCGCTCTTCTGGGTGTAGCCCAGGGCCAGGAACACGATCACCACCATGAGGTACTCTTCCAGCTCCACCACGCCGGAGAGCGACTTGCCCATTAAAATGCGGGCCAGCACGTCGATGACGATGGGCAGGGACATGGCTCCCACCGCCAGGGTGGCTATGGCGAACATCCACTTGCCCAAGGGCTCCAGGATCAGGTCCAAACCATCGGCGCATAATTCCAGGGGGTTCTTCTTGGCCCCGTCTTGGGGCGCATCGTGCAAATCGCAGGAGGCCTGGGACATCATTGTGGATAGTTCGGCCATGTTTTGAGTCCAATCAACCGGTTTGATGAAAACGGGGCCGGCCGAAGCCGGCCCCGAGTTTTGTCTCTACTTGAAGCCTCGGCCGGTGGTCTTGGCGTACTGGGCGCTCAGGCGGAAGGCGTCTTCCATGATGGCGCGGGCGTTCTTGTAGCCCTTGCCTTCCATGTCCTTCACCCACTTTTCGCGCAGGGGCTTGGTGGCCTCCAGCCAGCCGTCGCGCTCCTGCTTGGAGAGCACGATGAACTTGTGGCCGGTCTTCATCAGCTTCTGCGAGTCGCGGACCGCACCCTCGTCCAGGGTGACGCCGCTTTTCTTGGCCATGACCGCCCCGGTGGTCTCGGTGAACGCCTTCTGGTCGGCGGGGGGCAGGCTGTTCCAGAGGTCGTGGCTCATGGCCGCCCAGAAACCGTTCAGAAAGATGTCGCAGACCGTGGTGAACTTGGCCGCCTCGGCGATCTTGAAGGAGACGATGGGGGCCAGGGGGCACAGCACGCCGTCGGCCATGCCGCGCTCCAGGGCCAGGTAGGAGTCGGTGGGGGGAATCATGACCGGGTTGGCGCCCAGGGCCTTCATGATTTCCACCGAGCTGCGGTTCCAGCAGATGATCTTGAGGCCCTTGAGGTCGGCGCTGGTCTTGATGGGCTTCTTGGTGGTGTGCAACTGGTAGGTGGCGCTGGCCCACAACCACAGGACCTTGACCTCCTTGAACTCCTTTTGCAGCTCAGGGTACTTCTTGTACAGCTCCCAATACACCAGGGAGCCGCATTCGGCGCTGGGGGCCATGCCGGGCAGCTCCATCACCGTGCTGAGGGGGAACTTGCCCGCGTTGCGCGAGGTGTCGTTGCCCCCGATGCCGATCATCCCCGAAATGGTGGAGTCGTAGTGATCCTTGAGGGGGGTCAGGGTGTTGGGGTTGTAATAGGCGATGTTGATCTTGCCGTTGGTGAGCTTGGCCATTTCCTTGAACCAGGGGGTCCAGGCGTTGACCACGGTGGGGTGGGCGTTCATGTACACGGTGGTCATGGACAGGTCCATCTTGGACGCGGCCAGAGCGACCACGGACATGCTTATCAGCATCAAGAGCGCCAAGCCGGTCACGGCGATTTTCTTCAGGTGCGGCATAGTAACCTCTCAGGAGATTTTTTAAGTTGTGGAGCGGCCGGCGACCGCCCCAACTTTATCAGCATTCTGGTTAGGCGCAGTCGTGGTGGTCCCAAGGCTCCCGGCTGTCCCGGGACATGGCGGCCTCCATGCGTTTGATTCCCTCGGTGAGCTTGCTCAACTCCTTATCCTTGAAATTGGGGTCCTTCATGGCCTGGTAGAGCACCGAGCCCTCGCAGGTGGGAGGCACCGGAATCCCCGTGAGAAAACATATGGTCGGCACCACGTCCCACAACCAGCAACTGCGCTCCATCAGGTTGTTTTTCTTGATGTTGGGGCCGTTGAGGATCAGCAGGGGATAGAGCTTGCCCGGGCCGTACTCGGCGGTGGGCAGCATGTGGCCGTGCTGGCCGCCGAACTCGGGATACAGGGCGTAGACCACATCGCCCACCCGGTCGCCGTAGAGGCCCAGGATGCGGGCGTCCTTCTTGGCCAGGGCCAGGGCCACGGGGCGCTTGCCGGTGGCCGGGTCCACATAGGTCAGCAAGGTGTCGCAGATCTCGCGCTGCACCTTCTCATAGTCCTCGGGCTCCACAATGCCCTCGGGGTCGCGGCCCTTGAGGTTCACACACACGTAGACCTCGCGCTGGGGAATGGCCTTGGAGCGGGCGTAGCCGGGCTTGTTCATGCTCAGGGCGATGGGGTTTACCTCGTTGTCCATGGCCTTTTCGTCAGTCTTGAAGGCCAGGCCGGCGGGCTCCAGGGCGGTGTAGGGGTCGAACACCGGTCCGTCGGGGGTGGCGCCGTGGTCGGAGACCACCACCACCAGGGTGTCCTTGTCGGCCTGGCTGAGCAGCCGCTCCAGCATGCGGTCCTCGATCTCGTAGATGCGGCGGTGGACCTCCCAGGCCTTGTCGCGCGTGGCCTGGTCCTCGCTGACCATGTCCAGGATCACCAGGTGGTACATCCAGTCGATGGGATGGGAATGCATGTAGAACAGGTCCCAGTCGGTGCTCTCCATGAGGGCCACGGCGCACTCGGCGTTCCAGGTGGAGAGGTTGTGGTTCATCTCCACGTAGGTGTCCAGGTCGATGCTGCCCAGCATGCCCATGATCATGCCGCCGTTGGAGTGGATGGCGCCCTTGGTGATCTTGATGCCTTCGCCGGCCTCCGCGGGCTGCACCCAGCCGGTGGTGGGGATGAGCGCCCCGACCAGCAGCTTGAAGCTGCCCAGGTCCTCGGAGAGCTCGATGAGCTTGCAGCAGGTGAAGACCTCCTGCTCGCTGCCGTCCTCCATCTTGATGGTGGTGACGATCTGCTCGCTCCACTGGCCGGGGGTCAGGGAGCAAAGCACCTGATCGGCGCTCTTGCCGGTGGCCAGGGTGACGCGGTTATAGTCGTCGCCGCTGCCGTGGGCCAGAACGTACCAGCTGGCCGGGGCGGGGCGCTTGATGGCCTTGGGGAAGGGAAGCTTCACTTCCATTTCCTGCGGGTCGTCGCCCATCTCCTGGATGCCTTCCCAGTCCTCGGCATCGGAGAACTCGCCGCGGAAGCCGTTGGGGTAGAAGTCGGTGGAGATGAGGAAGTCCTCGCACAGGAAGAACTTGGAATCCAAGCCGGGCAGGCCCTGGCGGCTTTCACCCACGTGGAAGCCGTCGCCGCCCACGATGATGCCGTTGGTCATCTGGGTGGGGGCCGAGCCGGGGTAGGTGAGCACTATGCACTTCTTGCCGGCCTTGTCGGCGGTTTCCCAGATGAACTCCGCCTGAACCCGCTCCCGGTCCCAGTTCTGGGTGATGTTCTCGTTGCCGGGGTTCATGCCCGGGGTGGGGTTGTGAAAGTCGGTGATGCCGTGGGTGCCGGTGAAGGCGCCGGTGCCGATGGCGGCCCAGTTCGGCGGGGTCACCGTGGGGTAGGGAGCCAGGCAATTGGTTGCCAGGGTGCCCTTTTCGATAAGCTTCTTGAACGTGGGCAGGTATCCTTCGTCAACGTATTTCCGCACCATGTGCGGCAAAGCGCAGTCCAGGCCGATCACCATGACCTTCTGAGGCTGTTTTGACACCGTCGGTCCTCCAGATGACTCCACAAATGAAAATCAGTTTTGGTCAAAAACGGTCCACTCCACGGAATTCTCCCACCGACTTACAAAGCAATAATTGGGCCCTTATTCACACATGCCGAAAAGACACGGGATAGCGCGAGGTTAAATCTATACTAATATAGTATGAATTACCTATGGAATGTGGGGCTTTATTGTCCCCTAGGCAGGGGTAGGCAATGCTTTAAACTGTTATATGGGGATATTACGGCTTTTAGGTCATTTTGGCGCACCAGGCGCAAATATTGTCCCAACTACGGCCCACATTCCGGGCCGATCACCCGGAATGACCCAAGGGAGGCCAAGGACCGCCACAAACTCCGCTTGATTGGGGCAATACCAATCAGTCCTGCAGGCGCCACCGCTCCACGATGGTGTCCACCAACTCCCGGCCGGGGTCATCGCTTTGCCAGCCCGAAGAGACGCGCTTGGTGTCGCTGCGGGGTCGGTTCTCGGGCTCGATGTCTTCGAAATAGATCATCACCGGGAGGCTGACGCCCTCCCCCACCGCGATGGCCTCCTGGGTGCGCAGCGCCGGCAGCGCCCGGAGCAGGCCCGCGGCGTTCTCGGGCAACACGTGGGTCACGAACCGCTGATCCCGCTCGTTGCTCAGGCGCATGATGAACAGTGTGTTGCACTGGGACAGGATGACCTCGGATATTTCCGAGGGGCGCTGGGTGACCAGGCCCAGGGACACGCCGTACTTGCGGCCTTCCTTGGCGATGCGCGCGATGGAGCGCCGGGTGGGGGCGAAGCCCAGGTCCTTGTCGCTGGGCGCGTAGCGGTGGGCTTCCTCGCAGATCAGCAAAATGGGCACCGAGCGGTCCTTGCCTCCCCACAGGGCGAAATCGAAAATCAGCCTGCACAGCAGGGAGACCACCACGTCCACGATCTCCGAGGGCACGCCCGCCAGGCGGAAGATGCTGATGGGCTTGCCGTCCACCGGCATGCGCAGTATCTGCGAGAGCACGTCGCTCATGCAGTCCTGGACCTGAAGGCCGGAGAACATGAAGCTGAAGCGGCTGTCCCGGTCCAGGCTTTCTATCCTGGCGATTATGCGCAGGTACGGCTGGGCCTTTTCCGGCCGGTTGAGCCGCCCCATCTCGGCCTTGATGTGCTCGATCACCTTGAACAGGCGATAGGGGACGGGAGTGTCCACCGTAATGGGCGAGCGCGCGCCGACCCCGGCCATGTAGGCCTGCTTGGCCGCCAGTATCGCCGCCTTCAGGATGGGCGCTTCCACCTCCCGGTCGGCGGGCTCCTTGCTGCACAGGGCCTCGGTGGCCTCCTCGAAGTTGAGCAGCCAGTAGGGCAGATGCAGGGTCTCGGGCGAGATGACCTCCGCCTTGTCGCCAAAGGCCTGGGTGTATTCGTCGTGGGGGTCCAAAAGGACCACGTGCCCGTTGGCGTAATCCTTGAAGATGGCCCGCAGGAGCACGGCGATGGCGCAGGACTTGCCGGTGCCGCTGTTGCCCAGAATGGCGAAGTGCTGGCCGACCAGCTCGTCCACCTTGAGGTAGGCCGGCTGGGACAGGTCTTGGCGAAGCACCCCCACCTTTATGCAGGGCGTGGACGGCTGGGCGTATATGCGGGCCAGGGCCTGGGAGGTGATGGACAGGATCGAAGCGCCCAGCCCCGGATAGACCGACACGCCCCGCTGGAAGATCATTTGCCCGTCCTCGCCCTTTTTGAGGGCCTCGCCGATCAGGTCGATCTCGATGATCCGGTTCTTGTCCGCCGACAAGGGATAGGAAGGGTCCTGGGTGGTGAGGCTGGCGATCATGCCGAAGGCCAGGGAGCACGGCGTGGCGATGGTGACGATGGACCCTACCTGGGTGGCCTTGGAAACATATTCCGCCTCTTGGGCATCGCTGAGGTTGGCCAGAATACCGGCCACCTTGGAGCCGACGACTGAAATTACCTGCCCGATCTCCAGAGACTTTTGCTCATCCATAATGTTTGGCCCTTTCAGGTAAGCGAAATGGTGCTCCGCATCGTCTAACATTTTATCTTAATTTAGGGCAAGCCGGTTGTCAGTCATTACTGTTACTGAAACGCTTTGGAATGCACATCCTAAGCCGGGCCGTTGCCCTCTCCCCGGCCCCCGTCAGGCGTCACCCTGGGCGCGGCGGGGGCAGGTCTCACCAAACGCCAGTAGCCGACACCAGTGAGGCACACAAAACACCCACTGGAAGTACAAGCGCCTCCGCGAGTCCCTGGAGAAAAATGGGAGCAAGCCGACCATATTCACCGGCAACCAGGCGGAGCGGAACAACCGGACAAGCCAGAATTAGCGACTACGGACAGGGTCCGCTGATTCGTCTCCACGCACCATCAAATGATGCCCGCCCCGGTGTGTTTGGCGCGACACGGTTCATCCCCCCCAGCGCGCGTGCAATCCGGCTCTAGCTATCTGGGAATCACCGATGGCATGATAGGAGGCAACATCTTTGCGGTATGCACCTCGGCGGAGCCTAAGGTTTGTTGGATGATCGGAGAAGGCTTGGGCCTTCTCGCGGATCGCAAAACTAACGGAGGTGTTCCATGAAGAGAGGGGTGGCCTTTGGAGCGGCGGCGCTGGTGGCGATGCTGGCCTTTGCAACCCTTTCCTTCGCTGCGGGCGATCCTCTGCCCTCCTGGCGGGACGGAACCAGCAAGCAGGCCATCGTGGACTTCGTGGACAAGGTGAACCGAAAGGGCGGCCCGGACTTCGTGCCGCCCGCCCAGCGTATCGCCACCTTTGACAACGACGGCACTCTGTGGGCCGAGCAGCCCATGTACTTCCAGTTTTTCTTCGCCCTGGACCGGCTCAAGCAGATGGCCCCCAGCCATCCTGAGTGGAAGAAAAGCCAGGCGGTGCAGGCGGCCCTTGCCGGGGACATGGCCAAACTGGCCAAGATGGGCCACAAGGGCCTGCTGGAGATCGTCGGCCTTACCCACTCCGGCCTGACCGCCCAGCAGATGCAGAAGTTGGCCAAGGACTGGCTGAAGACGGCGCGCAATCCTCAGCGCAAGATGCTCTTCATACAGATGGTCTATCAACCCATGCTGGAGCTCTTGGTCTATCTCAGGGCCCACGGCTTCAAGACCTTCATCGTCTCCGGCGGCGGGGTGGATTTCATCCGCGCCTTTTCCCAGGATGTTTACGGCATACCGCCCGAGCAGGTGATCGGCTCCAGCCTGAAGGCCAAGTTTGAGCTCACCGGCGGCAAGCCCGAGGTGGTCAAGCTTCCCCAGATAGGCAGCATCGACGACGGTGACGGCAAGCCGATCAATATCGAGTTGCACATCGGCCAGAGGCCAATAATGGCGGTGGGCAACTCCGACGGCGACTTGGCCATGCTGCAGTGGACCGCGTCCGGGGCGGGGCCGCGCCTGATGATGCTGGTGCACCACGACGACGCCGCGCGGGAGTTCGCCTACGACCGCAAGTCACACGTGGGGCGCCTGGAGAAGGCCCTGGATCAGGCCCGCCGGGACGGGTGGACCGTGGTGAGCATGAGCAACGACTTCGCCCGGGTGTTCCCCTCCGATTAAAAATGATAGCGGGGGGGCCAAAAATTCGAGATGACCGCAAGGGGAGGCCCACTTTGAACCGGCGCATTATCAGGACAGTCGGGCTGGGAGCGTTGCTGCTTTGCTTGGTGGCGCTGAGTTGGGGCTCCGCCCCGGCCAAGCAAGCCGCCATCAGTTCCCAAGGGGCCTACACCGGGAGCCAAAGCTGCCGGGAGTGTCACGAGAGGTTCTACCAGCTATGGGCCCCCTCTCATCACGGCAAGGCCATGCAGGACTACAGCGACGCCTTCGCCGCGGCCAACCTGAGCGCCCAAACGGCCCCGCTGACCATCAAGGGCGTCAGCTACATCGCCCAGACCGGCCCGGGCCAGGGCTGGGTGCTGGAAAAGGCCGCCAAGGGCGAAACGCGCTATCCCATCAAGCACGCCCTGGGCGGCAAGAACATCTTCTATTTTCTGACGCCCATGGACAAGGGCCGCTTGCAGACCCTGCCCCTGGCCTACGACATCAACAAGAAGGCCTGGTTCGACACGGCCAAGAGCGGCATCCGCCACGCGGGCGACCAGCCGGTGGATTGGCGCGATTCCACCTACACCTTCAACACCTCCTGCCACGGCTGCCACGTCAGCCAGTACTCCCTGAACTACGACCCCAAAACCCGCGAATACCGCACCACCTGGAAGGAGCCGGGCATAAACTGCGAGACCTGCCACGGGCCGGGCGAGGCCCACGCGCTGGTGTGCCGGGCGGCCCCCAAGGGCACGGTGCCCAAGGACTTAAAGATCACCAGGGGCGGGCGCAGCTTCAGCCATGAGCAGAACAACACCACCTGCTCCACCTGCCACGCCAAGGCCATACCCCTGACCCAGAGCTTCATGCCCGGCGATAATTTCTGGGACCACTACGACCTGGCCCTGCTGGAGCACCGCGATTATTATCCCGACGGCCGGGACCTTGGCGAAAACTACACCCTCACCTCCGCCCTGATGAGCCCCTGCGTAAAGGCGGGCAAGCTGGACTGCACCCATTGCCACACTTCCAGCGGCCGCTTCCGCCAGAAGAAGGACCCCAACACCGCCTGCCTGCCCTGCCACGCTGAGCGGGTGAAGACCGCGCCCGCCCACACCCGCCACAAGGCAGGCACCCAGGGCAACCAGTGCATCGCCTGCCACATGCCCATGACCAGCTTCGCGGGCATGCACCGCAGCGATCACTCCATGCTGCCGCCCACCCCGGCGGCCACCATTAAGTTCAAGTCGCCCAACGCCTGCAACCAATGCCACCAGGACAAGGACGCGGCCTGGGCCGACACACAGGTGCGCGCCTGGCACAAGCGCGACTACCAGGCCCCGGTGCTGCACCGGGCCGGGCTGATCCAGGCGGCCCGCCAGCGGGACTGGTCCCGCCTGCCCGACATGCTGACCTATCTTTCCGACCCCAAGCGGGACCAGGTATTCGCCGCGTCCCTGATCCGCCTGCTCGGGGCCTGCCCCCATGAGATCAAATGGACGGCCATACTCAAGGCCGCCGACGACCCTTCGCCCCTGGTGAGGGCCGCGGCCCTGGCCTCCCTGGCCGACCACCCCTCGCCCCAGTCAGCCCAGGCGCTCTTCGCCGCCCTGCAAGACCAACGCCGCCTGGTGGGCATCCGCGCCGCCCAGGGTCTGGCCGGCTATCCCCGGCGGGGTCTGGGCAAGCCCTTGGCCGACGCCTTGCAGTCCGCCACCCAGGAGATGCTGCGCTCCCTGCTGGCCCGGCCCGACACCTGGCACGCCCACTACAACGTGGGCAACTATTACCTGGAGCGGGGCATGCTCCCGGAGGCCGTCCACTCCTACCAGGTGGCCCTGGAGCTGGAGCCCCAGGCGGTTACGCCCATGGTGAACATGGCCATGGCTTATGCCCGGGCGGGAAGCCGGGAACAGGCTGAGCGCCAACTGCGGCGCGCCCTGGAGCTGGCGCCGGAGAGCGCGGCGGCCAACTTCAACCTGGGCCTGCTGCTGGCCGAGCAGGGAAAGCCGAAAGAGGCCGAGCGTCATCTGAGGGCCGCGTTCAAGGCCGACCCCCAGATGGCCCAGGCCGCCTACAACCTGGGCCTGCTGCTGATGCGGGGGCAACCCAAGGAGGCCCTGCGGCTATGCCTCAAGGCCTATGAGCTGCAACCCAACCCGCGCTACGGCTACACCCTGGCCTACATGATGCGCCAGGGCGGAGACGCCCGCGGGGCGGCCGGAATGCTGGAGTCCGTCGCCAAGCGCTGGCCTTCCTACGCGGACGCCTATCTGCTCTGGGCCGATATTCTGCGCGGCAGCGGAGAGACGCCCGCCGCCATCAATATGCTGCAACAGGCTCTGCGGCAACCGGGGCTGTCGCCCAGGGACCGCAGGCGTCTGGGGGACATGGCCGCCAGGCTGAAGCAACCGGCCAAGTAGCGGTCTTCACCTTGTAGTTTTGGATTCAGAATTATTTGGCTGGGTGGGTTTCAAGTTGTGTCGCGCCCGGCCAGGCCACCCTGGGCTGGGTTAAACGCTCAGGTCGCTCAGCACCTTTTCGGCGTGGCCCTTGGCCTTAACCTTGGCGTAGACCTCCTGCACCTTGCCCGAGGCGCCGACTAAGAAGGTGCTTCTAATCGCTCCCTGGGTCACCTTGCCATACATCTTTTTCTCACCCCAAGCTCCCAGGGCCTGCATGAGACCAGTCTCCGGATCGGCCAACAAGGGGAAATTGAGCCCCAATTTTTCCGCGAATTTGGCGTGGCTTGCCACTTTGTCACGGCTCAGGCCGACCACGTTCCATCCCTTGCGTTTAAAAACCGCGAGTTTCTCCTGAAACTCAGAGGCCTCGGCGCTTCAGCCGCTGGTGTTGTCACGCGAGTAGACGAACAGCACAAGGCCCTTTTTACCCGTCAGGTCTTTGAAGGTTTTTTCCTGGCCACTTTGGTCCGGAAGCTTGAAATCAGGAAGGGTGTCGCCTTGTTTCAGCATATTGGGCCTCCTTTTCCATCGGTATTTTCTATGATGCAACGGCTTAGGCGCAACAGATATATATAACTTCGCCAGCCTTGCGGTTTTCGCAGGCACCGGCAGGGCGGCTGGGGTCCCCCAAGGGCGGTTGAAGGGAGCGGATACGTTCGTGGGTGGGGATGAGGGCTTACCTAAAGAAACGCTATGCCTCTGCCCCGGGGAGGGTGACAAACTCCATTGGGGGAGATTCTACCTGTTAGTCTCTATTGGCTGAACCGTCAAACCCGGCCCAGAGGCCCTGACAGTAATCAGCTAGAATTCATAGAAGTGGTTGTCTAATCGCGAGAGAAGAAGTCAAGCTCCCCTCTTTATTTCTTCTTTTCTGACCAAACCAGTCGGCATCATGGTTGTCTTCGAGGTCGAGACACCGGCCCGCCTCACCATAGGTTTAGAAGCTTTGGCCC
>JAHIQI010000034.1 GCA_018902755.1 Pseudomonadota bacterium | reverse complement strand
GGCCGCGTCAAAGGTGAAGGCCACCGCCTTTTGAGAAGGCTTGACAAGACCGTGCCGGCCCAGGTCGCCGGATTTGCGGCCCATCATGTGGGCCTCCAGCTTCAACTCCGCCACGGATTTCAGGTATTCGTCGCCTGTCTTCAAAGCCATGAGTACTCCTCGGTCCCCCCTGGTTTGCTGGGTTCGCACCGGCTGGTTGTTTAAGGCCTCGCGCCTGGCCTCATGCCTTGATCCGCTGCGCTGCGCGTCGATCGCTACGGCGGGTTATCCGCTTGGCCGGTGCTGGGAACAACCGGTTTTTAACCGGGTTGTTGTTTGCGATTTAATCTTAGCTCCGGGGCAGGCAAAGAACAACAATCAATTGACTTTTGGGGTGCGTTTTTTTAGGGTTTTATAGGATGTTTTGCTACGGTTTATTGACCAGATACTTGTTCCAAATGGCGAGGCAAAATTTCCGGGAGATATTTTTTCAAATCACGGAACAAAACCCCGGCGGCAGGCGCGCGGCCGCTGCCTGGGTCAGCCCAAAAATGGAACCCGGCGGCCAAAACGCCGGCAAACGGCGGCTCCCGCCGCCTCTGGAGGACCCAATTGAAATCTGGAACAGACATCCACCACTTAAAGGTAGGGCAAACCTACAGCAAGGATGTGATCATAAGCGGGGAGCGGGTGGAATTGTTCGCCCGGGCCAGCGGGGACACCAATCCCCTGCACCTGGACGAGGAGTTCGCCCGGGGCACCCGTTTTGGTCAAAGAGTGGCCCACGGTATGCTCACCGGCGGCATTATCGGGGGCATCCTGGGCACCGAGTTTCCAGGCTTTGGAACGATATATCTTTCCCAAGATATAAAATTTATGCGACCGGTGTTTATTGATGATATTTTAACGATAAAGCTGGAAATAATAGAGGCGATTAAAGACAAAAACAGGCTGGTATTATCCACGGAAGTAACCAATCAGCGGGGCGAAAAAGTGGCCACGGGAACCGCCATGGTGATGCCGCCGGTGCAGGGGCCGGGCTAGGCGTCCCCCAAAGCCGGCGCCAAAACGGGCCCTGAATAAGCGCGCCCGCGGGAAGCAGTGAGCCTCCCGCGGGCGCTTGTCGTGCGGGTTTAGTCCAGGGCCAGGGTGAGGCCCACGGTGGTGAAGGGGCAACGCGCGCCCAGGCGGTTGCGCAGCACCTGCTGGGCCAGGGCCCCGGTGCAATGCATGGGCAGCACCAGGCCGGGATTCTCTTCCAGAAGGCCCGCCACGATGCCTTCCAATTGGCCGGCGTCCAGGAAATTCAGATGCAACCCGCCCGCCAGGGCGTACAGGGGCACGCCGGGGCAGATGGCCCGGGCCGCGGCGATGGTGTTGAACACCCCGGCGTGGCAGCAGCCGGTGACCACCACCAGGCCGCGCCCGGCCAAGTTGATCACCAAGGCCTGGTCGTCTTCCAGGGAGTCGGGCTGCCACTCCCCGTTCTGGCGGCGCAGGCCGCCGGGCCAGAGCACGTCGCGCGGGCTTTGGCGGGGTATGCCTCCGCTCACCCACAGGCCCGGCCCCAGTTGGGTGGGCCCCTCGGCCAGGATGGGCGCTTGCCCCAGCCAGGCGGTGGTTTCCTTCTGTTCCAGGAGCCAAGGCCCGGCCACACCGCCTCCGGCCTGGCGCACTCCCCGTTCGCCAAAGGATCGGGGATGGGTGACCAGGGGGGTGCGCAGGTTGTACTTGGCGGCCAGGTAGGACAGGCCGCCGTAGTGGTCGATATGGCCGTGACTGAGCACCAGGTAGTCGGCCTGGGTGGGGTCTATGCCCAAGAGTTCCAGGTTGTGGGGCAGTACTGCGCCGCCCCGGCCGAAATCGTAGAGGATGCGGGTGGTCTCGCCGTCGGGGCCCTCCACCTCCAGCCAGGAGGAAAAGCCCTGGGCGGCCAGCAGCATGGACTTGGGGCCCGGCTGGGGATACTGCAGGGGCCCTTGGCTGGGCAGAAAGACGTCCACGTTGTTGTCGACCACCACGGTGAAGCTCAGGCGGACTGCTTGCTCTGCGGGCATGGTGTTGCTCCCTGCAAAGACCGGGGCGAACCTGGACGGACCAGGCCCGCCCCGATTTGGTGCGGCATTCAGATGTCTACTTGATCCAGCCCTTTTCCTTGTAGTACTTGATGGCGCCCGGGTGCATGGGGATGCCGACGTCCTTGGCCATGTCCTCGCGCTTGCCAAGACGCATGGCCTTGATCATCTTGCCGTAGCGGTCGAAGTTCTGGTCGATGCTCTTGACGATGGCGTAGGCCACCTCGTCGGGCATGTCCTTGTTGGCGATGACCGTCACGTTGGCGATGATGCCGGGCATTTCCTGCTCGATGCCGGGGTAGCAGCCCTTGGGCAGGGTGTAGGGCTCCAGGCCCTTGTGCTCCTTGACCAGCTTGTCGATGACTTCCTTGGACAAGGGCAGCATCTTGATCTTGCGCTGGCTGCCCGCGTTGACGATGGGCGGGGCGGGGTAGGCCATGGCCCCGTAGAAGATGGCGTCGATGTGGCCGTCGATGAACTGCTTGCCCGCCTCGGCGAAGCTCAAAAAGCGAGTGTCGATGTCCTTGAAGCTCAGGCCGTAGGCTTCGAGCACATAACGCGAGACCACCGAGATGGCGCTGCCCTTGGGGCCGGGGGTGACCTTCTTGCCCTTGAGCTGGGCGATGTTGTCGATGCCCGAATCGGCGTTGACCACGATCTGGGTGGGCTCGGGGAAGATGACCGCCAGCTCGCGGATGTTGGTGAGCTTGCCTTGCTTCTTGAAGTACTCGATGCCCTGCCAGGCTTCGGCGGCGGTGGTGGAGAAGCTGAACGCGGCGTTGATTTTGCCGGCGTTGGTGGCGATGACGTTGGCCGCCCCGCCGATGGGCATGGTGGAGCCTTTAATCTTGGGGTTGGCCTTGATGGTGTCTTCCACCATGGCCGTGCCCAAAGCCTGCCACACGCCTCCGGCCGGGGCGGTGCCCCAACGGATGTCGTAGGCTTCTGCGTTCTGCGCTCCTACGCTCAATACACCCAGGGCCAGGAGCAGGCTCAGGGCCAGGCTGGTTGCCAACCATTTTTTCACTGCCATAGTGGGCCTCCTTGTTACTCGGGAATGACGGTTAGGGGGGATTTCTTTCTCCGGTAAAGCTGCCAAAGCACCAGCAGGGCCAACAGGGCCAGCCCGGCCAGGCTGTAGGCCTTCACCGGCATGATCAACAAGATTCCGATGACAAAGGCCAGACCGCGCTCCAGTGGGTTGAGCTTGCCCAGCAGGTAGCCCACTCCGGCCACCGCGAAGCAGCCCGCGCCCAGGATGGCGGTGCTCATGTCCAGGACCATCTTGCCGATGGGTCCTTCCAAAAGCAGGCTTTGCTCATACGCGAACATGAAGGGCACCACAAAGGCCACTATGCCTATGCGGGTGGCGACCCAGCCTGTTTTCCACCCGTCTGCCCCGGCTATGGCCGCGGCGGTGAAGGCGGCGGCCGCCACCGGCGGGGATATGAGCGAAAGGCAGGAGAAGTAGAAGGCGAACAAGTGGGCCACGTGGGCCGGCAAGCCCAGGGCCATCAGGGCGGGGATGACCGTGGCCACCTGCACGATGTAGGCCGGGGTGGTGGGCATGCCCGCGCCCAGGATGAGGGCGATGATCATGGCCATGAACAGGCCCAGCAACAGGTGGCCGCCGGCCAGGTCCACGAACACGGTGCCCAGGCGGTTGCCCAGGCCGGTGAGGTCCACGCTGCCCACGATGATGCCCGCAGCGGCGGTGGAGATGGTGACGATGAGCATGCCCTTGCAGCCGGCCTCCAGGGCGTTTAGGATGCCTGCCGGGTTCAGGCGGGTGGTTTTGCGGAACTGGCAGATGACCAGGGCCGAAACCACGCCCACGCCGCCGGCAAGGCTTGGGGTGTAGCCCGCCACCAGCATGTAGATAAGCATGCCCAGGGGGATGAGCATGTGGCCGTAGTCGCGCATGGTCTGGCCGGGGGTGATGTCCACCTTGAGGCCGGGCAGGCGGTGCTTGCGGGCCTCCAGGTCCACGGTTATGAACACGCTGATGAAGTAGAGCACTGCCGGGAACAGGGCGTAGTAGATGATTTTGGAGTAGGGGATGCCCGAGAAGGCGCTCATCACGAAAGCCGCCGCGCCCATGACCGGGGGCATGAGCTGCCCGCCGCAGGAGGCCACCGCCTCCACCGCCCCGGCGAACTCGGGGCGGTAGCCCGCGTTTTTCATCATGGGGATGGTTACCACCCCGGTGGTGGCCACGTTGGCCGCGCCGCTGCCGGTGATGGTGCCCATGAGCGAGCTGGCCACCACGGCCACCTTGGCCGGGCCGCCCACCATGTTGCCAGTGAGGGTGGTGGCCAGGTTGCTGAACAGCTTGGCCCCGCCGCTGTGCAAAAGCACCGCGCCGAAGATCACGAACAGGGCGATCTCAGTGGCCGACACTCCCAGGGGTATGCCGAAGATGCCGCCCAGGGAAAGGTAGTTGAAGTCCACCATGTCGCTGAAGGTCAGGGGCGTGGTGTGGAAGGCGCCCCAGAGGTAGGGCCCCGCGAAGGGGTAGAGGAGAAAAGCCAGCACCACGAAGAACAGGCCCTTGTTGAACATGCGCCGGGTGGCTTCCAGCACGATGAGCACCATGCCGATGCCCAGGATCATCTCCCAGGCCGAGAGTTTGGTGATCAGCGGGAAGCGCTCCTCGGTCACCCAATCGTAGTTGAACACCAGGTAGGCCGTGGCCGCTCCGGAGAAGGCCAGGAACACCCAGTCCAGCCAGGAGGGACCGGTCTTGCCTTTTTTGAGTATCAGGCCGGGCCGCACCAAAAACAGCAGGACCAGGCCCAGGCCCAGGTGAATCGCCCGTTGAATGATGGCGTCAAAGGAACCGAACAAGGCGGTGTATACCTGAAACACCGCCAGCACCAAGGCCACCAGGGTGGCGCACTTGGCCTGCCAGCTTTTGGCTCCCCAAAACTCCCGCCAGCTTTTGCGCTGTTCACTCACGCGTTGCCATCCCTTTGCTCCCGCCGGCGGCGGTTTAGAATCTGCCAAAGCGTTTCCGAGGACACAGGGTTGCGATAGGTGTATTCGCCCAGGGCGGCGGCCACCGCGTTGTGCACCGCCGGGGGGGTGGGCAACAGGGCGGGTTCGGCCACCCCCTTGGCCCCGTAGGGGCCGGTGGGTTCGGGCTCCTCCACCACCCGCACCACCACCTCGGGGGCGGGCCAGGCGTGGGGGAGCTTATAGTCCAGGAAGTGGGGGTTGGTGATGCGCCCCTTGTCCAGGAGCACCTCCTCGCTGAGCGCGTAGCCCAGGCCCATCATGGCCGCGCCCTGGATCTGGGCGGCCAGGTTCACCGGGTGGATCACCTTACCCACGTCGTGGCAGGCCACCAGGCGCAGTACTTCGACGCGGCCGGTGAGCTTTTCCACCGCCACCTGGGCGGCGTGCACCGCGAAGGCGTAGGTGGCGTAGGGCGCGCCCTGGCCGGTGTCCGGGTCCAGCTTGCGGGTGGGCGGGTCGAACATGCCCTCCACCTCCAGGGGCTGGGTGAGCCAGCGCGCCGCAGCCTGGGCCAGGGACAGGCTCTCGCCATCCACTGTAAGACAGCCGTCCAGCCAGCCGACGTCCTGGGAGCCCGTGGTCTGTTTGGCCAACTCCACCAGACGCTCGCGCAGCAAGGCCCCGGCCCGCTTGACCGCGCTGCCCACCACGTAGGTGAGGCGGCTGGCGGTGGAGGTGCCGCTGTTGGGGCAGGCTGCGGTGTCCCCGGCCAATATTTCCACTTGCTCCGGCTCCAGGCCCAATTCCTGGGCCGCGATCATGCACATGGTGGTGGAGGCCCCCTGGCCGCCGTCGCCGGTGCCCACCCTGAGGCTCACCGAACCGTCGGGGCTGAGGATGATGCGGGCCACGCCGGGGTTGGGCAGGCCGGTGAGGCCGATGCCGTAGTGAGTGGCCCCCATGCCCCAGGCCACCAGCCAGTCGGGGTCGTTCTCCCGGGGGTGGGGGGGCAGCTCCTGCTTGGCCTGCTCCACCTGCTCCAGGCACTTGCTCATGCCCACCGAGGCGACGAGTTCCTGCCCGGCGGCGGTGCTGTCGCCGGGCTGCAGAAAGTTGATACGCCTTATCTCGGCCGGGGTCTTGCCGCAGGCGGCGGCCAAAAGGTCCATCTGGCACTCGTGGGCGATGGCCACCTGGGGCACCCCGAAGCCGCGCATGGCCCCGCACACCGGGTTGTTGGTGTAGGCCAGGCGGGCGTGCACCTCCACGTTGGGCACGTTGTAGGGTCCGGCGCAGTGCACCACCGAGCGGGTGATGATGGAGGGGCCGTAGGAGGCGTAGCAGCCGGTGTCGGCCAGGATCTCGGTTTTCACCGCCTTCAGGCGGCCGTCGGCCGTGGCCCCGGTGGTCATGGTGACCACCATGGGGTGGCGCTTGGTGCTTACCTGGAAGGACTCCTCGCGGCTGTAGGTCATGCGCGCCGGGCGGCCGGTTAAATAGGTGGCCATGGCGCAGTAGTAGCCCGGCGAGAGGCACTGCTTGTCCCCGAAGTAGCCGCCAATGGTGGCGCAGATGATACGCAGGCGCTCGGGCGGCAGGCCCAGCACCCGGCCCAGCTCGCCCTGCTCGAAGTGGGCGTGCTTGGTGGGCAGCTTGACCACCAGCACCTCGCCCTCCCACCAGGAAAGCCCCGCCTCGGGCTCCAGATAAGCGTGCTCCATCATCTGGGTGCGGTAGGTGCGCTCGATGACGATGTCGCAGCCTTCCAGGGCCGAGGCCCCCTCGCCCTTGAGCAGGCCGCGGGTGAACACCAGGTTGTCTTCGCCGTTGATCAGGGGCGCGCCGGGCTCCAGGGAGTCCTCGGGGGTGAAGACCCCCGGCAGCTTGGCGAACTGGGGCTTGATCAGCTCGGCGGCGGCCTGGGCCTGGTGCAGGGTCTCGGCGGCCACCAGGGCCAGGGGGTCGCCCACCCGGCGCACCTTGTCAAAACACATCACCGGCTCGTCCTTGATGCGCGGCCCCACCAGGAGCTCGCCGGGGATGTCGGCGGCGGTCCACACCCCCACCACGCCGGGCGCGGCCTTGGCCGCGCTGATGTCCAGGCCCTTGAGCTCGGCGTGGGGCTCGCGAGAGCGGGCCACGGCCAGGTGCAAAGCGCCCTCGGGCTGATGGTCCCCGGCGTAGCGGACCTTGCCGGTCACCTTGTCCCAGGCGTCGGGCTTGAGCACTGGACGGCCGATGCTGTCCAAGGCCATCAGCTCTTCTCCTCGCCTGGGCGGTAGATGGTTTCCTTTTTCAGCCCGCCGGGCACCTTGGCCACCGCCGCCGAAGAGGCGCTGCCGGTGATCACCAGGGGGCTGTTCTCTTTATAGAAATAGACGCCGCAGTAGGGGCAGTGCAATTCCACGGGTAGGGAGTAGAGCAGCATGTCCGCGTAGTACTCGCGGCCGCAGGAGGGACAGGTCACGCTGAAGATGTCCATCTCAACCCTCCAAATAATCGTCGAGGTTCAGATTTTGCCGCAGCTCTTGCGGCACCTCCCCCCGGCGGGGGAAGGGGCGGTCCAGGGGCCGGGTGGCGTCGATGACCATGCCCGAGGTCTTGATCTCGTGGCGCAGGCTGGGGTCCAGCACCTGGCCTTGCAGGTTGCGCAGGATGCTCAGGTCTTGGTCGGCCTGCACCCGGCTGGAGAAGGCCCACATCACCTGGGTGAGGTCCTCGGGGTCCACGTCGTCGTCCACCACGATCACGTGCTTGATGAAGTTGCTGGCGCTGATGGCCGCCATGGCGGCGCGCATGGGCTCGCCTTCGGTCTTCTTGGCCAGGCTGATGATCAGGTTGAAGGGCCCGCCCGAGCCCACCCAGCAGGTCTTGACCACGCCGGGCACCGCCTGCTTGGCCCGCTGATAGATGCTGGCCTCGATGGGCAGGTGGGCGTTGATGTGCTCGCTGTAGCAGGGGAAAATGTCGATGATGGTGGGCCGCTTCCTGCCGTATACCGCGCTGATCTCAACCACCCAGGAAAGGCGCTGGGGACCGGCGTAACCGGTGAACTCGCCGAAGGGGCCTTCCACGCAGCGCTTGCCCGCCAGGATGCGGCCCTCCAAGACCAGCTCGGACTCGGCCGGGACCAGAAGCTCCTTGCCGAAGCTCAGCGAGGGGATAAGCTCCAAAGGCTCGCCCATGACCCCGCCGGCCACGGCGTATTCGTCGGCGTCCAGGGGGGTCAGGAGGGCTCCGGTGAGGTGGAAGGCCGGATGATGGCCCAGCACCACCGCGATGGGCAGGTCGCGACCCGCCGCCTCGGACTCGGCGAAGTAAGAGGAGAGGTGGCGCGGGGACATGTAGATGGCTAGGTGGTTGGGGTCCAGGTACTGCATGCGGTTCCAGGAGACGTTGTAGCGCCCATTGGGGGCCTTGCTCACCACGATGGGGGTGAAGTAGGGCCCGCCGTCCAGCTCGGTGTGGCGGATCAGCGGCAGGCGGGTTAGGTCCACCGCCTCGCCCTGCCACACCCAGTGGCGCACCGGAGCCTGGTCCGCCTCCACGATGATCGGCTCCAGGCTGCGGCCGGAGAGCTCCAGCATGCGCTCCATCAGCGGCATGCGCTGGTCGGTGTCCATGCCCAGGGCCAGGGCGATTTTCTTGAAGTTGCCAAAGGTGTTGTTGAGGATGCGGCAGTCGGTGGGGCGGCCCTGAAGGTCGCGCACCTGTTCGAAGAGCACCGCCGGGTAGCGCTTCTGGTGCTCCAGCGCGTCCACCACCGCGGCGCTTTCAAAGGCGGCGGGCTCCACCGGGCGGCGCACCGTCACCAATTCCTGCGGCGCTTCGGCGGCCAGCCGATCCAGCCAAGATGTGAGGTTCATTGCCATTGGGCTAAAGCTTTCCTTATTTCCAGAAGGTGGCCATCTGGGATACGTGGCGGGACATGGCCTCCTGGGCCTTTAGGGAGTCTCCCCGGCGCACCGCCTCGAAGATTTCGATGTGCCCGTCTATGCCCAGGTTGCGGTGTTCATGGGGCAGGCGGCGCTGGCGAACGTTGGTGTAGAGCAGGGGGACCAGGGCCCGCAGAATCAGGTTGAGCACCGGATTGCCGCAGGCGTCGGCCAGGGCCAGATGGAAGTCCAGGTCGTGGATGCTGCGCGGCAGGTCCTGCTCCACCACCCGTTGGTATTGGGTGATGCTGTCTTCCAGGCGAGCCACGTCCTGGGCCGTGGCCAACTGGGCCGCCTGGCGGGCCACGTGGGGCTCGATGATCAGGCGGGCCTGGGTGAGGTCGGCGATGCTGGCCTGGCCCAGGCGCAGCATCAGGGTGAGGGCCTCGCCCACCGGCTCGGCGCTGGGCTCACACACGAACACCCCTCCGCCGGCTCCCCGGCGGCTGGTAAGCAGGCCCATCTGTTGGAGGCTGATCATGGCCTCGCGCACCGGCACCTTGCTCACCCCCAATTGGCGGGCCAGTTCGTTTTCCGTGGGCAAGCGGTCCCCCACCTTGAGTTCCCCGGCCAGGATCAGGTTGGTGATCTGCTCCCGCACGCCGTCGGAAACCCGGCCTTGCTTGACGCTTTCCAAGGATATATTGGCGGTCAATGTCTCATCCTGTTCCTTATAGCCGCCGCTTTGCTCCGACGATTAATGCCCCGCGGCGGATACAGTGATTAGAGGATAAACCTAATATTAGGTTTTTATAGATTAGGTCAGGGAACGCCCCGCGGTCAAGAAACAATATTGTAGAGTGTAGTAAGGTTTTTGGAATAAAAATGGGCCTGGACATGGCGCGAAAAAAGGGCCGCCCCTGGTGGGACGGCCCGTAATTTCTGGGGAAATTGGGTCTGGTTAGCCGGGGAACACCGTGTAGCGGCCGTAGGGCACAAAAGCTACCTTGGCGTCGGGGCCGTGTTTTTCCATGGCCTTGTCAAAGGCGGCCTGCAGGTCCGAGGTGACGTTCAGGCCCACTCCCTTGGCCATCTCCAGGTTCTCTTGCATGGTCACCACCTGCACGTCGCGCTGCATCAGGGCCCGGTACAGGGGATACCAGATGCAGCCGGCCCACAGCTCGCGCTCGCCCTTGACCAGGGCGGTGAGGGCCTTTACGTGGTTATCTTCGGTGGCGGGCATGTATTCCTGCATCAGGTCCATGAGGGCGAAGCCGGGCCAGTCGCCGTAGCCGGGGCAGGGGCTGCAGAAGATGATGCTGCTGTCGTCGTGGGTCAGGGGCAGCACGTTGACGATGGCCCAGTTGGTGTGGAAGAAAAGGTGGTTGGTGGGCGCGGTGGACCCGGCGATGACGATGTCCGGCTGCTCCACGGGCACGAACTTGTAGATGCCGTCATAAAAGGACACCGCCGCCATGTGCGACTCCACCGGGTCGCCTGCGTTCACGTAGATGATGTCCCAGTTGTTGGCCACCACCACGTTGATGCCCACGTCCACGCCCACGATGTCCAGGGCCTCGTACTTGTCCTGCTGCATGCGGCAGTAGTTGTTGCCGGGCAGGCAGTCCGGGGCCATGCTCATCACGTGGTTGATCTCGATGGTGTCGTTGCCCGACACCGCCGGGATGATCATGCCCGATCCGCCGTAGCCCCACAGGGTGGCCTGGGTGGTGCTGATGGTGATGATCACGTCGGCCTCGGCCACCGACTTGAGCACCCACAGGGGGGTCCCCGCCGAGGTGGTGCCCATGTAAATGTAGTTGTCGGGGTTGCTTACGTCGTTGCACTCCACCGCCACGCCCTTGGACATCACCTCCGGGCCCAGCTTGTCCGCGATCTCCTCGGGGGATAGGGCGGGCACCTTGCCGCAGCCGATGGCGATGCTGGCGGTGCCGGCCGCCGCCTCCACCATGTCCAGCAGGGTGGGCAGGAAAAGCTTGGCTTGGGCGGCGCGGAACTGGTTCTCGGTGATGATGCACACCTTGCAGCCCTGGGTCAGCAGCTGGGAGAGCTTCTTGCCACCCACCGGGTTCTCCAAGGCCTGGAGCATGCTGGCGATGGGATCGGCCAGGGCCGGGGGCTCCTGGGCTTCGTAGGTGGTCAGGTTCTGGTCCGGGACTTCAAGCTCCAGAACTACTCCGAGTTCCTCGGCCGTTTCATACGGCACTTTTATAAGGGCCATGTGCTGTGCTCCATGTTCTTGAGGTTCAACGGGCGCCCGCCTTCTTGGCCGGCGCCGCATGGCGTTCTCGCTATTGATATTCTTATACTATCAAATCCACGAGCGCGCCAAATCCTCAAATCTGCGTGGGCAGGCAATTTTTATCCAGCCCCGCCCCGGGCGCGAGAGAGCCGCGGCGCCCCGGCCCAGGGCCGGGACACCGCGGCTTGAGGGGTTACTGCACCAGGAAGGGCTGGCCCACGCTGTTGATGCCGCGGGCGCCCAGGTAGGGGGTGGTCCAACGGCCCAGGTCGGCGATGATCTTGGCCACCACGCCGGGGCCGTCCTTGACGATCTCGCCGATGTACATGGGCTGCACCATGTCGTGGTTGGCGTCCAGCTCCACCGGCCCGCGCGGGCTGTCGAGCTTCATGTACTCCAGGGCCTTGACGATCTTGGCCGAGTCGGTGTCGCCGCCGGTCTTGTCCACGGACTTGAGGATCATCTGCCCGGCGTCGTAGCCGTGCACCGAGCTCATGGACACCGACACGTTGGGGTCGTTCTTGGTGAACTTGTCGTAGGCCTTGACGAACTCCTTGTTCACCGGGTTGTCCAGGGTGATGGCCCAGTTGAAGCCGCAGTGCCAGCCCAGGGCCGCGTCCTTTTGGGCCATCAAGAGGTTGCGCTCGAAGAACCAGCCGGTGGTGGTCATCTTGACCTTCTTGTTCAGGCCGAACTGGGCTGCCTGGCGGCAGTAGTTCACCGCGTCGTTGCCCGCGAACCAGCCGAAGTAGATGGGCGCGCCGGAGTTGGCCAGCTTGGTCAGGTAGGGGGCGTAGTCCTTTTCATTGAGCGGAGGATAGGCCGAGCCCACGATCTTGCCGCCCCGGCCCCGGAAGGCCATGGTGAAGGCCCACACCTGGTGCTGCCCGGCGGCGTAGTTGGCCCCGCCCACGAAGCACTGGTCGCCCAGGTTCTCCTTGACCCACAGTCCCGTGGGGTGGGCGAATATCCAGTGGCTGATGGAGGAGCGGAACACGTAGGGGCTGTAGAGGTTTCCGGCCAGTTCCACGTTGCCCGCGGTGGGGATGATCATGGGGACCTTCTTCTCGTTGGCGTAGTTGCGCATGGCCACGCACACCGCGCTGCTCACCGGCCCCACCAAAAAGTCCACCTTGTCCTTGTCCACCAGCTTGCGGGTCTTGGTCAGACCCACGTTGGGCTTCATCTCCGAGTCTTCCTTGATGACCTCGAACTTGCGGCCCTTGTAGGCCCCGCCCGCCTGGTTCAACGCCAGCTCCAGGCCGGCCACCACGCGGTCGCCGATGACCTTGTAGGCCCGGGAGAAGGGCAGCACCACCCCGATCTTGATGGGGCCCGAGCCCTTGGCCGCATAGGCGGGCGCGCCGCTCAAGAGGTTGCCGGCCATGCCGCTGATCGCCGCGGCCCCGGCCACGGTGGCCGTCTTTTTCAGGAAGCTTCTTCTGGTGACGTCCATTTTCTTTTCGTCCACGGGTCCCTCCTTTTTTAAGTGCTTATCAACCGGCCCCCGGAGATGCCTCCTGCCAGGGAAAAGCCCCAGGGGAATTTGCCTATGCCGGGCGCGCCCCTAAGCGGGGGCCTCGCACTGGGCCACTGCGGTGGATACGCCCAGGGTTTGGATCAAAATGTCCTCGTTGCAGGCCAACTCCTGGGTGGTGCCGCTGAAGCGGATCTCGCCCTTTTCCAGGATGTAGTGCCGGTCGCAGGCGCTGAGGGCCATCTTCACGTTCTGCTCCGAGAGCAGGATGGTGATGCCGGTGGTCTTGATGTCCAGGATCAGGTCCCTGAGCTCCTGCACCACCAGGGGGGCCAGCCCCTCGCTGGGCTCGTCCATGAGCAAGACCGAGGTGTCGCCCAGCAGGGCCCGGGCGATGGCCAGTATCTGACGTTGCCCGCCGCTGAGGCCCCGCACCTTTTGGTGGCGCTTTTCCCCCAGCACGGCGAAGCGGTCGTAGGCCTTTTGGATCTGGGCGTTGGCGTCCTGGCCCCGCTGGGCCACCAGGGCCAGGCGCAGGTTCTCCTCCACCGTGAGCTTGGGGAACACCCCGCGCCCCTGGGGGCACAGGCGCACCCCGTGGCGGAACACGTCGTGGGGCTTGAGCTTGGTAAGCTCGATGTTTTCGTTCACCAGGATGGAGCCGCTGCGGGGCGGCGTTAGTTGCATCACCGTGCGCATGAGGGTGGTCTTGCCCGCCCCGTTGCGCCCGATCAGCGATACCGCCTCGCCCTTGGCCAGTTTAAGGTTCACCCCGTGCAGCACGTGGCTGGGGCCGTAGTAGGTGTGCACAGCACTAAGTTGCAACATGGCTACAGACCCCCCAGGTAAACGCGCTGAACCTCTTGGTTGGCCTCGATTTCCTTGGGCGGCCCCTCGGCGATCTTCTCCCCGTAGTGGATGACCAGGATGCTGTCGGACACCTGCATCACGAACTCGATGTCGTGCTCGATGAGCACTATGGTCACCCGCTCCGCGAGCTTTTGGATAAGCTCGATCATGGACATGCTCTCAAAGCGGCTCATGCCCGAGGTGGGCTCGTCCAGCATCAACAGGGCCGGGTCGGTGGCCAGGGCCAGGCCGATCTCCAGCTTGCGCTGGTCGCCGTAGGAAAGCTCCTGGGCCAGGCGGCCGTGGTGCTCGGCCAGGCCGGTCCACTCCAGCACCTCGTCGGTCTTTTCGGTGAAGCGGTCGGAGGGCGGCAGTCTACGCCAGATGCTGGTGCGTCTCTCCAGGCGCGACTGCACGGCCAGCTCCAGGTTTTGGCGCACGCTGAGCTTCAGGAAAAAGTTGTTGATCTGGAAGGAGCGGGCTAGGCCCAGGCGCGAGAGCTGGTGGGGCTTGGCTCCGGTGATGTCCTTGTCCTGGAAGGACACCTTGCCCTCGTCGGGGGGGAAGCGCCCGGTGATGACGTTGAACAGGGTGGTCTTGCCCGCCCCATTGGGCCCGATGATGGCCTTGAGCTCGCCCTGGCGCACCTCGAAGTTGAGGTGGTTGAGGATGCGCAACTGGCTGAAGCTTTTGCTGAGGTCCTGCACGTTGAGCATGGCTATTTCCTCCTCCACCTGATCTTGGAGGCGATGCCCACGACGCCGCTGGGCGCGAAGATGATCATCAGCACGAAGAAGAAGCCGATGAAGATCATCCAGTTTTCGGTGAGCGAGCTTAGCTCGTCGCCCAACAGGATGATGATGGCCCCGCCCAGCACCGGCCCCACCAGGGTGCCCATGCCCCCCAGCACGGACATGAGGATGAGGTCGCCGGACAGGCTCCAGTGCAGCATCCCCGGGGATACGAAGTCCTGGTAGGCCCCGAAGAGCACCCCGGCCACCGTGGCCAGGCACACCGAGATCATGTAGCTCTTGATCTTCATCTTGCGGATGTTGTAGCCCAGGTAGCTCACCCGCTCGTCGTTTTCGCGAATGGCCACCAGCACCTTGCCGAAGGGGCTGGTGATGACCCGCCTACAGACGAAGTAGGAGGCCACGAAGAAGCCCAGCACCAGGTAGTAGAAGCCGTAGGGCCGGGTGATTTCGGCGATCCACAGGCCGGGTATGCCGATGGTGGCCTTGGCTATGCTGATGCCGTTGTCGCCGCCGGTGACGGTGGTCATGTTAAAGGCGGCCAGATAGAAGAACTGGGCAAAGGCCAGGGTGAGGAAGACGAAGAAGATGTCCTTGGTCTGGGTGGAGAAAAAGCCCACGAACAGGCCCACGATGAGCGCCGCGGCCAGGGCCACCAGCAGCACCGGGGCCAGGTTGGTGCTCAGGTGGTTGATGGTGAAGGCGGCGGCGTAGCCCCCCAGGCCGAAGAAAAGGGCGTGGCCCAGGCTGACCAGGCCGGTGTAGCCGGCCAGGATGTCGAAGCCCAGGAGCATGATCCCGAAGATGAGGACCTTGGTAAACAGGTCCAGGTAGTAGTCGGAGAAAAGGGCCGGGGAGCCCAGGGGCAGCAGCACCAGCAACAGCAGCACCGCCGACAGATAGATTCGTTTTGCACCCAACATCATTGCTTCAGCCTCATTGCAACCCGCACGGTGAACTCCATGGCCCTACTCCGTCTCCGGCACCAGGCCGGAGGGGCGGAACAGCAGGATGGCGGCCATGACGATGTAGATGGCGGCGTCGGCGAATCCGGTGAGGAACACCGCTCCCAGTTGGACGGCCTGGCCGATGATCAGCGCGCCGATCACCGCCCCGCGTATGCTGCCAAGTCCTCCCACGATGACCACGATGAAGGCGTCGATGATGATGTCCACGCCCATCTGGGGGTATACGGTGCGCATGGGGGCCACCACCGCCCCGCCCACCGCGGCGAAGGCGGCGCAGACCACGAATACCACGGTGAAAACCTTGCGGGTGTCGATGCCGTGGGCCTCCAGGGTTTCGATATCCTCGGTGCCCGCCCGCACCACCACTCCCCAGCGGGTCTTGCTGATCAACAGCCAGATGGCTATGGCCAGGATGACGCTGAAAACCAGCACGAACAGGCGGTAGGTGGGGTAGTAGACCCCGAAGAGGTTGGTGGCCCCGGCCAGGAAGCCGGGCATCTCTATGGAGTAGATGTCGTTGCCCCAGATGAACTTGATGGCGTTCTGCACGATGAGGCTGATGCCGAAGGTGAGCAACAGGTGGTGCAGGGGCGGGCGGCCATAGAGGGGCCGCAGGGAGAAGAATTCGATGACAAAGGCCACGATGCCCACCGCGATGGGCGCGGCCAAAAGCCCTAGCCAGAAGTTGCCGGTGAAGGCCACCACCGAAAAGCCGAAGTAGGCTCCCAGCATGTACAGCGAGCCGTGGGCGAAGTTGAGCACTTCCAGCATGCCGAAGATGACGGTAAGACCGCCGGCAACCAGCATGAGGACCATGCCCAGGGTCAGGCCGTGCAAAACGGTTGTAATCAGGGTGGAGAAATCCATCAATGCCGCCGCAATCTAAAGGTGTCACTTGAGCCGGGCCGCAGCCGCCCCGGCCGTGTCCATGGAATTCCCGCGGGTGTCAGGGGACTCGCTAGGCGCAGGGAGGATGGCTCGCTTGGGGCGGGCCGCCGCCCTGGGCGCGCGCCTATACCGACGTTCGATGACACGGTGGGAACGGGCCCGCCGAATATTCCAAACTCCGCAATGTATTCACTTGGTGAATAGTGCGGTTTTTTTCTAAAGCAGGCAGGGACGGCGGCGCAAGCGGCGGAGGCGGCCAACGTCCAGGGCAATGGAGGAAAACAGCGTAGAACGAGGTGTGAAGCCGGCAACGTGCTGGTTGGGTTGATTAAATGGCGCCGGCGGAGCGCGAAGAACCAAGTAGTGTTTTAGCTGCCCTTAGTTAGTTTCATATTGCGAAACCAACGTTTCTTAAATTATGATAATAAAGTTACACCATTTGTGTCAAGGCCAAAGTAAGGCCGCCACTGGGGGCAGTGGCGGCATCTTTTGAGGGGCTTCGGGGCCCGGCTCTCAGGCGCAGCGGGACAGGGCCGGGAACTCCTCGCCCAGGTGCCTGCGGTGGTAAGCCGCCTCGCCTTCGGGTCCCAGGTAGCGGGACATGTACTTGCGGTCGGCTTCCAGGAGGTCGGCGGCCATGAGGCAATCCAGGGCGTTGCCGAAGGCTGGGTCCACGTTCCAGGCCACGGCCTTGGCCGCCAGCTTGGTGTACTGCTTGATGAGGATGGGCAGGCCCCAGCCGCTGGGCTCTATGTCGCTGATCATCTCCGACAGTTCTTCCAGGTCCTCCACCCCTATCAGGGTCTCCTGGGGACGCCCGGCAGCCGGGCGGGGCCACTGGGGCGGGCGGCGCGGCGCGGCCAGGCCGGCCAGGGGGGAGGCGAAGTGGCGGTCCAGGAACTCCTGGATAAGGCGGCGGGACAAGGGGTTGTAAAGATTGGATATGCTCACCGGCCCCAGGATGTAGCGGTAGCGGGGCATGGCGGCGATGAGGCGGCCGATACCCTTCCACAGCAGCAAGAGGCCGGAGTAGGAGCGCTGGTACCTGGGGTCCAGGAAGGAGCGGCCCAACTCGATGGCCGGAGTGCAGCGGGCGAAGAACTCCGAGTCGTAGTCGAACAGGGTGCTGGTGTAGAGCCCGCGCACGCCCTGCCGGGCCAGGATCTCGTCCACCAGGCCCAGGCGATAGCCTCCGGCCAGCTCCTGCTCCTGGTGGTTCCACAGGCACAGGTGCAGGTAGTGGTCGTCGTAGCGGTCCAGGTCCCGTTGCCGGCCGGTGCCTTCGCCCACTTGGCGGAAGCTCAGCTCGCGCACCCGGCCCACTTCGTCCAGCAGGTGGGGGGCTTGCTCCCGCCGGGCGTAGAGCACGGTGAACTCACCGCTGGTGATGAGCTTTTGCCGCTGGGGCAGGCGCTCCACCTCGGCGGCGGCGGACCAGCGCCGGCTCAGGGCCGGGCGGGGCATGAGCCCGGCGGGGGGCTCGGGCGGGTCGTCGGGCCGGTGGCCCTTCACCGCGCCCAAAAGGTAGACCCGCCGCCGGAGATAGGCCGTGGCCTCCCGGGCGCTGCCCCGGGCGGCCAGGCGCTTGTAGGGGATGGGCGAGCCGATGCGCAGGTTTATCTCGCTGCCGATCTTGTTGACCAACTCCCGGGGCAGCAGGGCGGTGCGCAAGCGGGGGTGGGCCAGCCCGGCCAGCTGGAACAGCACGCTGTTGCGGCCGGGGAAGAACACCGGCAAAACCTTCGCCTTGGCCCGGCGGGCCATGCCCGCGGCCATGGGGCTCCAGGAGGGGTCTTCCACCCGCCAGCGCCGCCAGGCCAGGCTGGAGACCTCCCCGGCCGGGAACACCACCAGCATCCCGCCCTGCTCCAGCCAGCGCACCGCGTCGCGCAGGGGGCGGAAGTTCTGCTCCACCGCCCGGTTGGAGGAGAAGGGGTCCACCAGCAAAAACAAATCGCGCAACTCGGGCACCCGGCTGAGCATGTAGTTGGCCATCACCTTCACGTCCGGGCGCACCGCCAGGAGAAGGCGGGCCAGGATGAGGCCCTCCAAGGCGCCGTAGGGGTGGTTGGCCACCACCACCAACGAGCCCTTGGACGGCACCCGCTCCAGCTCCAGGGGAGAGACCCGCCAGCCCACTCCCATTTGCTTCAGCAGCGCGTCGATGAAGGCCAGCTGGCCCTCCTGGGTGTGGTTGATCTGGCGGTAGATGGACTCCAGGCGGGCCAGGTAGAACAGGCGGCTGATGGCCGCGCCCATCTTGTCGGCCACCGGGCCGGGCACTGGCCGGGGCCAGTTGAAGGCGGGCCGGAAAATACCTTCCGCGCTGGTTGGTGACATGAGCATTTCCTCCAGGCCGGGCGTTGTTGGCGTCACGTGGAAGGGCCTATGGGTAGCCCCTCCTTGGCTTGGTTATTTCTAGGCCGCCCAGATGACGATTGGATGGAGGCCGTATTGCATTTTTCCGACAAACCGGGCGACGTCTCCGCGGGCGGACCCGGCGTGGTTTTGTTTCGGCAAAGCCAGGTGGGTTATTGGGTTATATTGATAGACGGCCCTGAGGGCCCAACCCAGAGGGATATCGGCGGCGAAAGGATTCAGGGATGGATAATTGGCGACCCAGTGTTTGCCCCTTTGACTGCCCCGACACCTGCGGCCTTCTGGTGCGGGTGGAAGGGGGCAGGGCCAACGCGGTAAAGGGCGATCCGGATCACCCCTTCACCCAGGGCTTCATCTGCCAGAAGATGGCCCAGTACCCCGCCAGGGTGCATCATCACCAGCGGCTCACCGCGCCGCTGCTGCGCACCGGCCCCAAGGGCTCGGGGCAGTTCAAGGAGATAACCTGGGACGAGGCTCTGAGCCTGGCCGCCCGCAAGCTGGGCGATACGGCCGCGATACACGGCCCCGCCTCCATCCTTCCTTATTCCTACGCCGGGCACATGGGCCACGTGCAGCGGGGCTCGGGCCACGCCTTTTTCCACAAGCTGGGGGCCACCAAGCTGGGGCGCACCATTTGCAGCGCCACCGCCTCGGCTGGCTACGCCTACAGCCTGGGCTCCGGGCCCAGCACCGACCTGAGCCAGAGCCGCCACTCCGACCTGATCATCATCTGGGGCAGCAACACCCTGAGCACCAACCTGCACGCCTGGCCCTGGTTCCAGGAGGCGGTCAAGCGCGGCGCCAGGCTGGTGGTGATCGACCCCTACGCCAACGCCACCGCCGCCAAGGCCGACCTGCACCTAAAGCTGCGGCCAGGCAGCGACGCGGCCCTGGCCCTGGGCCTGATGCAGGTGCTGATCGGCGAGGACATGCTGGATCACGAGTTCATCCGGGCCCACACCCTGGGCTTCGCCGATCTGGCCGAGCGGGCCGCCCAGTACCCGCCGGAGCGGGTGGCGGAGATCACCGGGGTGCCCGCCGAGCGGATCGTGGAGCTGGGCCGGGCCTACGGCCAGGCCAAGG
This sequence comes from Pseudomonadota bacterium, assembly GCA_018902755.1. Taxonomy (GTDB): domain Bacteria; phylum Desulfobacterota; class Desulfarculia; order Desulfarculales; family Desulfarculaceae; genus Desulfoferula. Next base: position 23,174 of record JAHIQI010000034.1, on the reverse strand, counting down.
CCCCCTTCATCCGCACCGGCTGGGGGCCCGCCCGCCAGCTAAAGGGGGGCATGGCCATGCGCACCATCGCCCTGTTGCCCGCCCTGGTGGGGGCTTTCGAGCGCCCCGGCGGGGGAATCCTGCGCAGCACCGGGGCGGGCTCCTGCCTGGACCCCAGCCGCCTCAACTCGGAAGAGCTTTGCCCGGCGGGCACCCCCACGGTGAATATGGTGGAGTTGGGCGCGGCCCTGTCCCCGGAGGCTTCCCGGCCCATCAACCTGATGTGGGTGTATCTGTCCAACCCGGCGGTGGTGGCCCCGGACACCTCGGCGGTGCTCAGGGGTTTGGCCCGGGAGGACCTGTTCCTGGTGTGCCAGGAGATGTTCCTCACCGAGACCGCCCGCTGGGCCGACCTGGTGTTGCCGGCGGCAAGCTCCCTGGAGATGACCGACCTCTACACCGCCTATGGCCATCGCTGGGTGCAGATGGCCAGGCCGGTGATCGACCCGGTGGGCCAGTGCCGCTCGTTGCTGTCGGTATTCCAGGAGATGGCCGGGCGCATGGGTTTCAGCGAGGAGGTGTTCGCGGCCGACGAAGAGCAGCACATTGCCTGGCTGCTGGGCGGCGGTTCGCCCTGCCTGGAGGGCATCACCCTGGAGAGCCTGTCCCCCTGCCGCCCCTTGAAAGCCAACATCCCGGCCAACCCCTATTCGCGGGGGTTCCTCACCCACTCGGGCAAGGTGGAGTTCTACTCCGAGGACATTGCCGCCCTGGGCCTGGACCCCTTGCCCAGCGGCGAGCCCAGCCGGGACGATGACCACGGCGGAGCCTATCCTCTGCAACTGATCACCCCGCCGTGCAAGCGGTTTTTGAACTCCACCTTCAACGAGGTCTCGGTTCAGCGGGAAAAGGCGGGAGATGCGACGCTGATCCTGCATCCCCTGGACGCGGCGGCGCGGGGCATAGTGGACGGCGGCCTGGTCCGGGTGTTCAACGCCAGGGGCGAGTGCCTGCTCAGTGCCCAGGTTAGCGACGCGGTGCTGCCCGGAGTAACCGTGGCCGAGGGCCTCTACTGGGGCGCCCACACCCCTGGCGGCAGGGGCATCAACCACCTGACCTCCCAGGCCCTGGCCGACCTGGGCGGCTCCAGCGCCTTCCACTGCAATCAGGTGGAGGTGGCTCCCGCGCCCTGAAAAAGCGCTCTATCCGCCCAAAAAGCTGGACCCGGAAGCCCGGAAAAGTGTATCAATGGGTATACATGTAGACCTGTTGATACACCGGAGGGTCCATGGACCAGGAGAGCAGGGAGCGGGAGCTGACCCGGCTGCGCGAAGCCGTGCGCATGTACGAGCTTATCTTCAACAGCATCCACCACGGGGCCATGGTCACCGACTCCCAGGGGAACATCACCCATTTCAATAAGCCTTACGGTCAGTTCCTGGGCCTGGACACCGAGGAGTACATAGGCAGGCACTGCACCGAATCGGTGGAAAACACCCGCATGCACATCGTGGCTCAGACCGGCAAGGCGGAGATAAACTTCCCCCAGAAGATCAAGGGCCAGAGCATGGTGGTGCAGCGCATCCCCATCCGCCAGGATGGCAAGCTTATCGCGGTGTACGGCCAGGTGATGTTCAAGGACGTGCGTGACGTGGGCAAGCTGGCCAAAAAGCTCTCCCTGCTGGAATCCAAGGTTAAGCTCTACGAGCAGGAGCTGATCAACCTGCGCTCCACCCGCTATACCTTCAAGAGCATCATCGGGCGGGGCGGGGCCATGCGAGGCCTTAAGAAGGAGGCGCTCAAGGCGGCGGCCAACGACCTGCCGGTGCTCATAACCGGCGAGAGCGGCACCGGCAAGGAGCTGTTCGCCCAGGCCATCCACCAGGGCAGCCCCCGCAAGATGCACCCCTTCGTGCGCATCAATTGCGCCACCATTCCCCGCGACTTGCTGGAATCGGAGTTGTTCGGCTACGAGAAAGGGGCCTTCACCGGGGCGGGCGCCGGGGGCAAGCCGGGCAAGTTCGAGCTGGCCCACCGGGGCACCCTGTTCCTGGACGAGATCGGCGACTTGCCCCTGGAGATGCAGCCCAAGCTCTTGAGAGTGCTGGAGGAAAAGGAGTTCGAGCGGGTGGGGGGCACCGCGCCGGTGCGCTCGGACTTCCGGGTGGTGGCGGCCACCAACCAGAACCTGGAGGAGATGATCGCCGGCCGCGCTTTCCGTAGCGACCTGTTCTATCGGCTGAACGTGATCCCCCTGCGCATACCGCCCCTGCGGGAGCGGCGGGGGGACATCTTGGAGATAGCCAGGCACCTTCTGGGGCAGATGGCCGGGGAGATGGCCTTGGCGGGCATAGATCTGGACCCCGAGGCCCAGCGGGTGCTGCGCTCCTTCGCTTGGCCGGGCAACGTGCGCGAGCTGAGCAACGTGTTGGAGCGGGCCGTGTTCAACCTGGAGGGCGACACCATCCGCGCCTCCCATTTGCCCCTGTATCTGCACCGGGAGGCGGGCGAGAAGCCCGAGCAGGGCGGGGCCACCATCAAGAGCGCCCAGGCCCAGGCCGAGCAGGACGCCATCCGCATCGCCCTGAAGGAGGTGGGCTACAACAAGGCCCTGGCCGCCCGGCGCTTGGGCATCCACCGCACCCTGCTCTACAAGAAGATGAAGAAGTACGGTCTGCCCCTGCGGCCCTGATCTCCAAGGCGTATCAAATTTGCTACATGTGCTTCGCGGCTAGTTGTGGCCCCTCAAGGCCTGGTGGGCCCGCTCCCCGCTGGGGTGCATGCCCGGCTCCAGGCGGAGCTTTTGCAGGCCGTCGCCCAGGTGCATGCGCAGGAAGGCGTTGGCCGAGTAGCGGGTAACTTTGCCGTAGTAACGTTCGACCAAATACTTCACCATCTCCAGGTAGGGGGGCACCAAATCGGGAGCGATGGAGAAGTTGTCGTAGTTGACAATGACGTCCACCCTGCGTCCCAGGTGGCCCACCTCTGACACCACCGTCTGCTGTACTCGGGCGATGTCCTCTTTGCTCTTTATGCTCAAACCATCGAAATCAATGAACAGAATGTTCTGGCTCTCGTCTAGGCTGAGGCGCTGGGCCAGGCTGAGGGTGCCGGTGAGGTCCTCTCCCAGGCCCATGGGCTCGTCACGGAACAGGCGGTGGTCCATGGTTTTGAGCTCCGGGGAGATGACCGGGGTGAAGGCCATGTGGGCCAGGATGTCGCGCTCCAGGTCCACCCCAGGGGCTATCTCGCTGAGCACCAGGCCGTCCGGCCCCAGGGTGAACACGCAGCGTTCGGTGACGTACAGGGCCGTTTGGCCCAGGCGCTGGGCGTAGTCGCCGGAATAGGTGATGTGCTCCACCTCATTTACGAACTTGATCTCGCTGCCTTCCTTTTCGATGGCCAAGGCCCCGTCCCGCACTCTGACCCGCAGGCCGCAGGCGGTGAAGGTGCCTACGAACACAACTCTTTTGGCGTTCTGGCTGATGTCGATGAATCCGCCGGCCCCGGCCAGGCGGGGGCCGAAGCGGCTGACGTTGAGGTTGCCCCGGCGGTCGGCCTGGGCCAACCCCAGAACGGCGATGTCCAGGCCGCCTCCGTGATAAAAATCGAACTGATAGGGTTGGTCCACCACTGCGTCGGTGTTGCTGGCCGCCCCGAAGTTGAGCCCCCCGGCGGGCACCCCGCCCACCACCCCCGGCTCGGCGGTTAAAGTGATTGCTTGAATTATTTTCTCCTCGTTGGCCACGTTGGCCACGCCCTCGGGCATGCCGATACCCAGGTTCACGATGTCGTGGGGCCGAAGCTCCTGGGCAGCCCGCCGGGCGATGATCTTGCGGGGGCCCAAGGGCATGGGGGCGATGGCGTGGCTGGGCACCTTTATCTCGCCGCTGAAGGAGGGGTTGTAGACTTCCGCGAAGGTTTGCCAATGGTTCTCAGGCCTTGCCTTGACCACGCAGTCCACGTGGATGCCCGGAATCTTTACCTGGCGGGCGTTCAAGGTGCCCCGTTCGGCGATGCGCTCCACCTGAGCGATGACCAGGCCGCCGGAGTTCTTGGCCGCCGTGGCCAGGGCCAGGCTCTCCAGGGTGAGGGCCTCCTTTTCCATGTTCAGGTTACCGTCGGTGTCGGCGGTGGTGGCCCGGATGATGGCCACGTCGATGGGCAGGGTCTTGTAGGCCAGGTACTCGCGCCCATCGAACTCCATAAGCTCCACCAGGTCCTCGGTGGTGATCTGGTTGATCTTGCCGCCGTCCAGGCGCGGGTCCACGAAGGTGTTGAGGCCCACGGTGCTTATGGTGCGCGGCTTGTGGGCGGCGATGTCCCGGTACAGGTGGGTTATCACCCCCTGCGGCAGGTTGTAAGCCTGGATTTTGTTTTGTAGGGCAAGGGCTTGCAGCTTGGGGACCAGGCCCCAGTGGCCGCCCACCACCCGGCCCACCAGGCCCTCGTGTCCCAGGTGGTTCAGGCCCTTTTCCTTGCCGTCGCCCTGGCCCGCGGCGTAGAGCAGGGTCAGGTCCCTGGGCGTGCCGCTGGCCAGGAAACGCTCCTCCAAGGCGATGGCCACCTCCTCGGCAAAGCCGATGCCCACGAAGCCGCTGGTGGCCACGGTGTCCCCGTCCTTGATCAGCGCCACCGCCTCCTGGGGGGTGACCACCTTGTTCTTGGGCCGGCCCACCGGCGATAGCTCGCCGAAAAAGGGGTGGTCGTTGGGCATTGGCGCCTTGTCCTGACTCATGCTCCGGCCTCCTTGGCAGGGGTGGGGAAGACCGCCTGCGTCGGCGGCGATATTCTAGACGAGGCTCACTGCAAAAAAGGTGCCTTCAACGCGAGGCTGGCCCGGAAGGGCGGCACGGGCCTTGCTTGGTCTGATAAGGTATTGGCCGCCCCGCCTGGGGGCGCGGACCCGAGCTACACGAGGAGAGGAAAATGCTGAAGATCAAAGACGCGGTGGCGGTGATCACCGGCGGGGCCAGCGGCATCGGCCTGGCCCTGGCGCAATATTGGACCTCACGGGGGGGCAAGGTGGTGCTGGCCGACCTGTTCCCCGAGGCCCTGGCCGAGGCCGCGGCCCAGCTTGAAGGCCCGGTGCACACCGTGGCCTGCGACGTGACCAAGGAGGAGGACAACGCCCGCCTGGCCGCCGAGGCCATCGAGGCCTTTGGGGCCATCAACCTGGTGGCCCCCTTCGCGGGGATCATCAAGGACGGCCTGTTTCTGGCTCCGGACCGGGAAGGCAACCAGGTGCTGCGCAAGATGCCCCTGGAGCAGTTTGAGAGCGTGGTCAAGGTGAACCTCACCGGGGTGTTTTTGACCATACGCGAGTGCGGCGAGCAGATGGTCAACCACGGCTGCCGGGGCCTGATCTGCCTGATCTCCTCCACCGGCTCCCTGGGCACCGCCGGGCAGATAAACTACGCTTCCACCAAGGCGGCCATGTCGGTGATGCCCAAGGTGATCACCGCCGAGTTCATGCGCCGGGGCCTGTCCCAGCGCATCCGCTGCGTGGCCGTGGCTCCGGGCTACGTGGGCACGCCCATGGTGAAGGGCATGAACCAGAAGGCCCTGGAGAAGATCGTGGGCGACGTGCCCATCGGGCGGCTAATCGAGCCCGAGGAGGTGGCCTCCCTGGTGGCTGAGCTGTACCGCAACGAGGCCCTGAGCGGGGAGGTGTACTTTATCCACGGCGGCCTGCGCCTGGGCAGCAGAGGCTAATCCCCCCCGCCGTTTTCAGCCTCGGAGCACATAAGAAAGGCCCGGACGCTTCTGGAGAGCGCCCGGGCCTTTGCAGGCCAGGGAAGCGGCCCTTATGTGCTTATTTGAGCATCTGGCGATAGGTGTTCTTGTTGCCCAGGTTGGGGCGGCCGGTGGCCAGGGAGCCCGCCCGCACCATGGAGGTGAGGGCGCCCGAAGGGCGGGGGCTGAGGGCGGGCTGGGCAGCGGGAACCTCGACGCTGACCGGCTTGTCCAGCACCACGGTCATGCCCGCGCCCATTATGAGCAGCACCGCCGCGGTGAGGTAGGCCGACTCGTAAGAACCGGTGGCGGCCACGATCATCTGGGAGACCCGGGGCAGCACGAAGCCGCCCGCGCCCCAGGCGGTGAACAACAGGCCGTAGTTGACCCCGAAGTTTCTGAGGCCGTAGTAGTCCTTGGCGGCCGAAGGGAACAGGGAGAGGTTGGTGCCGTAGTTGAAGCCCACTAGGGCGGCGGCCATGACCATGACGATTGCCTGCTCCTTACCCACCATCATCAGCGAGAACATGATCAGCGATTGGAAGCAAAGCATGATGGCCAGGGTCTGGGTGCGCCCGATCTTGTCAGAGAGGGTTCCGGCCACGATGCGGCCTCCCGCGTTGCCCACGGCCATCAGGGCCACCACCACCCAGGCCATGTCGCCCAGGCTGGCCTTGGCCATGCCGGCCACGTTGCCGATTATCATCAGGCCCGCGCCCGCGCCCACGAAGTAGGTGAACCACAACAGGTAGAAGCTCCTGGTGCGCAGCATGGCCGAGGGGCTGAACTCCAGGCCCTTGGGCTTGGCAGGCGCCTGGCCGTCCACCTTGGCCTCTGGGCTGAACTCCTTGGGAGGGTTCACCAAAAACTGGGCCAGCCCGCAGACCACCATGATGAAGGCGCCGCCGAAGATCATCATGGAGGCGCTGAGGCCGACTTCTTTGATTAGGTAGCTGCTCAGCGGGGCGATGTACACCGAGGCCAGGCCGAAGCCCGACACCACCAGCCCGGCGATGAGGCCGGTCTTGGCCGAGGGGAACCATTTGATGGCCGGGGGGGTGGCCGAGGCGTAGCCGAAGCCCAGGCCGGTGCCGGTGAGCACCCCGAAGCCCAGGATCCACACCCACAGGGAGTAGGACTGGCTGATCCACATCAGGCCCAGGCCGGTGAGCACCCCGCCGATGAGCGCGGTGATGCGCGGCGATAATTTGTCTTGCAGCCGCCCGGCGAAGATCATGCTGAAGGCGAAGGCCAGGCAGCAGACGGCGTAGGGGTCGTTGAGGGAGGAAAGGCTCCATTCGAAGCGGCCGTCACCGGCCACGATGGAGTCCTTGATGGCCATCTTGAACATGCTCCAGGTATAGAGGATGCCCAAGGCCAGGTTGATGCCGATTCCGGCCATGGTCACCGACCAACCGTGATTCTTGATCTTTTCCATGCCTCTTTCCTCCCTTTGGGCCGCGCCCTTGGCTAAGTGTCGCCCACCAATGGTTACAAGTTCCGGGCCAAAGGGCGGTTATGGGATGTTAGACAAATTATATCGAGTGGTTAAACGAAAAAGCCGCCCCAGGGGAGCGGTCCCGGAAGCGGCCAAAAGCGGCTGAAAAGTAGAATATTTTCTAGATTAGTGGAGAAATTTCTATTCCTCCTCCCCGTCCAGGAGCTTCTTTTTGCGGTAGCGGAAGGTGTGGTAGTTCATGCCCACCAGCTGGGCCGCCTTGGTCTCGTTGCCCCCGGCCAGTTCCAGGGCCTGGTCCAGGTAATCTCGCTCCACCTGTTCCAGGGTTTGGCCCAGGTCCAGGCCCTCCGGCCCCAGGCGCGGCAGGGAGGGTTCGCCCCCGCCGGGCCTGTCCGGGGAGCCTTGGCCCAGGCCCATCTCCTCGGCCCCCAGCAGGGGTCCCGCCCCCACCAGCACCCCCCGCTCCACCAGGCCCTTGAGCTCGCGCACGTTGCCCTGGTAATGGCGGCGGGTCATGAGAATCTCGGCCTGGGGGGTGAAGCCGGTGAACTGCTTGCCGTATTTGGCGGCCATCTCCCCCAGGAAATGGCGGGCGATGGGCAACACGTCCTCCGGGCGGCGGTTGAGCGAGGGCACTTCCACCTTTATGACCCCCAGGCGGAAGTACAGGTCTCGGCGGAAGCGGCCCTCCTCCACCAGGCGCTCCAGGTCCTGGTTGGTGGCCGCCACCACCCGCACCTGGGCCTGGCTGGGCCGGGTGCCGCCGATCTTGTAGTACTGGCCGGAGTCCAAGAAGCGCAGCAGCTTGGCCTGGGCCTCGGCGGGCAGGTCGCCCACCTCGTCCAAAAACAGGGTGCCGCCCGAGGCCTGCTCCACCAGGCCCTTCTTGCCCCCGGCCTTGGCCCCGGAAAAGGCCCCCGGCTCGTAGCCGAACAGCTCGCTCTCGATGAGGTCCTTGGGCAGGGCCGCGCAGTTGAGCGCCACCAGGGGGCCACGGTACAGGGGGCTCTGGTAGTGCACCGCCGCGGCGATGAGCTCCTTGCCGGTGCCGGTCTCCCCCAGGACGAGCACCGGGGCGTCGGGACTCTGGGCCACCCGCTTGACCAGCTCCATGACCCCCTGGATCTGGTGGCTCTCGGCCACCATGCAGGGCAGGTTCTCGGTGAGGCAGCGCTCCTGCAGGGCCTTCACCTCCTTGCGCAGGCGGATGCTCTCCAGGGCGTTGTCGATGGTGGCCTTCAAGGACTCCATGTGCAGGGGCTTGACTACGTAGTCGTACACCCCCTGCTTCATGGCCGAGACCACGGTGTTCACGTCCTCGTAGGCGGTGATCATGATGAACAGCATCTGGGGAAACAGCGCCTTGATGCGCCCCAGGGCCTGGACCCCGTCCATGCCCGGCAGGCCGATGTCCAACAAGATCAGGTCCGGGGTCTCCTTCTTGAGGGCCTCCAGGGCCTCCTCGGCGCTGGCCAGGGCCCGCACCCGGTAGCCGGGCAGGTTCATGACCACCGCATCGCGGATGAATTCCTCGTCGTCCACTACGAAAATGCTGTAGTCGAGCATGGTCTCCTATCCGTGGGAGTCGTAGCCCCAGTAGGCCGAAGCGGGCAGCTCCATGGTGAACATGGCCCCGCCCCAGCGGCTCTGGCTGACAGTGAGCTTGCCGCCGTGGTCGCTGACGATGCGGTGGCACAGGCTCAGCCCGATGCCCGAGCCCTCCCGCCTGCCGGTGTAGAAGGGGTCGAACACCTTTTCCCGTAGCGCCGGGGGAATGCCGGGGCCGGAGTCGGACACCCGGATGACGATGCGGTCCATTTCCAGCGAGGAGTCCAGGCCGATCTTCTTCTCGCCGCTCACCTCGGCCAGGGCCTGCACCGCGTTGGTGATGAGGTTCATGAGCACCTGCTCCAAAAGCTGGCCGTCGGCGTGGGCCAGGGGCAGCGACTCGGCCAGGGAGGCCTCCAAACTGATGCCCGCCTTGCGCAGGGTCACCGCCGAAAGCTCCATGACGTTGGTCACCACCTGGTTCAGGTTGATCAGCGACACCTTGGGCGCGGTGGGGCGGCTGAAGTCCAGCACCCGCTTGATGACTCCTTCGATGCGCGCGCTGGCCGCCTGCATCTTGCCCACGATCTCGGTCACCTCGGCCATGCCCTGGGTCTTGCCGCCCAGGGCGGTGAGGTAGAGGTTGATGCCCGACAGGGGGTTTCGTATCTCGTGGGCGATGCCCGCCGCCACCCGGCCCAGGGAGGCCATCTTGTCCTGGATGCTCACCAGGCGCTCCAGCTCCCTGGCCTTGGTGATGTCCAGCATGACGATCAGCCGGGCCTCACGGCCCTGGTACACGATGCCCCCTCCCCGGCAGTGCACCCAGCGGGACGCGCCGCCGGGGTGGCCGTCCCCGGCCAGGAAGCCCAGGTCCAGGTCCTGGCCCTCCTCGGTCTCGGGGCCGCCTTGGCTCATCGGCGCCTGGGCCAGCTCCAGCAGCTTGGCCAGGCGGGGGTCGCCCGCCGGCCCCAGGGACTCCAAGGCGAAGGGAGTTTCTCCCGGCCCCAGGATGCGCCGGGCCTCGGGGTTGCAGTACACCGCCTGGCCGTCCTGCACGATGGCGATGCCCACCTGGGCGTTCTCCACCAGGGTGCGGAAGCGGCGCTCGCTCTCAGCCAGGGCCTGGTCCATCTCCCGGCGGCGGGTGATGTCCTCGTAGGTGCACAGCACCCCCACCACCCGGCCGTGGGGGCCGCGCAGGGGGATGCGGTTGGCGTCCATCCACAGGGTGGAGCCGCCCGGCCCCTGCTGGGGCTCGATGACATGGTGCTGCGCCTTGCCGGTGGACATGACCTCTTGCTCAACCCGCTGCAACAGGGGGGCCTCGGCGGGCGGCCGGGGCAGCTCGTGGTCGTGCAGGCCCTTTATCTGGGCCGGGTCGGACAGGCTGACATGGGCCGCGAAGGCTCGGTTGCAGCCCAGGTAGCCGCCCCGCCGGTCCTTCCAGAAGATAAGCTGGGGGATGTTGTCCATGACCAGGCGCAGCATGCCCCGGGAGCGCTGGGTCTCCACCTCGGCCCGGCGGCGGCGGCGCTCGGCGGCCAGGCTTTGCAGAATGATGTAGAACTCGATCACCGCCACGATGCCCACGATGCCCAGGCTGGCCCAGGTGAGCCGGTTGGTGATCACCGCCATCTGCTGGGCCACGTCCTCCACGTAGATGCCGGTGCCGACCACCCAGCCCCAGGGGGCGAACTCCTTGACGAAGCTGACCTTGGGCACCACATGGGCCGGGTCGTCCTTCCACTGCCACATGTAATCCACGTAGCCCTGGCCGGTGGCCTTGACCACCTTGACCACCTCGGAAAACAGGCGCTTGCCGTGGGGGTCGCGGAAGTCGGCCACGTTTTTCCCCTCCAGGTCCGGCCGGTAGGGGTGCATCACCATGCGGGGCTCCAGGTCGTTGACCCAGAAGTAGTCCTTGCCCTCGGAGCCGTAGCGCATGGCTCTCAGCTGCTGCTTGGCCTTTTGCTGGGCCTGCTCGCGGGTGATGAGGCCCTTGGCCTCCTGGGCGTGGTAATAGGCCAGCACGTCCCAGGCGCTCTGGGTGAGCTCGCGGATCATCTCCCGCTTGCGGTCCATGAAGGCGGTTTCCACCGAGGGCAGGATCACCGCGAACAGGGCGGCGGAGAACAAGAGCAGGGTGAGCACCGAAGGCAGCACCAGGCGCAGCAGCGCGCCGGGCCACCAACGGCCCGGCACGGACGATGCCTGTTTTGCTGCGCCCGAGGCGAACATGGACCATGCTCCCGTGTGCAGGGGGGGGTGACGCCCCCCTGCGTCACCCCTCACATGGTTCCACTTTGCCGCCGCAAGATCAAGCGGGGAAATGGGCGATGGGTGGGTGGGTTATGCCGGATGTGTCGCGAAGGTTGGCGATGTGGCGTTTTCATTGTCCCTGGAGCGCCGCTACAGGACGGTGCTTGGTGCAGGCTGGGACGCCGTGGTCGATTGACGGAATCTAGGGCATTGGATTATCGTGCTTTGCGTAAGAGGAATTTGAACAGGTACATCTATTTTGGAAAGGCCGTTGGTTATGCCCAATGACATCTTCCGCGCTTTGCAGAAAAGGCTGGACAAATTTTCTATGGGGTTTCCGGCCACGGAATCCGGTATTGAGATAAAAATCCTTGAGCATCTTTTTTCGCCGGAAGACGCGGAGCTTTTCCTGTCCCTCTCCCACAGGCTGGAGCCGGCCGCGGCAATTGCGGCACGGCTGGGGCAGGACGAGGCGGAACTAACTCAGCGGCTTGAGGACATGGCCGGGCGCGGCCTTTTGTTCCGCCTGAAAAAAGGGGATGCCGCCAAGTTCGGGGCCATTCCCTTTGTGCATGGCCTGTTCGAGTTTCAAGTAAAGGATCTTTCCCCTGAGCTTGCGGCCATGGTCAAGGAATATAGCGACGAGGCCTTTGACAAGGCCATGCAGCAAGGTGCGGACTATTTCCTGCGTACCATCCCTGTGGGCAGAAGCGTGGACATCACCCGGCATGTAGCCGTTTTTGACGACGCGGTGGAGATTCTTAAATCCAAGGACCAGATCGTAATCACCGACTGCATTTGCCGCAAAAAGGAGCAGGTGACCGACGGCGACTGCGGCAAGCCCCTGGAAGCCTGCTTTATGTTTGGCTCCATGGGCCAATACTACCTGGACCGGGGCATGGGCCGGGTAATCAGCCTTGACGAGGGCGTCAAGATTTTAGAGAAGTGCCGTGAAGCCGGCCTGGTGACCCAGCCGGCCACCACCACCAACCCAAGCGGAATGTGCAACTGCTGCGGCGATTGCTGCGGTGTGCTGGGGGCCCTACGCAAGCACCCCAAACCGGCGGAGATGGTGTTCAGCAACTGGTTCGCCCAAGTTTCCCAAGATGATTGCACCGGTTGCGAAACCTGCCTGGAACGCTGCCAGATGGATGCCATCGTCTTGAACGACGACGGCTTGGCCGGGGTGAGATTGGACCGCTGCATCGGCTGCGGCCTGTGCGTGGTGGCCTGCCCCACGGAAGCAATCGAGCTTTTGCCCAAGCCGGAGGACCAACAGCGGGTGCCTCCGGCCAGCGCCGGCGAACAGATGATGAGGATGGCCCAAAAAAGGGGCCTGATGTAACAAGAAGATATGCCCTTACATCCAGTTTCTGTGCGACGCCATTGATTTGGCTTTATATCCTTTCGCGCACCACGTGGAACTCTATGGTGGCGGCGGTCACCTTGCTGGCCCCTGAGTAGATCAGGGTGGCGGTCCACAGGCCTTGCAAACAGAGCACCACCGTCGGACTCCACAGGGTGTCCAGGCCCAGAGCCAGGGAGGGCGAGGCCGCGGCCGGCCCCACCGGGAAGACGAGGCTCATCACCATGCCGTAGGCGATGCCCACCATGGCCATGATCTGGTAGGCGCTCAGGCTGCCCCCGCCCCGGTAGTCGGCCCTGAGGGTCTCGGACACCGCCCGCCACAGGCCGCTGACGATCAGGCACAGCCACAGGGCCGGGGTGAAGGCCCCATTCAAAAACAGGTACAGGGAGACCAGCCCGGCCGCGCCGTTGACCATGAGGGTTAGCATCTGCACCGGCACCACGGCCAAGCCGTTCAGGCCGCTCTCGTAGGAGATCTTCTTGGTCTCGCCGCTGAACACCAGGTGCCAGTGCTTGAACACCTTTTGCACCCAGTCGGGGCAGGCCACCAGGGCCCGGCCATAGCAGCAGCCGAAGCTGAGGCAGGCCAGACGTCCCAGGCCCTCGCCCAGGGTGTAGCAGATCACCAGGGCGGCCAGCACCGGGGTCACCTGGAGGTGCTCCCCCACGCCCCGGCCCAGGCAGGCCCGGGCCAGGAGGGTGAGCCAGGGGGCCAGCACCAGGGCCGCGAAGCCCGCCCCGGCCACGGTGAGGGTGGCGGGCTTGTACTCCACCCAGCGGGCTACCAGGCGGGCGGCCGGGGCGCTGAGGGAGAGCAAGGGCAGCATCACCACCATCACCTCAAAGGGGCTGACCCCCAAGGAGCCCAGCATGATGAGCATCAGCGCCGAGGCCAGGAGCACCGCGTTGGCGGTGAACATGCCGTAGAAGGTGAGGTTGACGCCGCGCCAGCGGCCGTTTTCCGCGCGGCCCACCGGGATGGCCGCCGCGATCTGCCAGCGTTCGCCGGGCAGGCGGCGGCTCCACCACAAAAGCGCCGCGAAAAGCGCCCCCAGCCCGGCGGTGAATATCAGCTTGTCCATTTCTATATCCTCGGCTGTTCAGCTGCGGGCCGCGGCCCGGCCGATCTGTTCGCGCACCCTGACCTCGGTTTCCACCAGGGGCTGGCCGAAGCCGCGGGAAAAGCGGCTGACCGCTTTGGGCGAAGTTTGGTTGTCGATGAGGTCCTGGTCGAAGTCCATGCGGCACGGCTGAAACAGGCACACCACCGTGGAGGAGCCGGGTTTGAACAGGCTCTTGGGCTGGCCCTTGGTGAGCATCAGGCCGGGGGTCATGGGCTGGGGATCGTCGTAGAACTCTTGGCTGTAGCGCTGGCTGATCTCCCCCACCATCAGGGCCACCACCTCCACCACGGCCACCAGGCCCACCCCGGAGCCGCCGTCCACGTCGGTGTCGATGATGGTGACCATGCGCATGTTCTTGGAGTAGGGGTCCACCAGGCTGACCACCGCGCCGGGGTTGCAGGAGTGGTAGTGCCCGGCGATGGGGTAGAAGTCCACCACCCGTCCGCTCACCGGGGTGTGCACGTAATGGTACTTGTCCGGGGTCAGGCGGCACAGGGCGTAGTCGCCGTCCTTGAAGGCCTCCAGCCAGCGGGTCTTGAGGTCGCCCAACAGCTCGTGGAAGGCGAAGAACTTCTCCTTGATGAACAGCAGGGAGTGGGGGCCGAAGGAGCCCAGCAGCACCCGCGAGTCGGCCGGGGCCACCACCGCCGCCGGCTCCGGGTTCATGGGCCGGGTCTGCCAGTAGCGGATCTTGCGGGTGAACAGCTTGCCCGGGGTGTCCAGGGTGGCCGGGTCGTCCAGGCACTCGCCGAGGTCCACCCCCCAGGAACGCACCGCCTCGGCGGTGGCCTTGAGGCGCACCCCCAACATGGCCTCGAAATTGAGAAGCCCCAGCAGGCTGGAGCCACGGGCGCTGGTGATGGCCTTGAACACGGTGGGCGTTTTCTCGCGCACCTCGGAATACAGGAAATTGACCAGGCGGTCGGCGAAGAGGCGCTCGGTGCGCACCTGGCCGCTATGCCTGTCGATGTACTGATGGGTGGTCAAACTCATTGCTTTGCTCCATGGGCGGGCCTCCGGCCAAGTTGGCTTGATCCGGCCGCGCCTGAAAATCGATAACCGTTAACAGCAGGTTTATGAGCAGGGACACGTCCTCGGCCCCGGCCCGTCCGTCCAGCACCGGCTCCTTCAGCTCGGCCAACAGAGCCTGGGGCTCGCGGCCGGCCAAGACCCGCCCCAAGGCCCGGCGGGCGGTGGGGTGGTTTTCCAGGGCTTTCAGCCCCGCACCGGTGAGGTCTTCGCTGAGCACCTGCCAGGCCTCGCCCAGATGGCGTCGCCTGAGGCCGGTGCGGTAATAGTCTTCCGCCGCCTGGTTGAACTGGCGGGCGTCGGCCCGGAGAGGGTCGCTGGCCCCCAACTCGCTCAGGATGCCGTGGGTCAGCCGCCCCAGGGCCGAGCGCTGCCCCGGCTGGGCCAGGCGCTCCCTCAGGTCGGCCATGGTTTCGCCCAGGCCCAGGCAGTCGATGATCTCGGCCCCCTCCTGTTCCAGCAGGCCCAGGCAGGCCTGGAAGTATTGGCTCACCTTCACCCGGAGATAGCCAGGATAGCGGCGGCTGGGCCGGGTCTCGGCGGTGCGCTCCAGGATGCTCTTGAGCAGCAGGTTGGGGGTGTCCTGGCGCACGAAAAAGGTGGGAAGGCCGATGGCCGCCGCGAAAAATATCTGGCGGCGCTCGCTCTCCACCTCGGGGTGGTCCGGGATGTGGCTGTGGCTCAGGCGGCCCTTGGCGATGAGCCCGAAGGCCAGCACGGTGAGCAGACGCTGCATGTCCACCGCCCCGGCCAGGTCCCGGCGCAGGCTGTAGAAAAGGCTGTAGTGGCGGCCCTCGAAACCGGCGAAGCCGTGAATGGCCATCTCCCGCTGGCGGTGCAGCATGTACAGGGGCATGGAGGGATCGAACACCCCCAGGGCGGCCAGGTCCTGCTTGAGCCGCTCGTGGTTGCCCAGGCGGCCGTCCAGGGCCGGACTCTGGCCGGTGCTCATCAGGCACACCAAATAGTCCATGAGCCGAAAGTCGGGCAGGCAGTCGCCCCGGAGGCCGAAGACCTTGGCCAGGGGTTCGTCCAGCCAGGGCGGGCCGAAAGGGGTGAGCCTGAGGCCCAGGGGCCGCACCTTGAGGTGGGCCTTTTTGCGCCAGCGCCGCCAGATCATGCGCAAGTGGGTGTAGTCCAGCTCAAAGGGCAAAAAGCTCAGCACCTTCTCGGGATGGAAGTCGGCAAAGGCCAGGCGGTAGGGCGCGGCGCTGTAGGTGCCCACGAACAGGGGCAAGAAGTGCTCCACGAACTTGGTGACCAGGTCGCCCAGGTATTTTTCGTGGGCTGCTTCCAGGCCGCCTTGCCCCATGGCCCGGCTCAGCTTCTTGCTGCCCAGGCTCACGTGGGTGCCGTTGTTGGCCAGGCTTATGTTGGAGGCGCTGGGCAGGGTCACCAGGTTGTTCAAGATGATGCCCGCCTCCTTGAGGCGGAACAGTCCGTTGAACTGGGCCCGGGAGAGCACCTGGTGGCACAGGTGCATGTAGTGGTGCTTGGCCTCGCCCTTGGCCCATCCCGACAGGCAGGGGTTCATGAACAGCTCGCGGTAGAAGGAGTCGGAGATGCACTCACTGAGCTGTTTCTGGCGCACCGGGGGATGGGGCGAAAAATACACCGCCACCTTCTGGCCGCTCGCGGCCAGGCCCAGGCTGGTCTCGGCATGCAGGGCCAGCAAATGGGTGAACAGATAACGCCGGCAGGTCTCCTGTGCCGCCTGGCGCCCCGCGCCGGGGCCGTCGGTCCGGCTCAGGTGGAAGGAGTAGGTCTCCGGCGAGGTGTTGTCCGAGAGATAGTGTTCGGCCATGGCCCGGCCCCGCGCCCGCAGCTCCGGGGGCAGGCAAGAGCGGCGGCCCAGGGCGTCCAGCAGCGAGAGCTTGAGCAGATAGCTCACCGGCAGGCGCAGGCGGCCGTCGGCACAGGAGAAGCGCCCGGCGTCGGCCCGGCGGGGGCCATGAGGCATATCCTTGTCAGCCAACAGGTCCCGCTCCCAGGCCTGGCGGGCCAGGGGGGAGAGCAGGGTGGGGTCCAGGCGCACCCAGGAGTTTTCCCACAGGCCACGGGGGTTGGCCTGGAGCCATTGCTCCAGGTCGTTGATAACCCGGCGGGGCATCTCGCCCGAGCGCTCGCGCTTGGCTATGTTGCGGTAGTAATTGGACTCCACGATGGAGCGGGGCAGGTCCACCGCTTCGGCCGGGCCCAGCACCGAGGCCTGCAACTCGTTTTCGCAGCCGCAGGTGGCGTCGCCCAGGGAAAAGGGCAGGCTGGCGGCCAATGCAGAAGGGGTGGACACGTCCACCCCGGCCCGGCGCAAAAGCTCGGCAGGGCTCTGGGTGCCGGGATAGGGCCAGCCGTGCAGGGGAATGGGGCTCACTAGAGATCGTCTCCTTGGGCTCGGCCTCGGCTCCCGGTGCACCCTTGCGCCGGGTCCGGCCGGACCTGTACCTTATTAGACGGTTTATTTACCCTAGTTAGCGCTTTGTTGAGTTACAGGCCTGTGAACAAAGGGAGGAAAAGTGGTGGCAAAAAACGGGGCGGCGCCATGGACGCCGCCCCGTGGATAGAGCGTTTACCCGTCTATTTCTTCAACTCCTCCAGGTCGTCGTACAGCTCCAGGGCCTGGGGGTTGGCCAAGGCGTCCTTGTTCTTGACCTCCCGGCCGTGGACCACGTTTCTGACCGCCAACTCCACCTTTTTGCCGCTGATGGTGTAGGGGATGTCCTCCACCGCCAATATCTTGGCCGGCACGTGGCGCGGGGTGCAGGAGGTTCGGATCAAGGTCTTGATCTTCTTGATAAGCTCGTCGTCCAGCTCATAGCCGGGGTTGAGGCGCACGAACAGGAGCACGCGCACGTCGCCCGCCCAGTCCTGGCCCACCACCAGGCTGTCGGCGATCTCGGGCATGTTCTCCACCTGGCGGTAGATCTCGGCGGTGCCGATGCGCACTCCGCCGGGGTTCAAGGTGGCGTCGGAGCGGCCGTACATGATCACCCCGCCCTCGGGAGTCACCTCGCAGAAGTCGCCGTGGAACCAGATGTTGGGGTACACCTCGAAATAGGCGGCCCGGTACTTGGCCCCGTCGGGGTCGTTCCAGAACCCGATGGGCATGGAGGGCCAGGGCTTGGTGCACACCAGTTCGGCCTTTTCGCCCACCACCGGCTTGCCCTCGTCGTTCCAGGCCTCCACGGCCATGCCCAGGCCCCGGGCCTGGAGTTGCCCGGCGTACACCGGGCCGATGGGGTTGCCCAGGGCGAAGCAGCCCACCAAGTCGCTGCCACCGGAAATGGAGCTTAGGCATACGTCGCTCTTGATGTCGCGGTACACGTACTTGAAGCTCTCGATGCTGAGCGGCGAGCCGGTGGACAGCACCGCCTTGAGGGCACTGAGGTCGTACTGCTTGCCGGGCTTGAGGCCTTCGTTCTCGATGGCCGCCAGATAGCGGGCACTGGTGCCGAAGATGGTCATGCCCTCGTCGGCCGCGAATTTCCACAGCACCTCGGGGCCGGGGTAGAAGGGCGAGCCGTCAAAGAGCAGCAGGGTGGCCCCCAGGGCCAGGGAGCTGACCAGCCAGTTCCACATCATCCAGCCGCAGGTGGTGAAGTAGAATATCTTGTCTTCGCGCTTCAGGTCGCTTTGCAGGCCCAATTCCTTGAGATGCTGCAACAACACGTTGCCCGCGCCGTGCACCATGCACTTGGGCACTCCAGTGGTGCCCGAGGAGTAGAGGATGTACAGGGGATGGTCAAAGGGCAACTGAGCGCAGTTGAGGCCGGGATTGCCGCTGCCGCTGACCAACTCATCGAAGCGATGGGCTCCGGGCACCAGACCCATGGCCGGTTCCTCGCTGGTGAAAGGCACCACCACCACCTGCTCGATGCCGGGTATCTCGGCCTTGACCTTGGCCACCCGCTCCAGGGAGCTGAAGGTCTTGCCGCCGTAGAAGTAGCCGTCCGCGCAGAACAGCACCTTGGGCTTAATCTGGCCGAAGCGGTCCATGACCCCCTGGAAGCCGAAGTCAGGGCTGCACGAGGACCACACCGCCCCCAGGCTCACCGAGGCCAGCATGGCCACGATGGTTTCGGGGATGTTGGGCATGAAACCGGCCACCCGGTCGCCGGGGACCACCCCGAACTCCCGGAGGGCGGCCGCCAGGCGGGCCACCTGCCCGTAAAGCTCGGCATAGGTCATGCTGCGCTGGGAGCCGTTTTCCGAGCGGAAGACTATGGCCGGGTGGTCGTCGCGGTGCCTGAGCAGGTTCTCGGCGAAGTTGAGCTTGGCGCCGGGGAACCACTTGGCGCCGGGCATCTTGTCCAGGCCGGTGACCACCTCGGTGTAGGGCTGGGTGTGCATGACATTGAAGAAGTGCCACACCGCCTCTTGGAAGGCCGGGATGTTTTCCACCGACCAATCGTACAAAGACGGGTAGTCCTTGAAGTCGGTGCCGTGCTTTTGGTTAATGAATTCAATGAATCGGCTGAGATTGGTCTGGGCCACGCGCTGGGCGGACGGCTCCCACAATTTTTCGGCCATGAAACATCCTCCCTACCTTTGCTATGCCGAACTCTGACGCCGGTCCCGCCTTTAAAGCGGGCCGTAACACTTCCCCAAATGTAACCCCAGAGCCGTTAGCACCTTAGCAAGCCTGGGGCGCTAAGGCAAAAAAAACCTCGCACGTTACTTCGTAATAGGCGAGACCCCTGTGGGGGCCAAAAAGCCCTCATAGGAAACTACAACATTAAGGCTTGGTTATCATTGGTAATACCAGTTTGACTTGCCCGCCGGACAAGGATATAGCCCTAAGTTCTATAAAGGTTTTTAACGCTGATTAAACGTGCCGCCATTTCGGCTCGATCCAGGCCGGGGCCCATTGAATATCCGGGCAAGGCGGCGCGGCGTGGGTGGCTGGGGGAATATTTGGCCGCCCTTAAAATCCCCTATGGTCAGCAGACCTTTAGCCGCGGGGGCGGGTAGGCCCCCGGGCGGACGGCGCGTTTGGGGCCGAGGCCCAAACCCCGCTTACTGCCCTTTTGAGTATTTCACCCGGCAAGGAGATTCGGGCATGACGCAAAAAATTACCTCCCGGCCCGTGGGCGCGGTGATGGTGGTGGGTGGCGGTATCGCCGCCATCCAGGCCTCGCTGGACCTGGCCGATTCGGGCTATTACGTCTACATGGTGGAAAAGAGCTCGGCCATCGGCGGGGTCATGAGCCAGTTGGACAAGACCTTCCCCACCAACGACTGTTCCATGTGCATCCTCTCCCCCAAGCTGGTGGAGGCGGGCCGTCACCCCAACATCAAGCTGATCACCATGGCCGAGGTGCAGGATGTCCAGGGGGCGGAGGGCGACCTGACGGTCAAGGTGCTGCAAAAGGCCCGCTACGTGGACCTGAACAAGTGCATTGCCTGCGGGGCCTGCGCGGCCAAGTGTCCCAAGCGCATCCCCGACGAGTTCAACCAGGGCCTGGGCAAGCGCAAGGCCGCCTATGTGAAGTACCCCCAGGCGGTGCCGCTGAAGTACGGCATCGACGCCGATAACTGCATTTACTTCCAAAAGGGCAAGTGCAAGGCCTGTCAGAAGTTCTGTCCGGCGGGCGCGGTGGACTACGATCAGCAGGACCAGGAGCTTGAGATCAACGTGGGCGCGGTGATCCTGGCCGCCGGGTTCAAGCCCTACGACCCCACTCCCTATCCCCAATACGCTTATGCCAACTTCCCCAACGTGGTCACCGCGTTGGAGTTCGAGCGCATCCTTAGCGCCTCGGGCCCCTGGATGGGCCATCTGGTCAGGCCCGGCGACGAGGCCGAGCCCAAGAAGATCGCCTGGTTGCAGTGCGTGGGCAGCCGCGACCTGAACCACTGCGACCATCCCTACTGCTCCAGCGTGTGCTGCATGTACGCCATCAAGGAGGCGGTGATCGCCAGGGAGCACTCCCACACCGATCTGGACGCCGCCATCTTCTTCATGGACATGCGCACCTACGGCAAGGACTTCGAGCGCACCTACGTGAAGGCCCAGGAAGACGGCGTGCGTTTCATCCGCAGCCGCATCCACTCCATCAGCGAGTTGGAGGGCGGGAGTCTGCGCCTGGAGTACGTTACCGAAAAGGGCCAGGCCAAGAGCGAAGATTTCGACATGGTGGTGCTCTCCCAGGGCCTGGAGATGAACCCCGAGGTGGCCGACCTGTGCCGCCGCCTGGGGGTGGAGCAGAACCAGAGCCGTTTCGCGGCCACCGACTCCTTCGCCCCGGTGGCCACCAGCCGTCCGGGCATTTACGTGTGCGGCGCCCTGGCCGGCCCCAAGGACATCCCCCTGTCGGTGATGGAGGCCTCGGCCGCCGCCTGCGCCGCCTCTTCGGGCCTGGCCGCCGGGCGCGGCACCTTGATCACCGAGCCCGAGAAGGTCCCCCAGCGCGACGTGCGCGGCGAGACCCCCCGGGTGGGTGTGTTCGTGTGCTCCTGCGGCATCAACATCGCCGGGGTGGTGGACGTCAAGGCGGTCATGGACTACGCGGCCACCCTGCCCAACGTGGTCTACGTGGAGAACAACCTGTTCACCTGCTCCCAGGACACCCAGGACAAGATGACCGAGGTGATCAAGGAGCAGGGCCTCAACCGCATGGTGGTGGCCGCCTGTTCGCCGCGCACCCACGAGCCCCTGTTCCAGGAGACCTTGCAGGCGGCGGGCATCAACAAGTACCTCTTCGATCTGGCCAACATTCGCAACCAGGATTCCTGGGTGCACGCCGATGATCCGGTGGCGGCCACCGAAAAGGCCAAGGACCAGGTGCGCATGGCCGTGGCCAAGGCTTCCCTGCTGGAGCCGCTGACCGAGGCCAAGCTCTCCATCCTGCCCAAGGCCATGGTCATCGGCGGCGGCGTGTCGGGCATGAACGCGGCGCTCAACCTGGCGGCCCAGGGCTATGAGACCCATATCGTGGAGCGGGACAACGCCATGGGCGGCAACGCCCGCATGCTGCGCACCACCGCCCTGGGTGAGGACGTGCAGGAGTACCTGACCGGCCTGGTGGCCAAGGTGGAGGCCGAGCCTCTGATCACGGTGCATCTGGGCACGGTGATCAAAAATGTGGACGGCTTTGTGGGCAACTTCAAGACCACCCTGGTGGGGGACTCCGGCGAGGAGCTTCTGGAGCACGGCGTGGCCCTGATCTGCACCGGGGCAGGCGAGTACAAACCCGCCGAGTACCTCTACGGTCAGGACCCCCGGGTGATGACCCACCTGGAGATCGACCAAGCGGTGCTGGGCGGCGAGTTGGACCTGAGCGAGGTCAACAAGGCGGTGTTCATCCAGTGCGTGGGTTCCCGCGACCCGGAGCGCCCCTACTGCTCCAAGGTTTGCTGCACCCACTCGGTGGAGAGCGCCCTGGCCATCAAGGAAGCCAACCCCGAGGCCCAGGTGGCCATCATCTACCGCGACATGCGCACCTACGGCGATCGCGAGCGCCTCTATCAACAGGCCCGCTCCAAGGGCGTTATCTTCGTGCGCTACGACCCGGACACCAAGCCGGAGGTGGTCACCGAGGGCGACTCCCTGCTGGTCAAGGCCCAGGACCCCATCCTGGGTCGGACCATCGTGCTGGAGGCGGACCTGGTGGGCCTGGCCACGGCCATCGTGAGCCACAAGGACGAGCATCTGGCCCAGATGTTCAAGATCCCCCTGGATCAGGACGGCTGGTTCCTGGAGGCCCACGTAAAACTGCGGCCCGTGGACTTTGCCACCGACGGCGTGTTCATGGCCGGTCTGGCCCACTACCCCAAGCCCTTGGAAGAGGCGGTGTCCCAGGCCCAGGCCGCGGTGAGCCGCGCGGCCACGGTGCTCTCGCGCACCGAGATGATGCTGCCGGGCACGGTGGCCTGGATCGACCAGCGCAAGTGCGTGGGCTGCGGGGTCTGCTGGACGGTGTGTCCCTTCCAGGCCATCACCCAGGACGAGAACGGCCTGGCCGTGGTCAACGAGGCCCTTTGCAAGGGCTGCGGCACCTGCGTGGCCTCCTGCCGCTCCGGCGCGCCAAACTTGCGGGGATTCAGCAACCAGGATGTGCTGGCCCAAATTTCGGTGATGCTTCAGGGCTGAAAACTAGGGCCCTGTCATTATGGAGTACGCCATGAGTGAAGAAAATAAGTTCCAGCCGCGCATAGCGGCCTTTTTCTGCAACTGGTGCACCTACGGGGGGGCGGACCTGGCCGGGGTGAGCCGTTTGCAGTACCCGCCCAACTTCCGGGTGATCCGCATCCCTTGCACCGGCCGCATGAGCCCCAAGTTCATCATGCAGGCCTTCCGGCAAGGGGCCGACGGCGTGTGGGTGAGCGGTTGCCACCCCGGCGATTGTCACTACATCGCGGGCAATATGTTCGCCCGCCGCCGCTTTACTATTCTCAAAAACCTGCTGGAGTACGTGGGCATCGAGCCGAACCGGCTGCACTTCAGCTGGATTTCCTCAGCCGAGGCCACCAAGTTCCAACAGACCGCCATCGAGGTGATCGAATCGGTGCGCGCCCTGGGGCCCGCCAGCCGCATGGTCAAAGACATCCGGAGGGTGGCCTGATGGAGTCTCTAGTCACAAAAATCCGTGAGGCGGCCAAGAAGCTTCTTGCCGAGGGCACGGTCGATTGCGTGATCGGCTACGCTCAGGGCACGGTTCCCATGCGGGACT
>JAHIQI010000004.1 GCA_018902755.1 Pseudomonadota bacterium | reverse complement strand
GCCGCCCGGGCTTCTTCCTTGGTGGCCGTGGGGAACTCGGCGATCTCCACCCCCGTGGCCGGGTTGGTGGTCTTGTTGATGATCTCGGACTTGGACTCAACCCACTCGCCGCCGATCAACAACTTCAGGCGGCCGTAGTGGCTCTTGACTTCGGGTAATACTGCCATGGTCATACTCTCCGTTACTTATCCAGCCTTTGCTGGAAATTATAGACAATTTGTCGCGGGGCGGCAGGCTTCCAGCCCCTGTTCGCTTAGCCTTCCGCGCCGGTTATGTTCAGGCTGTACTGAAGGGTCAGATACAGCGCGTACAATCCCAGCAGCCAGGCCCCTTGCCAGCGCTTGAACCAGCCGTCCCGGTTCATGAAGATGATCACCCGGAAAGAGTAGAGGATGGCCAGCATGGCCGGGAAGTGGAAGTAGTAAAAGTTGTCCGGGATGTGCAGGGGCTCGGTAAGGGCCGCCGCCCCGATTACGAACAGGCAGTTGAGCACGTCGGCCCCCACCACGTTGCCCACCATGATCTGGGGATGTCCCTTCCTGATGGAACTGATGCCGGTCATCAGCTCGGGCACCGAGGTGCCGAAGGCCACGATGGTGGCGGCCACCACGTCTTGGGGCACCCCCAGGCGACAGGCCCCCACCACCGCGCAGGGGATCAGCACCCGGCTGGCCACGATCACCCCCGCCAAGCCTCCCAGCAGGAACAGCACCGATTTTAGGGTGCTCCAATCCTCGCCCTCGTCCTCCTCCTCGAAATCGGCCTGCCCGCTTTGGCGCGCCCAGCGATAGGAGAGGTACATGTACAGGGCCAGCAGCGCGATGAACAATACACCCACGCTCCGGCCCAGCATGGGCTTGTCCGGCGCGATCCAAAGCGCCAACAGGGCCATGATCACCAAGAGGGTGGCGGCCCCCACCTGCATCCAGCCGGTTCGGTTGAGGATGAACTTGCGCACCGGTATTTTGGCCAGCAGGCACATGAGCCCGAAGATGAGCGCGGTGTCGCAGATTATGGACCCCACGCCGTTGCCCAGGGCCAGGCCGGAGTGGCCGCTCCAGGCGGCCAGCACCGAGACCACCGTCTCCGGCACCGTGGTGCCCAGGGAAATGATGGTGGCCCCGATGACGATCTTGGGCAGGCGGGTGCGCCGGGCCAGGGATACCGCCCCGTCTATCATCTTGTCGGCGCTCTTGGACAAGAGCGCCAGGCACAAGGCGATGATGACGAACAAAAGCCAGGTGGGCGTCTGGTTGGCTAGGTTGTTTAGAATGGCCTCGATGTCGTACATGCTGCGCCCTAATCAGTTCAGGTTGGTTAAGAGGATGCGGCGGGGCGCCGAATTGGCTTAGATCACTCGCGCGGTTTTGTAGGCTTCCCAGATGGCGTCCTTGATCTTGCGGGGAGCCAGGCTGTCACCGATCACGTATACGTCGCCCGCCACCTCTCGCGCCGCCTGGGCCAGGGCGCTTTCCGCCCGCCGCCCGATGGCCAAGACGATGGCCTCCGCCTCCAGCGTCGCTTCGCCATGTTGGTTGGATATGCTCACCTGGCCGGGTGCCAGCCGGGTCACCTTGGTGGCGGTTAAAATTTCCACCCGGCAGCGCTCCAGCTCTTCCAGGAGCATGTCCCGGTTGGCCATGAATAAATCCCCGGCCACCTGGGGCAGCATCTCCACAATGCTTACCTGCCGCCCTTCCCTGGCCAGATGCCAGGCGGCCTCGCATCCCACGGCCCCTCCCCCGATGACCACGATCTTGCGGCCTTCGGGCAGCACGCCTTGGTAGATGTCGTCGGGCATGATCACCGGGGTGTCCTCGAGGCCTGGGATTGGCGCTTGCCGGATGGGCTGGGAACCGGTGGCCAGGAATATGACCTCGGGTTTTTCATTCCGGATGGTTTCGGCGGTAACCTCGGCGTTGGTGAGCACGCGCAATCCGGCCAGGCCATCCAACTGCCCGCGCTTGCATTCCAGCAGGTCCTTGAGGTCCTTTTTGAAATCGCTGGCTCCGGCTATGTTCAAGACACCGCCCAAATGGCCGGACCTTTCGTAAAGGATGACCGCGTGGCCGCGCAGGGCGCACACCCTGGCCGCCTCCATGCCCGCTACGCCGCCGCCGATGACCATCACCTTTTTGGGGCGCTCGGCCCTGGTCAGCTTCAGCCGCCTCTCGTCGCCGCACTCCGGGTTCACCGCGCAGCTTATGGACTGGTTCAGGTGCATGCGGTGCATGCACTCGTGACACCCGATGCATGGGACAATCTCCTGAGCGCGGCCGTGCCGGGCCTTGTCGGGAAAATCGGGATCAGCCAGAAGCGGCCTGCCTATGGCCACGAAGTCGGCGGTCCCCTCCTCCACTACGCGGTCGGCTAAGTCGGGATAGCCCATGCGTCCCACGGTTATCACCGGTAGGGCGACGTGGGGGCGCACCGTGGCGGCCATGTCCACCATGCAGCCGGGCGGTTGGTACAGCGGAGGGTGAGGCCAGTGCCAATTGTCGTAGCAGCCCGCATCCACGTGCAAGGCGGCCACCCCGGCGGCATCCAGGTCCTGGACAATGCGGATGCCCTCTTCCCTTTGGCGGCCTCCGGGCAGCTTGTGCTCGATACCGATGCGATAGGATATGGGGAAGTCGTCACCCACCGCAGCTTTGATGCTGGCTATGCATTCCAGGGCGAAGCGCACACGGTTGGCATGGCTGCCACCGTACTGATCGGTCCTCTGGTTCCACAGCGGGGTCATGAACTGATCCAGCAGGTAGCCCTCGTGGCCGTGCAACTCGATGCCGTCGAACCCGCTCAACTGGGCCACCAGGGCCGCCCGGCCGCAGGAATCCACCAGAGCCTCTATTTCATCCAAGCGTATCTCGCGGGCCATGATCTCCGGCCGCCAGAAGGCGGGCATGGGCGAGGGGGCGATAGGCTCCACCCCGGGCTTGTTCAGGATGCGCTTGGGCAGCACCCGCCCGAAACCGGCGGTGAGTTGGGCGAATATTTTGGCCCCGTGGTCATGCACCCGCTCGGTGAGCTGTATGAAATTGCGCGCTTTCCAGGGAGCGTCAAAGGTGACCAGGGATGGCTCGCCGTCCGACTCCCAGGGCTCAACCTTGGAGTTGATCAGGCTCACCCCGGTGATGATGAGCCCCACGCCGCCTTGGGCCCGGCGCTCGTAGTAGTCCATCAGCCGGTCGCTGAAGGTGCCCCGCCAGCCGGTCAAGGCCGGGGTGCCCATGGGAGCCATGACCAGGCGGTTCTTCAAGGTCAGCTTGCCTATGCGGCCAGGCTGAAAGATGTGAGGATAATGCGCAGCCACTTATCAGCCCTCGTTGAGACTCGTAACGGCCTGGCCGAAGCGCAGGCCGCGGAGTGAAATTTGGTGGATAGGGAAGCCCGCCCTTTTCACAAGATGAGGATCAGTGCGTGCAGCGGAGCGGTAGCTGAGGGCGGGCTTCCCTATCAGGACAGCTGAATATTGCAATCCCAGCTTTTTATTTCACCGAATCCATCACCTCATTGAGGTGATCCATATTGGCCTGCAGAATGGCCAATTCCTTGTCATTGGGCGCCAGGTAGGGCGGGCGGGGCGGACCGAAGTCCAGGCCGGCCACCATGGAGCAAGCGGTCTTGATGCGGCCCAGCACGCCGGAGCCCTCGGTGGAACCCTTGAACAGCTTGTTGAGTGCCTGCTGAATCTTCACCGCGCCGGTCAGGTTGCCCGCGTCGTACAGCTCTTTGATGCGCACGCAGGCGGGCAGGCCGAAGGAGGTGATGGAGCCGCCGGCAGCGCCCAACATCAGACCCATCAGGTAGACCCGGAAGGTCTGCATCATGCTGATCTTGTCGCCCACCGTGTCGTACATGGACATCAGGTAGGCCATGTCGTGGCTCATCTCTTTCATGGCCACCACGTTGGACAGCTCCGCCAAACGCTCGGCGAAAGGCACCTTGATGGTGAACTTGGAAGTGATGGGGTTGTTGTAGACGATGATGGGGATGTCCACCGCGTCGTTGACCATCTGGAAGTGGCGGTAGACCTCGTCGTCTCCCACCTTCCAGTAGTAGGGGGGCACGATCAAGGCGTAATCGTAGCCCATCTCCTGGGCCAGCTTGGTCCATCGGATGGTCTCCAGGGTGCCTGCCGCCGCGGTCATGGACACGGCCTTGGTGCCCTGGTTCTTGCGAATCTGGCCCAGGCTTATCTCCATCACGTGCTCGCGCTCGGCCTCGGTGAGGTGGGAGAACTCACCCACCGAACCGGTGGCCACCACGCCCTTGGCGCCCGCTTCCACGGCCCAGTCGATGGCCTGGGACAGCACGTCTTCCTTTATTTCGAACGACTCGCTGAAAGGAAGGGGCAGAATTGTGTAGATGCCTTGCGGCTTAACTTTGTCGCTCACTTTGATTCCTCCGACTCTCAATCAATACATACAGGTTCGAGTTCAGCGTTTTTTAGGCGCAAATAAGCTTGATTTACACATCCAAGGGAGGCGGGCTGACCAGGCGGCCGTTTTCCACCAGTTTGACGCCCAGGGCCATCACCATCTTGATTTCCAGGCTCTCGGGGTCCAGCAGCATCAGGTCAGCGTCCATGCCCGGAGCCACCTTGCCCTTTTCCTCCAGGCGCAGCACCCGGGCCACGTTGGTGGAAACGCACTTGAGGCAGTCGGTCATGGAGATGCCCTCACCCTTGATCATTTCCAGGAACTCCTTGTACATGAGGTCCATGGGGTTGCGGGCCATGCGCTCGAAGCCGTGGATGGTGTGCACCCCGTTGGCGTCGGTGCTGATGGTGATCTGCTCGATGGGCACTCCGGCCTTGAGGTACTCGCTCACCGCCTGGACGGTTTTGGTGGCCCGCTTGAAGTCCGGCGGGTAGATGCAGGGGGTGAAGTCCACCACGCCGCCGTTCTTGGTCCAGGTGAGGCCCTGCTCCATCAACAGCTCGTTGC
Organism: Pseudomonadota bacterium; assembly: GCA_018902755.1. Lineage (GTDB taxonomy): Bacteria > Desulfobacterota > Desulfarculia > Desulfarculales > Desulfarculaceae > Desulfoferula. The sequence continues at coordinate 5,015 of JAHIQI010000004.1, read as the reverse complement.
GGTTGATGTGAGTGGGCACGATGTTCTTGATCATCACCGCGGTTTCCTGCTGGGCATCGATCACCGGCGTCAGGCCGGCGGGAGCGTCTCCCATGTGGATGTGCAGCACGCCGGCCTTGCGCGAGAGCAGACCGCCCAGGGCCGTAGTGGCCATGGCCTTTTTCAGGTCCTCGTAGGTGGTCTGGGCCCCCCGGCGGTCGGACACGCAGCACTTGGCCCCGATGACGTTGTCAACAAGGTAGATGTCGCTTTTGATGCTGCCGGTGATGGTCACCTCGGTGTCAAAACCGCAGGTGAACATTTTGGCGGTGATGCCCCTAAACTCCAGGCTCTTGGTCTTGGCGTAGAGCGTCTTCAGGTCGCGGCCCTCCTGGTCCACGCCCACCACGCCCACCACGGTGGTGGTGCCGGCCAGCACGGTCTCGCTGAAGCTGGTCTCCGGGCCCCGGCTGCCGAAACCGGCCGCGCCGCCGCCGCCCAGGATGTGCACGTGGGAGTCCACGAATCCCGGCACCAAGAGCTTGCCCGTGCCGTCAATCTCGGTGGTCTCGGGCAGCTTGGCCCACAGGTCGAAGTCGCCGCCCACCGCGTGAATCTGCTTGCCAACGATCAGAACGTCCTGGACACCCAAGTCCTCTGGAGAATAGACGTGTACATTTCTGATGATGGTTATCATTTAAGTGCCTCCAAATAAGTTGAACCAGGGGTTAATCACAGGCGTTCTCTTGGACGACTTTCACCTTCCGCCGGAACGAGGGCAGCATGTAGCCGGCCAAGATCAAAATTCCGCCGATGACCAGGACCGCCGAAATGGGGCGGCTGAAGAAAATCCAAAACGATCCATCCGAAAGACTCAGGCTCTGCCTGAAGGCGTTCTCGAATATGGGGCACAAGACCAGGCCCATGATGAAAGGCGCGGGCTCGTACTGGAACTTGTTCATGAGGTAGCCGATGATCCCGAAGAAGATCATCACGAAAACGTCGAACACGCTGAAGTTGGTGCTGTAGACCCCCACCAGGCAGAACAACATGATCAGGGGCAGCAAAAACTTGTAGGGAATGCGCAGGATCTGCACCCACACCGCGATGAGCGGCAGGTTCAGGATCAAGAGCATCACGTTGCCCAGATACATGCTCACCAAAACGCCCCAGAAGATATCCGGGTTGGTGGTCATCATCAGGGGGCCGGGCTCCACTCCGTGGATGATCAAGGCCCCGATGAGGATGGCCGTGACCACGTTGGAGGGCAGGCCCAGGGAGAGCATGGGCACGAAGCTGGCCTGGGAGCCGGAGTTGTTGGCGGTCTCCGGACCGGCCAGGCCCTCTATGGCCCCGTGGCCGAAGGTTTCGGGGTGGCGCGAAATTTTCTTTTCCAGGGAGTATGAGGCGAAGGTGGCAATGAGCGCCCCGCCTCCGGGTATAAGGCCCAGCAAAAAGCCCACCACCGTGCCGCGCATGATGGCCATGCGGCTGGCTATCCAGTCCTGCATGGTGGGCCAGACGTTGCTGAACTTGGTCTTGATGACCTCGGCCCCGCCCTTTTGCTCCACGTTGGTGAGAATCTCGCCGATGCCGAACAGGCCCATGATCACCGGCACCAGGCCCAGCCCGTCGTGCAGGGCATGGATGCCGAAGGTGAAGCGTGGTTCGCCGGTGGCCACGTCCATGCCTATGGTGCCGGCCATCATGCCCAGCACCGCCATGGCCAGGCCCTTTACCGGAGAGCCCACCGCCAGGCCGGTGATGAGGGTGATGGCCAAGAAGATAAGGGCCGAATACTCCGGCGGCCCGAACTTGAGGGCGAACTTGGCCAAGGGGGCGGCCAGGAACATGATCCCCACCAGGCAGATGGTGCCCCCGATGAAGGAGCCGATGGCCGATATGCCCAGGGCCGGTCCGGCCCGACCGGCCTTGGCCATTTGGTGGCCCTCGATGCAGGTGACCACGGTGGTGGCCTCGCCGGGCACGTTCAACAAGATGGAAGTTATGGAGCCGCCGTACTGGGCCCCGTAATAGATGCCGGCCAGCATGATGATGGCGGTGACCGGCTCCATGCTCAAGGTTATGGGCAACAAGATCGAGATGGTGGCCACGGGCCCCAGCCCAGGCAGCACCCCCACCAGGGTGCCCAGCAGCACGCCCACGAAACAGGCGAACACGTTATGCGCGGCCAGGGCGACCTGAAAGCCGTATAAAACTAAGTTGAGTGTTTCCACAGAAGGCCCGTCCCTTTACTTCAGATTCCCAAAGCCCCGCGAGGCAGAGGGACGCCCAAGAGCACGTCGAACACCACGTATGCGCCCAGAGCCAGAACCAGGGACCCGATAACCACCACGGGCCACTTCTGGTTGGTCACGAAACGCAGCAAGGCGGCGAAGACCGCGAAGGTGGTGACGATGAAGCCCAGCGGCACCAGCAAAAATCCGAAGCCGATAAGGGCCAACACCACATACAAGGCTTCTTTGCTGTATATGGAGCGCCCACCGGTTACTTGGGCTCCCAGGGCGGCGGCCCGTTTGGCCATTACGCCGCCGGCCAGGATCATAAGAGACAAGACGCCGAGCACTACCCCCAAGACCAGGGGAAACAAACCAGGCCCAGGATTGTTGAATGTGCCCACCTCGTACTGGAAGGCTCCAAGGCACGCGGCGAGGGCGATCCCCAAGAGAATCAGGCTGCAGGCTCGGTCGTCTTCTCTCATGGCTGCTTACCTCCGGCGTTTACTTGCGCTTGAGATTCAGTTCCTTGATGAGCTTGCCGAACTGCTCTTGCCCAGCCACCAGGTCCTTGTGGAGCTGCTCGGGGCCGACGATCTGCACGGTCATGTTCATCTGCTTCAGGGCCTTGGCGCACTCAGGCGTCTTGGCCGCCTTGACGAAGGCTTCAGTCAGCTTTGCCGCAACGGGAGCGGGAATGCCCTTGGGGCCGAAGACGCCGATAGGCAGGGTGAACAATTGCACGGGGGCGTTGGGGAGCTTCTGGGCCAACCTGGGCACGGCCTTGGGGTTGGCGTCCATGGGCTCTCCGGAGACCTGCAGCAGGGTGCGCAAGGTGCCGGCCTTGACATGGGGAGCCTGGCCGCCCGCGCCGCAATAGATTTGCAGGTGCCCGCCCAAGAGCGCGGCCACGGCCGGGTTGTCGCCCTTGAAGTGAACCGGGACCATGTCCAGCTTGAGTTCCTTGGCCAGCCACTCCATGAACACGTGCATGGTGCCCAAGGCGCCGTAGGTGGCGTACTTGAAGCCGGGGTGCTTGCGCACGTAGGCCACCCACTCGTCGAAGTTCTTCCAGGGGGCGTCGGCCCGAGTGACCAGGGCGAAGTTGAAGGCGGTGTAGCCCAGGATCATGGTGAAGTCGTTGGGGCCCCACTTCACGCCCTTGGTGAACATGGCGGTGGCCAGGGTGGAGGTTCCGGCGTTGATAACGGTATAACCGTCCGGAGCCTGGGAGGACACGTAGTCCACAGCCAGGGTGCCGCCCGCGCCGGGCTTGTGCATGATCACGGTCGGCTGCCCCAGGAACTTGGCGGCCGGGGTGCCGATGGCCCTGGCGCTGTTACCGGCCACTCCACCGGGCGGGAAGCCTACGTAGATGTTTACTGGTTTGTCGGGAAACTTGTCGGCTGCCAGGGCTGTACTCCCAAGAAGCATGGCGCCGACCGCCAAAAGTGTAATTGCCAATACGATCGCTTTTTTTCCCATCCTGCTCCTCCTCTAAATGCAAAATGCACGGCATCAATTTCCCTGCCATGAAACATCTTTTAGCCGCCCGCGGGCGCTGGGTTACAAAGCCACTTTCTTTGCCGTGCCTACAATTCTCTCCTTCACTTCATCGAAAAAACCTTCTTGCTCTAAAAGCTGCACCGGGAAGGATGCGCCTATGGACCCCTCAGCCGTGGCGCCCTTCATTACCGGGGCGGCTATGGCCGCCATGCCCAGAACAAGTTCTTGTTTGTTGATGGCAAACCCAGCTTCCCTCACCTCTTCCAGCCTTTTAAGCAAGGCACCTTTGTTGGTGATGGTGTTGGGGGTGTGGGCCACCAATTCCGACGCGTCTATCACGTCTTCGGCTTCCTTGGGGTCCATGAAGGCCAAAATGGCCCGCCCCATGGCCGAGTTATAGGCAGGCAGACGCGACCCCACGGTCAGATGCAGGCTGACCACGGAATTGGAGCGAAAACGCTCGATGTAGACCACTTCGGTGTGGTCCAAAATGGCGCACGCAGTGTCCACGTTCATTTGCTTGGTTATCTCCAGCAGGTATCTGGACACGCGCTGCCTGATGTCGATGTTCTCGATAAAGCTGAAACCTATGCTGAGTATTTTGGGAGAAAGGCTGTAAGTTCTTGTGCTTGGGTCCCGCAGCAGATAGCCGAGATCCTCCAGGGTCCGAATGAAGCGGGTGGCCGTGGGGGGCACCATGCCGGTCACCTGGGAGATCTCGCTCAGGGTCAGGTTGGGCCCCTTCTTGGCAAAGGCCCGCAGCACGGACAGCCCTTTTTCCAAGGAATGGACGAAGTATCGGGAGTGTTTCTCGTCAGTCATTATTTTCACTCTGCATAAGTTGGTTATACATAATATAATTTAGCCTGAAATCTCATGTCAACCCAAAAATCCCGCTGACCGACCCAGGTTGGCCTTATTTTTTATCTATTGGTTATGGCTGAACTACTGGAATGGTCGGCGCGACCAGTATCTTTTGTAATGATTACTGGTCCCAGTTCTAAGTAATTTTTTGGGGAAGCTTGTTGTTTTCGCACCTATTTATCAGGCCGAGCCAAAAGCTAAAGATAAACGGGCTTGGTGGTGCAAAGCGCCATGGTTAGTCAGCACGTTGCATACAAGTCGCGCCCAAATAGCGCACAAAAAGTATCGGCCCGCCCTCGCCTTGCGGCAGGGGCGGGCCGTTGGTTTTTAGCTGGCCGGAGGCCTAGGCTTTTTCAAACACATAGTTCAGGTTGCCGTTGGGGAGTTGGTTGACCCGGGTCACCATCTCCATGCCGATCTGCACTTCCT